>JAUXQH010000133.1 GCA_030685065.1 Pseudomonadota bacterium | reverse complement strand
GGCTCGGCTGGCCCTTCGTCCTCGGCGGGCTCGCGCTCGGCTGGGCGCGGGCGGCGTTCCAGCGCCGCGACGTCGTGTAGGGGGGTGATCGCAGCGCTGACCGTTCACCGCTCGACCCGCGTCTCGCAGGACTCCGGCGTGCCCTCGAACCTGCCTCCAGAGGCGCCCCGTGGGGTCGAGCCCGACCTGAGTCACCCCGGCGACCGCCCTTCGGAGGATGGCGAGCAGCGCCTGGCAGGTCGGGCGCCTTCGCACGCGACCCCGACCACATCGCGCCCCCCTGGATCAACGCGGGGAGCACGGGCCGCCCGGACCACCGCTGGGTGGCAGAACAAATCGACCCCTGGTGGATGGAGCTGAACCGAGGGCGAGTATCGACAAGCGGAACGACGGCTGGCGCGTGCGCTGGCGTGATCCCGATGGCACGGCCCGGAGCCGGCAGCTCCCGACCAAACGAGCGGCGACCGAGCTCCAAAAGGAGATCGACGAATGCACCGCCCTCGGACGGCGATGGGAGCCTCGTTACGCTCCTGAAACGCCGGATCTCCGGAAGCTCCTGAAGGGCTACGCCGAGGAGTGCGCGCGCGTGCTCCGCCCCAACACCGCGGTCCGATACGCCCGCGCGCTCGATCTGTTCCTCCGCTACCTGGACAAGGTCCACGGCAAGGGCGCCACGTTCAGCCCGGCGCTGCTCACCCGCCGCCTGCTCTCCGAGTGGTACGCCGATCTGAAGCACGACGGGCTCCACGGCAACGACCGCTCCGACGCGACGCGGCGGAAGCTCGTCGAGGTGGTGCAGCTCGCCTGGGTGTGGCTCTACGACGACGAGGAGTCCAGCGCGCTCGTCGCGCCTCCCCGCAAGCTGCGCATGGCACGCGAGCCCAGTAAGCCGACGGTCGCGCCCACCTGGGCCGAGATGGACGCCTGCGTCGCCGTGCTGCGGGCGTGGCACCAGAGGCTCGGGGTCGTGCTCCGGTTCACCGGGCTCCGTTGCCAGCAGGCCATGGGGCTCCGCTGGGCGGACGTCGACCTGACGCGCGCCCGCCTCACCGTGCGCGGAGAGCTCGGCAAGAGCCGGCAGGAGCAGCGCGGGCGGGTCATGCCGATCTCGCCGCACCTGGTGGCCATCCTCCGCACCTGGGAGCGGGAGGGCGAGTGGCTCATCTCTTCCAACCGCCAGAGCGGAGATCGGGAGCGCATGGCCCGCGCCCGCGACTTCGAGCGCGGCTGGCAGCGCGCGTCGGTTCGACAGGAGGCCTACGACGGACGCCCCCACCACGCCTTCCGCAAGGGCTTCGTCTCCGAGCTCAAGCGCGCGGGTGCCGACGCGGACGCGGTCGAGTTCCTCGTCGGTCACAGCCTCGGGCTGCGCGGGGTCTACATCGACCCGGACGCGCTTCCGCTCAAGGCGGCGGTGGAACACATCCCGGTGCTGAGCCTCCCGGCCAACGTCCCCGGCGACGTGCGCTTCGAGGGCGACGGCCAGACCGACGGCCCGATGCGTCTCATCCTGATGGACGACGAGGAGCGTCGCGACCTCGGATACCCTCCGAGGCCGCGACGGGATCCTGTGTGTCCCGGGCGTGTCCCCGCTGGACACCGGGTGCGCGGAAAGGTCCTGTCGATGGACGCTTTCCGAAAAAATGGTGGAGGCGGCGGGAGTCGAACCACCTTCTTGGGGAGGCCGCCAATGCAGGACGGAGGCCGATTATCGGCGATGTAGGCGACAATCCGCGGAGGCCGTGAGTGTCGTCTGGTGTCGTCTCGCGTCAGGTGGCGACAGCTCGGCGCGCGTAGATGTGGCGGAGTTCTGGCGGACCCCGCGAGGGCGACAATCCACCGGGCATATCGCCGGGTATGACACAATCCACCGTTCAAGTAGTCGACGCCCGGAAGGCCCCCCGTCACGGAATCGTCTGGGCGGAGGACTGGGACAGCGACCGCTTCCGGCTGCTCTCCACGGCACAGCGAGTCGTCTACGTCACGCTCGTCATGTACGCGACCGCTGGACGGGGCGAGGTCTGGCCGAAGCAGGGCACCATCGCCAGCGTGACCGGGTTGAGCCGCCGCGCCGTCGAGGATGCGATTCGACGGCTCGCCGAGCTGGGCTACGTCCGCATCGCCCGCAAGGCGACTGGGCTGCGACGGCGCAACACCTACACCCTCCTCTCGCCCCCGCGGGAGCCGCCCCCGTGAAGGCTGGCGGGTGTGCGGCGCGCGCGGCGCGAAGCGACGTGCGCCCCCTCCGAACGTAGTGAGGAGGGGTGTTCTGTAGTTGGTCTGTTCTACTGTACCCGAACGGGGCCGTGGATAGCTATCCACGGCTGGGCGTGGGTAGCATTGTCGCCCAAGTGACCGTGGACCGGCCCGGGAGATTGTCGCCTACCGCCGACCTTCCGCCTGTCGGAGACTCTCGCGCGCGCCGGGGGCGCCGGAGACAACCTGGAGGAGCCAGTAGACCCGCTCCATGTCCCTCACGGCCGCCTTCGCCTCCGCATATGGGAGGTCCGCGCCGGCCCCGTGAGCCAGCTTGTTTCGGACCGAGGCGTGTTGTTGAAGGCGCCCTGCAAGCCGCTGGAGTTCGTCGGCCTCCTGTGCGAAGCCCCGTCGGCGCACGATGCCGACGATGTACTCGGAGACCAGCCGGTTCAACGGGGGGGAAGGCATGTGTTCGACCAGCCAAGTGGTCTCCGGCACCTCATGGCCGAGCCACTCCTTGCAGGCGGTCTCAATCGCGACGTACGCGGTGATGAATGCTGCGCGCGGATGTCCCATCATCGCGCCCCAAGCCTCGCGGAACAGCGAGTAGCCGCGCATCGGCACGGCCTCGGCGGACAACAACTGGCTTTGAACATCGGTAACCGTCGAAGCGTCTATCCTGGGGATAGGACCGCCCATCGACCCGGCGGTGACGACACCCTGTGGCAACGAGGTCCATGTCTCGACCGGGGGGATTCGGATGCTAACGAGTCGAAGCGTCGGGCCATGCGCCTCCGGGAGCCCGGCCACTCGATGCGCGAGCAGGTCCAGCACGCGCTCAACGGAGCCGGCAAGCTCGTCCCGAACGGCATGTAGGAAGTCTGCGTAGAACCCTGGCAAGAGGGTCTCCGGGATGCTGCGGACCGTCGGCAACAACCCCGTGGACACCGCCTCGGGCTCCTCCTTCCGCAGCCGCGACAGGAAGGGTTCGTCGATGAGGTCGACGGGTAGCCGTCCTTGAGCAAGTTCAACCAGGAACTTTGTCAGGGGCCGGTCGCTTCGACGCGACTCACCCTTGCTCGCTGTCGCGAAGATTCGGCCGAAACCCTCCGGCGCACCTCGTTTCTGCTTCTCCCGGAAGAACTTCACCCGAATATCGCCGCGGTCGACGAACTCCATGGTGTCCGGGAGGTACACGGCGTCCCAGGGGATGTAGCAGTAGATTTGGTACTCAAACAGGGTCTTTTCCACCGTCCATCCTCTCTACGATGCCCCGGGCCACGGGCGTCCGATTGTCGCCTATCCCCGCCGCGGGGCATAGGCACCGGCCGGAGGCGCCGCCTGCCGCCGCGTGCCGGCAGCGCCTACGGATACAGCCAGTAGACCGGCGCGCACGCGCCCATCGTGTCGAAGGCGTAGTAGGCGCCGTCGGTGCCGAGCCCGGCGCCGGTCTCCTCGTCGAAGTCGGAGAAGGCGAGCTGGCCGAGGACGGCCTCGAACCACACGTCGTCGCGGTAGCCGCCGCCCTCGGTCTCCTGCCGCAACCACCGGGCATAGGTGTTCGTCGGGACGTGAAGGCAGTCGTAGCAGATTGGGCCGTTGGGGTCGGAGCAGGTGTCACCCGTCACGGCGTTGGGCCAGTTCCCGCTGGTAACCGGCATCCAATCCTCTACCTCCGTGTCCGCGAAGCGCCCGGATGCGAGCGTGTCGGCGTGCGTCGCGGTGTCGTCGGCGCGGTCGCCATCGCCCGTCTCCGTGTCAGCGCCAGCGGCGCACGCAGGCAGGAACAGCAAGGCAGCGACGGCAATGTATACACTTTCAAGCATGACAATCACTGGAATCTCCGGTCGGTGAGCGTGCGAAGGCGCGACGTCCGAATCACGGCGCAACCTCGAAGAATCGGTAGACCGCCGCCGCGGGCGTCGGGCGGCCGTCGGCGCCGGTAGGGAGCGCGACGAGGCCGGTGCGGGCGTCCACGGGGACCTCCGTCGTCGCTTTCCCCTCCGTGACCCAGGCCAGCCCCTCGAAGGTGGCCTGCCCGTTGTAGGCGGGCGTGAAGGACATCGCGAGCACGGCCCCGCGCCCGTTGGTGTACCGGACGAGGATGGCCCGGTTCCCCAAGGCTTCGGCAAGGGCCATGTTGCCCGCGCCGACGGCCGCGCGCACGGGCCCGATGCCGACCCAGGCGTTGACGTAGGTGGCCGTGAGGGACGCGCGCCCGAGCTTGATGGCTCGGTGCCCCATCGGGCCCTGGACGAATCCCAGGAGGTCCAGAGGCGCGTCCATGCGCTCGTCCACCGTGACGAGGGAGCCCGCCGAGCCCCTCGCAAGCTCGATGGACACTCGAACGCCCGTGCTGTCCGTCAGGAAAGCCAGCCGCTCGTCGAGCGCCGGCTGTTGGGCCCGGATGGCTTCGGCGTTGACCGTGCTGAACCCGGTCACGGTGAGGGCGACGCGGGGCCCCGTGGGGGTGGCTTGCCGATTGTCGCCTTCCACGCTGGCTGGCGGGTCGGTAGGGCCCTCCCCGCGGGCGCTGCCGACCGGGACCGCGGCGAGGGCGAAGGCGAGCATGAACGTGGCGGATAGACGGGCGTAGGGCATGGAGGCTCCCAGGGTGCGGACGGCGCCGAGCGCGGCGGTCATCGGGCGACGAAGTCGGCGCCGCAACGACGGCAACGCGCGTTCCTGCGACGGCGCCGGTCGACGAGGCCCCCGTCGGCGAACGCGACTTCGCCCAGCTCCGCGGCGAGCATGAGGTCGGGCGAAGGGAACCCGGCGACGAGGGCGGCCGGGTGGTCGACGGCGCCGCACGCGGGGCACGGCTGGGCGCCGAAGCGGTACACGCGGCCGATGTCGACGTCGTCGCGGTCCTCTTCCGCCACGTCAAGCTCCCCGAACAGCGGAGCCGTGCGCGGTTCCAGCCCGAAGCCGTGTGCCCCGGTGCGAAGGTAGGCGACGCGGGGCTCCAGGGCCGCGTCGGCGACGACGGGACGGGGGCCACGACGCACGGCGAAGCCCGCCGCCTCCAGGTGCGCGGCGAGGTCCGCTTTGAGGTCGCCGCCGCCATCCGAACGGGCGAGCCACAGCCAGACCTTCACCCGCGCGCCGGCCTCCAGGACGGTCCCGCTCCACAGCACGGTCCAGCCATCGACGCCGCGGGCGGAATCCAGGCGCGGAAGGGCGCCCAGAGCCCCCTGGAGGCGTTCGCGGGCCGCCGCCGGAGTCGGAGCCGTCGGCGACACCGGGCCCTCACAGCGAAGCTCCCAGGCCCCGCGGGGCAGCGGCACTCTCGCGGTTCGCATCGTTCCTCCCGGCGCCGGTGATGCGTAGTCAAACTACGCGGATGCTTCGATATCACGCATTGAGCCTTTCTGGCTCCGACCGCCCGGTTGTCGTCCCATGCCCGCCACGGAGGCAGACCGGATGGACGAGGCCCAGCTACGGAACCGACTGGGACGCGCCATCCGAGCCCAGAGGAAGGCGCGCAACCTCACGCGCGAACGGCTCGCGGAGGCCGTCGGCGTGAGCACGGAGTGGATATCCCAGCTCGAACGTGGCATCGGGACGCCATCGCTCGAAGCCCTGGTAAGGCTCGCCGCCGCGCTCGACACCGACGCGCCCGCTCTACTCGCCGCCGCGCTCGACACCACCCGACGCGCCAAGGTCGACGAACTGGTCGCGGAGGTCGCGACGCTGGACGACGCGGCGGTCGACTACCTCGTCGTCTCCGCAAGGGCACTCCGGGACCGCTGGCCGCGGTAGCCGCACCCCGGAAGCGGGTTGGTTACCCGCGGTCCTGGTCCGCCGCGGCCTTGCGGGAAGCCGCACGGCAAGGCGACAATCCCACGAGGCGCGCGCCTCGATTGTCGCCCACGCTGCCGACTCCGCCAGAACTCCGCCAGATTCGAGCCCGTCACCCCGCCTGACGGAAGGGGAGCACCTGTCCGCCGGTTCCCAAGGTGGCGACGGCGCTCGACAGGGCGCCGGGCTGTAGGTGCGCGTAGCGAAGCGTCGTCTGAATGTCCTGGTGTCCCAGGAGTTGCTGGACGACCTGGAGGCCGATGCCCTGGACGACGAGCTGGGAGGCGAAGCTGTGCCGTAGGTCGTGAAACCGGAGGTCGGGGCGGCCGATGGCCGTGGCCGTGCGCGCCATCGGGTTCTTTACGATGTTGCCCGTGAGGGGCGTCCCCGCCGACGTCGCGAACACGAAGGCCGTGGCGTCCCCGCGTCGGGGCAGGAGCGCGGCGCGGACTTCGGCGTGAAACGGGACCTGCCGTGGCTTGCCGCCCTTCGTGGGGCCGAGCTGCCCGTTGTGGAGGCTGTGCCGCACCGTGATGGCGTCGTCGCGGCCGTCGGCGCTGAACCGGATGTCGCCCCAGCGGAGGGCCAGAAGCTCACCCTGCCGCATCCCGGTGCGGAGGGCGACGAGAAACAGGTCCGCGTGCTTGGGGTCGCGCGCCCGAACCGCCGCGAGGAACAGGCCGGCGGCCTCCGCGTCGAGCCACTCGTAGCCCTGGTCGGTCACCTTCGGGAGCGTGACGCCCTTGGCGGGGTTCTCCGCGACCCACTCCCGACGGATGGCGAACTCGAAGATGCTGGACAGCACGCTGATGTGGTTGGCGACCGACTTGGCGCTCAACCCCTCGCGACGCTTCCGGGACACGTAGGCGTCGACCGTCGGCCGGCGCACGTCGCGGAGGTCCCCCGCGCCGAAGGCCGGGACGAGGTGAACCCGGAGCATCTGTTCGTGCGTGCGCTGGGTCGACGCACGGCAGTTCGTCTCGACGTGCTCGGCAATGTAGGTCGCCGCGACGTCGCCGAAGGGCAGCGCGCGCGCCTTCGCATGAACCGGGGTGACGAACCGGCCCACGAACGCGAGCGGGTCCTTCTCCATCTCCAGGTAGAGGCCGCGCGCCTTCGTCTCCGCGTCGCGCTTCGACACGCCCCGACCGGCGCTCCGCTTGTAGCGTCGCGAGACGCCGTGGCCGTCCTTGTACGAAAAGGCAATGATGTATGAGTCGGACTTCGTGTCGGCGGTGACGGTCCAGCGATTCTTGTGGGCCACGATTGTCTCCTACGGGGTGAGGGCGGCGCCGCTCACGCCCGGCGCGACCAGTCCCGCGTGAGCAGGGCGGGCGCGGCGGACGGGGCCCCGGGCACGGGGTTCGCGGCGATGCGCGACTCCTGCCACCGGCGCAGCTCACGGCGGACGAAGCGGTAGAAGCGGCCCATCCTCACGAACGGGAGCCCCTCGTCGCGGATGAGGTCGTAGACCTTCCGCGTCCGCACCTTGAACAGGTCCGCAACCTGTTCCACCGTGAGCAGTTCCAGCGAATCGGAGTCGACGAGTTCAGGCGACATTCGGGAGTCTCCAGGAAGGGTTCTCCTGGTCCTATGCCCGGTGCGCGCTGAACTTCATCCCAGGGGAGAAACCGCATCCCGGGGCCGTTCCCTGGGAGGGCGACAATCCCGAGCGCCGCGCGCTTCGCCCGCGTGAGCACGGCCACGATGAGCGCCCCTACCCGGATGCGGGGCGGCAACGGGCCCCACGCTGTCCCCTGCTTCTCCCATTGTCGTCGCACGTCGGAGGCGACAATCCAAGGCCCTTCCGCCCCGGTAGTTTCAGGTCCACCCGGCGAGCGTGAGCATCCCGCGCCCTGGACCATGGCAGGCGACAATCGCAGGTGTCCGCGCCCTGGACCCGCCGTAGGCGACAATCCCAAGGCCGGCGGCTACCTTGCCCCGCATGACCCAGCCCGCGCCCGAGTCGCTCACCCTCCCTGTCGAGGTCCGTTTCATCGCTGACGCCGAACAGGGGCTCGGCCCCGCGGAGACGTACACGCCGGAGACCTGGAGGCAGCGGGTCGACATCGTGCGCGCGCTCCTCGCGCGCGACGGGCAACCCGTCTGCCCGATTGGCTGCGAGCCCATCCCGCCCGAGCACGCCCGGAAGTGGGAGCACGTCGTCCCCCAGGCCGTCGGCGTGAAGTGGGTCAAGCTGCCCCCGGGCGTCGTCGATGACCGGGTGAACCACGCCCTGTCGGACTGCGAGCTTGACCTCTTCCGCACCGGGACGACGGCGTTCCTTCGCCCGATGTACGACACCGGGAACGCGGAGGTGCCCTTCGACGCGGGCGCCGGTCGAACCGTCACGATGGCGCACCACCACGAGCGGGGCTGCGAGCTTCACCTACGCGACGGCGAGAAGCCCACGGGCGAGCCGCCAGACGAAAGCGGGCCGGGCGAGTTCCACGTATCCGCCCTGGTTCGCCAGCCCCGGCCGGACCTGACCTCGCGCGCGCTGTGCAAGGCCGCCTACCTCATGCTGGTCGTTCATTCCCCCGAGCTGGCGCTTCGGGACGAGTTCGCCCCGCTGCGCGAGTGGCTGTTGAACCGCAAGGAAGGGGACCGCCGGCCCTACGGGGAGAAGCCCGTAGCAGGCGCACCGGGAGCGCAGTTCAAGTTCCTGGTCGGGTGCGAGGCGGACGGCGAGCGCGTCACGGCGCTGCGATGGGCCGTCGCGATGGTGAGGTTCGGCGCGGTCGCCTACCACGTCGCCTTGCTCGGCGAGCCGCCCGGCTTCGACGGGATGCTGGACCGAGACCCCGACATTCATAGGTTCGAAGATACGAAGTTCGACGGCCGGGAGCGCCGCATGACGTTCACGTTCGGCTTCGACGGCATCCGGCGAATGGAGCCCTGACTCGCTGCCGCTGTCCTCGGCGGCCGATGGCTACTCTTCCTCGTCTCGGAGCCGCTGCGCGCGGGCATCGGCCGTGTCCCGACGCTGCCGCTCCGTCGCCTCCGCCTGCCGGTCAATCGTCGCGTCGATGTCGTCGCGGACTCGCCGGTGGTCCTCGGCGGTGAAGTTCTGCCAGCCGAGGTCGCTGTAGTCGTTGCCGTCGGCGTACCCGCGCGCGCGGAGCTGGCGGGGGGTCATGTCGGTGACGTTCTCGGGCGTCGGACTCTTCGGCATTGTCGCCTCCAGGCTGTGTTCGTGAGGGTCGGGCCGCCCCTCCGCCATCTGGCGGAGTTCTGGCGGAGTCGCCCTTCCGAAACGACTTCGCCCGGCGGATAAGGCCGGGCGAAGCTTGCTTGTGTATGGTGGAGGCGGCGGGAGTCGAACCCGCGTCCGAAGCACCTTCGAGAGTCAGAGATACGTGGCCTGCCGAAAGCTCATCGGCGAGTGTCGTGATCTTTGATCACCGTCAGAGCCCCCTGTTGAGTCTTCGCTCGCCCGGCGGGTGCTCGGCCCCGGGTCTGCTGCGGATCTGAAATATGCCCAGAAGAGTTCGATCACGCTCAACCGGACACCCAGGGGTCGCTATGCCTCTGGGACCTCAACTAAGCCGCGAGGGCCTCGCTGAAGTGGTTGCTGTTGTTGGCAGCTTACATTTGGATCGATAGAGGCGACCCGCACCTTGCCACGCCCTTCAGCCTTTCAGAACCTCGTCGAAACCGGTACGCCCCCGGTGGGGAAAGAGCGCCGTGCATCGCATGGCGCCATGTCCATGCCCAAGGTGCTCCCGTGAGCCCCGATCGTCAAGCCCGATCCGTGGGCGCGTCGCCTGCCTACCCGCACATCGCCGGATCCGGGCACACATCGGCCGTGAAGGCTCCCCCGACGATCGCGCCGCTGTCGAGCTCCACGCGGTACGTCCCGGTCACGACCCCGCCCGTCGACGAGGTGACCACGACCTCCCCCGACGTCCCGTACTGCTCCACGCCCGCGCCCGAGGGGGAGTACCAGGCGGAGCCCGAGCCGCTCTCGAACGGGTAGGTGCCGGGCTCGAGCGGGAGCTCGGCGCCCACCCAGAGGTTGATCCGCACGTGGGGCACGCCATCGAACGCGCTGTCGCAGGTGGCCTCGTCCAGGCCGACGATGAGGCGCACGGCCGGCCCGTCGTCGGGAGCGCAGTCCGACTGGACGCGAGAGGGGCCGTCGGGCCCGGGCAGCACGCCGGTGTCCTCCCCTGCCGACGTGTCGTCGTCCGTCGAGGTGTCGTCGCCCCCGACACAGGCAGCCAACCAGTAGACGAGCACCATGAGCACCTCCGACGCAAGTGTAGCGGCAACGCCACCACGCGTCCCGTCGGCGTCAAGGCGGGCGAGAGCCCGCACGATGGTCACGAAGTGTTCCGCACGGCCGGCGTCCACGTTGAACGCCCGGCCGTCATGACTACCCAAGGAACACGAAGAGGCCGTGCCGCTGGATGGCTGGCCGGAGGGGAGGAGCAATGCCACAGGACAAGAAAGGGCGCGGCGAAGGCGACATGACGGTGCGTGAAGCCGGGCGCTTGGGCGGAGAAAAACGCCGGGAGGAGCTCGGCTCCGAAGGCTACGCCGAGATCGGCAGGAAGGGGGGCGAGACCGTGGCGCGGGAGCGCGGGTCGGAGTTCTTCTCCGAGATCGGCAAGAAGGGAGGGGAGACCCGTAAGGAACAGCTGGGTCACGAGGGCTATGCCGAGATCGGCCGCATGGGCGGAGAGGCCCGCAAGGAGCAGCTCGGCTCGGAAGGCTACGCGGAGATCGGCCACAAGGGCGGTCAGCGGGTCCGCGAGCTCATCGAGGAAGGCAAGGAGGCCGAGGGCCGCCGCAAGGTGAAGGAGAGCGACGAAGACCGCTGACTCGGAGCCAGCAACCAGCGTGGAGGAGACCATGGCAAAAGACCAGGACAAGGGGGCCAGCGCCCCAAAGAGCGACGAGGACCGCGGCTCGATGACCGTCCGGGAAGCCGGGCGCATGGGCGGCGAGAAACGTCGCGAGGAGCTCGGCTCGGAGGGGTACGCCGAGATCGGCCACAAGGGCGGACAGCGGGTACGCGAGCTGATCGAGGCGGGAAAGCGCGCCGAGGAGGACAAGGACAAGTAGGCCCGAGAGGCCCCAGCACAGCGGCGCGGGTTCCGGCTCGGTCGGGGCCCGCGTCTCGTTTTGAGCGCACGCCGTCACGGGCGTGTAGCATGGCCCTCTCCTGGCCCCCCGATGCTGCTGCTCCCCCTGATGCTCGCGTGTGACTCGTCCGGCCCCTCCGAGCAGGACGTCGCTCCCCCGGAGGACACGGCGGTGCGCGCGGATCGCGACGACACCGGGGCCGAGTTCATCCCCGACAACGGGGACACCGCCGGCGACGACACGGACGACACGGGCGACACGGACGACACGGGCGACACCACCGCCGAGGCAGAGGCCGAGGCGAAGTACCAGGCCTTCTACAATCCCGCGGTCGTGCAGGTGGTAGAGCTCGAGCTCGCGGCGGACGCGATGCAGTCTTTGCGCAGGGATCCCTTCACCTACGTCGAAGGCAGCGCCACCATCAACGGCGAGCGCTTCGACCCGGTGGGAATCCGCCTGAAGGGCAGCTCGAGCTACCAGGGATTCGACGGAAAGCCCGCCTTCAAGGTAAAGCTCAACGCCTACGTACCCGGCCAGAAGTATGCCGGGCTCGAGCGCGTGACGTTGAACAATATGGTTGGGGATCCGACCCAGTCGAAGGAGATGATCGGGTACGCGCTCTGGACCCAGATGGGGATGTTGGTCCCGCGCGTGAGCTACGCCCGCGTGTCGCTGAACGGCGAGCTTCACGGCCTGTACACCAACCTCGAGGCGATGGACGACCACCTGCTCGACCGTCATTATGGCGACGGCTCGGGGGACCTCTGGGAGGGCAACGACTCGGCCGACTTCTCGCGCCGCGGCCTCTCCCACTTCGAGTTGGTGACAGGAATCGGCGACTACGCCGCCCTCGAGACCGTGAAGGCGACGCTCAACGGGGCGCCCACCGACGCGTTCCTCGAAGAGGCCGACACCGTCATCGACATGGACTCGTTCCTCGACTTCTGGGCATACAGCATCGCGATCGGGAACGAGGACGGCTACCCCTACAACCTCAATGACTACTTCGTGTACCGCGAGGTGGGAGACGAGCGCTTCGACTTCGCGCCCTGGGGAATGGACGAGAGTTGGGACACAGCGATGGATTGGAGCGCGGTCAGCGGGAGCGTGGCCGAGGGCTGCCTCGACGACGACGATTGTGTGACGGCGCTCTACGAACACACCGCGAACGCGATCCTGGCCTACGAGGCGATGGACATGGAGTCCTGGGCGCTGGGCGTATGGGAGCTCTCCGAGCCCCTCCTCGAAGAAGACCTCCGCCGCCCCTACAGCGTCGGCGAGGTCATCGCCGCGCGAACGACCCTGCTCACCCGGATCAGCGCGTGGCCTGCTCGCGTACGCGAGCAGATGGGCCTCCCGGACCCCGGTTGACCGCCAGCGATCCCGGCCGCGCGGGCACGTCCGCCGCCGCGCCAGGATACGCGCCCCGCCGCACCGAGCCGACATGCTCCCCTGGGTCCTCCTCGACACCGCCGCCACCCCCGACGGCACCCCGCTCACGCTGAACCAGCGGGGCACCGAGCTGGTCATCCGCGCGGGCGGCAGGGACCTGATGTCGAGCCGCATGCACGGCTCGGAAGAGGCGATGGCTGCGCTCGCCAAGCCTGATAATCGTCCGGACGCGCGCATCCTCGTGGGGGGGCTGGGCATGGGGTTCACCCTCCGCGCGGCGCTCGGCGTCCTCCCGGCCGGCGGCACGTGCACGGTGGCCGAGCTGGTCCCGGCCGTGGTCGACTGGAACCGCGGAACCTTGGGCCCGCTCGCAGGCCACCCCCTCGACGATCCACGCGCCCGGCTGCGCATCGAAGATGTACGCGACGTGCTGCGCACCACCCCCGACACGTGGGACAGCATCCTCCTGGACGTGGACAACGGCCCCGACGCCTTCACCCAGCCCGAGAACGACGCGCTCTACACGCTCAAGGGGCTCCAACGGGCGCGCATGGCCCTGCGCCGCGGAGGAGTGCTGGCCGTGTGGTCCGCGTACGAGTCGCCCGAATTTCCCAAGCGACTCCAGAAGGCCGGGTTCCGTCCCGAGTCCCACCGCGTGCGGGCACGCGCCGAGGGGAAGGGCCCTCGGCACGTGATCTACATCGGCCGGATCTGAATCGCGCTACGGAGCGACCGGGGCCGGAACCTTCTCCGGCAGCTCTCCGGCGATGATCCCGACCGTCAGCCCGTCGACCTCGGTGGCATAGGCCGCGGTGTCGAACCGCACCTCGCCCGCGCGCGACACCGCCTGGATCGAGGCCTTCATCGCGTGCACGACCTGCTGGAGCTCGGGAGGCGCGGCGGAAAGATCGACCACCACCGCTTCGAGCGCACGCGTCTGGGAGAGGCGCGCTTCCGTACGGAGCTGGCGTACCGCGCGGAGAATGCCACCGACCACGAGCATCTCGGGCACCTCGGCGGTGCGCTCGGCGTCGAACTCGGGGAACCGGGTCACGTGCAGCGACACGGTGTTCTCGACCGGCCGGTAGATGGCCTGGTAGAGGTCTTCCGTGGTGAACGGGACGAACGGCGCGTACAACCCGAGGATGACCCGGAGGGCCTCCCAGAGGGTGGCGCGCGCGGAGACCCGGGCCTCCTCGGAATAGAGCTCCGGCTTCCAGAAGCGGTGCTTCACCATCTCGAGATAGTCGTCGCAGAACGTGGCCCAGAAGAAACGGTCGACCGACTCCCGCGCCACCGCGTAGTTGTAGGACTCGAAGCCCTCGGAGACCACGGGCACAATCTTGTTGAGCTCCGTGAGCAACCAACGGTCTTCGGGCTGCCGCTCCGCGAAGCCGGGCCGCGGGGCCTCGGGATCGAAGCCCTCGATCTGCATGAGCACGAACCGCGCGGCGTTCCAGAGCTTGACCGCGAGCTTGCGGCCGTCCTTGACGTCCTTCTCGTTGAATTTCATGTCGTGGCCGAGGTGGCTGCCCGCCGCCCAGTACCGCAGCGCGTCCGCCCCGAACTTGTGGATGACGCCGAAGGGCTCGTAGCGGTTGTACCCGTCCTTGTCGGTGTACTTCTCCAGATCGCTCTTGCTGATCTTCTTGCCGTTCTCGTTGAGGCCCCACCCCGAGATCATCACGTCCTTCCACGGGAGCGTGCCGATGTGGGCATCGCTCTTGATGAGCGAGTAGAACAGCCAGGTGCGGATGATCTCGAAGGCCTGCACCCGCACGGTCATGGGGTGGAGCTCCATGCCACCCTTGCGTCCGGGGGTCTCCGCCCAGTTGGCATTGATGAGGGGCGACAACGACGAGGTCATCCACGTGTCCATCACGTCGGACTCGCCGCTGAACTCGGTGCCGCCACAATGCGGGCACTGTGCGACGGGGCAGGGATCCTCGACCGGATCCACGGGGAGTGACGCCGCGTCCGCGAGGATGGGCTCGTGACAGCCCTGGCAGTACCAAATGGGGAACGGCACGCCGTAGAAGCGCTGGCGGGAAATGTTCCAGTCGTACTTCAGGCCCTCGATCCAATGATCGAGGCGCACCTTCATCCACGGCGGGTTCCAATTCAGCTCGGCGCTGCGGGCGAGCATCTGCGGCTTGATGTCGAGCACGCGGATGAACCACTGGGGCGCCATGTTGAACTCGACCGGCACGCCGGAACGCTCGGCGATCGACACGTTCTGCTCGACCGTGATCGACCGGCGATGGAACCCTCCCTCGGCCAGCGCGCTCACGATGGCGTTGCGCGCGAGCTCGGCGGTCATCCCCGCGAACGCACCGGCGGAAGGCAACATCTTGCCGTCGGGACCGATGACCAGGCGCGTCGCGAGCTTGTCGCGCTTCCACTTGCGAACGTCCTCGCCGTCGCCGAACGTACACACCATCATCAGGCCGGTGCCGAAGGCGGGGTCCACCGTCTCGTCCGTCAGGATCGGCACCTCGTGCCCGAACAGGGGCACGATCGCGGTGGTGCCCTTGAGGTGGGCGTACCGCTCGTCCTCGGGGTGGTGGTACAGCGCCACGCACGCCGGGATGAGCTCGGGCCGCGTGGTCGAGATCACGAGCGGCGAAGCGTCCGCGGCGGCGGTGAACGCGATGTCGTGGAGCTTCCCCTTGCGCGCCATCGTGTCGAGATCGGCCTGGGCCAGGGCGGTCTCGTAGTGCACGTCCCACAGGACGGGCTCGTTCGAGCGGTACACCCGCCCCTTCCCGAACAGGTCGAGGAACGACTTCTGCGCCGTGCGGCGGCAGTGATCGTCGATGGTCGAATAGCGCAGCGTCCAGTCGACCGACAGGCCGAGCCCGCGCCAGAGCTCCTCGTACTGGGCGGCGCCCTTCCGGGTCTCCTCCAGGCAGAGCGCACGGAACGCCGCGCGCGTCGTGAGGCGCTTGTTGATGTTGTACGTCTTCTCGACGAAGCGCTCGGTCGGGAGCCCGTTGTCGTCGAACCCCATCGGGTAGAACACCTTGCGGCCCTTCATCCGTTGGTACCGGATGATGATCTCGGCCTGGGTGTAGGACATCGCGTGGCCGACGTGCAGGTGCGCCGCCGAGACGTACGGCGGCGGCGTGTCGACCGAGAACAGCTCCCCGGGGGCGTCGGGATCGTAGCGGTGAATCCCGCTCTCCTCCCAGAGCGCGCGGCAGCGCGCCTCGATCGACGGCGCGTCGTAGTCCTTGGGGATCTCGGGGAGGGTCAGGGTCGCCATGGTGCTCCGGTGCCGCGAGCCGGACCGCCAGGTGCGGTACCGGCGGGATCGCGGGGCCCGGGCCTCTATCGACCGGGCACCGCCTTGTAAAGACGACCGCCCGAGCGCGGAGCCTCCGTCGGAAGCCAAAAACAACGGTTGAAACGCTCGGAATCCTTGGCGTGGGCCGAGGGTCGAAGGGGTCCTGATGGGAGGAACGCGATGCACACGATGTCGACGAGGAGCCAACCGACCCCGCGGTGGGGATGGCTGCTCCTGCTCGGGGGCCTGACCGCCTGCGGGTACAACATGCCGTGGGGAAACCCCCAAGCGACCGGGAGTCCGGCCGGATCCGATCTGAGCGGAGACACGACGACGAGCGGCGATGCCGACACCGTCGACCCGAACCAGGACTCCCAGAGGTACGCGGGCGTCTTCGGGGAGCGGTTCGTGAAGGAGGGCTACGGCGCCGTCTGGTCGATGCGCCCGGCCGACATCGATGGGAACGGCATCGATGAGCTCCTCTACGGCGGCCAGGGAGTCGTCGCGTTGGCGGAGGACGGGCAGCCGCTGTGGACCTTCGACCTGCCGGCCGTGGAGGAGCATCCGAACACGAACCAGGCAAAGGACGAGAAGTCGGACGACGCGTCGGATCAGTCCAGCCTCGAATTGAACGACCAACAAATCGCGGAGAAGCTGCGTTTCATGGGTGTGCACGTGCGGGAGCTGCGCACCGCCGAGGGCACGGTGATCGTGCTCGACAGCGCCAACCGGATCCACCGGCTCGACGCCGCGACGGGGAAGCTCCTCTACACGGTGAAGCTGCAGGGGGACGGAAACGCCTGCGACTTCGCCCTCATCGACGCCGATGGCGACACGGTCCCCGACTTCTTTCCGAGCGGAGGCAGGTCCGCCTACTCGGGTCAGACCGGCGAGAAGCTCTGGGACGCCGACATCGACTTCACGCCTTCGATGGTGCGCTCGGGAAACCTCGACGCAAAGAGCGGGCGTGAGCTCCTGTTGATTGGAAACGTCGAATCGAAGGGAGAGAAGGAGCACTACGACATCTGCCCCTCCGAGAAGAACGCCCTGTTGGCGATGCACGAGGGGCTGCACGAGGGCCGCCAGGGGGACGGCTCACAGGAACGGGAGAACCTGCTCCCGCGCCCGACGGACGACCAGGGCCCCGGGCGCGACGAGGGGACCGGCGAGGAGGTCCTGGGCGGAATCGTGGCGGTCGACGCCCGTGGCAAGACCCTCTACACGGGCAACCTGCCGAAGGGCGAGATCTACACCGCCTCGATCTACGACCTCGACGGAGATGACCGGGGGGACGTGATCGTCGGTCTGCGCGACAGCGTGGTGACGCTCGACACGCAGGGGGAGGTGGTCCAGGAGTTCGCGGTCGACGGCCGGGTGGATGGGATCCTCGTCCAGGATCTCGACGGTGACGACCACGGCGAGCTGATCGTGCACGCGTACAACGACGAGGAGTCCACGATCTACGGGTTCGGACAGGACGGCGCGGAGCTCTGGAACGCGCCGCTGGGCGCGCGCGCCTACATCGTCGATGCCATCGACCTCGACGCGGACGGGACCAAGGAGCTGATCACCGGCCTGGGCTACCCGGTGGTGAAGGGAGAGAAGGCCGCCCTGCCGAACGAGGGTCCGGCGCTCGCGCCGACCATGGCGCAGACCGCGGCCTGGAGCCTCGCGATGGACGGGCCACAGGAGCTCTGGCGCATCGAGACATCCGTCCCCGCGCGGGCGTTCGCGGCGGTCGGAGACAACCAGCTCATCATCGCGAGCGGCGACGCCCAGCTCTACAAGGTGTCGGCGAACAACGGAGAGATGATCGACACCTTGTCGGCTGGCGGCCTCAATCATGCCATGGGAGTCGGAGACCTCGACGGCGACGGGATCGCCGAGGTGGTCACCGGTGATGTGTTCGGCAACGTCACCGGGCTCGGCCACAACGGCCAGCCCATGTTCGAGAGCAAGCTCGCCGGGGATGGCCCCGCCGTCATCACGGGCATCGAGATGGCCCGCCACGAGGAGGGTGGCGCCGGCATGTTCGTCGTGAGCGGCTTCGGGTGGCGGGGTGAGAACGCCGGCGTGCTCCAGCTGTTCGACAACCAGGGGAATACGCTGTTCTCCGTGCAGACGGCAGCGGGGCTGGCCGAGGCGAAGTTCGCGGATCTCGACGGCGACGGCAGCCAGGAGATCGTCGTTCCGTACTTCGGGTTCCGCATCGGACAGCCGATGGGCGACCGTGCCTGCGGGGTCATGGCCTACGACCTCGACGGCAAGCTGCTGTGGCAGATGGACGTCGCCACCTGTGACATCGGGCAGATCGCGGTGGGCGACAGCGATGGGAACGGCAGTGAGGAGGTGGCCTTCGGGGACCTCGGGCGCAACGCCCCGTACCACATGGCCCTGTTGGAGGGGGACGGGTCGATCCGATGGAACATCACCTCGGACGTGGATGACGCCGTGTGGCTCGAGATCGTCGAGGGCGGGGTGGTGTATGGCGGACGCACCGAGGCGGAGGACGGGCACGTGACCGTCCTCGAGGCGCGGGACGGCAAGGAGAGGTGGCGCTTGGATATGGCCGGCGCCCCCGATCCGCGCGCACCCCGCATGGAGGACTCGCCGTTTGGGGAGTTCGCCGGCTCGCTCTTCGGGCAGGTGATCGAGGACGTGAACGGCGACGACAAACGTGACATCGCGTTCACCACGGTGGAGGGCGAGATCCGGGTCCTCGATGGTGCGAACGGCGAGCTGCTCTGGGAGGAGTCGCTGGAGGACGCGGCGCTGAGCGTGCGGAAGAACCAGGGGGTGCGGGAGGGCACCGAACAGAAGCCGGAGATGTACTTCGTGGGAGGTCCCCTGGCCTACGTGCCGGGCAACGCCGGCGAGCCGGGGGTGCTGGTGGTGACGGGCTACGACTTCGGCAACGTGGGTTCGGAGGCCTTCGCGTTCCGCGTCGACACCGGGGAGGTGCTCGGATCCGTGCCGCTGGACGAGTTCGTGGTGGGGCTGGCCCCCGCCACGTGGAGCGGCGACGAGCACGGGATCTCGATCACGACGACGTACGACACGTACGGGTTCGACATCGTCGAGGCCCAGCCGAGGGGCGATGAGCCGCGGCGTCCGACGGGCGACCAGGGCGAGGACATCGATGACCTGAGCCTCGACTAGCCTCCGGAGGACGTCCTCCGGTTCCAGACCCAGGGCCCCGCCCGTCGGATCACCGACGGCGCGGGGCCCTTCAGCTTGTCGCCCCACGGTTTCCTCCCCAGGAACGTGGTAGGAGCAGGCTGTCCCGAGGCCCCCCTGTCCGAAGCGCTCGCGAAGTCCCGACCCCGCCCGCCCGCCCCCGACGGAGGTTGGGAGCCCTCGGCCCGTGCCACTCCGCACGTGCGGCGGTGGCCCCGGTGACGGCGGCCGCGCTCGCAGCCGTGTGGGCCGCGGTGGCCCCCTCGGTGGCCACGCAAGCCACCTTCCCCCCGCCCGCATTCGATGGAAAGGTGTGGGAGGAAGTGGCCGCCGGAAAGGTGGCTCGGCGCACGCTCCCCGGAGATCCCGCGACCGTGCTCGGCGTCGGCGTGCTCGACCTGACGCGGGAGGAGGCCTGGCTCTCGATTACGGATGATCAGCTCTCCGCCGAGATCGAGAGCCTCACGGAGGTCGCGTTGCAGGGCGCGTGGGCGGCGCCCAAGCGGCTGTACCAACGCCTGGATCTTCCATGGCCCCTCAACGATCGCCACTGGGTGATCTCCCTGACCAACAATGCGCGGCTCGCCTCGGCCTCCGGAGTGTGGGAGCGCGCATGGACCCTTCGAGGCGACCTGCTCTCCGAGGCCCGGGCGCGCACCGACACCGAGCGCTTCGACGCTTCGGAGACCGTCAGCGTCAACGAGGGCGGCTGGCTGCTCGTCCCCCTCGAGGATGGCAACACCCTCGCTCTCTACCAGGCCCGGGCGACGCTCGGCGGCGCCATCCCCGACGGGGCGGTGGACAGCTACACGCGCTCGTCCATGACGGGGTTGTACGCGGGAGTGGAGCGCAACGCGGTCAAGGTGCGCGCCCGCTACGCGGCCGGGTGCGCGGCGCAACCTGGCGCGGACGGCGCGCCGATTCCGTGCTTTCGCTGAGGGACGGGCCCTGAGGCTCACCCAACCGGGATTCCCCGCGCCCGCAGCCGTTTGAGGGCAGCCGAAAACGCGCCCCGCGCCTGCTGGTACGTACGGCGTTGACAGACGACGGGCTCGGGCACATCCCCTGGGTCCCAATAGGACGTGGCATCGGGCGGCGCGGTCGACCAACGCGACGAGCCGTCACAGAATACGTGGATCCAGCCCGTCGAATGCTGCAGCATCAGCGCGACAGCCTGCGCCTCGGCAAGTGGGTGCATGAACCCTCCGCGCCCAACATTACACGAATGCGCGCGCGGACAAGACCTATGTCGCGCGGAATACGTCGACGAGCACGTCGCGAGGCCCCTTGGTGTTCAGCGTGATGCTCATCCCCACGCGCGCATGCCGCACCCGCCCGGTGGCAGCGAGGGCCATCAGGACCCTCTGCACACGCTCGACGGCACGCCGCCCGGTGACCGTCGCATCCTCGCCCCTGGGATCCACCAGGGCCGCGCGCACCGCGGGCTCCAACCGCTCCCACACCTGGAGCGCGGTGTAGCCGCCGCCAATCGCGAGACGAAGCCGCTCCCGCAGGCCGGATGGCCGCAGTGCCGCGAGCACGGCGTCCTCCGCCTCTCTCTCGTTCACCAACGAACCCCGGAGCTCAATACCGCGGCACCGTCGGATCGATTCGCAGGCTCCACGCCTCGATGCCTCCGCGCATGCTCATGGTCTCGAAGCCCTGACGCTCGAGCAGCACGGCCGCGTTGATCGACCGCACCCCCGCGTGACAATAAACCAGGACCGGACGGCCGCGCTCCAATTCGTGCCCACGCTCGATCACCTCGTCCAACGGGAGGAGCACATCCCCCGGGAGATGGCAGAGCTCGTGCTCCCAGGACTGCCTGCAGTCCACGAGCAGCGGCGGCGCAGCGCTGTCCAACAGATCCCTCGCCTCTTCCACGCTCACCTGGCGCATCTAGCGAGACCCCGTGACAATCCAGCTCTGGTTCGCGCAATCGAAGCATCCGCTCCCCACGAAGTCGGCCGTGAACGTTCCCTCGAACGTCGTCATCGAGGTAAATGTGCCCGCGAAGGCGTAGACCTCGGTGCAGCTCCCTCGCACGATCTGCTCGGCCGAGAACTCGGTGCTCGACGAGAACGTGCCATCCATCTCGCCCGGCTGGGCGCCGCTCCCGAGCGCGTTGACGGTGACGTCCGGATACGCGTCCGTGATCAGTACGCGCTCGAAGTCGATGGTCACGACTCCGAACGTGCACGAATACTCGATCACATCGTCGAGGTTCCAAGTGTCCGTGTAGTCGGACTCGCCGCACTCCTCGTCCAACGTGGCAGGGTCACAATCGTCGTCCACTCCGTTACAGGCCACCTCGATGGCCCCAGGACGAACCGCGGAATTCGCGTCGTTGCAGTCGTCGCAAGCTGTTGCACCATCGGCGTCGGCGTCCACTCCGTCCGGCGTCGCCCCGTCGCAGTCGTCATCGATCAGGTTGCACGCGACCTCGAGCGTGCCCGGGTTCACCGCGGGCTCGGCGTCGGCGCAATCCTCGCACTCCGAGTATCCGTCGCCATCGACATCGGCGCCGTCGGCGGTGGCCTCGTCGCAGTCATCGTCCACTCCGTTACACGCCACCTCGGCCCCCGCTGGGTCCACCGCCGCGTCGGAGTCGTTGCAATCGTCGCAAGCTGTGGCGCCATCGCCGTCCGCGTCCACTCCGTCGGGGGTCGCCTCGTCGCAGTCGTCGTCGACCAGGTTGCAGGCGACCTCGAGCGTGCCGGGGTTCACCCCGGGCTCGGCGTCGGCGCAGTCCTCGCACGCGGAGTAGCCATCGGCGTCGACATCGGCGCCGTCCGGGGTCTCCGCGGCGCAGTCATCGTCGACTCCGTTGCACTGGAGTTCCACGACGCCGGGGCGAATGTCCGGATCCGCGTCGTCGCAGTCCAGGTCGACCGCCGCGTAGGTCGCTGCGCAGTCCGGGTTCGCGCCGTCGAAAGCTCCGTCCTGGTCGACGTCGAACGGTGCGTCGACCGTCTCCTCCTGCTGCTGGAGGACCCCATCGCACTGCGCCTGTTTCGTGATGCCGATGTCACTCGCGCAGGCGACGACGGCGAGGGGAGAGAGCTTCAGAATGGAACGGAGCATGGGGCCACCTCGGCGTCAGCCGCATCCTACCACCGTCCGCCCGGGCGCCGTGCGAGCGCCGCACTTCGCCCTCGACGCGAGCCGGAAGGTGGGGCATCCGCGCCCCACTGAGGCGCGCGCGCCCCACCGCAAAAAGCTTGTCCAGGGGCGTCATTACGGGCTCGTGCCCCGACATCTCATGCTAAGCTGCGCGGCGCGTCGGGTATCCCCGTTCCCTGCGCCCGCTCCGTATGCTCGCTCTGTATGTTCGACTGTGCATGCTCGATGATTGAATGCTGGAGGCTTGGATGCGTCGCTCGATCCTGTTCGTCCCTCTGTTCGTGGTGGCCTGCACCCCCGATTACGATATCGGCGCGATCAAGCCCGACGAGGACGGCGGCCCGCAGATCGAGGTCGATCCCACGGACCTCTACTTCGGCACAGGGGAATCGGGCGCGGAGCTCGCGCAGACCTTCACCATCACGAGCATCGGCGCCGTGGCCGCCGACATCACCGACGTGATCATCGACGGCGGCGAGTTCGCCCTCACGAGCTTCACCGCGGGCGGGCTCGCGGTCGACGACTCGATGGACGTGGTGATCACCTACACCGCGACGGGAGAAGAGGACTTCGGCACCGCCGAGGTCTTCAGCGACGACGCGGACTCCCCGCACATCGTCACCCTCAACGGCGGCGGGCTCGTCCCCGAGCTGACGATCACCCCCGACACGTACAACTACGGCTACGTGGGCGTGGGAGAGAGCGCCGAGGCCGACTTCGCGCTCCGCAACACCGGCGGCGCCACCCTCGAGATCACCGCGCTGAGCCTCACCGAGTCCGTGTTCACCTACACGATCTCCGATTCGCTCCCCCTCGAGATCGAGCCGGGTGACGAGACCACGGTCACCGTCACCTTCACGCCCGACGCGAGCGAGGTCTGGTCGGGTCAGCTCCAGGTCGGCAGCAACGATCCCGCCGGCATGAAGTTCGCCGAGCTCTCCGGGTCGGGCGCGGGCGATCAGCCGATCGCCGTGTGCTACGCCAATCCGGACGCGGTCGAGGCCATTCACGAGGACACGACCTGGTACGGGAACGACTCGTACGATCCGGCCGGGTACGCGATCACCAACTACGCGTGGACCTTGACCTCGGCCCCGAGCGGGTCGTCCGCCCGGATGCCGAGCGGCGGCGCCAACCGTCCGAACTTCACCCCCGACCTCGCGGGCACCTACATCGCCGAGCTCGTCGTCACGAACGAGCTGGGGGATCGCTCCGAGCCGTGCACCGCCACGCTCGAGGCCATTCCTGGCGGCGACCTCTGGATCGAGATCTTCTGGACCCACAGCGGCGACGACATGGATCTCCATCTCCTCAAGCCGGGCGGCTCCCTGGTCGGCAACGGGGACTGCTACTACGGCAACTGCGCGGGCAGCTTCTCCAGCCTCGACTGGGGTGTGCGTGGCGACCCGGACGACGACCCGGTCCTCGACATCGACGACATCCCCGGCACCGGCCCCGAGAACATCAACATCGACGACCCGGAGAATGGCACCTTCACGGTGTACGTCCATGACTACCCGGGCTCCGTGTACAACGGCAACAACGACGTCACGATGAACATCTACATCGGCGGCCTGTTGGAGTGGACCGACACGCGCAACGTCAACGAAGAGGATCTGTACAAGCCCTTCGCCGAGATCGACTGGCCGGCCGGCACGGTGACCGATCTCTGAGGCCCCCCGCGGCGCCGAGGCGTCAGGAGCCCGTCCGTCGGGATAGCCTCGGCGCGAGCAGGATGGTGACGACCTCATGAGCAGCCCCGTCCGCTTGGCGATCGGGTTGTCCGTGCTCGCCGTCCTCGCATGGGGCATCCTGCAGTTCGGGGCCCAGCTGTACCCCGTCGTCTCCGCGGCCCCGTTGGCGGTGTCGGACACGGGCGCGCTGCACCTCTCGGCCCTCGCCTTGCTGCTCGTGCAGATGGCCGTGATCCTCGCCGTCTCGCGCGTGACGGGCATCGCGTTCCGGCGCATCGGGCAGCCGCTCGTCGTGGCGGAGATCGTCGCCGGCATCCTGTTGGGGCCCTCGGGGCTCGGAGCCATCGCGCCGGACGTGCTCCTCGCCGTCTTCCCGCCCGAGGGGATGGACGCGCTCTCGGCCGTGAGCCAGCTGGGCCTCGTGCTCTTCATGTTCGTGGTGGGGCTCGAATTCGACTTCGAGCTGGTGAAGGCCCGGGGCTCGTTGGCGCTGGTGATCAGCCAGTTCGGAATGGTCGTGCCGTTCCTGCTGGGGGGGCTGCTCGCGATCGGCCTCTACCCGGTGTTTGCCGACCCCGGCGTGCCGTTCATCGCGTTCGGCATGTTCCTCGGCGCGTCGATGAGCGTCACGGCCTTCCCCGTGCTGGCCCGGATCCTCTCCGAGCGCGGCCTGATGCGTACGCCGATCGGCGCGCTCACGCTCACGTGCGCGGCGGTCGGGGACGTGACGGCGTGGTGCCTGTTGGCGGTCACCATCGCCATCGTGCGCGCCGGTAGCCTGGGGATGGGCCTCGTGACAACGACCCTCGCGCTGGGGTTCGTGGCCGTGATGGTGGGCGCGCTCCGCCCTCTCCTGGCGCGCGTGGCGGCGCGCTACGGCACGGTCGAAGACATCGGCCAGACCGCCGTCGCGGCGATCTTCCTCGCCCTGCTGGTGTGCGCCTCGGTGGCCGAAGCCATCGGCATCCACGCGTTGTTCGGAGCCTTTCTCTTCGGCGTGGTCGTTCCGCGCCAGGGGCAGGTGGTGCGGGGGCTCGTCGAGCGCGTCGAGGACGTCGTGGTGGTCCTCTTCCTCCCGCTGTTCTTCGCGTTCACCGGGCTGCGCACCGAGATCGGCCTCCTGTCCGGCCCCGGCCTGTGGGGGTGGTGCGCCGTGGTGGTGCTCGTGGCGACCGTGGGCAAGCTCGCGGGCACGGCGATTCCGGCTCGGCTCGGCGGCCTGTCCTGGCGCGAGAGCGCGACGGTGGGCGTGCTGATGAACACCCGCGGCTTGATGGAGCTCGTGATCCTGAACATCGGGAGGGACCTCGGCGTGCTCTCCCCCACCCTCTTCACGATCCTGGTGATCATGGCGGTGGCCACCACCGTCGTCACCTCCCCGATCATCGGTTGGCTGCAGCCACCCGAGCGGGTGCTCGCACAGACCGCGGAGGCCTCTCCGCAGTCCAACGCCGTGCTCGCATGTGTCGCCCATCCGGAGAGCGCGGTGGGCCTCGGGCGGATCACCGCGGCGCTGTGCAGGGGCCCGGGCGCGCGGGGGTGGGCGCTTCGTCTGATCCCGATGAACGACCAGGCCACCATGTTCCCCGAGGGAGTCATGGCGGGGCCGGACACCCCGCTGGAGAGCGCCGCGGACCTGCTCGCGGAGGAGGCCCGACGCCTCGGTGCGACGGTCGAGGCCTTTGGGTTCCCATCGTCCGCACCCGCGCGCGACATCGTGGCGGTCGCCTCCCTGAAGGAGGCCGACATCGTCGTGCTCGGCCTGCACCGCCCGCTGATGGGCACCGCGTGGCTCGGGGGGCCGCTGCTCGAGATCACGCAGCGCGCCCGGCAGACGGTCTGCATGTTCCATGACGCCGGGTTCGTGCGGCCGGGACGGGTGCTGCTCCTCTCCGGCGGTGACCATGCCGAGGCGGCGCGCCGCGTCGCTGAACGCCTCGCTCGAGATCCACAGGTTCATCTCACTCTCTTCGCCCAGGGCCCGGGAGAAGCGGCGATCCCGGCGCTCCTCGCGGCGGCCGGAGGGTACGATCTGGTCATCGCGAGCGTCGGCCCCGAGTGGGGGCTGGCCATGAACTCGTTCGACGTCCGCGCGCATCCGTTGGTCACCGAGCTCTCGTGCTCGTTGTTGGCCGTGCACGGTGCTAGCGCCGCGTAGGCGCCGCCGCGCCGTTCGCCTCGGCGATCTTCTCGCGCAAACCGCCAATCACCTACCATTCGGGTCCCGCACTTTTTGATTCATGACGTCTGGCGTGCGAGGCGAAAGACAAGTAGGCTCGCGCCGCCGCTAGAGGTCTCCGTGTCCGACAACTCCGTCCTTGCTGCTCTCCGAAGCCAGCTCGGTACGATCCCCGACCAAAAAATTGCAGATCAAGCGGGCGTATCCCGCACCCTCGTCGTCAATTACCGGAAGAAGTTGGGGATCCCCGCGTACCAGGGGCACAAGGGCACGACGCCCGCCGCCCAGGCCGTGGTCGCACCGCTCGACAGCCGGCCGTTCCGCGGGCGCAGGTCCGCCCTCGACCCGTTCCTGCGTCACCTGGGGACCGTGCCGGACGCCGAGATCGCGCGCCTCGCCGGCGTGACGACGGAGAACGTCCGCACCTATCGCCAGCGGCGCCTGATCACCCCCGTCTGGCATTCGGGAGCCAGCCCAGCTCCCGCCACCGTCGCCCCTCCCGGCGCGGCCGCGCCGCTGCGGACGGCACGGGCTCCCAGGCGCGGGGCTCTCGAAGCGGCAGCAGCAGGCGCGCCTCCCTCGCCGGATCCTGTCGCCGCCGCGGCGCGGCCCGCCGGGACCGCGCCACGGCGCCCGGTGATCGTGGGCTCGTCCGCGAACGCGGCCACCGCGTTCCTGGTGCTGGTCGACACCGACCAGGGGCCTCGGAGCTACGCCCTGCTCGCTACGGACATCGCGGCGGCGGCGGCTGAGGCGGCCACGCGCGTGCCGGCGCGCCATCCCCATGCCACGATCCGGGCCATCCAGCGCGTCGCGGAGCTGCTCCCGTCGTAGCGCCCTCGCCGAGGGCGCACGCCTCGACCGGGCGGCGGACCATCAGCTGAAGAGGCGCGCCCATTCCTGGGTCAGCAGCTCCTTGGACTCCGCGCGCATGTTGGTCTCCGCGTCGAACAGCAGGATGGCTGCGGCTCGCCGCAGCTCCTCGTAGGTCACGACGCGACCGGGACGCGGCTGCGCGACGAGCTGCTCGGTGAGGCGCTCGACCGCGGGCTCGTCGAGGTGCCCGAGGTCACGGAGCATCTCCAGGAAGTCCCCCGCGCGTGGATCGAGCTCGAGGTGTTGAATCGGGGATCGGCTCATGTCGTTCGGGCCAGGTAGCGCCGACCCGGTAACCGGATCACCCGGCCCGTCAATTCGAGCAGCCCCAGGTGGGCCATCACATCCGCATAGGGAAGCCCGGTGCGCGCCAACAGGTCCTCGGGCGTGGTGGCCGTCACGAGGTAGCGGAGGATCCCTCGCTCCCCGAGCGGCTCCCCCTCCCGGGGCCCCGCGACGGTGCCTGCGCCCTTCGGGACGAGCCCGGCCACCTCGATGATCGTGTGGACGCCCCGGATGACGGTGGCGCCCTCCTCGATGAGGTCGAGGCACCCGAACGACGCGGACGCGCCGAGCGGGCCCGGCAGCGCCAGCACCTCCCGCCCAAACCGGAGCGCATGGGAGGCCGTGTTTCGGGCGCCGCTGCGCTCCCCGGCCTCGATGACCGCCACGGCGCACGCGAGCCCCGCGATGATGCGGTTGCGGATCGGGAACGTGAACGGGGTGGCGCGCCCGTCGGGAGGCAGCTCGGACACGACACAGCCCCCCTTCGCGAGGAGCGAGTCCCGCATCCGGCGCTGCCAGGCGGGCATCGGGGCGTCGATCCCCTGCCCCAGCACCGCGATGGTGGCGCCACCGGCCGCTCCGTGCGCCGCAAGGTCGATGCCCGCGGCCAGCCCCGAGACGACCACCGCCCCCGCCGCGACCACGGCACCCGCGATGTGAGCGGCCCATTCGCGCCCGTAGGTGGTACACGCGCGCGCGCCAACCACCGCCACGGTAGGCCGCGCCAACAGCGACACGTCCCCCTCGACCGAGAGCGCCACGGGGCCGAACGGGAGGTCGACCAGCGCCGCGGGCCAGTCCGCCTGCCCCGCGTGGACGAACCGGACGCCCGGCCGCTGAACCTGCCAGCTGGCGGTCCCCACGGCGCGAAGCGCGTCCTGCACGGACAGCCCGGCTTCGCGAAGCCTCCCTACGTCCACGCCCGGCGCGCGGCCCGGCGCGATCCGGGTCGCGGCCAACCCCAACGCATGCATGACCGGCCACATGTCCCGCCGCGGCGACGCAGCGGCCAGCCCCGGCCAGGGGGATTCCAACGATGTCATGACCTCGAACTCCCAAACGGGAGGTGCGGCCGGGGTCGGGCCTACAGCTACGCACCGTGCGCGGAGCGGCAACCCGATCCGCGACGTTGTGCGTATCGGAGGAGGCCCGTCGGATGCCGAGCAGACCCTCGCGGGATCGCTGCTACTCTGCGTTCGGCGTCGTGACCAACCGCTGGCCCACCTGCACGTCACGCGCGGCGTCGACCACGACGCCGGTGGCGACCGAGGGGTCCGCCCGCACGATGACTACGCGCCCCACGACACGCTCCGGAAGCCGCGCGTCCTCGGCGGCGTCGGGATGCAGGCCATCGCGGCGCTCGACGAGAAACAGGGACGTGCCGACGTCCACGCCGTCGTTGGTGCCGCGGTCCAGGAACACGGTCTCACCGGTCGAGGCCAGCCGTTGCTCCTGGGTCAAACGGGCGATGACGGTGGCCTCCGTGTCCCCGTGGGGGGCGAGGACGTCGACCTCGAGGTCGACGGCGATAGGCGCCCCGACGAGATCGCCGCGGGCGATCTCGGTGTAGCTGTCGCGCACCACGGCGGTGACGATGTCGTCATCTACGCGGAGCACCTGCGCTACGCCGAGCACGCGGTAGACGTGGCCGACGGGACCGTCCGCGCCACGGACCTTGCGGCCCTGCCGCCGGTAGACGGCGAGGAGGCTGCCGCACTCGACATCTCCCGTGTCGCTCAGCTCCAGGTAGACCACCGAGCCCTGGCCGATCAGCGCCCCGGGAACCTCGGCCCCGTAAACGTCCCCACGGATCTCCAGCGCGTCGTCGTCACCGAGGACGCCGGGCGCCCTCAGGGTCACCCCTTCGTAGGACCGCTCGTAGAGCGGCGGGAAGTCGCACGCGGACTCGGCGGCCCGCTCTACTCG
Source organism: Pseudomonadota bacterium (assembly GCA_030685065.1). Lineage (GTDB taxonomy): Bacteria > Myxococcota_A > UBA796 > UBA796 > SXON01 > CAJBVW01. The sequence continues at coordinate 53,243 of JAUXQH010000133.1, read as the reverse complement.
GGCGGGGGGCGTGTAGCCGTCCGCCGTGGTCCCGTTGTCGTTCACGCCGGCGGAGGGCGGGTTGAGCGCGTCCCCGAGGCGGAAGTAGACCCGATTGCCCGGGTAGATCCAGTGGGGATTGGTGATGTACTCGTTCACCGACCAGAGCTCGGGCCACACGTACGCGTCCCCGAGGAAGCGCGTGGAGATGTCCCAGAGGGTGTCGCCACCCTGGATCACGTAAAAGTCGGGGGCGCCTGCCGCGTCACCCATGGAGGCCATGCCGTCTTGGGCCATCGCCGCCGCCATCAAAAGGCTCATCCACCCGACCAGCATCCGTGCTCCACAGCGCCCCGAGGATCCGCTGGAGCGGGCCGCATGTCAAGCCCCTGCGCGGGTCCCGTCGGACCAACGCCGATCAGGGGGCTCGCGTCACCGTGGCCCCGGCGGCGCCCGCCTTGCTGGACACACCGGCCAACGCGGCCGTCGCCGTGTCCTTGCTGGAGTAGCCGCCGATGCGGATGCGCCAGACCGACGCGCCGTTCACCAGGGCTACGACCTTGTACGCCGAGAGGCCGGCGGCCTGAAGGGTCTCCACCTGCCGGAGCGCGTCCTCCTCGAGGGGCTGCTCGGCGACCTGGATGGACCATCCGCTCGTGGGGATGTCCCCCTTCGACGGTGCCACGGTCGGCGCATCCGCCCCCACCTCGACCAGGCCCGGACGTGCCTCGGCGGGAAAGGGGTTCGGCGGCGGCGGCGGCGCTACCACAGGAACGAGCACGCCGCCTTCTCCGAGGGCAGGAGGGGCCACGAGCGCCATGTCGGTGCGCGGCAGCTCGGCCGGAAAGCCCAACGGCGCCTCACCGACGTTCGCCTGCTCGACGCCGGCGAGCAGAACCTCCAGATCCCCCGCCGCGACCTCGTCAGGGACGAACCGCGCGACCGCTGGCGCGGACGGGGCCACCACCTGACCGCGGCCGGCCTGGAAGCCGACGAAGAAGGACAGCACCGCGAGGGCCACCGACAACGTGCCGAGCGCGTAGAGGTGGTTGCGCGAGAGCGGCAGCTGGTTGGCGCCCGCCGGATGGGGAGCCCGCGGGCCCACGTACGGGGACCCCGGCTGCTGAAGGGGGCTATGCTGCGACGGGCCCTGCTGTAGGGGGCCCAGGGTACGCTTCGGTTCCTGCATGGAACCGATGCTATCCCGAACCGGCCGGGTGTGGACGGGTCAAGGGCCGACGAGCGTGTCGACCTGCCCATTCATCCCGAGGATCCGGACATTTACATCCGTGACGTGGGCCTCGAGCGTTGCCTCCGCGTCGGCCCGAATCGTGTCGAGTCGCGAGCGCAGCTGGCGCGCGTCGTTTCCCACCACCGTGATCGCGACCACGGCGGCCTCGTGCGTCTCCAGGTGGCCCACTTCCGCGAAGGCCGCGTGGTGCCTCACCTGAACGCGGTCGCGGAGCGACGAGACGACCCGGCGCCGGTCCTTGAGGGACCGGCTGCCCGGGATTCGGAGCACCATGCGGAGGAGGCCGACAAACACGGCCTCATCCGGCGCTGGCAGGTACAACACCTACTCCGGGCGGGCCACCTGGACCCGCGTGTAGAGGGCGATCTTGTCGCCTTCCTGGATGTCGGTCGCGCCTTCGACTCCGATACCGCACTCGAAGCCCTTCTCGACCTCGCGAACGTCTTCCTTGAAGCGCTTGAGGCTCGTGACCTTGCCCTCGGCGATCTGCTTGCCGGCGCGGAAGACCTTCGCGGCCGCGCCGCGGTTGACCTTGCCGTCCATGACCATGCAGCCGGCGATGAAGCCGAGCTTGGGGATCTTGAAGAGCGCCCGAACCTCGGCCTCGCCGACCTTCTGCTCTTCGTAGATGGGGGCCAGCAGCCCCTGCATGCGCGCCTTGACCTCGTCGAGGACGTTGTAGATGATCTCGAACTTCTTGATCTCCACACCGTACTGGTCTGCCGCCTGGCGCGCCTTCGTGTCGGACTTCACGTCGAACGCGATGATCAGCGCCTGGTCGGGCGCGGCGAGGTTCACGTCGGACTCGTTCACCGGGCCGATGGCCGCGTGGAGGATCTTCAGCTGGGTGCCGGAGACCACGAGGCCTTCGAGCGCGCCCTTGAGCGCCTCGAGGGAGCCGCTCACGTCGGCCTTGAGGACGATCTTCATGACCTCGGGGGCCACGCCGCCGTTCTTGTAGAGGTCCTCGAGGGTCATCTTGGCGCGCTGGCTGTGCGCACCGGCGCTCTTGAGCGCGGAGCGATGATCGACGAGGGCGCGAGCGTCCTTTTCGGTCTCGACCACCGCGAACTCGTCGCCCGCGTTCGGCACGTCCTGCAAGCCGAAGATCTCGACCGGCGTGGACGGACCCGCTTCCTTGAGCTTCTGCCCGCGATCGTCCGACATGGCGCGCACGCGGCCCCAGGTCGAACCGATGACGATCGTGTCGCCCTGCTTCAGCGTACCGGTCTGCACGAGCAGCGACGCCACGGCGCCGCGGCCGACTTCGAGGCGCGACTCGAGCACCACACCTTCGGCGTGGCGATCGGGGTTGGCGCGGAGATCCGCGACTTCCGCCACGACCAGGATGTTGTCGAGCAGGTCGTTGACGCCCGTGCCCTTGAGGGCGGACACCGGCACGAAGATGACGTCGCCGCCGTACTCTTCAGAGACCAGGCCGTGCTCCATGAGCTGGCGGGTGACGCGCTCGGGCTGGACGCCCGGCTTGTCCATCTTGTTGACCGCGACCAGGATCGGCACGCCCGCCGCCTTGGCGTGGCTGATGGCCTCGACGGTCTGGGGCATCACGCCGTCGTCCGCCGCGACCACGAGGACGATGATGTCCGTGGCCTTGGCACCACGGGCTCGCATCGCGCTGAACGCGGCGTGGCCCGGGGTATCGATGAAGGTGATGGGGCGGTCCCCACGCTTCACCGTGTAGGCGCCGATGTGCTGGGTGATGCCACCCGCCTCGCCCGCGGCGACCTTGGCCTTGCGGATGGTGTCCAGCAGGGTGGTCTTGCCGTGGTCGACGTGGCCCATGATGGTCACGACCGGCGCGCGGTTCGGCAGATCGGAGCCCTCGGCCTCTACGTCGTAGAGGTGCTCCGCTTCGTCGAACGCGATGTTGACGACTTCGTGGCCGAGCTCCTGCGCGAGGAGCGAGGCGGTGTCGAAGTCGATGGTCTGGTTGACCGTGGCCGGCTGCCCCATCGACATCAGCAGCTTGATGAGCTCCGCCGCCTTGACGCCCATCTCGTGGGCGAGGTTGGCGACGGTGATCTCGCCTTCGATCCGGACACGGTGCTTGACCGTCTGGACCGGGCGAACCGAGCGCATGTCCTTGCCGCCGCGGCCCTTCGGCTTGCGGGAGCGAGAATCCGGCATCGGAACGTGCTCGCTGCGCCGGGCGTTGGGGCCCTTCTTGGGACGGCGATCGTCGGAGGCGGGCGCGGGCGCCCCCGCGTCGACGCGGCCGGGACCCGGGGCGCCCGGACGGCGATCCGCTCCGGGACCCCACCGCGCGGTCTGCGAGGCCTGCTCGCGAGCACGGCGACGGGCGCCGGTCGGATCGGTCGGGTCGTAGCCTGCCGGCAGGGACACGACGGCGCGGCCGAGACCCGGAAGAATGGGCGTGTCGTTCAGGCGGGCGGGCGCCGCGCGGACGCCGGCCGGCGCCATGGACGGCAGGCGGCCGTAGCCACCCGGGCGGTCGATGATGACGGCGCGCTCGAGGGTGGGCTCCGCACGAGGAGGCGGCGCGGGGGGCGCGACTTCGACGGGGGCCTCGACAGCGGCGGCGTGCTCCACGGGGGCCGGCTCGGCCGCGACGCCTGGTTCGGCGCCCTGGGAGGACGCGGCCGGAGCGGACACGGCCGGAGCGGACACGGCCGGGGCTTCGGAGCTGGCGCCCGTTCCCTCGCTTGCCGTGTGCTCGGGGGGAGACGGCTCGTGCGCCGGCGCGGCAACGAAGTCCTGAGCGGACGCGGCGGGCGCGAGCGCCTCGGGCGCGGCGGCTTCGGACTCGACGGGAGCGGGGGCCGCGGCCTGCGTTTCAGGCTGAACGGCGGCGACCGGAGGCGCGCGGTTCGGCAAGGGCACCGGCGTACCGCGTGGCGGCAGTCCGCTCGGGGCGGACGGGCGCGCTACGGCGGAAGCCTGCTGGGCGGGGGCAGCGACCTGCGGACGCTGCTGCGAGGCCTGCTGCGGCGCGGGGGCCTGCGCGCGAGCCGGCGGCTCCTCACGGGCGGGCCCGGGACGACGAATGACCGTACGTGCGGGCGGAGGCGGAGGCTCGGGGGCGGCCATCGGCGCACGTCGGCGCACGACTCCATCCCCCACGCGCTTCGTCTCGTTCGCCTTGGCGTCACCGGCCTTCTGTTGCGGCTGCTGCTCTGGGGCACGCGGCTGCGCCGGCTTTGCGCCGGAGCCCGTACGCTCGAGGCGATCCATCAGATCTTTCGTCGACATTCAGTACCTTGTAGGAACGGGCTCGCAACCCGCAGAGGATACGCACGCATCCCGTTATGAACCGGAGAAAACTTGGCCGGAGAGGCTCCGGCCGACCGCCGCTGCGGGGCGCACGCGCCGCCTCGCTAGAGGGGCCCGTTGCCGCAGCCTGCCCCCGCCGGGGCCACTAACGCAAGTCCTGCATCCTCCGCAACTGTTCGGCGAGTGCCCGGGTCACCACGGCCGCCCGCAAAGCCACGATCGCGCGCGGACCTTTGCCGATCCGATGCCCCAGGGCTTCTCTATCCCAAGGCAGCGTCCAGATCGTCAGGTCCCGATCTCCGCGCACCGCATCGATGCTGGTCTGTGCAGCGTCGCTCGCTACGACCAACCCGAGCGCATCCCCCGCGCGGACCGCGGAGGTCGCCTGGTCCCCGCCGCTCGCGAGCGCACCCGAGCGCGCCGACAAGGAGAGGAGCTCTCCGACGGTGCGTTCGTTCGCCGCCCGCACCCGCTCGAGCAGGCCGGTCGTGTTGCAGGTCTCCACGTGAAGCATCCGTGCCAGGAGCCCCGGCTTCGCCTCCGCCGTGGCGATTACGTCCCGACGAGGCAACAGCCATGCGCCGCGCCCGCCCAGGCGGGCGCGATAGTCGACCTCGACCGTGCCGTCGGGCCCGAGGACCACCCGCACGAGCGCCTCCGGCGGCCCCGACTCGCGGGTGACGACGCAGGTTCGAACTGGTCCCTCCCCGGGCGGGGAGGGACGCTTAGACTTCGTCCGCACTCGGGGGCAGCTCCGCCGCGGCCTTACGCCGATCGGCTTCCTCGAGGATGAGCGCCTCGAGGGCGCGCTCGCCAGCGGCGATCACGGCGTCGGCTTCGGCTTCCTCGAGACCGAGGATCCCAGCGAGCTCGTAGGGCTCTGCGTCCGCCACCTCGCGGCAGCTACGGAACCCGTGGCGGATGAGGGTCTCGACCTGCTCGGTGGAGAGCGCGTCGACCCGCGCGAGCTCTTCGCGGGCCTGCTCGTTCATCTCCGAGTGCTTGGAGTCGCTGAAGATGTCGATGCGCCAGCCGGTGAGCTGGGCGGCGAGACGGACGTTCTGTCCGCGGCGGCCGATGGCCTTCGAGAGCTGGTCGTCCGGGACGACGAGCTCCATCGCGTGCGCATGCTCGTCGATGTAGACGCGCGAAACGCTCGCCGGGGCGATGGCGTGCACGATGAAGCGCGCCGGATCGGGGTGGTAGGGGATGATGTCGATGGCTTCGCCACGGAGCTCACCCACGACCGCCTGGACGCGGCTGCCCTTCATCCCGACGCACGCGCCGACGGGATCCACGTCCCCGTCCACCGAGCTCACCGCGATCTTGGCGCGGAAGCCGGGCTCGCGTGCGCAGGCCTCGATGCGGACGATGCCCTCCGCCACTTCCGGGACCTCGAGCTCGAAGAGCTTCATGAGGAGGCCGGGATGGGTGCGAGAGAGGACCACCTGGGGGGTCTTCGTGGCGCGCGTGATGTCCACGACGTACGCCTGGATGCGGTCACCCTGGCGGTAGGTCTCGGTCGCCACCTGCTCGCGCTTCGGCAGCATGGCCTCGGCCCGGCCGAGGTCGACGATGATGTTGCCCTTCTCGAAGCGACGCACGATGCCGGTGATGATCTCACCCTTCCGGTCCTTGAACTCGGAGAACGTCATCTCGCGCTCGGCGTCGCGGATCTTCTGGATGATGACCTGCTTCGCCGTCTGCGCGGCGATGCGGCCCAGGCCCTCGATATCCAGCTTGATGCCGAGGCTGTCGCCGATCTCGCACTCGGGGTCGAGCTTGCGCGCGCCCGCGAGGTCGATCTCGATATCGTCGTCCTCGACTTCCTCGGAGACGGTGCGGAACTCGAAGAGCTCGACCTCGCCGAGCTCGTCGTTCCACTGGGCCTCGAAGTCCTTCTGCATGCCGTACTTCTTGCGGCCGGCCGCCACCATCGCCTGCTCGAGGACCTCGATGAGGGAGTCCCGGGGGATGTTCTTCTCGCGGGCGACCGCGTCGAGGTCGCGTGCAAGTTCGCTGATCATGGCGTTTCTCCTACGGCATTTCCGGCAGATACAACAGGATGCAGGCCCTGCCCGAGGCGGGCGAACTGTTCCAAATCCAGGACGAGGTTGGCGCGCTCGATGTCGGCCAGCGGGATGAGACGCTCGCCCTCTTCATCGACGAGCACGCGCACCTGGCCGTCCGCTGCGCCCAGAAGACGCGCCTTCAAGCGGCGGCGGCCATCCATCCCGTACAGCTTGATCCGCGCCTCGCACCCGGCGAAGTACGCGAAGTCCTTCTCGCGCTGGAGCGGCCGCTCCATGCCGGGAGTCGACACCTCGAGGTCATACGCGCTGGCGATGAGATCCTCGGCGTCGAGCGCGGGCGACAGCCCGCGGGACACCTTCGCGCAGTCGGCCACCGTGGCCCCGCCGACCTTGTCGAGCGAGACCCGGAGCACCCGCTTGCCGTTCGGACCACCGACCAGCTCGATCGCGACGAGCTCGCAGCCCTGGCGCTCGGCCACGGGCTCGGCCAGCGCGCGGAGCGAATCGATGAGCGAACGGATGTGGGTCATGGCGCGACGTGGACCAGGGGCGAGGTGGGTAGACCAAACGGGAGTGGCAGACCAAAAAAAAGAGCGCCCTGGGGGACGCTCCATTGAACGGAGGTTTGGGACGCCGTGGATAATCGTCCGGCGGCCCCGGCGCAAGCCGGCTGACCGTCCGTGACGCACGCGCGGCGCGGCCCGCAACGCCTCCCGCGACAGACCGAGCCCGGCGGAAGGCGGCTACTTCGCGAGCAGGGTCTTGGCTTCCTTCGCCGCCTTGCTCTTCGGAAAGCGCTGCACGACGTCGGACCAGAAGAGCCTGGCGTTCTCCTTGTCGCCGAGGGCCGCGAAACACTCGCCGACCCGCAACACGGACCACGGCGCCCACGTGCTCTGCGAATACTTGTCGGACACGAGCTGGAAGGCCGCGGCCGCGGTCTTGTAGTCGGCTTCGTTCTGCCAGGACTCCGCGATGCGGTAGTACGCCTCGGCCACGCGGTCGCTCTTCGGGTTGTCCTGGATGAAGCGCTTGGCGACGGCCCGCGCCACGCCTCCGTTGCCCTCCTCCAGGTTCTTGCCGATGAGGGCGAAGAGCTCCTCGGGCGTTCCCGTGACCGGGACCTGCGCCTCGGGCGTCGGGGTGCCGGGATCGGGGGTGCCGGGGTCAGCCGCGGCGGGGCCACCGGGGTCCGTGCCCGTGACGGCGCCGGTGGACGGATCGCGGGTGGGGGGCGGCGGCGACTTGACGCCCAGCGACTTCTCGAGCTCACCTACCCGGCTCTCGACGTACGACATCCGGTAGTCGGAGTCCTGCTGGAACCCGACGCCGGCCTGCTCGTATGTTCCATAGTCGTGCTGAAGCACCTCGAAGTCGCCCCGGATCCGGGCCACCTCCTGGCGTAGCTGCTCCATCGTCTCCATCTTCAGGATCTCTTCCTGGCCCCGGGCCCGCGTGACCTCCTCCATCTGGCCGACGCGACGGGACATGTCCTCGGAGACGACCTCGAGCTCGCGCACGCGACGGCCATGGTCGGCGAGCTCACGGTGCATCTGGTCGGTCGCGGACTGGCCCGTGCGGTCGATCACGCAGGCGAGCAGGAGGGGGGCGAGGATCACGGCTACTCCCGGACGAGGATCTCGGCGCGGCGGTTGGCGGCGTTCGCGGCGGCGCTCCCGGAGCGATCCACCGGACGCTCCTCACCATACGACACGGTGCGCATCCGGGCGGGCGAGACGCCGAGCCCCACCAGGTATCGCTGCACCGCGTCGGCGCGACGCTGCCCGAGGGCGATGTTGTAGTCGGTCGTACCCTGCTCGTCCGCGTGCCCCTCGATGCGGACGGTGGCGTTTCCCTGGCGAAGACACGGGGCAAGCACATCGAGCTCCTGACGGGTGCCCGCCGCCAGCACCGAGCTGTCGAAGTCGAACCGCACCGTCGCGGACGCACAACCCGCCGTGGTCGGCGCGCCTTCCGTGAGCACCAGCCCCTTGCGGAGCGTGGCCTTCGTGCCGTCGGGGTTGGTGACCACCACGTCGTACGCGCCGGCCGGCATCGCCGGAACGCTGACGCGAAGCGAGTTCTCGTCCCCGAAGCGGACGCTCGTGGCCGGAGCGCTGTTGAAGGTCACGCGGGCGCCCTCCTCGAAGCCGCTTCCGAAGACCTCGGCGTCCAACGTGCGATCCGCCGGAGAGAGGTCCGGATCGATCGCGGCGACCTGGAGCCGGACGGCGGGGGTGTTCAGCACCTCGCCACCATCCGTGTCGTCCAACGGCTTCTTCGGCGGACAGCCGAGGAGCAGCAGGGGAAGGAGGAGGATCGAGGCGAGTCGCGCCGATGGCCGGCAGCTGCGGTGGCCAGGAAACATGGGCTCCCCGAGCGCCGCTATCTACGGCATCGCCGGAGGTCTGTCAACGTGAGCGGGGCATGGAGCCGCCCGCCACCGGGCTCCGGCGCGCGGGCGGTGCTCGGCGAGGAGGTGGGCTATGCCGCGGAGGTGCCCGGGCGCCCCCCTCCCCTCGTCGCGCTGGCCGTCGCCGTCGGCGGCGCGCTCGCCGTGGCCTGCCTCGGGGATCCACGGGCGCACGCGACCGCATTCGTCGCGGTAGTCGTCGCCTGGGGCGCGGTCGTGGCCACGCTCGCGCCGGATGCCCCCGGTCCGGCGCGGGTCGTCCTCGCGGCGCTGCTCGTCCGGCTGCCGCTGCTCGTCGTGGCGCCGACCCTCTCCGACGACGTCTGGCGCTACGTCTGGGAGGGACAGGTGTGGAGGGCGGGCGAGAACCCGTTCGTGCTCGCGCCCGACGCGCCGGCGCTGGCCCACCTCCGGGACACCGTGTGGGCGAACGTGAATCACCGGCAGGTCCCCAGCATCTACCCCCCCTTCGCGCAGCTGCTCTTCCTCGTCCTCGCGGGGGGCGGCGTGCTCGCGTGGCGGCTCGTGTCGGCCGCCTGCGACGTCGGGACCGCATGGGTGCTGGCACGGGCGCGCCCCCGCGCGGGCTGGCTCTGGGCGCTCCTCCCCCTGCCGGCGCTCGAGAGCGCCGTGAGCGGGCATCTCGAGGGGATCGGCGTCCTGTTCCTGGTGCTCGCCATCGTCACCCCCGAAGCACGCGGCAGGGGCGCCTGGGCGTGGATGGGCGCGATGGTGAAGCTCCTGCCGGGCGTGCTGCTCGTGCTCGAACGGCCGCGCGCGTGGCTCGGCTGGGCGCTGCTGACGCTCCTGGTGGCGCTCCCCCTCGTGCGGGCCGAGGGCTTCGAGACCTACCGCGCATCGTGGGCGTTCAACGGATCGTTGTTCCCGCTCGCCGAGCTCGGCCTCGGCACCTGGACGCGCCCCCTCCTTCAGGCCCTGGGGCTCGCCGTCGTCGCCGGGGTCCTCCTCCGGAGCCGGGATCCCGCGCGCGTGGCGCTCTGGACTACCGGCGCCTTCGTGCTGCTCTCGCCGACGGTGCACCCCTGGTACGTGCTGTGGCCCCTCGCGGCCGCGCTCCTCAACGGATCGCGCGCGTGGGTGGTGCTCGCGGTGACCGTGCCCGCGTCCTACATCGTCCTCTCCACCTACGATCCAGCGACCTCGGCATGGACGGAGTGGGCCACCACGCGGATCGTGGTGTATGCCCCGTTCTATGGCGCGCTGATCGCCGAGGGGTGGGGCCGGCTGGTTCGCGCGGGGCCCGCGACCGCCCGATAGGAGGCGGCATGTCCCTCGCCGACGCCCTCGCCGCCTCGCCCCCGCCCGCCGGCGCGCGGGTTCGCATCGCCGTGCCCGATGGCACCCGGCCGCTCGACGTAGGGATGGCGCTCACCGCGCTCCGCCCGTGGCTCTCCGGGGACGTGCGCGCGATCGTCGGCCTCGGGCTCCACCGCCGGATGCGCCCCGACGAGCTGCCGACGAGCCCGTTCCCCCTCGTGCAGCACGACCCCGACGATACCGTCCCCACCGCGATCGTCGACGGCATCCCGGGCGGCATCGCGCGCGCGGCGGCCGACGCGGACGTGCTCCTCGGCGTCGGCATCGTCGAGCTGCACCAGTACGCCGGCTTCTCCGGCGGACACAAGGCCGTGGCGGTGGGGCTCGGCGCGCGGGCCACCCTCGACGCGCTCCACCATCGCGACCGCGTCACCGCCCCCGGCGTACGGCTGGGAAAGCTCGAGGGAAACCCCTTCCGCGCCGCGGTCGACGGGCTCGGGGAGGCCGCCGGGTGTCACTGGACGCTCCTGCTCGCGGGGGGGCGCTGGTTCGCCGGGGAGCCCCGCGCCACGCTCGCCGCCGCCGCCGCGTCGCTCGCCTGTTGGGAGGACGTTCCAAGGCGTTATTCGGCCGCGATCCTACGTGTTCCTCCCAAGAAGGCGGTCAACTTCTACCAGGCCAGCCGCGCCGCCACGTACCTCGGGCTCTCGGACGATCCGCCGCTCGTCGAGGGCGCGACGCTGTACCTGGAGGCCAGCTGTCCCGAGGGGATGGGCGAGGGCGACGGAGAGCGGGCGTTCGCCGCGGTCCTCGCCACCGGCAAGGCGCCGTGGGCGGCCCTGCTCGACGGCCCCGCCCCCGTCGGCGCCGGCACCCAGCGCGCCGTGATGATCGCGGCGTTGGCGCGGCGCTATCCGCTCGTGGTGACCGGCGTGCGCAACCCGGCGTCCCTGCGCGCCTGCGGCATCGACGCGGTCTCGGCGCCCGCGATCGCGCTGGCCCCGCCCGACGCCCTGCTCGTGGCCGATCCGTTCGCGCGGATCCCCCGCTACGCGGGCCCCTGAACGTCCGACGGGCAGAGGGACGGAGGGATTCGGTCGTCCGGATGCGCGCGTACGACGAAGCTGTGCGCACATCGCCGACACCGATACCGGATGACGACCTCGGGGCGGCGCTCGAACGCGATCGGGTCGAGCACGCCGCCACAGCTCGCGGCGCGGTCTCCCGGGACCACGTCGACATGCAGGCCACGGAGGCATCTCGGGCAGTGATCGCGCACGGGCGCTCCTCCCGGGGACACCGCCGCGCCGCAGTGCGCGCACGTGAACGCGTCGTCCCGATGGATCGGGTTCTTTCGCACCTGCGCTGCGTCGGCGCGGCCCAGCAGCGCGCGAACGAGCCGCTTGGCGGAGTCGTCCGGCTCGACCACGAGGCCCCGCGCCGTCGCAAGCTCGACCAGCTCGCCCCGCAACGCCGCGTCCCGCTCGACCTCGGCGGCGAGGTCCTTGATCTCCCCGCGCGTCCGGAGCGCGGCCAGGCGCGCCTCGAGCGTCTTCATCGACCGTCTCCGCCGGAGCGCCGCAGCGTCACGCGGCCGCCTTGTCTACTGCCGGCAAATTCAAGGCGTTGCGGGCGTCCCAGACGTACCAGGCCGCCATCACCGCGCCGTAGGCCGTCAGCCCCCACGCCAGCCATCCGACGAGGAACACGCGGTGCTCGGGGTGCGAGGTCTCCGCCCAGTTGCAGAAGACCTCGAGGCCGAGGAGCCACGCCAGGCCGAACGCGTGCTTCGGCTTCCGCAGGTCGGATGCGTGGAGCACGATCAGCGTGATGCGGGCCACGTAGTAGTAGTAGCTCGCGGTGGTGAGCAGGAAGAACGGGAGGAACCCGAACGCGAAGGCCTCGTCGTCGCGCGAGCGGCGGAGCCCCCAGCCGAGGGTGAGCAGCATCACCGCGGCGATTCCGTAGCGCAGCGGCTTCTGGCCTTCGATCACCTCCTTGGTGGCCTTCGTGATCGCCTTGGGGAGGAGCTCCCCGGTGAAGGGCAGGGCCAGGGCGAGACCGATGCGGCGGGAGGAGAGCTGCTCGGAGCTGTTGTGGTCCTCCATGTTCTCGAAGTGGATGCGGGCCGGCTCGAGGCCGAGCGTGAGGATCGCCGCGCCTTGCAGAACCCCGACGCCGACGAGGAAGCCGGCGAGCAGGACGAGCAGCGGCTTGTGCACCTTCCGCTCGATCAACCCGGCGAAGCCCTTGGCCCCGGGGCCGTACATCCACATCGCCGGGAAGAGCCGGAGCGTGCCCGACCAGGCCGTCATCACGCCGGCCCAGAACGGGTGGCCCTTGCGGAGCAGCGCCATCGCGAACAGGAGCGCCGCGATGTAGTCGTAGCGCAGAAACGCCCAGGAATACGTCGGCCAACGCCCCGAGTAGGTGACGAGGAGGAAGAAGGCACCCCAGACCGCGGTGCTCCCGCCGTAGGCCCACCCCACGGCGCCCAGCCCCGCGACGAGCAAGAGGACGTCGATCTGGCAGAGCCACTTGATCCCTTCGACGGGGACCGCCAACGCGATGGGTTTTGCGATCATCGTCCAGACGGTCGTGCCGTTGAAGCCGTGGTCCTGGAGGAGCTGGCGCCAGAGCTCGTCGTTCAGGCCCTTGATGTTGCGCTGGATGTAGAGCGCATCCTTGCTGAAGCTCGCCCAGGACTCGGCGGTGAAGTTTTCCTGCCTCACGACGGTGCCGCGCGCGACCGCGTGGTCGATCGAGCGCATGGCATGGCCCGACGCGTCCTGCGCCATGTACTTCGAACCCTCGTCGTAGTACGGCCCGTTGGCATCGTGATCAGCCAGGACCAACGCCGGATAGAGGTCGTAGTAGCCGAGCTCGTCGAAGTACTTCGCGTTGATGTAGTAGTGGAGCAGGTCGTAGGTGTCGACCTTCTCGAAGGGGAGCCTCGGCCCCCACCGCGCGTAGTTCAGGCCCGCCACGAGCGTGAGCGTGAGGAGGAGGCCCCAGGCGGCGCGGAGCGGGAGGAACCGCCATGCGACGGCGAGCGACACGCCGGCGAGCGCGAGCCAGACCTTGTACCCTTCAGTGATCTCGCGGCCGACATCCATCTATTTTCCGGTGACCGGCAAGTCGACGGCCGGTTGCGCGAGGGGGGCGGCTCCCGGGAGGGAGCGGGCGGGCACCAGCGCTTCACGCAAGCCGGCGAGGCCGGTCCAGGCGAAGCCGCCGCCGAAGAGGAGGAGAAAGGGCAGGCTGCCCCAGTCGCTGTTCTGGGCGGCCCAGGCGGCCGTAACGAGGTGGACCGCCGCGAGGAGCAGCTCGAAGGGGATCGGGGCGGTCGCCGAGATGGCGTAGCTGCCCCGCCCGCCGCCGCTCTTCGGCGTCCGGACGAACCCCGTGCGGCGCCCCGCAAGGGCCTCGAACACGGCGAACGACTGGTTCACCGTCATCCCGATCGCGAGGAACGTCGCTTCGTGGAGCGAGGTGAGCCGCCGGGGGGAGGCGGCGGCGTAGAACAGCAGGTTGCCGCCCGTGGACAGGAGGAACAAGGGCAGGTACACCAGCGCGTTTCCCGGGGCCCCGCCCCGGAGCACCACGAGGGGCGGAAACACCAGGGCCAAGGCGAGCGCCACCGGCCAGGCGAGGTTCGCCCAGAGGTGCAGGAGCGCCGCGATCCGCGTGGCGATCGGCACGCCGCGGGCGCGGACGATGCGCCCGGTCAGCTTGCGGGCGACCTCGACCGAGCCCTTTGCCCAGCGACGCTGCTGGGTCCGGAAGGCGGCGAGGGACTCGGGGAGCTCGGCCGGGACCACGTGCTCGAGCAGGTAGACGAAGCGCCACCCGGCGAGCTGCGCGCGGTAGGAGAGGTCGAGATCCTCGGTGAGGGTGTCGTGCGCCCAGCCGCCCGCGGCCTCGATGCACGTGCGCCGCCACACGCCGGCGGTGCCGTTGAAGTTGAACCAGCGCCCCGAGCGGTTTCGCGCAGTGTGCTCGATGACGAAGTGGCCGTCGAGCAACGTGGCCTGTGCCGACGTGAGCGCCGACACGTTCGCGTTGAGGTGGCCCCACCGCGCCTGGACCATCCCCACGCCGGGGTCGGAAAAGGGCGGGACCATGCGTCGGAGAAAATCGGGAGCCGGGACGAAGTCGGCGTCGAAGATGGCGATGAGCTCGCCGCGCGCGCTTGCGAGGCCCGCGGCGAGCGCCCCCGCCTTCCATCCGACGCGGGCGTCCCGATGAATGCACACCGCGTCGATCCCCCGGGCGCGCGCCCGCGCCAGGGCGTCCACCGCGCGGGCCGCGGTGTCGTCGGTCGAGTCGTCGAGGAGCTGCACCTGGAGCCGATCCGCCGGCCAGTCCAGCGCGGCCACGGCGGCTACCAGCCGCGCGACGACATCCCGCTCGTTGTAGACCGGGAGCTGGACGGTGACCATCGGGAGCAGAGCCGGGAGCCCGACTGGAACCGGGGCGGCCGGCTTCCGACGTTCACGGCGGGCGAGATAGGTGCCGAGCAGCACGAGGCGGTGGACCCCGTGAACGGCACACAGCCCCATCAGCGTCAGGTAAAGCGCGAGGAGGGCCGACGGCATGCCGACCGCCATTTACGCGGCGTGACCGAGAGCGCAATGATGCGACGGCGATCCTGGCGCCTCGGGGCGCCTCGGAGGACAGCGCGCGGAGGCTGCGGACCACAACGCCTTCCCACTCGGTGAAACCCAGCGATAGTAGTCCTCCTCGTCCGGCGTGCCCTGCACAGTGCCCCCTCGGACCAGCCCGCTCGAAGTGGACCAGGAGTTGTGCTCTGCGCCGCGACACGCCATCCTCCGCCGCGGAGCTTCGCCCGATCCGGCGTGACGCCCAGAGCAGCGATCGCGGCGTGGATCCGACGACGGACGTGATGCGAATGGTCTGCTATTACGACGTGTTCCGGCATCCTCTCACCGAAGCGGAGCTCGGACGCCTCGTGGGATTCGACCCGGGCCCTGTCGTGGATCGGCTCGTCGCGGACGGACGGCTGGAGCGGGCGTGGGGCCACGTGTGCGCGGTGGGAAGCGCCAACCAGGTCGAGCGGCGGGTGGCGCGCACCGCGGCGGCGGAGCGACGCTGGCCCGCGGCGCGGCGCGCGGGGAGGCTCCTCGCGACGTTCCCGTGGGTGCGCGCGGTGCTCATCACCGGCGGCCTCTCCAAGCAGAGCGCCGATGCCGATGGTGACGTCGACTTCCTGCTGCTGGTCGAGCCCGGGAGCGTGTGGACGGCGAAGTCGGCGCTCCAGGTCTTCCGGCGCTCGCTCCCGGAGGGGATCCGCGAGAACTTCTGCACCAACTACCTGCTCGCCACCGACCGGCTCGCGCTCGACGAGCGCAACATGTTCACGGCGATGGAGCTCGCGACCGCGGTGCCGGTTCATGGCGCCGCCTGGTGCGTGGCGCTCCTCGACGCGAACCGGGCGTGGGCCGCCGAGCACGTTCCCGGCTTCGGGTGGAGCCGCGAGCGGGCGAGCCACGCGCCGACGCACGCGCCGATGGCGCTGGCCCGCCTCGTCGAGGGGATGACACGTCCGGTCGCGCAGACGCTCGACCGCGCGTCCTTCTCGGTCTGGAACGGCTACTGGAACCGCAAGTACGCGTGGCTCCCCGAGCGCACGCGGAGCCAGCGGTTCAAGCGCCGCCCCGAGATCGCGACGAACCACCTCCATGACTTCCAGGGCTACGTGCTCGCCGAGTATGCTCGGCGATGCGTCGCGTCCGGCGTCCCTCCTTGAGCCGCCTGCGCGTGGCGATGCTCGGCCTGCGCGCACCCTGGGGCGCGGAGGGCGGCGTCGAGCTGGCGGTCGGCGAGCTCGCCCCGCGCCTCGCCGCCAGCGGCGTGGACGTGACGGTGTACTGTCGCGGCCGGTACAACCCGTACGGGAGCGGCACCCGCTCGGGCGTGCGCCTGATCGACACCCCCACCGTGTATCGGCGGAGCCTCGAGGCGCTCGTACACACGGCCCTCGCGGCCCCGCGCGCCGCCGTGACCGCCGACGTGGTCCACCTCCACGCCTGCGGCCCCGCCTTGTTCTCCGGGCTGCCCGCCCTCCTGCGCCGGCCGGTGGTCGTGACCCTGCACGGAAAGGACTGGGAGCGGGACAAGTGGGGGCCCGCCGCCCGGCTCTTTCTGAGGTCGGGCGCCTGGATGGCGGGCCATGCGTCAACCGAGATCATCACGGTGTCGCGCGGGCTGAAGCTCTGGTGCGAGGAGAACTACCCCGCCCCCGTCACGCACATCCCGAACGGCGTCGCCCCGCACGTGGCGGTCCCGTGGGAGCCCTCCGTGTTCCCCTCGCTCACGCCGGGCGGCTACCACCTCTTCCTCGGGCGGCTGGTGCCCGAGAAGGAGATCGGCACCCTGCTGCGCGCCGTCGCGCGGGCGACGCCGTCGCTCCCGGTCGTGATCACGGGCGGAGGCAGCTACACGGACGACTACGTCGAGCGGCTCCATCGCGACGCGCCGGCGGGCGTGATCTTCACCGGGACCCGCTTCGGCCACGACAAGGCGATGCTGCTCACGCACGCCCGCTCGTTCCTCTTCCCCAGCCGGGTCGAAGGCCTCCCCATCGCGCTCCTCGAGGCCATGGCCGCGGGCCTTCCGACGTTGACGAGCGACATTCCGCCCAACCTCGAGGTGCTCGGCTCGGTCGGGGGCTGGCGCCTGCCCGTCGGGGATGCCCATGCCTGGGGCGCCGCGCTCCACGCGGTCGAGGCCAGCACGCCGGAGCTCCTCGCCGCGATCGGCGCGGAGGGCCGTGCGCGGGTGGAGACGAACTTCGGCTGGGACACGGTGGTCACGGCGACGCGCGGGGTCTACGAGCGCGTGCTGTCGCGCCCCGCCCCGCCCCGCGCGCAGTGAGCGAGCGGTCGTGAGCGAGCCGTCGTGAGCGAGCCGTGGTGAGCGAGCCCGTGCGCGCCCGCCTCGGGATGATCCTGCTCGTCCTCTTTTTCGTCGCGCTCCCGCTTTCGACCGCGGCGCAGGAGATCGTGCTCGGCGGCGCCCTCCTGTACGCGGCGGCCCGCCCGACCCGCGCCCGCCTCTGGCAAGAGCCCTGGGGGCGCGCGGCGCTGGCGGCGGCGGTGGTGTGGGTCCTGCTCGTGGGTGCCAGCGGCGATCTCCGCGAGGGGCTCGGCCACGCCTGGCTCCTCGCGCCGCTGGCGGTCGTTCCGGCGCTCACGCGGGCGGAGGACCGCGCCACCGTCGAGCGGTTTGGGCTCCTCGCGGCGGTCGGCGCGGCGGTGTGGGCAATCGGCCAACGCGCGACCGGTGCGGTCGGCGTAGCCGGATTTTCCCATCATCTGAGCCTCGCCTACGCGCTCCTCCCGGCGCTCGGCGTGGCCCTGGTGACGAGGCGCTGGGCGCACGCCGCGCTCCTCTCGGCCGGCATCCTGGCGACGGGGAGCGAAGGCGCATGGCTGGCCCTGGCGGTCACCATCGTCGCGACGCAGACACGGCGGCCCGCGACGTCCTTGTTCGTGGGGGCGCTGGCGCTCGTCGCCCTGCTCGCCGTGGCGGACGCGGAGGAGCTCCGTCAGCGCGCCATCCTCTGGACCGGCGGCCTCACGGTCGCCTCGGCGGGCGCGGCCGGGCCGGGGGGCTACGCGGTGGCCTCCGCGCCCGCCTACGACCTGCTCGCGCCGGGGTTCTGGTTCCCCAATCACGCCCACGACAGCGCCGTCCAGCTGCTCGCCGTGCTCGGTCCCGTCGGGCTCGTGGCGACGCTCGGGCTCGCGCTCCTCGGGCTCCGCCACGGCGCGCTCGGCCCGGCGGCCGGGCTCGCCGGGGTGCTCGTCGGAGCCCTCACCCAGGACGTGCTCGGCGATCTCGAGGTTGCGCGCGCAGCCTGGGCCTGGCTGGCGCTCTACGGTGGCGCGCACGCCACCCGGATCCCGAGAAGTGGGAACCCGAGCGGCTCGACGGATACTGAGGACGGATGCTGATGCTCCTCCTGGGTCTGGCCCTCGCCGCCGATCCCCTCCCCGCCGATCCCCTCCCCGCCCCGCTCGACGCGCCCACCGAGCCACCCGCCTTCGGCCGCACGGTCGACCAGACCCTCACCGACGCGATCACCCTCCGCCAGCGCGGGGATGTCGACGGCGCACGCGCGCTGCTGGTCGCCTTCGAGTCCCAGGTGCCCGCCGAGGCCCTCGCGAACTACCTCTACCAGCGAGGGATCTGCGAGGAGATCGACCAGGCGCCCACCGCGGCGCTCGCCTTCTACGAGCAGGTGATCGCGCTGACGGCCGAGCAGGCCGGCGCGGGGGTCGGCCTCGACGCCCACTTCCGCCGCGCCCTCGTCCTGGAGGACCTCGGGCAGCACGAGGCCGCGCTCGAAGAAGTGCTGGCGCTCGACCGCGTGCGGGGACTCTCGGCCGAGGACGAGATCACCGTCGCGCTCCAACGCGGCATCTCGGAGCTGCTCACGGGCAAGCGAGCCCGCGGCATCCGACGGATCCAGCAGGCCCTCGCCGCCACCGAAGGCGCGGCCACCCACGAGTACCTCCGCGCCAAGGCGCGCTACCACCTCGCCCGCGCCCTGCTCGAGGAGGCCGACGCGCTCTCCCTGGTCGGGCCCGAGCGCCGCGTGGTCAAGCGCCTCGCGGGGCGGGCCCTCCGGATCAAGGCCGCGGAGCAGCAGATCATCGCGCTCGCGGCCCTCCAGGAGCCCGAGTGGGTGTTGGCGAGCCTGATCTCCCTGGGCGACAGCTACGGACGCCTCGCGACGGATCTCGGCGCGAGCCCGCCGCCGAAGCGCCTCGATGAGGCTCAGGCGTCGATCTACCGGAGCGAGGTCGCGAAAAAGGTGGAGAACGTACGGACGAAGTCCTTCCATGCCTACGATCAGGGCGTGGCGCTCGCGACGCGCCTCGCGTGGGAGAGCGGCCGCGTCGCGACGCTGAAGGAGCGCCGCGCCGCGTTCGACGGCCAGCGGTGACCAGCGAAGGGGCCTACCCTTCGAGCGCCCGCGCCTCCGCCACGCGGTGGCTCGGCACCATGACGTGCACGCGGTCTCCCCGCTCGATGGCCTCCTCGGCCGCGAGGTCCGTGCGCCAGACACCCCCGCGCGACACCGCGACGAGGGTGAGCCCGTGCTCGCGGAGCAGCGCGCTCGGGGTGCGCCCCGAGAGGCGGATACCGACGTCCAGCTCGACGACGAGCAGCAGCTGTCCGCCGACCCTGTGCGTACCGACGACGTGCGCATCGAGCGCCGCGGAGGCGAAGAGCGGCGCGGCCACCATCGAGGTCGACAGGCTCACCTGGATTCCCATGGTCTGGCGCACCTTCTGCGCGAGCCGCTGATCGAAGAGGCGCAGGATGATGGGCACGTCCGCGCGGAGCTCGCGGACGTCCATGGCGATCTCGAGGTTGGCGAGGTCATCGTCGGTGACGATGATCACCGAGCGGGCGTGCGTGATGTTGAGCGTGCGGAGCAGGTTCTCGGTGCGGGCATCGCCGATCAGGACCTCGACACCCATCGCGCGCGCGCGCGGGATGAACTCCCCGTCGGCGTTGCGCTCGATGACGAACACCTGCTCGTCGAGGGCGAGGAGCTCCTCCACCACGCGGAACCCCACCGTGCCGAGCCCGCACACCACCACGTGCCCGCGACTGTTCTGCGCCATGATGCGTATCCACTCCTCGGCGTTCGCCCGCTTGTCGAAGACCGTGAACCCGAGCTTGATGATGCCTTCGGCCACGAACACGATGCCGACGAGGGGCATCAGGTAGAGCACGGCCTGTGCCCAGGGATCGGCCGGGAGCGGCGCCGCCATCTCGCCGAGCAGGAGCGTGTAGGCGGTGAACATCGCCTCGTCCCACCGCGGCTGCGCACCGCCCGGGGGCGCACCCCAGGTGCGCTCGATGATCGTCCCGATGGCAAACGCCACCGCGAGCGCGGCCATCGGCCGCACGAGCACGCGCAGCGCCCGCGCGAAGAACGAGAGCTCGGCCCACACCGCGCGGAGGCGACGCTCGAAGCGGCGGCGCTGGCGGGAGGCGGTCGGCATGCGCAGGCGTCGAAGGTAGCACGGAGGGTGAGCGACACGGGCGGGTCACCGGGCGCGCCACCACCGAGGATCTCCCCGCGCGAGGGACGCCCTGCGGCCCGACCCCGCCGCTCGGGGCGGGGGCGCGCCCCGCCCCCTGGCCCAAAAACGAGGAAGCCCCCGCCGAAGCAGGGGCTCGCCGCAGGCCACCCGAACCCCGTTGCGGTTCAGGGGCCCGACAGACTAATCCTTCCCGCGGTAGAACGTGGGGATGTCGTAGTCATCACCGCGGAGCGTGTCGAACCCGCTCACGACGCCGCCGCGCGACGGGCCGCGGGGGGTCATGCCGGCGTTGACCGCCTTCTGGAGGCGGACCTCGGCGGGCGGGGTGCGGACGTTCTGACGGATGGCTTCCTGGAAGCCGGTCGCCACCACGGTCACGCGGACGGTGTCCCCCATCGACTCGTCGACGACGAGACCGAAGATCACGTTCACGTCCTCCGCGGTCTCCTCGCCCACCATGTGCGCGGCCTCGTTCACCTCGTAGAGGGTGAGGCTGGACGAACCGGTGAAGTTCAGGAGCACGCTGGTGGCGCCGCTGATCGACACGTCGTCGAGGAGCGGCGAGGAGATCGCGCGCTGCGCGGCGTCGACCGTGCGGTGTTGGCCGCTGCCGAGACCCACGCCCATGAGCGCGAGGCCCTTGTCCTTCATGATCGTGCGCACGTCGGCAAAATCGATGTTGATGATGCCCTGGTAGTTGATGAGGTCGGCGATGCCCTTGACGGCCTGGAGCAGCACGTCGTCGGCCATGCCGAAGGCCTCGGCCATCAACGTCTTCTCCGACGCCATCGTCAGGAGGCGCTGGTTCGGGATGGTGATCAGCGTGTCGACGTGGGACATCATGTTCTCGATGCCCTCCTCCGCCTGACGACGCCGACGCTTGCCCTCGAAGGGGAACGGGCGGGTGACGACGCCCACGGTGAGGCAGCCGAGCTCGCGGGCGACCTCGCA
The DNA here is from genome assembly GCA_030685065.1 of Pseudomonadota bacterium. Lineage (GTDB taxonomy): Bacteria > Myxococcota_A > UBA796 > UBA796 > SXON01 > CAJBVW01. Next base: position 31,997 of record JAUXQH010000133.1, on the reverse strand, counting down.
GACCACGGGGGCCGCGCCGGTGCCGGTGCCGCCGCCCATGCCGGCGGTGACGAAGACCATGTCCGCGCCCGCGATGAGCTCGGCGAGCCGATCGCGATCCTCGAGGGCGGCCTCACGGCCCACTTCGGGATCGGCGCCGGCGCCGAGGCCCTTCGTGAGCTGGGCGCCCAGCTGGAAGCGGCGCGGGGCGAGGGACCGCTTCAGGTCCTGCCCGTCGGTGTTGATCGCGATGAACTCGACCCCGGTGAGGCCGGACCGGACCATGTTGTTGATGGCGTTGCCGCCGCCGCCACCGACGCCGATGACCTTGATGCGCGCGCCGCTGTGCTCGTTGTCTACGATCTCGATCATGGCGACCTCAGGGGGGATTCCTGTCTGCCGGGACAGGAAGAGGAGGGTGGGGAGTCTGGGGAAACTCGGTCTTGCGGATTCAATGCGGGGATTCGAAGGCGGGATTCAGAGCGGGGAATTCGGATCGGGAATTCAGAGCGGGGAGACGACGGCCATCGTGGGGGAGCCGAGGTCGATCCGGAGCGGATGGGCGAGATCGACGCCGCGAGAGGCGAGCTCGTCGAGGCGCGCGAAGGCGGACGAGGCCGCCGAACCACCCGCCTCGGCGGGGCCCGAACCGCTCGAGCTGGGGAAGCCGAGCAGCACCTCTCCGCCATTCCGGAGCGCGAGCGTATATCCCGATTCTGCGTCAAAACGCACCTCGGAGATGTCGACTTCACGCAGACCCGCGCGACCGGCGGCGGCGTCAAGGATGCCGAGGGCATCCTGCACGATCCGGCGGGCGAGCGCCGGGTTCGACTCCGCCAGATCGAACGGAAGACCGGTCACGACGGGATGATCGAGCTGGTCCGGATCGGCGCGACGGAACGGGGTGCCCTCCGTGTCCACCAGGTACAGGCCGTCGAGCAGGAGCAGCGCGCGAACCTGGCGTTCGCGCACCTGAATCACGACGGTATCGGGAAACACGCGTCGCGCCTCGGCGTCCGCCACCCAGGGATGCCGGGACACCCCCGCCATGGCCGCGTCGAGGTCGAGCGTGAGCAAGGGGGCGCCGGGCGTGAGGTCGGCCAGGTGACGCAGCTGCGCGAGCGAGGCGTGCTCGTTTCCCACGACCCGCAACGTGCGGAAGCGAATCACCTCGCTGCCGAGGGCGAGCCACGCCAGCCCGCCCACGAGGGAGGACACGGACACGACGGTGAGGACGGCTCGGAGCGGCGACACGCAGATCCCAGAGGGTACCGACCGTTGTACCGGAGCTCGAGCCCATTGACAAGCCAAGAAGTGAAAGATCTGAATACGAGAGACTCCCGTCCAACGGCCCGGAACTCTACGGCGAATCTCTCTCGAATCGGTCGCCCGATCGGCCCCGAGGCTACAGCTTCCCGCCCCGCCCGGGCGGCGCGATGCGATCCTCGAACTCGAGGCCCGTGGCGGTGTGCACCCGCTCGCGGGCGGCCTGGAGGAGGAGCCGGAGCTGGCGGGCCGAAGCGTCGCCACGGTTCACGAGCACGGTGGGGTCCTCTTCGGCGAGAACCGCGCCGCCGAGGCGGAGCCCGCCGAGGCCCAGGTTCCGCATCAGCTCCGGGAGCGCCGGCAGATTGCGGCGCTTGTGGTCCCGGAACGCCCGACCGGCGGGAGGCGGGCGCACCTTGGCGCCGGGGGCCAGGAGCGCGGCCACGACGAGCGCCTTCGCATCGGGGGCCATCCCGGGCGAGCCGGGCGCTCCCTCCACTTCCTCGATGCTCCGCGATCGGAAGCGCCGTACCCGGAGCACGCCCGGCGCGATCCAGCCGTCCTCCCACGCGTCGGCGAGCGTGCCCGGCGCGCGGGCGTACGCGGCGAAGCCGGTCCGGAGTCCGAGCAGGGCCAGCGGCGTCGCGGCGCCGACCCACAGGCCCTCCTTCGCGTCGCGGATGAACTCGAAGCCCGCGCCGAGCCGCAGCCCCACGCCGGTGAGGCCGCCCTCCGGGGGCATCGCGTCGCAGAACGGTGGCACGGGCCGCAACGCGAGCTTCTCGGCCCGCGCCGCCTTGACGACCGCGAGCAGCTCGGCCTCGTCCGCCACCTCGACCCAGAGCTCGAAGGCGCCGCCCGTGCGGAGCGGGAGGTGCCGGCCGATCGGCTCCTCCTCACGCGCCCCGACTCCGCCCAGCAGGCGTGCGGGACGCTCGATCCCCACCTCCTCGGGCTCCGTCGCGCTCATCCTTCGGTACGTCCCCGCAACCGATCGGCGAGCGCCGCGCAGACGCGGTTCACGTCGCCCGCGCCGAGCGTGATCACGATGTCGCCCGCGCGCACGAAGCCCGCGAGGTGCTCGACCGCGCCGTCGAGGTCGGGCACGCTCACCACGCTGCGGTGCCCGTGGTCGGCGAGCCCGCGGACGATCCGCGTGGCGTCGACGCCTTCGATGGGCGCCTCCCCCGCCGCGTAGACCGGACAGACGACGACGTGCGCCGCGGCGTTGAACGACGCGCAGAAGTCGGCCCAGAGGTCGGCAACGCGGGTGTAGCGATGGGGCTGGAAAACCGCGACGATGCGCCGCCCTTCGAAGCCCTCGGACGCCGCGGCCAGGGTGGCCTGGATCTCGACCGGGTGGTGGCCGTAGTCGTCCACGATCAGGACGCCGCCCACGTTTGCGCGCTCCGAGAAGCGACGGTCGACGCCGCCGAAGCCGTGCAGGGCCTCCTGCACCTGGGTGAACGGGAGGTCGAGCTCGAGCGCTACGGTGGTGGCCGCCAGCGCGTTGAGCACGTTGTGGCGGCCGGGCACGTCGAGGCGCACGTCCCCGAGGACCTCGTCGCGGCGCCACACGCGGAACTCGACGCTACGGCCGACCTGCCGCACGCGATCGGCGCGAACCTCGGCCTGGGCGCCGAAGCCGTAGGTCAGGGTGCGGCGACGGAGGCGCGGGAGGATGCGCTGAACGACGGGGTGATCGAGGCACACGACCGAGAAGCCGTAGAAGGGCACCCGGTTGGCGAAGGAGACGAACCCGTCGACCAGGGCGTCGAAGCTGCCCCAGTGCTCCATGTGCTCGGGATCGATGTTCGTGATGACGGCGACGGTGGGATCGAGGAGGAGGAACGAGCCATCCGACTCGTCCGCCTCGGCCACGAGGTAGTCGCCCCGCCCGAGCCGCGCGTTGCTGCCGAGCGCGTCGAGCCTCCCGCCGATGACGACGGTGGGATCGAGGCCCGAGCGATGCAGGCAGGTCGCGAGCATCGACGTGGTCGTCGTCTTGCCATGCGTGCCGGCCACGGCCAGCCCGTACTTCATGCGCATGAGCTCGGCGAGCATCTCCGCGCGGGGGATGACCGGGATCTTGGCCTGGTTGGCCGCCACGACCTCCGGATTTCCGTCGGAGACCGCGGTGGATCGCACCACGACATCCACGCCCGCGACGTTCTGGGGGTCGTGCCCGATGAACACCCGCGCCCCGAGGCCGCGCAGCCGCGCCACCACGGCGCTCTCCTTCATGTCGGAGCCGCTCACCGAGAAGCCCATGTTCGCGAGCACCTCCGCGATGCCGGACATGCCGCTGCCGCCGATCCCGATGAAGTGCACCTTGCCGAACTTGCCGCGAAACATCAGGCGCCCCGAGCGGAGAGCGGGGACGGGTGCGCGCCCAGGCGCGGCGTCGTCTCCGGGGCACCCTTCGGCGCGGGCACGGCATCCGCCTGCCGGGCCTCCGCGGACACCGACAGGAGCACGCCGACCGCGGCGAGGTTCACCATCATCGCGCTGGCGCCGTAGCTGATGAACGGGAGCACCAGCCCCTTCGGCGGCACGAGGCTCGTGACGACGCCGAGGTTGAGGCACGCCTGCGCCACGATCATCGCCGTGAAGGTGCTGGCGAGGAGCGCACCGAACGGATCGGCGGCGCGTCGGGCGATGGAGAAGCCACGGGCCGCGAAGAACCCGTAGAGGAGGAGCAGCGCCACGACCCCGACGAGCCCGAGCTCCTCCCCGAGCACCGCCGCGATGAAGTCGTTGTAGGGCTCCGGGAGGTACAGGAGCTTGGCGGAGCTCTCGCCCGGCCCCTGCCCGAAGAGGCCCCCGTGGTGCAGGGCCAGCAGGGACTGGCAAACCTGGTAGCCGTCTCCCCCACAGTCGGCGAAGGGGTCCATGAAGCTCATCAACCGCTTGATGCGATAGGGCTCGGCCACCATGAGCAGGCCGAGGCCGCCCACCATGGCGGAGCTGCCGACCGCAATCCACGCCCAGCGCAGCCCTGCGAAGAAGAACATGAGCCCGGCCAGGACCGTGATGATCGCGGTCGACCCGAAGTCCGGCTGGAGCGCGACGAGGCCGAGCGGGACCGCCATCAGGCCGGCCAGGCCCGCGAGCCGCCTCGGGTTGTGGATGTCCGTGCGGTTGCGATGGAGCCAGGTCGCGACGCAGACGAGGAGGACCACCTTGAGGAACTCGGCGGGCTGGAAGTGGATGCCGGCCAGGCCGAACCAGCGCGCGGATCCGTTTGCCGAGTGCCCGATCCCCGGTACCCACACGAGCAACAACGAGACGGTGGTGACGAAGTAGAGCGTAGGCGCCCACGCCCGCAGCTCCTTGTAGGGGAGCCGCGCGAGAACGGCCATGAAGACGAAGCCGAGCAGCGCCGCGAACCCCTGGCGGGTCACGTGGTGCATCGCGTTGTGATTCTGCTCGGCGGCGATGAACGCGCTCGCCGAATACACCATCGCCAGCCCGAAAGACACGAGCGTGAGCGTGAGAAACAGCAGCGAGTGGTCGTAGCGACGCTTCATGTGGGCAGCCCCCGCACCAGGTCGCGGAAGTGCCGCCCGCGGTGCTCGAAGTCGGTGAACGCGTCGAACGACGCGCAGGCGGGCGAGAGGAGGACCGTGTCGCCGTCACGGGCGGCCTGGTCGAGCAGCGCGACGGCGGAGTCCAGATCGGCGGCGCGTCGCGGCGTGAGGCCGGAGGCCTCGAGCACGGTGGCGATGCCGGGGCCGGCCTCCCCGAAGCACACCACGCCACGCGCCCGTCGGAGCGGCTCGGCGAGCGCCTCGTAGGCGGCGCCTTCCTTGCCGCGACCGCCGAGGAGCACCCACGCTCCAGGCCCGATGCCGCGTACCGCCGCGAGGGCCGCCTCGACATTCGTGGCCTTCGAATCGTCGATCCAGGTGACGCCGCGCCGCACGGCCACGCGCTCCATGCGGTGGGGCAGGCCCGTGAGGCCCGCCAGCCGCAAGTCGTGGCGCCAGAGGCCGCCGCAGACGGCGAGCAAGGCTGCGCAAGCGACGTTTTCCCGGTGGTGGGCGCCGGCGAGATCGAAGCCGGCGAGGGAGAGCGGCCCCGGATCGTGGACACCGTCGAGCACGAGGAGGTCCGGCTGGACGATGACGCCGGGGGTGCCGCCGAGCCAGAGCCGACGTCCTGGAAGCTGGGCGGAGAGGCGGATGAGGCGGGCGTCGTCGACCGGCACGAGCGCGAAGTCGGCCGGCCCCATCTTCGCGAACAGACGGCACTTCGCGGCGCCGTAGGCCTCCATCGTGCCGTGGCGCTCGAGGTGATCGGGCGTGAGGTTCAGGATCGCGGCCGCGCGCGGTCGAAACCCGGGGATCCGCGCGCCGCCGCCGGGGAGCTCCAGCTGGTAGCTGGACACCTCGACCACGCACATCTCGAGGTCCTGGCCGACCGCGAGGGAGAGCGGCTGGCCGAGGTTCCCGCCCGTGAACGTGCGGAGGCCGGCGCGCTCGCAGAGCTGGCCGAGCAGGTGCGTGGTGGTGCTCTTGCCGTTGGTGCCGCTCACCGCGAGGATCGGCGCCGTGAGGAACGCGGCCGCGAACGCGAGCTCGCCCACGACCTCGACGCCCGCCGCGATGGCCGCCGCGAGATCGGGCTGGCGGGCCGGCACGCCGGGAGAGACGACGATGAGATCGGCGCCGACGAAGTCCTCGCGGCGATGGGCGCCGTAGACCGGCTCGGTGCCGACGACGACCGGGGCGTCCGCGCGCAGGTCGGTGCAGGTCACGCGCGCGCCGCGACGCACGGCGACCTCGGCCGCGGCCACGCCGGAGCGGGCCATCCCCACGACGAGCACGCGTAGGCCGCGCAGATCGGGGGCCGCTCCCACTGCCGCCGCTCCCACTGTCTCCGCTCCGCTCATCGCAGCTTGAGGGTGGAGAGGGCCACGACCGCGAGCAACGCCGAGATGATCCAGAACCGCACGATGATCTTCGGCTCGCTCCACCCGATCTTCTCGAAGTGGTGGTGGATCGGCGCCATCTTGAGGAGCCGCTTGCCCGTGCGCTTGAACCAGAAGACCTGGGCGATGACGGAGAGGGTCTCCATCACGAAGATGCCGCCGACGAGCGCCAGGAGCATCTCGTGCTTCGTGATCACCGCGAGGGCGCCGAGCGCGCCGCCGAGCGCGAGCGAGCCCACGTCGCCCATGAAGATCTGCGCGGGGTAGCAGTTGAACCAGAGAAAGCCGAGCCCGGCGCCCACGATCGCGAGCGAGTACACGGAGAGCTCGCCGGCGCCCACGATCTGCGGGATGCCGAGGTAGGCGGAGAACTCGGCGTGCCCGGCCACGTAGGCGAGCACGGCAAACGTGCCGGCGCTGGTGATGGTCGAGCCGATGGCGAGGCCGTCGAGGCCGTCCGTGAGGTTCACGGCGTTCGAGGCGCCCACGAGCACGAACACGCCGATGAGCACGTAGATCCAGCCTAGCGCGTCGGGAGCGCCCGGCCAGAGCTCGGCGAAGTCGATGATCGCGTGCTTGAAGAACGGGAGGTGGAGCTGGGCGTCCATGATCCCGGTGACGTAGGCGCACCCGAACACGGCGAGCCCGATGGCGGTCTGCCAGAACAGCTTCCACCGGCCGGCCAGGCCGTCGGCGCTGCGCTCCATCACCTTCTTCCAGTCGTCGTAGAAGCCGATGGCGCCGTACCCAAGGGTCACGATCAGCACCATCCACAACCGCGGCTCGTCGACCCGGCCCCAGAGGAGCGCGGCCACGGCGATGCCGGCGAGCATGACCACGCCGCCCATCGTCGGGGTGCCGACCTTGTTCTCGATGTGCTCCTGCGGACCGTCCGTGCGGATGATCTGCTCCATCCGCTTGGTGCGGAGCCACTCGATGAACGGCGGATACGCGGCGTAGCAGACGACGAGCGCGGTCACGAACGCCGACGCGGATCGGAACGTCACGTACCGGAACACGTTCATCGGGCCGTCGAGAGACTGGAGCAGGAAGGTCAACATCCGGGAGCCTCGTTTCTGGAGAACCCGGAGCCGGGCGCGAGGGTGCGAAGCAGGTCGGCCGCGACCGCGGCGTCGTCGAAAGGAGCCGCGCTCGCGGCGGTCTCCTGGGTGGCCTCGTGGCCCTTCCCCGCGAGCAACACGACGTCACCGGGGCGCGCCTCGGCGAGCGCCGCCGCGATCGCCCTCCGGCGGTCGGGCTCGACGACATGGGGCCGGGCGCCGATCCCGGCGAGGATCGCGGCGATGATCGAGAGCGGATCCTCCGAGCGCGGATTGTCGGAGGTGACGAACACCAGGTCGCTGCCGTCGGCCGCGGCCTTGCCCATCAACGGGCGCTTGCCGCGATCACGGTCACCGCCACAGCCGAACACGGTGAGGATACGACGCGGGGAGAGGGCACGGAGCGCGGCGAGCACGCGGACGAGGGCATCATCGGTGTGGGCGTAGTCCACGAGCACCTGGAAACCAAGGTCGTTCGGGACCGCCTGGAGCCGCCCCGGGATGAACGGGAGAGCGGCGAGTCCGGCCTGGCAGGCCTCGAGCGGAACGCCGGCGGCCAAGGCCCCCCCGAGCGCCCCGAGGGCGTTGTCGACGTTGTGGGCGCCGACCAGGCGCATGGCACCCTCGAAGGTGCCCATCGGGGTCACCCATCGGGCGTGGGTTCCGCCCGGGGTGCTCACGACGTTTTCCGCGCGCAGATCCCCGTTGTTGAACCACCAGGTTCTGCGGGAGGCCGGCGCCATCGCCGCCGCCGCCGGGTCCGCCGCGTTGAGGACGGCGGTGCCCGCGAGGAGCTCGTGGAACAGGCGCGCCTTCGCGCTGGCGTAGGCCTCCATCGTGCCGTGCCAGTCGAGGTGATCGCGCGTGAGGTTCGTGAAGATGGCCGCGCGGAACGGGATCGCGTCGATGCGATGGGCCGCGAGCCCGATGCTCGAGGCCTCGACCGCCACGACCTCGCATCCCGCGTCGCGCATCCGCGCGAGCAGGGCCTGGAGCGCGGGCGCCCCCGGGGTCGTGTGGCTGGCGGGCACCTTCTCGTCGTCGATGTAGTGCCCGGTCGTGCCGATGATGCCGGTGCGGAGGCCTGCCGCGCGCGCCATCGCCGCGAGGAGGAAGGTCGTGCTGGTCTTCCCGTTCGTGCCGGTGACGGCGACCACGCGCATGGACGCGCCGGGGTCACCGAGCCGGGCCGCACAGAGCGGAGCGAGCGCGACGCGGGTGTCCGCCACGCGGATGACGGTGGGTCCGGGCGGCACCGTGCGGTCCTGATCCACGACGACCGCCGCCGCATGGCCCATCCGCGGGACGCGATCGTGCCCGTCGAAGCGGCTCCCCTTGATGGCGACGAACACGTCGCCGGGGCCCACGTCGGTGTCGAGGTCCGACACCCTGCCCACGGGCCGATCGACGCGCCCCGAGACGGAGAGCACGACGGTCCGATCGAGCAGGGAGGAGAGGAGCATGGGGGAGGGGGAAGTGGCGGGCGTGAGGGGGGGCGTCTCCAAGACAGGACCGGCAGTCAGCACGGAGAGGGAGAGAGCACGGCTGCGGGGTGGTTGTCGCGCGCGAAGAGGGGTGCCGGGCGGCGAGGGAGGGGGCGGCCCGGTTGGGGAGAGGTCTCACCCCATGTGGAGAGAGCGTGCGCGACGAGGCCGGAGGAACACCCGGGGAGGGTGCACCCGACCCCGCATTTTTGCGTGGTCCTGTCTTGAAGACGAAAGTGGAGATGGGAAAGAAGAGGCGAAGTCCCAGTCGGGAGACGGACTTGGGAGGGCTAGTTCAACCGGATGCGAACGGGCTCGCCCGGAGAGACGGCCGTACCGGGCGCCGGGGCCTGCTCAGTGACGCGGCCGTAGCCGGCCACCTGGAGATCGAGGCCGGCGGGGCCGAGGCCGGTGAGCGCGTCGCGCAGCGTGCGACCGTGCAGATCGGGCAGGATCCAACGGCCCTGACCGTCCCCCACGAGCTCGAGCGGCACCTCGGTGGCGGCCGCGCGCACGAGGAGGGCATCCTCCGGATCGACGGGGGGCAGGGCCGGCAGGATCACGGGCGGGAGGGGCTCGCCGTCGGGGCCGAGGGTCACGACCACCTTCGGCTGCGGCGGATCGGGCTGGACGCCGAGGTACCGCATCGTGAAGCCAGCGATGCTCGCGAAGGCCGGGCCGGCGACGATGCCGCCGTACTTGGAGCCGACGGTCGGCGTGTCGATGACGACCACGATCGCGACCTCGGGGCGATCCGCGGGCAGAAACCCGACGAAGGAGCCGATGCGCTTGGTCGAGCTGTAGACGCCGTTCTCGACCTTCTGCGCGGTGCCCGTCTTCCCGGCGACCCGGTAGCCGTCGACACGCGCGCGCGTGCCGGTGCCGCCTTCGTCGATGACGGACTCCATCATCGCGGTGATCGTGCGCGCGGTGTCCTCGGACAACACCCGGCGGTCGGTGCGGGGCTCCCGCTGCGTTTCCACCGCGCCGTTCCCGTCGAGGACCGCGTCGACCAACATCGGCGTCATGCGGACTCCGCCGTTCGCGATCGTCGCCACCGCCGCGGCCAGCTGCACCGGCGAGGCGGTGATGCCCTGCCCGAACGACGTGGTGGCGAGCTCGATCGTGCGCACGTTCGCCGCGGTCCGCATCTGGCCCGACACCTCGCCGGGCAGGCCGAGCGTCGTGGACCGGCCGAAACCAAAGGCCTTCAGGTAGTCGAACACCTTGACCGGCCCCAGCATGAAGCCGAGCTTCGCCGAGCCGATGTTGGACGAGTACTTGATGACGTCGCTGACGGAGATGGTGCCCTTCGGATGGTCGTCGTGGATCGTCCGGCCGCCGATCGACCAGGCGCCGAGCTCGCAGTCGATGATGGTGGACGCGGTGACCAGCCCCTCTTCGAGGGCGGCGGACGCGATGAAGGGCTTCATGACCGAGCCGGGCTCGATCTGGTCCATCGCGGGGCGGTTCTTGAAGTCCTCCTGGCGCGCCCGCGAGCCCCCGTCGTTCGGGTTTCCCGCGGGGCGCGTGGCGAGCGCGAGCACGGCCCCGGTCTCGACGTCCATCACCACGGCCATCGCCGTCTCCGGCCGCGAGAGCAGCATCGCCTCGTCGAGGGCGTGCTCCGTCGCGCGCTGAATCGCGGCATCCACGGTGAGGCGCACCGATCGGCCCCCGCGGCGCAGCCGCGCCTCGTCCACGCCGGCCTCGATCGTCCGGCCCTTGCGGTCCCGCTCCTGGAGGATGCGGTAGGTGTCCCCCGCGAGCTCGGCCTGCAGCACCTTCTCGAGGCCCGCCGCGCCGTCGTCCTTCGCGTCGGTGTAGCCGATGAGCGGCGCCGCGAGGTCCTTGCCCGGGTACATCCGCATCGGCTCTTCCTCGAGCCACATCACGTCCCGCGGCAGCCCGGCGACGAGGGCGCGCGCGGTGGCGGGATCGAGCCCGCCGCCGAGGCGGACCTCCTGCAGCGTGCGCCCCTGCGCGTTCGTAGCGACGAAGCGCCCCGCGATCCACGCCTCGGTGCGGCCCGTGGCGGCCGAGATCGCCACGATACGCTCGGCGGCCTGCTCCTTCGAGAGCTTGGCCGGGTTGGCGTAGAGCGCGGGCAGGCTCACGGTGTAGGCGAGGATGCGATCGTGGCGGTCGAGCAGCGCGCCGCGCTTTCCGCGCATCTCGACGGCGGACTGGAACTGGTCCCGGCCGCGCTCCTCCAGCCGCGCGTCGGGCACCACCATGAGCCACGACGAACGGAGCGCGATCGCGAGCAGCGCGAAGGCGATCCCGCCGAACGCCACGCGCCCACGCAGCCGGGTCTCGGCGAGCATGTTCGCGTCCGCCTCCGCCGGGCTGAGCCGACGGGGACGGGGCGCCGCCCCGGGGGAGGGCTGGCGATAGCGGATGGCGGGCTGCTTCTTCACCGGACGCCGACCTCGTTCACGACGACGGTGGCGACGGGCGGCACGAGGGAGAGCGACGCGGCGGTCTCGGCCAGGCGGCCCGGATCGCGGAGCAGCGCGCGCTCGACGAGCAGGCGCTCCTGGAGGATCTCGGCGCGCGCGAGCGAGCTGCGCGCCGCGTCCAGCTCGAGCGCCGTGGCGCGGACGGCCATGCGCGTCCACACGCACGCGGCGAGGGCCGCCGCGATCAGCAGCATGGCGACCAGCCACCGGAAGAGCAGGCGGAGCTCGGCGGGGTCCGCGTCGAGCGCCGGGGCTGTCGAGATGTGGCCGGGTTCGGCGGTGGTGGTGCTCATGGGAGTCGCTCCAGGACGCGAAGGCGGGCGGATCGGGCGCGGGGATTCGTCGGGTCGCGGTCCTCGCCCTTGCGGGCGCGACGCTCGACGAGGCGGAAACGGGGGACCACGAGGGGGTGGCCGCGCATGTCGGTGGGGGCGCCGTCCCCGGCGAGGGCGCGGAAGGCCTGCTTGACGGCGCGGTCCTCGAGGGAGTGGAACGCGATCACGACGAACCTCCCGCCCGGCGCGAGGCACTCGGGCACCGCCTGAAGCGCCGTGGCGAGCTGGCCGAGCTCGTCGTTGACCACCATCCTGAGCGCCTGGAACGTGCGGGTGGCCGGATGGATCCGACCGTCCCCGCGTCCGACCGTTCGCGCGACGACATCCGCGAGCTCGCCGGTGGTGCGGACGGGACGGGCGGCGAGCACCGCGCGCGCGATTCGGCGAGCCTGGCGCTCCTCCCCCAGGCGAAAGAGCACGTCGACGAAGCCGGCCTCGTCGGTGTGGTCCAACCACGCCGAGACGGGCTCGCCGGAGGAGGGGTCCATCCGCATGTCCAGGGGCCCGTCGTTCCGGAAGGAGAAGCCGCGGGACGCGGTCTCGAGCTGCGGAGAGGAGACGCCGAGATCGAGCAGCACGGCGTCCGCACGCCGCCCGGCGAGGACGTCGGGGATCCGCGAGAACGGCGCGTGGTGAAGCTCCAGGCGGTCCCCGAACGCGTCACCGAAGCGCGCGCGGACGGCCGCGATGGCCTCGGGATCCCGATCGAGGCCCACGAGGTGGACGCCGTGCTCGAGCAGCGCCGCGGCGTGCCCGCCCCGACCGAGCGTCCCGTCCACGACGAGCGCGCCCGCGCGCGGCGCGCAGAGCTCGACGGCGTCATCGAGCAGCACCGGCCGATGACCGTGAGGACCCGCATCATGCACCCGCCCCTCCACGCGCGAACTCCGCCGCCATCCAGGCGCCGAGCCGCTTCTCGTCCCAGATCTCGACGCGATCGGCCAGGGAGACCAGCACCGCGTCGCGATCGATGCCGGCGAAGGTCCGGAGGTTGAGAGGGAGGTTGACGCGGCCCTGCTTGTCGATCTCGACGTCCACGGCGAAGCCGAGCCGGAGCCGTTGCATCCGCTCCACCTCGGGATCGAACGAGTCGAGCGCCGCCAACGGCGCCTCGACGTTCTTGCGGAAGTCGTCCTTCGTGTACGCGCGCAAGTGGTCGCGATGCACGATGCAGACGAGCACGTTGGTGCCGACGTGGTCGAGCTGGGCCTTCAAACGCACCGGCAGCGTGATCCGACCTTTCGGATCCACGGTGAGCGGCGTGTTGAGGCGCACGTCGAGCATTCGGGCGAGCTCTCTCCCGGTGGGTGGCTCGAGACGGCAGCGGCCTCGAGGCAGCGGGGGCTCCGCTGATTCCCACATCCAACCACCACCCGCCCGAAAAAAGAAGCAAGAGCGGCCGCGAAGGCCCCAACCATTTGACTTCCCTTTGGATTTTTTTGGAGAAAAAATGGAGGCCGGTGGAAGTCCGTGGAGTCGGCGGGGCCCCCGAGCGGGCCGCCGCGATAGACCTGCGGGGTGACCAAGGACCCCGCCCGCACCCGCCGCAACGTCTGTACGAACCGTCGTGCGAAGTTCGAGTTCGAGCTCTTCGAGACCTACGAAGCGGGGCTCATGCTGGTCGGCTCCGAGGTGAAGAGCCTGCGCGGCGGCAAGGGCAACCTCGAAGACGCCTACGTGGGCTTCGACGCCCAGGGCCACCCCCTGCTGATGAACGCCCACATCGCGCACTACGTGCAGGCCAACCTGCAGAACCACGAGCCCACGCGCCCCCGCCCGATGCTGATGCACAAGGAGGAAGTGCGGCGCCTCAGGCAGCGCGTCCGGGAGAAGGGGCTCGCCCTCGTCCCCACGCAGATGTACTTCATCGGCCCGTGGATCAAAGTGGAATTCGCCGTCGGCCGGGGCAAGAAGCTCCACGACAAGCGCGCGTCCATCCGCGAGAAGGAAGACGATCGCGAGGCCAAGCGGGCGATCCGGGGTCGCTGACGGCGGTGGCGGAACGGGCCGCCGATCGGGGCGATTGAAGACCGGCCGTGTTAGGCGCAGCCCCCACTCTTCGGAGCCCCCATGTCCCGGAAGCTCTTGCTCCTCGGTCTCCTGGCCGCCCCTCTCCCGGCCTTCGCCGCGAGCGGCGGCTCGGCCGGGCTCGTCATCGGCGCGGCCGCGGCCGCGGTCCTCGTCTCCGGCGTGCTGGTCGCGATGCCGCGCACGCGGGGGTGGGGCGTCGCCGTCGGGTCGCTCCTCGGCATCGTGATCGCCGGCTACCTCACGGCCCAACACAGCGGCACGGCGCCTTCGGTGTGCAACGTGAGCGACGTGTGGAGCTGCGACACGGTCAATCGCAGCGTCTACTCGAAGGTAGGCACGGTACCTGTCGCGCTGCTCGGCGTGGCCTACTACGCGGTGATGGCGTGGCTCTCGCTGCGGCAGGCCTCCGGCGGCGCGCCGAAGGCCCCTGCCATGATGACCGTCCTAGCCGGGCTGGCCGTCTTGTTCGACCTCTACCTCGGCTGGGCGACCTCCCAGATCGGCGCCGCGTGCCCGCTCTGCGTCGCGTCCTGGGCGCTCAACGCGATCCTGCTCGTCGGCTCCGCGCTGCTCTGGCGCTCCAGCGAGCCCGCCTCCTCGCTGATGGACGGCATCAAGGCGGAGGTGGGCAGCGTCGCGGTCGTGGGCCTGCTCACCCTCGTCGTGGGCGCGATGGCCTCCAGGGACGCCGGCGCCGGCGGCAGCACCATGGGCGGCGCGAGCAGCGGCGCCGTCGCCGACCTCTCCCAGTACTACGAGCAAGTGACCGGTCGCATCGAGCTCGACGGGACGGAGCCGGTCGCGGGGGACGCCAACGCCCGCTTCACGATGGTCGAATGGGCCGACTTCGAGTGCCCGCACTGCGGCGTCATGTCCGGGGAGCTCAAGGAGATCCTCGCGGAGAACAAGGACGTGAAGCTCTACTTCAAGCACTACCCGATCAGCGACACGTGCAACTCGTTCGTCGAAGGCGAGCGCCACAAGTTCGCGTGCAACGCCGCGGCCGCCTCGGAGTGCGCCCGCCTCCAAGGACAATTCTGGGAGCTCTCTCGCCAGATGTTCAAGAACCAGGAGTTCCTCGGCAAGGAGGACATCCGGTTCATGGCCCAACAGCAGAAGCTCGACATGACGGCGTTCGAGGCGTGCATGGCCGACCCCACCACCGCCGAGTCCGTCAAGCAGGACGTGGCCGCCGGTGGCGTGGCCGGCGTGGAGGGCACGCCCTCGATCTTCCTCAAGGGCGCGTTCGGTGAGCAGTGGGTGCGCCTCAACGCGGGGAAGGAGGGCATCAACGCCGTCCTCGCCGCCGCGCGCGACGGCAAGCCGCTCCCCCCCCCGCCGCCGCACGCCGAGCACTGAGGGATGGGGCGCGTCTGGCACGCCTACGCGGTGACTCTCCCGCGCCCCGCGGTTGCCTCCGTCGGCCGCGGGCTCGTCGGGCTCGGCGCCACCGGCCTCCAGGAGGACCTGCCGGAGGGCGTCACCCCCACCTATCGTCAGCCCTGGGACACCGGGCCCATGCCCCGCGCCCCCAAAAAGGTCCGTCTCCGCGCATGGTTCGACGCCCGCCCGGATGACGCGGCGATCGCCGGCGCCCTCGACGGATGGGCGTACGAGGATCCCGAGTGGGTCGTCCAGGCGGAGGAAGATTGGGCGGAGGATTGGAAGCGAAACTTCCAGCCTGTCCACATCTCGGCTCGCCTCGTGGTGGCGGCGCCCTGGCACCAGGTGCCCGGGGCGCTCGTCATCGAGCCGGGCAACGCCTTCGGCACCGGGGAGCACCCGACCACGCGGGCCTGCCTGCGCGCGGTGGACCACTTCGCATGCCCTAACGCCACGGTGATCGACGTCGGCTGCGGCTCGGGCGTGCTGGCCCTCGCGGGCGCGAAGCTCGGAATGCGCGCGCGGGGCATCGACATCGATCCGGACGCCGTCACCGCCGCGCTCGACGCCGCCCGTGCAAACGGACTGGACGTGGCGTTCGACACCACGCCCCTCTCCGGGGTGGACGGCCGCTACGACCTCGTCGTGGCCAACCTCTTCGCGGAGGTGCTGGTCGCGCTCGCGCCCGACCTGCTGCGCATCTCGTGCGGCCCGATCGCGCTGGCCGGCATCCTCGCCGACCGGGCCCAGATGGTGCGGGAGGCCTTCGCCGCGCGCGGCGTGATCCAGGACCTGACCGAAGAGGGCTGGGTTTCGCTCTGGTACGCGGGCCCTTCCGCCCCTTCCGGAGAAGGCCACTCCGGAGAGTCCCGCTGAGGCGCCTCGTCGTCGCCAACGTGCCCGAAGCCGGCGAGCGCTGCCACGCGGCCGCCCGCGAGAGCCACCACCTGCTCCACGTGCTCCGCGCGCGGCCGGGCGAACGCGTACGCCTGGTAGATGGCCACGCCACCGCGGCCATCGCCGTGCTCGAGGGTGCCGATGAAGCCGGTTGCGCCTGCTTCCTCGTGGTCGAACGCCTCCTCACTCCGCCGCCCCCCGCGCGGATCGTCCTCCTCGGGCTCCCGAAGCCGGCGCTCCTCGAAGAGGCCCTCACCCTCGGCACGGAGGGGGGCGCCACGCGGTTCCTGCTCGTGCGTGCCCGCCACAGCCCCCCGGGCGAGCCGCGAGCGGAGCGCCTCGATCGCGTCGTCCGCACCGCCGTCACCCAGTGCGGCCGGACCGATGTCCCCGCGTTGCAGGGCCCCCATGTCCTCGCGGAGGCCCTGCGAGACCCCTCGCTGCCGCCGACACGATGGCTCGGGGCGCCGGGCGGGCCTTCACCGGCCATGCCGGGCGACGTGGACCAGCGCGACGCCGGGGCCGCCGTCGCCATCGGCCCCGAGGGCGGCTGGTCCCCGGAGGAGGTCGAGGCGCTGCTCGCCGCCGGGTTCGCGCCGCTCGGCCTTGGCCCCTTCGTGCTCCGCACCCCGAGCGCGGTGGGCGCGGCGCTGGCTCGGCTCTGGGACGGACCCTAATCGCTGGTAATCACGACGGTCACGTCGATCGACTCGCCGCTCGCGCTCACGCCGGGGAGGGACTGGTCCTGGCTACGCCCGGTGAACCGGAAGCTCGTGCTGTCCGCGCGGTCGTAGTTGGAGCCGGAGAACGGCGCGCTGCCGCTCTCGTTGTTGCCGTGGCCGCCCAGGTAGGCGTCGCCGTGGAAGGCGTACTCGCGCGCGCGGATGTGCGCGTTCTGCGAGGCCCAGGCGATGCTCCACAGGTAGTACATCGCGACCATCACGAGCACGAGCAGCGGCATGAGCAGCATGGTCTCGACGGCCGACTGGCCGAGGCGGCGGCGCGGCGAGGCAATGGGGAGTCGGGTGCGCATCAGTGCTTCACCTTGTCCATTTCCCAGAACTTCCCGTTCTGGAGGCCGTCGAGCTGGACGAGGTCACTCGGGGAGGCGTCGCCCTCGAGGCTCTCGTTGATGCCGGCGAGGCGCGCTCGGTACTCGTCGTACATCGAGAGCTCCGGGTAGGTCGTGCCACGGGAGGCGTACACGCCCATGGGGCCCACCATGTTGCCGTTCTTCTGGTTGCCGTTGAGCTCGCTCGGGCCGATCGAGCCATCGTAGGGCTTCGCGACCGAGTAGGCGTAGATCTTGTCGTCCCCACCGGTCGACGAAGCACCGAAGAAGCCGCCGTCGCCTCCGCCGCTGCGGTACGCCGTGTCGAGGAATTGCTTCTCCGGCGTACCGCTCACCCGACCGGCCACCCACACGTCGGGGTCCCGGTTTTCTTTGTAGAACCAGGTCTTCAGGTTGGTGGTCGGCCCGAGCTGAGGCGGCACGGGAACGCAGGCGCCGGAGGGCGTCGGACAGGTGACGAAGACGAGGTAGTTCACGGCGGTGTCGGTCACCTGGCGGATGTCGGCCACCGACGGCATCACCACCGAGCTCCCCATGTTGAAGGACGCGTACAGGTTTCGCGACCCCGGAAAGGTCGGCGAGCCGGGGAGCCCCTGGAAGAAGCTCACGTCGATGCCGCGGAAGTTCGCCTCGGCCGTCGCCTCGCCCGCCTGGATCGCGGGGCGGACCGTGCGGGCATACGGCGCCCGGGCCACGAACCGGCCGATCTGCACGTCGATCGCGAGCTTGCACGCTTGTACAGCGAGCTCGGCCAGCTGGCTCTGCGGGACACAGCCGCACGGCGTGGTCTCGAGCCAAGGAGCGGGCTCCAGCGTCTGCCGGCAGGTGTGCACCGCGTCCACGATGTCCTTGTTCAGCTCGACCAGCTCGTTCAGCGAGGCCGCCTCCGAGTAGGCGGCGGCGTAGGTCGCCGCGTCGACCGTCGTCTGCATCCGGATCTTGTCGTTGACCACGACGCCCACGTTCGTGGCCATCGCGAGGAGGAGCATCATCGCGAAGATCGAGAGGGCGATGAGCACGGCAGCCTGGCCGCGGCGTCCGTTGCGAAGCGTGGGAGTCAGCAGGGGCATCAGCAGCCCCTTCCGCACTGGTTGTCCCCGTAGCGGGTGCTCCGGTTGCCGGTCGTGCCCTCGTAGCGGGCCTCCTCCGGCCCGGCGATGACGGTCACCTCGTAGTCGAAGGCGCCAAAACCCGAGGTGAACGGGAGGTCCATCTCCCAGGGCATCGCGATCTTCACCGAGCCGGCCCCGGTGCTCGCGCTGACGCTCGCCCCGGCGGTCACGTTTCCGTCGAGGAGCAGATCCGTCGCGTCGGTCGCAGACTCGCCCACCTGCTGGGCGCGGGCGGCGGTGAAGGCCGCGTAGTTCACGTAGTGCGTGCTCCCGAAGAAGAACGCGAGCTCGACGATGAGGAACAGCGCCGCGAAGATGACCGGGATCATGATCGCGAACTCGACCGTGCTCTGGCCGCGGCGGGACATCATCGCGCCTCCGCCCGAGTTCCCTGCATGGCGCGTGCCGAGCCTGAGATCGGCGTCAGAGGCGGAACACGGACGCGAGTGGGGCGTCCGCGCCCCGCTCCTCCCGCGGCAGGTACGCCGCACCGGGACTCCGATGCGGGGCACCGCCATCCGCTACTCCCGGCGCCGGAAGGCGAGGGCGAGCGCGGCGCCCGCCACCAGGAGCGCCCCCGCAGGGCCGCCGCCGGTCGAAGCGCAGCCGGTAGCGGGGAGCGCCTGGGCGAAGGGCTCGTAGATCTCCGCCTTCGCATCCCACACCAGCAGCTCGCCGAAGGCCCAGTCCTGGTTGCCGTCGTCGTCGTTGATGAGGGCGTAGATCTTGTACGTGTGGTTGGAGCTCCTGGTGTCGCCCGTCACCTCGGGCGCGGTGTAGTGCACCACCTGCGCGTAGATGTTGTCGAACGTACCGCCGTCGTCGTCCGTGCTCCACTCGTACGAGATCGTGTCCTGGTCGGCGTCGAACACCAACAGGTCCATCTTCACGACCTCGAGCTCGTGGCAGGCGCTCTGCGACATGCGGATCGTGTCCCCGACCACCGCGGGGTCGGAGTCGGTGGGCTCGCAGCCGTCCGCGCTGTCGATGAGGCTGTCGCAATCGTTGTCGACGCGGTCGCAGGTCTCGATGGCACCGGGGTTGATCGTGGCGTCCAGGTCGTTGCAGTCGTTGTTGACCTCGGAGTACCCGTCGCCATCGTCGTCGTAGTACGAGGTGCCCTCGTCGACCGTCCCGTCACAGTCGTTGTCCAGCGCGTCGCCGCGCTCCGGCGCGCCCGGGTAGACCTCGATGCTGAAGTCGTTGCAGTCCCCATCGACCTCGGCGACGCCGTCCCCATCGTCGTCGAAGCCGTCGGTGCCCTCGTCCGAGACGCCGTCGCAGTCGTTGTCCTGCCCGTCGAACACCTCGGCTGCGTTCGGGTAGCTGAGGATGTTGGAGTCGTCGCAGTCGGCCGGCTCGCTCGCGACGCCGTAGCCGTCTCCATCGTCGTCATCGGCCGGGTAGTCCGAGTTGATGACCACCGAGATTGACGCGTAGGCGCTGACATCGCTCCCGTCGGTCACGGTCACGAGGAGCGTGTCGACGCCGGGCTCGAGGTCCTCCGCCGGGATCACGACATAGACATGTCCGGACTCGTCCGCCGCCGTGCAGCTCGCCACCGTGCCCTCCGCGAGCAGGCTCTTGACCTTGCACTCCAGCGACGTGGCGGGCTGGTTCTCGTCGAAGATGTTGAGCTCGAGCGTGAGCGGGCGGATCGTGGAGTAGCGGTAGCCGTTTTCGGGCGAGCGGACGTACGCGGTGGGAGGTGCGTTCTCCGGATCGTCCCCGGCGTTGCCGATGAGGGTCACGTCGACCCGAGGGTTGGCCACATCGTCCGTGTAGACGGAGAGCTGGCAGGAGCTGGAGGAGGTGTTCAGCGGCGTGAACGTCACCTCGGCGAGCGTCGCGTCCTGCCCCTCGAGCACACGGCCCGCTTCGAACTGAGCCGCGAGCGTGAACCCTTCTTCTTCGCACGTGGGCGCGAGCTCCGCGCGGAGGATGGTCACGGGGCTGTCGCCCACGTTCGCGATCCGGATGCGGGCGGGAGGCTCCTCGTCCGTAGCGTCCGGGTGCACGAAGCCGAAGTCGTAGGAACGGGGCTGGACGACCAGCGCGCCCTGCTCGAATTCAGATTCGCCGTGAAGGTAGACCACCTGGCGCGTGTGGACGGGATCCGCGCTGAAGTCGGGCAGGTCCTGCCCTTCGTCCTCTTGCTCGTTCGTCAGGGGCGTGCCGACGCTCTCCACGATCAGCGCGTCGTAGGCGTCGCCTTGGGTGGCGGGCGTGTAGGTCACGACGAGCGGAACCTGGCAGCCGGGTGCGAGGACGAACAGCGCGCCCTCGAGGGCTTCTTCGCCCGCGTCCCCGCTGTCGTCCGCGCCGGCGCCGGTGTCCGGACCGTCGCCCGTGTCCACGTCGACCTCCTTGGCGCCGGCTTCCGCCACAACGTCATCGCACTCGATCAACGCGGCGTCCCAGGTGACCGTGAAGGCCGAAACGTCGAGGCCGTTCCCGATCCCGACGCTACCGACGCCCATCACCATGTCGCCCTCGTTGGCGAGGAGGATGGAGCGCTCGACGCTGCCACCCCACTCCGCCACGCCGAACTCCATCGAGGCCTGGCCGAGCGTCATCACGGGGTACCTGATCTCGAGGTAGTCCGGGGCCTTGCTGATGCACCCGGTCAAAACCCCGAGCGGAAGGGCGAGGGTAAGCAGCACCGACTTGGACATTCCGACTCCGGGACAGCGTCGCGATCGACATGAGGCCCGCTACGAACGGACGAGCGGCACGGGCGAAGGGTAGCCGGGGGTCCACGCGGGTGTCAACGAGTCATCAAGATCGGCGACGGCGCCCTCGGAGATCCGGAGCCGGCGACCCTCTTAGAGCAGGTGGCCGCTCTTCTCGCGCTTCGTGGCAAGGTAGTCGAGGTTGTGCGCGTTTGCCTCGGTGCGGAGCGGGATGTGCCCGGTCACCGGGATCCCGGCACGGCGCAGCCCGGCCAGCTTGGCCGGATTGTTGGTCAGCAGGCGCACCGAGCGGATCCCCATCTGGCGGATGACCTCGGCGGCGATGTCGTACTGCCGCAGGTCGTCCGGAAAGCCGAGCGCGAGGTTTGCCTCGACGGTGTCCATCCCCGCGTCCTGAAGGGCATACGCGCGGATCTTGTTGGCCAGGCCGATGCCTCGACCCTCCTGGGGGAGGTAGAGGACCGCCCCCCGCTCGGCGGCGCCCACGTAGGTCAGCGCCGCCTCGAGCTGGTCGCGGCAATCGCACTTCCAGCTCCCCATCACGTCGCCGGTGAAGCACTCGGAGTGGAGGCGCACCGGAACGTCCTCTGCGCCGTCGAGCTCACCTCTCGCCATCACCCCGTAGTCGTTCCCGTCCGTCGCGCACTCGAACGCGAGCACGCGGAAGTCGCCGTAGCGGCTCGGAAGCCGCGCCTCGGCAGCGAAGTGCACGACCGGAGTCGCGAGTGAAGCCATCCAGGGTGTGTGACGAGCCGCGCGATCCATTGCGCCTCCTGGACTGCCGGAAGCAGCCCCGTGGGTATTGCCCTTCTCAGCGCCTTGGCGCCGACGGCCACGAGAAGTGCCGCTCCGGACCGGGTCCGGCAAAACTGGACGCAAACTGAACCGACGGAGTTCGCTCCGTCAACCCTTCACCAACGCCGCGCACCAGGAGGCGTGACGCAGGCTACCGGGCAGGGCAAACACGGCGAAAAACGCGATGGCCCCCGCCCCGGTACAACCGAAGCGGGGGCCACGCAGAGACGCCTTAGTTGTTCAGCGCTTCCTTGAGGCCCTTGCCCGCGCGGAACACCGGGATGCGACGCGACGGGACCTGGATCTCGGCGCCGTTCTTGGGATTGTGGCCCTTGAACTGACGGCGCTGGGACACCGTGAAGGTGCCGAAGTCGGAGATGGTCACCTTCTCGCCCTTGGTGAGGGCGTCCTGGACGGTGTCCATGATGATGTTCACGTACAGGGCGGCGCGGATCTTGGGGATGCCTGCCTTGACGGAGAGCTGCTCGGTAAGGTCTGCCTTGTTCACGGAGGACTCCTTTCTCGGGGGTGAGAACTTGTAATTGTTAAGAATCTCGAAGATCGGCACTCTTCAGCTTCTGCTTCAGGCCAGTGGGCACCCCCGCCCGTGGTCCCGGAAAGGTCAGAGAGGACTTCCCTTCCCGGCCCACAACAAATAGCCGGAAGACCCTAAATTCGCCAACGACCAAAGCCCCGTTTTTTCACTTTTCAGATAAACCCAAAATTCCCAGATTCTCCAGGACCGCACGCGACGTCTCGTCGCTGCGCTCGCCCTGAGGCTGCAACTACGCGGACATCGGCGTTCTAGAGCCCATCCTGGGCGATGAAGCCGAGGAAGCGCTGATCACCCGTCGGCATCCGCCCGGATGCCCCGCGGTCGGCGCGGAGCGAAGCGGACAGCGGCTCCTCCGGCGTCAGCGGGCCGAGGAGGCCCCACCCCGGGGCGGGTTCAGCCAACCGCCGCGCATCTGCAGGGCGCGCGGGACGGACGTGATGCGAACCGGGCCGGACCCGAGGCTCTCGCCGTCCCCTTCGAGGGGCATCTCCGAACCCACGCGCACCGAGGTGACGCGGATCCGGCGAACCTCGGGCCGATCAGCGAGCTTCCCGTTGTAGACGTGGGGCAGGAGGCTCAGCGCCTTCATCAGCCCGAAGGGCGGAATGATGGTCAGCTCGAAAACGCCGTCCGCCATCGAGCCGCCCTTTCCGACCCACATGCCAGCGCCACAGTAGTGCCCATTCGCACAGAACGCGGCGAACGTGTCGAGCTCGGCCTCGCCCGGGCCGTCCGGCCCGTCCCAGGACCACGACACGCGCCGAGCCTCGAACCCCGCGAGCGCGCCGACCACGGCGCTGAGGAACGTGACCGTCCCGCCGAACCGCTTGCTCGAGGCGTTGGCCCGCCGGCAGACATCCGCATTGGCACCGATGCCGGCGACATTGACGAAGACGCGCTTCGCGCCGTCGTCCCAGGTGAAGAGCCCGATGTCGAGTGGAAGCGTCATCCCGGTGCCGAGCATCCAGTAGGCGCGATCGACCTTGCGCGGGAGCTCCAGGCTCCGGACGAGATCGCCGCCGGTGCCGAACGGAATCACCCCGAACACCACCTTGGGCTTTACGGCCACTCCACCGGGGACCAGCCCGTTGACGACCTCGCTGCAGGTGCCGTCACCACCCAGCGCGGCCACGATGTCCGCGTCCGCTGCGGCGTCCCGCGCCAGCTCGGACGCGTGGCCCGGCCCCTCGGTCCACCGGACCTCGACCTGGGCGAATGCGCGGGCCGCCGCGCGCTCGATCAGGTCGCGGTTCGCGCCCGCGCGCCCCCCCCCCGCCTTCGGGTTGGCGATGACGATCAGGCGCTCGCCCCGGTTCTGCGCGCCGGCGGAGTCTGTCGAGGAAGGGGAGTCAGACATCCGTACATCCAGGGGAATCAGTGGGGCCGACGACCCGCCCCCCGTGGGCGCGCAACCAGCAGGCGCACTCTTCGTCGGCGCAGCTCGTGATGACGTCGCCGAGGAGCCGGACGTTCTCTTCCGCGACCATGCGGGCCGCATCGGGCTCCCGCTCGGGGAACCCCTCGCGCCGGCCACAGCACGCGAGTTGCCCCGGGCCCGGCCGAGGCCCCGCGTGACAGGGATGGAACACGGCGTCGGCGGCGGGAGCCGGCAGCCGCCGGACAGGTACACCCGCCGCCCGCGCGACCTCCTCGACCGCGCCCGAGCCAGTGACCAGCTCCCGACCCGCGAAGTGGGAGGCGACTCCCTCGAGCACGCCCGGGTGTCCGAGCCGCCAGGCGGCGTGACCCAGGCTGTCGTTCGTGGAAACGACCGCGACCTCGACCCCGGTGGCCTCGCTCCACCGGGCCGACCAGGCCGAAGAGCCGGTCAAGACGCAGACAATCCGGGCTCCTCCCTCGATGGGCGTCAACGGGTCGGGGGGAGGAGGGGCGACCTGCGGCGCCCTCCAAGCCGCGAGGCGCTGGCCGACGGGGATGTGCACCTTGCAGTGCGCCGTGCAGGCCCCGCAACCCAGACACAGCGAGGTCCCCGCCAATGCATCGGCCGGGGCGAGCGCCCCGCGCTCCAGAAGCAGGGGCACGGCCATCATCGAGGCGGCTGTCGCCGCCTCCGCGCCGGTGGCGACCGCGACGGGGCACACGTGCCGACAGAGGCGCGGACAGTAGGCGCACGTCGTGAAGTCCGCCGGGTTCAGGAGCCACTCCGCGCGCGATCCGCCGCTGGGAGGTCCGCGGAAGCTCGCTCCGAGCCGATGGGGCCCAGGCGCCTCGCCAGCGCGGCGAGGTCCGCCGCCGCGGGGCCCCGGAACTCGGCCGAGCCGGCGATCTCCCGCGCTGGTCGCAGATCCGCCGCGAGGCACGTGCTGGCCGACACATCGACGCGAACGACAGCCTCATCCCGACGAACGACGGGGACCGTGAGTGTCTCGTACGCGCCGGCCGGGAGGGCTTCTCGGGGATCGGGCCCGGCGCTGCTACGCGGGACCGCGAGAAAAACCGCGCGCCGCCCGTCGAGACGCGCACTGGCCCCGAGGACCCGGGACTCCCAGGGCTGGCGCGGCGCGCCGACGCTGGCCGCGAGGGAGCCGGTGGAGGGGAAACGCAGCTCCCACCCCGCCTTCGCGAGCCAGTCGTCACGCTCGGCGGCGGGCTGTTGGGCGTCGAGCGTGGCGATCCGGGAGACCGGATCGATCTCGACCGGGGGCGCGGCCGGCTCGGGCATGTCGACCAACGGAAAAAGCCGGCCGGGGTTCAAGATCCCGGCGGGATCGAGCCTTGCCTTGAGCGCGTGGAAACGCGGAGCGATTCCCGCTAGCTCGCGCGCCGCCGCCGCCATCTTGAGCTGGCCCACGCCATGGTGGTGCGCGACGGTTCCCCCGGCCTCGGCCGCGGCGGAGAGCGCATCGCGCCACGCGGCATCGTAGACATCGAGGCGGCCAACACCGGCAAAGCTGAAGTAGATGCTACAGCCTTCTTGGTAGACATGGGAGAAGTGAGCCATCACGAGCGCGTGCCGGCCGAGGGCGGCCCGGACTCCCTTGTAGAGCGCGGGCAAGCGCGACCATGTCGTGGCGACCTCCATCGTGTCGGCGAATCCTCCGCGTTCGAAGATGGGTGCCGACTTGTAGCTCACGTCGTGGCGATGGGCGTACCAGTGCTCCCCGAGCTCCTCGCCGAGCGGCTCGCCACCCGACAGCAGCGCGGCGCCGTGGCGTGCGAGCACCTCGACCACGTCGGGCTCTCCCTCCCAGCCGGCGATGAGGATGCAGCCGGACGAGACGCCTTGCGCCAACGCGTTGAGGAGCCGAGGCAGGGCCAGCGGAAGGCTCAGCAGGTGCGAACGGAGCGCGGGCACGGACTCGACCAGGGTTCGGAGCTCGTCGAGCCACCCGGCGCCCTCCTTCGCCTTCACCGTGGTGGCGCTCCCCTTCCCTGCGATCCGCGTATCCACCGGATCGTAGAGCCTCAGCACCGCGGGATGGAGGTCGGCCTGGAGGAGCGCCCGCATGCTCTCCCACGCGGCCTCGACCGACGCGAATCGCCAGGCCCCAAACTTGCGGACCGCCGGCACGGGCACCGTGCGCACCAACAGCTCGCTGATGACGCCCAGGCTCCCCTCCGCGCCCATCACCCACGGCCCGAGATCCTCCCCGCTCGCCCACACGCCCGTGCCGAACGCCCCGGCCGGAGCCACGACCTTCAACCCGAGGACCATGTCCTCGAACTTCCCGTACTTGCTGGAGAACTGGCCTGCGGAGCGGGACGCCGCCCAGCCGCCCACCGTGGAGCACCAGATCGACGACGGGCTGTGGCGGGTGGCCCGGCCCACGCGCTCCAGCGCGTCCTCGAGATGTTGCCCGAGGACCCCCGGTTGGCAGGTCACGGTGTCGCCCTCGATGAGACCGATCCGGTTCATCCGCTTCAGGTCGAGGACGAGCGATCCCGCGCGACCGGCGGCCGCGCCACAAACGCCGCTCCCCGCGCCATAGGGCACGATCGCTACCCCTTCCGCCTCGGCCCAGGCCAGGCAAGCCGCGATCTCCTCGCCGTCTCGAGGCCAGGCAACCGCCTCGGGGGATGGCGGCAGTGGCCCGGCGCCCGCGAGCGCAAGGGTTCCTCGCGGCCAGAGGTCCCGTGCGTGCGCGATGCGCTCGGCGGCGTCCACGGACACGGGCACCACGCTGCGTAGACGGTCCAGATTCACCGCGGCGTTCTATCCGAACGAGGCCATCGGTCACGTCCACGGGGCCGAAATGGGAGGCGTGTCCCAAAAAGAAGCGAGGCGCCCGGGGGTCCGGGCGCCTGCTCGCGGTGAGGAGGGCGGGGGGTACTCGCCAGCCTCGGGCCGTCGCGTCTCCGCCAGCCCGATATGCAACTTCCGAACCATTTCGGTCCCAGCGGGCCGAAGCCCCGACCAGGCCCGCATCTCCGCGCGATCTCGGCCTCGCATCGTCGCGCGGAGTCCGCGATTCAGGACATCCGTGTCGCGGCAGCCGGCGAGATCCCCTGCTCGGCGAGCCAGGCGGCGAGCCGATCGGCCATCTCCCACGGGCGCTCCTCCGGATGCACGTGCTGCCCGCCGGGCACCGAACGGTGCTGGGCCCCCGTGAGCGCGGACTCCAAAAAGGCAGCCTCTTCAGACGGATACAGCGGATCGGCGTCGCCCCAGAGGAGCAGCACCGGGCACCGCAGCGCGCGCGGATCGGGCAGCTCGCGGAGGCTCCCCAGGTAGGCGGCCACCGCCGCGCGCCCCTCTTTCGTGGCCACGAGGGGACCACAGAGCGCGGCGACCGTGTCGCGGTCCATGACGTAGGGGTTCACCACCGCCCGCCGCAGGCCCGCCGACGAGGCCAGCCACCCCAGCCACGGCTGCGGGCGCAGCAGAGAGTGCTGGAGGAGGCCCCCGCCCGGACGCGTTGCGCAGAGGCCCGCCAGGGCACGCGTGAACGGGTCGAGCCGGCGGAGCGGCCCGTTGGACATGACGAGGGCTACAGGGGGCGTGAGCAGGGCGGCGGCGACCGCCGCGGGGACGGCGAGCCCGTGCGCCACGAGCACGGTGGGCCCGCGATCGATCTGCTCGGCGATGACGGCCGCGCGGTCGGACCACCCGTGTCCAGGGGCGCTCGGGTCGATCACGCTGCGCGCCTCGCCGTACCCGAGCCGCTCGATCACGCGCTGGTACAGGTCGGCGCCGAAGGGGGGCCCGGCGTAGAAAAGAAGGGAAGGAGCGCGGTGTGCGCTACCGGAGGTCGTCAGGGGTACACCCGGTGCTGGGATGGGGGGGGAACATGGTCGAAGGGACGGGGGTGCATTAGGTGCCATCGATCATGGCTGGGTCCAGGCGTGTATGACCTAATCGTTGAGGACGCTACCGTCGTGAGCTCGAGTGGTCGAGCGGTGGCGGATGTATGTGTGGAGGACGGACGGATCGTCTACGTCGGACCGCGTCCGGCCGGCCCGGCGCGCCGAAAGGCGCCCGCGATCGGAAAGTTCCTCGTCCCCGGCATCATCGACACCCACGTGCACTTCCGCTCCCCCGGGCATCCGCACAAGGAAGACTGGGAATCGGGTACGCGGGCGGCCACCTCGGGCGGCGTGACGACCGTGTGCGACATGCCGAACACGTCGCCACCCACGCTCACGCGCGCGCTCTGGGAGGAGAAGCGGGCCCTGGCCGCCGCCGCCTCGCGAGCGAACTACGGGCTGTGGGTCGGGGCCGCGTCGAATAATTTCGACGAGATGAACGAGCTCATGGACAGCCGTGACGCCTGCGGGATCAAGGTCTTCATGGGCGGCTCCACCGGCCCCCTCCTCGTGGACGACGCGACGCTCGCCCGGGTGTTCGCCGAGACACGCGGCCTGCTCGGCGTCCACGCCGAGGACGAGGCGTTGCTCGTCGGCGCGAGAGAGCGATTCGCGGGAAACCCGACGCCCGATCACAACGAGGTGCGGCCGCCCGCCGCCGCCGCCGCCGCCCTGAGGCGGCTCGTCGAGCTCTCTCGCGCGCACAAACGGCCGGTTCACGTATGCCATGTCTCCACCTCCGCTGAGCTTGCGGTTCTCGAAGATGTGCGTGGAATCGTTCCGATCACGACCGAGGTCTCGCCCCACCACCTGTGGCTCTCCACGGAGACGACCCAGGGCAATTTCACCAAGTGCAACCCTCCGATCCGTGACGAGATCGATCGGCGGGCGCTGTGGACGGCGGTTCGTCGCAACCGGATCGACACCATCGGCAGCGACCACGCGCCGCACACACGCGAAGAGAAGCTCCTGCCCTATTGGGACGCGCCCTCCGGCATCCCGGGTGTGGAGACCACCTTCCCCCTGCTCATCTCCGCGATCCGCCAGGGCCGCCTGTCGATCGAGCGCATGGTGCAGCTGTGCTCCGAGGCGCCGGCCCAGATCTTCGGATTCCATCGGAAGGGGTGGGTCAAGGCCGGGTACGACGCGGACTTCGCTCTGTTCACCGAAGTCGACCTGGTGAAGCTCACGACCTCCGATCTGCTCACCCGTGTGGGCTGGAGCCCGTTCGTCGGTCAGAAGATCGGATTGAAGCCCGAGCAGGTGTACGTCGGCGGACGGCTGGTCGCTCAACGCGGCCGCATCGTGGACGACGATGTTCGCGGTACCCTCGTTCGCCCCGGGGATTCCCGCTAGGCGGGGTGAGAACGAGAGGGGGGTGTCCCCCCTCTCGCCGCGCTTGGAGCCCCGTTCACCCGGACGGGAAATTCTCCCGCCCGAACCCGCCCCGGCCGCACGCCCCGACGAGTTGTCGGAGGCCCCAAGCGCGCTCACGGGACGGCTAGGCCTCGCCGGTGACGCTCCAATTCACACGAGTGGGGGAGAGGGCGCGCTCGAGCTGCCGGAGCATTGTCGGGTTGGCCTCCAGGTGCTCGATCGCCTTCTCCCGTCCCTGTCCGAGCTTCACGTCGCCGAACGAGTACCAGGACCCTGACCGCGTGATCGTGCCCTGCGCCTCGGCCATCTCGACGATCTCGCCGCACCGGTTGATGCCGCGTCCGAAAATGATGTCGAACTCGACCTGTCGGAACGGGGGCGCGAGCTTGTTCTTCACCACCTTGACCCTCGTGCGGTTGCCGATGGCGTCTTCGGCCTTCTTGACCGTGCCGATGCGGCGGACATCGAGCCGCACCGAGGCGTAGTACTTCAGTGCGTTGCCCCCGGTGGTCACCTCGGACGGGCCGAACATGACGCCGATCTTCTGGCGGATCTGGTTGATGAAGATGAGCGTGGTGTTGCTCTTGCTCACCACGTTGGTGAGCTTGCGCATCGCCTTGGACATCATCCGGGCCTGCAGGCCGACCTGCAGATCGCCCATGTTGCCCTCGATCTCGTCCTTGGGGACCAGGGCTGCGACGGAGTCGACCACGATGAGGTCGATCGTTCCCGAGCGGATGAGAGACTCCACGATGTCCAGAGCCTGTTCTCCGTTGTCGGGCTGCGAGACGATGAGCTCGGGCAGACGCACACCCAGCGCCGCCGCATAGGTGGGGTCGAGCGCGTGCTCCGCGTCGATGAAGGCCGTGGTCCCACCCGCCGCCTGCATCTCGGCCATGGCGTGGAGCGTGAGCGTGGTCTTTCCGCTCGCCTCGGGCCCGTAGATCTCGATGATGCGGCCACGGGGATATCCACCGACGCCCAGCGCGAGGTCCAGGCCGAGCGACCCGGAAGGGGTCACGGCCACCGGCTCGCTCGGGCCATCCAGACGCATGACCGAGCCCTTCCCGTGTTGCTTCTCGATGGCGCCCAGCACCGCGGCCAAGGCCGCCTGGCGGTTGTTGTCATTGGTGATCAGCATTGATTGCTCCTGTACAGTCTCCAGCCTTGCGGCCGGAACAATCCGTCCGCACCCCCCGAGCTCGGGCCGCAACATGCGCCGTCCTTCTCGGGAAGTGGGCGACGGAAGAGGGTGGAAGGGCTCGCGTTCGGAGGAGGAGACGATCCCCCTCGGCCGCGTTGGGGGGAAGCGCGGTCACGGGGAACTCGGTGAGCTGCACGTCGTTCCACTCCAGCACCGCGTAGGGCCCCTCGATCCGGTCGATGGTCACCACCGTGCCGAGGGCGAAAAGGGTGAGCATCACGAGGCACGCCGCTCGTCGACGTCACACCGCAGCCCGATCGCCCTCGCCACATGACGGACGCGCACGCGGGTGTCGCCCTCGAGGTCCGCGAGCGTTCGGGCGACCTTGAGCAGGCGACGGCCCACGCGCGCACTTCCCGATCCGATCTCGAGGTGGGTCTGCAGCAGCGACAGTGCGGAGGACTCGGCCTGAGCGGCCTCCTGAACCTGCTCGGCCCGAACCTCGGCATTACACGTGGCACTGTCGCCATAGCGCGCCCGTTGGCGTTCGCGCGCGCGCTCCACTCGTTCACGGACCGCCGCGCTGGTCTCTCCCTCGGCATCGCCCAGGAGATCGGCCGGGCGTATCGGAAGGAGCTCGATGCGTAGATCGATGCGGTCGATCAGCGGGCCCGACAAGCGCGCGCGATACCGCTCCCGTGCGGCTTCGGGGCAGACACACGGGCGGGTAGGGTGGCCATGATTTCCGCAGGGGCAAGGATTGGCGGCGGCGATCAGCGAGAACGCCGCGGGCAGCACCACCCTGCCGCTCGCGCGCGCCAACACCACTCGGCGGTCCTCGAGCGGGCCTCGGAGCACCTCGCGAGCACCCCTCGGAAACTCCGGAAACTCGTCGAGAAACAACACCCCGTTGTGCGCCAGCGTCACCTCCCCCGGGCGCAGGCTGGCCCCCCCGACAAGGCCCGCTGCCGAGATCGAGTGGTGCGGCGCTCGGAACGGCCGAACCGTCAACGCCCCCGCATCGGGAGCATGGAGACCGGCAACCGAGTGGATCCGCGTACACTCCAGCGTCTCCACGAGCGTCATCCGCGGGAGGATGGTGGGGAGACGGGCCGCCAACATCGTCTTCCCGCAGCCCGGCGGCCCCTCGAGGAAGAGGTTGTGGCCCCCCGCCGCCGCGACCTCCAGAGCCTCCCGGGCGCCTGCCTGCCCTCGAAGATCGCGAAGGTCCGCCGCGAACGCGGGAGGCGCACATTCGCGCGGGGTGGCGAGCGGCAGCTCGCCCTTCTCGTTCAGAAAGGCGGCGACCTCAGCCAACGTCGTGGCCGCCCGCACCTCGATCCCGTCCACCAGCGCGGCCTCGGGACCACAGGCCGCGGGGACGATTATCCCCGTGAAGCCGTCGGCCCGAGCAAGCCAGGCGAACGCCAACGTTCCGCGTACGGGTCGAAGCTCACCGGAGAGGGAGAGCTCCCCTACGAAGAGGTAGCAGGAGGCCCGCGCGGACTTGACCTGCTTGGCCTCCACGAGGATCCCGACCGCAATGGGAAGATCGAAGGCCGTCCCATCCTTCCGCAAGTCCGCGGGGGCGAGCGCAACCACGACGCGTTGCCGTGGAAACTCGAAGCCGCTGGCGACGATCGCCGAGCGCACCCGATCGGCGCTCTCGCGCACGGAAGGGGCGGGAAGCCCAACCATGACCACCTGCGGGAGTCGCCGAAGCAGATCGACCTCAACGCCAACCCGCACCGCGTCGACCCCAGCGAGGGTCGCCCCGTAAACAACGCTCGGCATGTGCCCGTTCTCCTGTCGAACGGGCCCTGTTCACGCCGCGTGCCGGCGCCAAGTAGCTGATATTACCTGTATCGACGGAGAAGTGACCTGACCGCTGTCCGACGCGGCCGGCGGACTCCGGTCAGCCGACGAGCGGCAAGGGCACCCAGCATCTTTTCCTGCCGCGGAGCCGGCCCATCGCGCAGTGCCGCCGACCCCACGCGCTGGAGCAAAAATGGAAATAGCCCTCTTCAGGGTTACCTGAAGAGGGCTATTTGTTGTAAGGCGGCCGGCAGTTACCTACTCTCCCACAGCGTTGCCGCTGCAGTACCATCGGCGCAAGAAGGCTTGACTTCCGTGTTCGGAATGGGAACGGGTA
>JAUXQH010000121.1 GCA_030685065.1 Pseudomonadota bacterium | reverse complement strand
GCCCACCTCGTCGAGGAAGAAGGTGCCGCCGGCCGCGAGCTCGAGCTTGCCGCGACGCCGCGCCACCGCGCCGGTGAAGGCGCCCCGCTCGTGGCCGAACAGCTCGCTCTCAAGGAGGGCCTCGGACAGCGCCGCGCAGTTGACGGCCACGAACGGGCCCCGCGCGCGGGGGCTCCATGCGTGGACGGCGCGGGCGGCGACCTCCTTGCCGGTGCCGGTCTCGCCGCGCAGGAGCACCGTGC
Organism: Pseudomonadota bacterium; assembly: GCA_030685065.1. Taxonomy (GTDB): domain Bacteria; phylum Myxococcota_A; class UBA796; order UBA796; family SXON01; genus CAJBVW01. The sequence goes on along the minus strand of JAUXQH010000121.1, from coordinate 78,007 downwards.
TGTCGGTGGCGGCGACGCGACGCAGCGCGCGCACCACCGGCACCATCGTGGGGGCGCCCCAGGTGAGCGTCGGCAGGCCGTCGCCGCTGGCTACCTCCTGGGCATCCACGAGGCGGCGGTGTTCGAGGGCGCGCTCGATCACCACGCGCAGCTCCGCCGGGCTCCCGAGCGGCTTCTGCAGGTAGTCGAACGCGCCGAGCCGCATCGCCTCGACCGCGCTCTCCACGTTGCCGTGGGCGGTGAGGACGATCACCTCGACCTCGGGCTGCTCGTGCTTGAGCGCGCCGAGCAGCTCGAGGCCGGTGACCCCCGGCATGCGCAGGTCGGTGATGACCACGTCGAAGGGCTGCCGCGTGGCGTACGCGAGCGCCGTGCCGCCGTCCGACGCCTCGGTCACCTCGTGCCCGGCCAGCTCCAGCGCCCCGGCCAGAAAGCTCCGGATGCCCGGCTCGTCATCCACTACCAACACGCGGCTCATGTCGACTCCGGGGGGAGGGTCACGCGGAAGATCGCCCCGCCGCCCGGCGCGGACGACGCCGTCGCCGTGCCACCATGTAGCTGCGCGACACGACGCACCACCGCGAGGCCGAGGCCGGTGCCACGGACCCGGTTGGTGTGGAAGGGCTCGAAGATGCGGTCCGGCGGGCCCTCGGGCAGGCCCGCGCCGAAGTCGCGGACCTCGAAGACGAGCGCGCCCGCCTCCACGACGATGCGCGCCTCGGGGGGCGGCGCCGGGCAGGCCTGGACGGCGTTGCGGAGCAGGTTGGTGAGCGCCTGGTGCACCCGGAGGGGGTCGAGCGACCACGTGGGCGGCGCGGCGTCGACCGAGACGCGGACCTCAGCCGGCAGGAGCTCGCGGACCGCGTCGTGGAGCACGGCCGCGGGGTCGGCCGGGGCGCGATGGACCGCGCCGGAGCGCGCGAAGTCGAGCAGGTCGTTGGTGAGCGCCTCCATGCGCTCGGCCTCCGTGACCACCCACCGGCCGCGGTCCTGGGCACGGCCGGGGGGGAGGGTCTCCAGCAGGAGCTGGGCGTTTCCCTTGAGCGAGGCGAGGGGGTTGCGGAGCTCGTGCGCGAGCACGGCCGACATCTCCCCGAGCGCGGCGAGGTGGCGCTCGCGGGCGAGGCGCGCGGCGAAGACGTCGGCCTGGCGCGCCTGGCGGGAGAGCGCGAGCCCGCCGAGCACGAGGATGGTCGCGACGGCGAGCCCGAGGGCGAGCGAGCGCGCGGCGCTGGCGCGGAGCTGGTCCGCGAGCGTCGGCGTGAACTCGAACACCATGGTGGGGCGCCCGCGCTCGTCCCCGGTGTGGCCCCGCCCCTCGGATCCGCGCGGGCCCCCGCGCGCGGGCGGGCGGCGACGCACCTGCACCACGCCATGGCCGGTGATGCGCTCGGGGGCATCGGCGTTGGTGGCGACGGGGAGGAGCGGCGCGCCGGCGGCGACGGGCGGCTCGTCCGCGCCGCGAAGCACCGCGACGTAGCGCAGCCCCTGGTCGGAGAGCTCGTCGAGGACGATGGCGAGGTCCCCGGCGTCGGGCGCGCCCCGCTCGGGGGCGAGGGCGCGGTGGAGCGCGGTGGCGAGCAGGCTCTCCTGGCCGAGGGCGAGCATCACCGAGAGGCGCTCGGCGCCGACGTAGTCGGTCACCGCCGTCACCAGGACGACCGCGGCGAGGAGCCCCGCCCCGAGGAGGGGGGCGAAGTGGCGGCCGCGAGCGGGGGTGGGAGACTCGTTCATGTCGGCTCCCTCGAGCAAGCACCGTGCCGGCTGGCCTCCGCACGCGCGCGGGGGCCCTGCCGGCCTCGACCCGGCAATCTACCCCGGCGCGGCGGCGCCCCCGCAGCCTCCGCATGCGGATTCCGCACTCGGGCATGCCGAATCGGCACGCGACTGCGGGGGCCCGCCTGCCGCGGATACTTCGAAAACATAGGATTCAGGCGGATCGTGAGGACGATGCGCCCCCTGGCACGACGATTGCAATCGTCCAGGGCGCCGGGATCAACCGGCACCCAGGAGTCCACATGACCCGCTTCTCGATGTTCCTCGCTCTCGGCCTCCTCGCCGCCCCGCTCGCGCTCGCCGGCGGCCGCGGCGCCTCCAGTGACGACGCCGCCTGCGAGGGGAGCGGCGCCGGCGACAAGGGTGGCCCCGGCGACAAGGGCGGCCCCGGCGAGGGGCGGCGTGGAGGGCGCCCCGATCCCGCCGCGCTGCTGCGTGACAACGCCGACACCATCGGCCTCACGGACGCCCAGCTCACCGCCATCGACGCCATCTTCGCGGAGGCGCGTCCGGAGCTGGAGGCGCTGCACGACGCGGCGCGCACCGCCCGCGAGGCCGCGCGCGAAGAGGGCGCCACCGCCGAGCAGGAGGACGCCGCCCACGAGGCGGGCGAGGCGCTCCGCGACGCGCACCACGCCACGCTCCAGGCGGTCCGCGCCGAGCTGACCGAGGCGCAATGGGAGACGGCGCGCTCCCTGATGCCCGGCCGTCAGGGCCCCGGCGAGGGCCCGAACGGGCGCGGCGGGAAGGGGCGGGGCGGGCCGCCCGAGATGGAGGAGTAGCGGCGGGGGGGATCAGCCCAACGCGGCGCGGAGTCGCGCGAGCAGGGGCGCATCGAGGAAACGTGTGTGTCGGGTCCCGTCGAGGCCGCGGACGGTGATGCTCCCCTCCCCCCACTCGACACGCATCGCGACGCGGGCCTGATCGAGCACCTGGTCGAGGCGCGGATCCCCGAGGCGCGGCGGCGCCCCGAGCGCGAAGTGCCGCACCTCCTCCGCGTCGAGCGCCCACTGGGCCCGGACGGCCGCGAGCGCGTTCTCGGCGGAGACGGTGGGTCGATACGACTTGTCGTACTCCCCCGCGGTGAACTCCGGGATGGGGTCGGCGACGTAGGTCATCCGCCCCTCCTTGTCGAACTGGTGGGCCGCCGACGTGACCGTGCACGGGCTCTCCTCACTCCCGACATCCGCGTGTGCGGTGACGACGCAGATGCGCGCGGGTGCGCCCGCGCGGCCCGCGGCGCGTGCGGCGATGGCCCGGGCCTCGCCCGCGGGGAGCGCCAGCTCGAGCCACATGCGTCCGTCCAGCCCACGGAGGAGGGTGGCCGATGCGTCCCACTCCGAACCCGCGGCGTCCGCCGTCACGGTGCGTCCGATGCTTCCGAGCGCCCAGAGCAACGCATCAGCACCCCGCAGCCCTCCGAGGAGGGCGCCCTCCTGGCGAGTGAAGTCGGCCATGCACCGCCGCTAACCGGAGGGTCGCGGGGACGCGACGCCGCCGAGGCAGGAAGCGGAGAGGCGGCCGACGGCGCGCGTTTCGCGGCTGAAACAGCGGCGAGGCCCTGAAACGTCTCACGAAACAAACATCTGAACAAATCAAGCTAAATGGTCACTATCGTCATTGGCATCCGCCTTGCTAAGGCTTGCACACCCTCCTCCGGAGCCACTGATGGAAATCAAGCCCTTCTTCGACGCCCGCACGTGGACCCTCACCTACGTGGTGTGGGACCCCGCCACGCTGGACGCCGTCGTCATCGATCCCGTGCTCGACTTCGATCCGGCGTCCGGCAAGGTCTGGCGGGAGTCCCTCGACACCCTCGTCGCCTTCCTCGATGGCAAGAAGCTGAAGCTCCGCGCCATCTTCGAGACCCACGCCCACGCCGACCACCTGACCGGCGCCCAGTGGCTCAAGCAGCGCTACGGCGCGCCGGTGGGCATCGGCGCCGGCATCACCCAGGTCCAGCAGGTGTTCGCGCCGGTGTTCGACCTGGCCATCCCGACCGACGGGAGCCAGTTCGACGTGCTCCTCGCCGACGGCGCGCGGTACGAGGCCGGGAGCCTCACGCTCGAAACCCTCCACACCCCGGGCCACACGCCCGCGTGTTCGAGCTACCGCATCGGCGACGCCGTGTTCACCGGGGACGCGCTCTTCCTGCCCGACTACGGCGTGGGGCGCTGCGACTTCCCCGCCGGAGACGCCGCGAAGCTCTACGACTCCGTGCACCGCAAGCTCTACGCGCTCCCCCCGGAGACCCGGGTGTTCGTCGGCCACGACTACCAGCCGGGCGGCCGGCCCGTGGCCTGGGAGACCACCATCGGGGCGTCCCGCGAGCAGAACGTGCACATCCAGACGAGCACCACGAAGGAGGGCTTCGTGGCCTTCCGGCAGGCCCGCGACGCGACGTTGGCAGCGCCCCGCCTGCTCTACCCGAGCGTGCAGGTCAACATCGACGCCGGCCGCCTCCCCGCCCCGCACGCGAACGGCCGCAGCTACCTGGTCACGCCGCTCCGCGTGGTGTGACGGGCGCGCGTCCATCCCCGCGTGTACCAGAGGTGCGGCGCGGATAGTGGGCCCCATGTTCACCCTCCTGTTCGCCTGCACTGGCGCCCCCGTCTCGACAGACACCGGCGACACCTCCCCGCCCGCGGTCGAGGTGCCAGACGGGCCGCCCGCGCCCGTGTCCGGCACCGCGTTCGCGTTCGACCCCGACGGGGGCCGCATCGCGGACGCCACCATCGGAGTGGTCGAGGTCCCCGGCCTGCAAACGGTGTCCGATGCCGACGGCGACTACACGCTCGACGTGCCCACCGGCAGCACGGTCACCCTCACCATCACCCACCCGGACTACGCGGCGGTACAGACCGCGAGCCTCCCGCTGCCCGCCGAAGGCGTGGTCGACCTCGACCTCCAGGTGCCCGACTGGGAGATGGTCGAGCTGCTCGCCGCGTTCGTGGGCACCGAGCTCGACCCGGCCATGTGTCAGATCGCCAGCACGGTGTTGCGCCCCCCCGGCGCCGAGTACGAGGTGCCGGACGCGGAAGGGGAGCCGGGCGTCACCGTGACCCTCGACCCACCCGTCGACCCCGCGCTCGGCCCCGTCTACTTCAACATCGCCAGGGCCAACCTCATCTGGCCCGACCGCGACCTCACGGAGACCACGGAGGACGGCGGGGTGTTGTTCGTCAACGTGCCCGAAGGCGTCTACACCATCGAGGCCCACAAGGCGGGCATGAGCTTCACGTCCCGGTTGATGACGTGCCGCCCCGGCTGGATCGTCAACGCCGGCCCCCCGCTGGGCCTGGTCGCCCAGTAGCGGTCGTGGCGCGACGATGTATCAGCATGTGTCACTGATACATTCGCCGCGCCCGCTCACGGCGCGTACTCCCCCACGATCACCAGCTCCCCGCCGGGCCACGCGACATCGGCCGACACGACGGCGCCGCTCACGTCGACCGGATCGCCCGCGATCCACAGCCGGGCGAAGGCGCGGTCCCCGTGGAGCACGATGCGCGTGGCCCACGTCGCGCCGGGATCCCGGGCGAGGGTGAGCACCTGCCCCTCGGCGTAGCCGGCCAGGCGCAGGTCGAAGCGGGTGTCGCCCATGCGGAGGCCTTCGGCGGCGGACGCGGGCCAGCCCGGCGGGAGGTGCGGGGCGAGGGTCAACGCGGCCCCCGCGGCGTCGGGATCGAGCCCGAAGAGGTAGTCGAGCAGGGCCGCGACGACGTCGCCGCCCTCCCAGGGACGGTAGCGCGCGGGTACGTCGGCGCCGAGGCCGTCGGCGGCGTGCGTCACGTCGAGCGGCCGGCCGTCGGGCGCGTGCAGCTCCTCGAAGTGTCCGGAGGGCGTCGCCACATGATCGAGCGCCGCGAAGGCAAGCGCCTCCTCGTCACGATGTACGCGGGCGACGTTCTGGAGGAAGTAGCCGGGGCCCATCCCGGTCGTCATCGGGGTGTCGCCGGCGCCGGCGCCGAGGCTGGACCGAAGGGTGCCGTCCTCTCGAAGGAGCACGGAGACGGCCGTGGCGAGGTTTTCCTCGGCCCGCGCGCTCGTGTCGCCCCACCAGATGGGCTGGAGCGACACATCCTCGAACGGCGCGTCGGTGGGGGAGAGGTCCGCGTAGCGGACGACGGGCGCCCAGTACCCGTCGGCCCACCAGGCGTCCGCGCCGACGCCGGGCTCCCCGAGCGTGGCCGCGGCGGCGTCATAGAGGAAAGCGGAGTTCGCGGACCACCCCACCTCCTCCGGCAGGCCCTCGCCGAGCGCGGCCGCGAGGGGGTACCGAAACGTCTCGTCGCCGCTGAACGGGAAGAGCCCCGCCGCGCCGGGCTCCTGGCGGAGGAGGCAGGCGCGGAGCCACGCGAGGCGCTGCGAGTCCGGCGCGCCCCCGGAGAACGCGTCGACCTGGGCCTGGAGGAGGATCGGAAAACTCGGCGCCTCCACCGGCTCGCGCCCGGCCATGAACGGCACGCTGGCCCAGAAGGCGTCGGGATCCTCGGGGAGTGCGACCTCGTCGAGCGAGGTGCCGGCGACCTCGAGCGCGAAGGAGTTCGAAATCGCTCGCTCGGCGACCTGCACGCGGAGCGTCGCGTCGAGCATGGCGTCGACCTCCTCGAACAGGCCCGCGCGCAGGTAGAGCCGCGCCGGGCCCTCCGTGTCCCGGAGCCAGCCGCGCGTGTATCGGTTCATCGGGGACACCAGGCCCGAGGCGCTCGTCTGCACGTGGGCGGTGACGATCATGCCCTCGTACAGGTCGGCGACCTTCTCGTCGGGGAGGTCGAGCGCCGCGGTGCCCGCGAGCAACGCCTCGGTCACGTCGCGGGAGGCCGCGAGGGCCGTGAGGGCGTCGGTGTCCTCGACGAAGGTGCCGTCGCGGGAGAACGCGTAGCGGCAGGTGGTGGACCACTCCGTGCCCGGGGCGAGGGTCGGCACCGCTCGCGCGTCACAGCTCGCCCGCAGCGTCCGATCCCCCCTCCCCTCCTCCCCGTCGGCCCCGACCAGCGCGAGCCCGGCGATGTCGGTGGTGCCCGCGTTGGACACCGTGACGTGCCGTACGATGGTCGCGATGCCCGGCGGCGCCACGTCGGTCGTGCTCAGCGCGAGGTCCCCATAGGCGATGGAGGCGCGCGCGACGGCGCTGCCACGCGGCCGTTCCACGCGGGCGTCCGTCGCCACGAGGCCCACACCGTCCCGCGACAGGGAGAGCGCCGTGTCGGAGAAGAAGCCCGCGTCGGCGTCGTAGCCCGGCCCGATCGCGTTGGAGAGGGTGTTGGGCCCGTCCAGCCCGACGAGGCCGAACACGACCCCGTTCCCGACGCCGAGCGTGCCGGCGTCCGCCCGACCCTGGGCGTTGCGCCACCGCCAGGCGCTCGGGTCCCCCAGCCAGTCGAGCGAGGCGAGCGCGTCCGGGACGGCGATCGGATCGCCGCCTTCGGCCGACCACGCGGCGAAGCCCGAGGCGGGCGCCCATGTCGCGACGTCGGGCGGCGCAACGCACGCCACGAGGGCGAGGATCACCGGACCCCGGGAGCGATCCGGCGCCGCCGGCGGGCGAGGGCGAGCCCGGCGAGGAGGGCTCCGGCGACCGAAGCCCCCGGATGGACCGCACCGCAGCCACACCCCTCCCCGTCGTCCGCGCGCGTCCCCGTGTCGTCACCCGATGGCTCGTCCGTGTCCGCGGCGGTGTCCTCGCCCTCCGCCCGGGTCACCGCCACCGCCACCTGGGCCTCCGCCGCGCAGCCCCCGGGGGAGGTCACCGCGACGGACACGACGTAGTCTCCCGGGCCATCCCACCGCACCACGAGGGCGCCACCCGCCGCCTCGATGACGGTGCCGCCGGGGGCGGACCAGGCCGCCTCCTCTCCCTCCTCGAGCGCCACCTGAAACGTGGCCGCGGCTCCGGCCACCGCGGCGTCCGGACCGTCGATCGCCGCCGCGGGCGCGGCCCACACCGTCACCGTCGCCGCGTCCTCGGCGTCCCAGGCGCCCGCGTGCGCCCGCACCGTCACCGCCCGCTCACCGGGCGTCTCCGTCGGCAGCACGAGCGTGTCGCCCGCCCCCGAAGGGACGCCGTCCACCGTCCAGGCCACGCGCTCCGCGTTCGAGGTCGCCGCGGTCAGGGTCAGCGCGTCGCCCACGCACACGTCGGTCGGCCCCGCGAGGGAGACGGTCGGCGCGTCGAGACCCCAGTAGGTGTCCACCCACGCCTCGTGCACCAGGGTGTACCCGGCGCTGGTGGGATGAATACAGTCCGACATGTACGACGAGGGGCTCGGCAGGTACACGTTGGGGGCGCCCGACACCCCGCCGGCCTCCTGGAGCGCGCCCCACACGGTGTCCGTATAGGTGAAGTTCGGGTAGTCCGCCGCGATCCCGGCGAGCGTGCCGCCGATCTGGTCGAGGAAGTACTGGTTCACCTGGCCGGTGGTGATCGACGTACCAAAATACGTCCACGCCGTCAGGATGCACTCCTGTGACTGCTCGAAGTTGACGAAGTCGTAGCCGAAGGAGACGACCTTCACGTCCGGGTGCGCGGCGAACAGCGCGTCCAGCATGCGACGGAGGTTCGTGTCGAAGTCGGCCGCGTTGTTGGCCCCGTTTCCCGCGAGGTAGTGCGCGAACAGGTCGTTGCCGCCGATCGACAGCCACACCCAGCGCGCGTCCGGGTTGGCGGCGACCGCGTCGGGGAGCGCGGTGGGCGCCGTCCCCGCCCAATATTCGGCCGTCGTCCCGCCGACCCCGCGCGGATCCACGTCGATGTCGCTGTAGCCGCGATCGTGGAGCACCTCCTCGAGCTCGTCCGCAGCGCCCTCCGCCCAGGAGTCACCGAACACGACCACCTCCGCTCCGAACGCCGTACCGAGGAAGAGCATCGCGAGCCTCCGCAAGCAGGGTACAGCGACGGGGCGACCAAGTCACGGGCCGGTCGGGACATCGTGGAAGGCGTGGAGGAGGACGCTCGCATTGTCGTCATCGAAGGCTCGGGACGCTGAGCGGGCTCCCTACGGACACACCGCCTCCCCCCATTGGGCGGTGTTGTTGTCCTCGTCGCACTCCGTCACGACGCCGTCGCTCGGGTCGTCGCCGCCGTCCACGGTGATCAGGATGTCATAGATCGGGGTCGGCACACCCGTGAGCTCGATGAACTCGGACGCGGATTGTTCGCCCGCGGGGAGGTCGGCCGACCAGGAGGACGAGCCGAGGAGGACGAGCTCGGTGCCCGTGCCCCCCCAGAACTCCACGAGGACAGCGTCCGTCACGTCCGCGTGGCCCTGGTTGGCGAGGGAGAACCACACGGTCACGCTTCCGTCCTCACAAACGTCGCCGCACACGTCGTGGAGCACGGGGTAGAGGTCCGCCCCGCTGTATCCACGGCCAGGGCCGAGATCCCCCGAACGGAAGCTGTTGTAGCTGTCCCAATTCACCTCGGGCGTGACGGGGATCGTGCCATCGTCGTCCACGTTCGTGATGCTGTAGGCGTGTTGGTTCCACACCTGGCGGGCGGGCATCCAGCCATCGTCGGTGCTTCCGAGAACGGTGACTCCACGCTCGCTTCCGGAGTAGTCGCTGGAGGTGTAGACGATCTCGGCGTGGCCGTCCCCATCGAGGTCCGCGACCGTGGGGTACTCGCTGCACGTCGCCGAGGAGTGTTGCGTCTCACGGAGCTTGATGTCGCCGGTGGGGCCGTCGAACACGTAGAGGTCGTTCTCGTCCGCGTACACCACCTCGGCGATTCCGTCGCCGTCGAAGTCGAAGACCGAAGACCCGGTGAACCCGCTCGAGGTGTCGATGGTGGTGCGGCTCCACAGCGGAGTTCCGTCCCCGTCGATGACCTGGTACTCGCCGTTCCCCGCGACGCCGATCTCGGGCTCGCCGTCTCCATCGAAGTCGGCGATGGTGGGGGGACCGCTGGTGGTGCCGACGTAGCTGTCGCTCCAGAGCACGGTTCCATCATCGTCCTGGAGGCGTACGTTGCCGATCCAGGTGACGACGATCTCGCCCTCGGGATCGTCGTCGAAGTTGGCCACCGCGACGAATCCGTCGGGCTGGCCGTTGTACCAGACGGTGTATCCGTCCGCGTCGTAGAGCGCGTTGCCGACGACCACCTCGAGCAGGCCGTCACGGTCGATGTCGGCGGTGACGCCCATGACACCCGCCCCACCGCCGGTGTAGCCGGTCCCCGTGCCACGGCTGCCGGCCGCCCGCGTGGTCCCGTCCGCGCCGTTCAGGATGCGGCTCCCGATGATGACCTCGGGTTCACCGTCGGCCTCCAGATCGGCGATGGCCACGGCGCCGCATTGGATCGAGGCCACCGCGGTCTTGCTCCAGAACGCGGCCCCGGTCGCGCCGTGTAGCGCGATCGTGCCGCTGCCCCCCGCCGCGACGACCTCGGGAAAACCGTCGCCGTCGAGATCGCCGATGGCGGCGGTGGCCGGCTCGCCGCCGAGGCTGCCGGCGCTCCACAACGTCTCGCCGTCCCCCGAGATGGCCCAGACGACGCCGGAGGTGTTGGCCACGACGATGTCGGGCGTGTCTCCGTCGTCGATGCGGCCGTTCCCGTTGTCGTCCGTGAGCTGGCCGATCACCGGCGTGGTGTAGGTGTCTCCCGGATCGGTGTTCGTCCACTCGATCACCGCGGTGAAGCTCACGACCTCGGGGCCCACCCCCTCGCACGAATCGACCACGGGGATGTCCCGGCCCGCGTAGCTGTCCTCGCGACACGAGGCGGTGTCGGTGTCCGAATCCGTGTCCGAATCGGAGTCGGCGTCCGTATCCGCGTCGGAGTCGGCGTCGGAGTCGGCGTCGGAGTCAGCGTCCGTATCCGAATCGGAGTCCGCGTCGGTGTCGGCATCCGCCTCCCCGGTGTCATCGGTGGACTTTCGGCCGTCGCGGCCAAGGATGCACCCGGCAAGGAGGACGAGGGCGAGGACACGCATCTCCGCGCTCTAAGCCGACGCGCGGAGGGCCGCCCAGCAGAAAGCGCACCGGTTGGTCAGCTGGGCGGCCGGTCGAGCCACCCTGAACCGGGTGGCGTCGGGATTGTCGCGTTCCGTCCAGAACCAACACGAACGGCCCGACCGCCCCGCGAGGCACCACCTTCGGTCAGAAACGCGTCGCGCACCGGAGCGGGCGGAGCCCCAAAAGATACACCCGCACCGCGAGGACAGCTGATGACGCAATCCATGGCTTCCCAGAGGTCTCCAACCGGCCTCCCGGGCTTTGACGAGATGAACGGCGGCGGCTTGCCGCGGGGCCGCGTGACCGCCGTCATCGGCGGGCCGGGTAGCGGCAAGACGCTCTTCGGCCTGCAGTTCCTGGTCAAGGGTGCGCGTGACCTCGGTGAGCCGGGGATCTTCGTGGCGTTCGAAGAGTGCTCGGACGACGTGGTGGCCAACGTCTCCTCGTTCGACTGGGATCTGGCCGAGCTTCGGGGAAACGGGATCGAGTTCATCGACGCCCAACTGTCCCAGTCGATCGTGTCGGGCGGGGCGTTCGATCTGCTGGGGTTGCTCGCGATCCTCGGCGTCGTGGCGAAGCGAACGGGCGCCAAGCGCGTGGTGTTCGACGGCGTCGACGTGCTCCTGGCGCATCTCGGGGACTCGGCGCTGGTGCGATCCGAGGTGTACCGCATCCGTGAGTGGCTCGCCGAGACAGGGCTGACCGGCATCATCACCGCCAAGGGGGAGGCCGCCGACGCGCGCCTCGCGTCCGACTACGAGTTCCTCCAGTTCATCGCCGACTGTGTCGTTCGGCTGCCACTTCGCGTGGTGGACGGCACCGCGGTCCGCTTCCTCCGGGTCGCGAAGTACCGGGGCTGCGCGCACTCCCCGAGCGAGGTCCCCTTCAACATCACGACCAGCGGGTTCGAGCTGGCGGGGATGGGGATCGTCGAGCTCGATCACCCCGCCTATACGGACCGCGTGTCCTCGGGCGTGGAGCGCCTCGACACCATGCTCGGTGGCGGGTATTTTCGTGGCAGCTCGGTGCTCATCTCCGGGGCGCCGGGAACAGCCAAGACCAGCCTCGCGATCTCCTACGTCGACGCCGCCTGTGAGCGAGGCGAGCCGGCCCTGTACGTGAGCTTCGACGAGGCCCCCGAGCAGATCATCCGCAACGTCGCCTCGATCGGGATCGATCTGACGCGCCACGTCAAGTCGAAGCTGCTCCGAATCTTCTCCATGCGCACGATGGCGGCCGACCCGGAGGCCCACGTCTCCCGGATCCGGGCCCTGCTCGCGGAGCACGACACGCGTCACCTCGTCATCGATCCGCTCTCCGCGCTCACTCGCATCGGCGGCGAGAGCGTCGCGGAGCGCGCCGGCATCTCGATCCTCGACTACGCCAAGCGGCGGGGGATCACCGTGCTGAGCACCTCGCTGCTGGGCAATGTGAATCCCACGTCGGAACAGACGCCGATGGCGGTCTCGACCATCGCGGACACGTGGATGCACGTGTCCTACGTGAACCAGGGCGGCGAACGCAACCGGGCGCTCACCATCATCAAGTCGCGCGGCACCGATCACTCGAACCAGGTGCGGGAGCTCGTGCTCTCCTCCGCCGGGGTGAACCTGGCCGACGTCTACACGGTGGGCGGCGAGGTGCTGATGGGTACCTTGCGGTGGCAGGAGGAGAACGAGGCGCATCGCGACCAGGCCGCCGCGCTTCACGAGGCAGAGCTGCGCGAGAAGACCGCGGAGCTCGCCCTCGCGGAGACGATCGCACGGGCCGGTACGCTCGCACAGGAGCAGCTCGTTCGGGAGGGCGAGCTCGATCGCGTGCGCGCGGAGCGGCGCGCCGAAGCCGAGCGGCTGGGCAGGACGCAGGCCGGCGCGCTCTCCCGGCGCGGAGCCGACGCATCCTCCCAAGAAACCGAGGTCGCGAAATGACGTCTTCCGCAGACGCACCCACCCGACTGGGGCTCTGCTTGTACATCGCCGGCGACTGGCCCAACTCCCAGCGCGCCCTCGCCAACTTGCGCGAGATCCTGGTCGGGTTCGATGTCGACCTCGAGGTGGTGGACTGCCTGGCGCACCCCGACCGAGGGATTCGGGACGGCGTGTTCTACACGCCCACCCTCATCAAGCACTCCCCCTCCCCCCGTCGTTGCATCGTGGGAAACCTGAGCAATCGAGCGAACGTGCTCGCCGCGCTGATGGGGGTCGGTGATCCGTGAAGGGGCCGCGCGGAGCGGTGACGCCGAAGGTGCCGCCGGGCCCAGCTCGTACCGAGCGGGCGAATTTGCGTCATCCACGGACAAATCATCACCCGCGTGCCGAGATCGAAACGCACGCGCCGACCGTTGGTTTCGGCGCGGGGTGAATCGGGACGCGCCGTTGCGGCCGCGGGACCGCCGATTTGGGTGGCCCACGCTATTGTGACCTCGGAGATCCAACCATGCCTACCTACCGCATCTCGTCTCGCACCGAGGGTGACACCCAGGTCGAGGCATCGAACTGGATGACCGCGCTGGGTGAAGGTTTCGCGCTGGGAAAGATCCCCGAGATGGACCGTGTCGCCTGCGAGGTGCTTCCCAACGGGAAGATCCTCGTCCGCGACCTTCGCAGCGGCACTGGCTACGTCGTGATGCCGCTCGACGGCGCCGAGGACACCGAAGACCTCGAGACCATCGAGGATGAGGACCTCGGGGGCGTCCCGTACGACGACATCCACCCGGCGACCCTGCTCGACGAGCTCGACGAGATCCTGAGCGCGGTCACGGAGGAGGGCGTGATCCGCCGGACGCTCGAGGCCGCGCATGCGCGTGTCCCCGCCGAGTCCGGCTCGGTCGTGCTTCGCCGTCCGGATGACAGGCTCGCATTCGCGCTCGTGACGGGGAGCGCGCAGGCCGCGTTGGAGAACGTCACGTTGCCGGCGGACACCGGGATCGTGGGCTTCTGCGTGCGGCGCTCCATCGCGGTGAGTGTGCGCGATGCCTACGCGGATCCGCGGTTTTTCCGCGAGGCGGATCGCATGACCGGCTTCGAGACGCGCTCGGTGCTCTGCGTCCCCATCGACTTCGGAGGCCGGGTGTTCGGTTGCCTGGAGCTCCTCAACGCCGAGCGCGGGACGGGCTTCGAGCGGGACGACATGGTCACGTTAGGGGCCATCGCCCACGCGGCCGGACAGCGCCTGGCGGCCAGCGCCGGCAGGTGATGCGATCAGCGCGCCCCGCGGCGACCGCCAGATGACCGCATCGACAATGTAGTGGTGGAAGTTCAACGCCTGGTGGAGCACGAGGCCGGCCCCGATCCCCCACACGGCCATCCCCTCGGCCGACACGCGGAGGAGGCCGAACCCGACGGTCGACAGCGCGAGGCACACCGCGGAATACGCCACCCAATTTCGCGGCTGACACAACCACGCCACCGAGAGCGGATGCGTGTCCGCGCGTCCCTCGAAGCGGCGGGTGTTCCGCGCCCAGACGAACAACAGATACTGCGCGTTGTGCCAGATGTTCACGAAGATCCAACCTCGGGTGATCTCGGTGACGGCGATGTAGCTCACGAAGGTGAGCAGCACGTGCGACAGCACGAACCAGGCGTGTGCCGGGCGGTCCCACCGGGTGCGCGCGACCCAGACCCCGAGCAGCAGGACCGCCAGCGCACCGACCGAATTCGCCACGGCCGCCGGCACCGCGGGCAGGCTGAGCGGGCCGCCGAAGAAATTGGTGCTGCCCTGGGCACACCGGTGCAGCCACCCCCAGATGGGGAACGCGAACACCACGGCGTCCGTGAGCCAATCGCGCTCGGTGGCACCGCCGGTGCGTTGATAGACCCGCGCGATACCGTAGCTTTGCCGCGTGTAGTGGTACGATTGCCAATGATAGTACAGGGTGTTGAGCACCAGCGCCCCTCCCAAGTGGGCGAGGCTCGCGGTGCCCAGGAGGACGAGCGGCGGCAGTCCGGCCCACAGGAACCAATGCCGCCGGGCGCTCGCGCGATCGAACACAACCCGTGTCCACATCGACGCGACGTGCGGATAGGCGATGAACCAGAAGTCCGCCCAGAGCACGAGGGCGAACCAGCTCGCCCCGGTGTTGGCCAACCACCCGAGCCCGAGCGCGAGGAGCAGCACTCCGCCGATCATCCCGAGATCGAAGTCTCGGCCGCGCAGCCAGCCCCCGGAGATCCCGGGCGCCGCGACCGTGTGGCTCACCCTCAGGTCGCCGGGAGGTGCAGGGGCTCCGGGAGGGGCTCCGGAGGGGGCGGCGGCTTCGGAGGAAGCGGCGGCTTCGGAGGGGGCGGCTGCGGCGGAACCACCGTCGGCGGCAGCGGCGGGACTTCGGGATCCGGCACGGGGGCGACCGGCGGCTCCGGCACCTCGGGGATCGTGCTCGGCGGGGGCGGCTCGGACAGCGCTCCCCCCGCCAACGGGATGGGAGGCTCTTCGGAGAATCCGCCGGATACGCAGGAGGAGAACGCGAGCCCCAGCCCGCCGATCAGGAACAGGAGGCGCGCCCGGGAGGGCGGCGGCGTGACGCGAGCGCTCATCCGGTGCAGTGTAGCAGACCCCGCCGGCAGCGTCGTCGACGGCGCTACCCTGCCACGCTCACCCGCGCTGGCCGTACCAGCGTTCCGTCCTCCAGCTGGAGCCCCGGGGTCTCCACCCGCGCCACCACGCCTGGGGGCAGCCCGGCCGACGGGATCGTCCCGACCCCGTCGTGCACGCGTGCGTCGAAGCGCTCGCCGACACGGCCCGTCAACGACACCCCCTCGGCGTGCAGCTGTGCGTCGATCTGATCGCGGATGGCCACGAGGCCCGCGTACCACGGGCTCGTGGGATCCGGGTTGGCCCCGAGGCCCCACGTCACGCTGTCCCGCACCTCCGCGAGGCGCGTCAGCAGCCGCACGCGCTCGGCGCGCTGGCCCACCGCGAGGTCGATGTCACGACGGCGGCGGAGGTTCGCGAGGTCCGCGAGCAGCTCCTGCACGCGGGTGCCGTCCGGATCGGAGCGGTGCACGTCACCCAGGCGCGCGTCGGCCTCGGCGTGGGTCTGGCGGTGCCCCTCCACCGTGGCCTGCGCCGCCGCCAGCCGGCCACGCAGCTCGTCGCACGCGGCCCGCGCCTTCACGACCTCCGACTCCAGTCCCTGCGCGACCTGCCCGAGGGCGCGCAGGTCGGCCTCGCGCTGGGCGAGGGTCCGCCGGAGCTGCGCGGCGTCCTGGTGGGCGCGCTCCAGCTGCGCCAACGCGGCCTCCCGCTCGGCGTGGAGCTGACGGGCGACCTCCAACGAGACCACTTCTTCGCGACGTCCGAACCGGCTCAGCATCGGGAACCTCCCCCGAAGGGGGTGTAGCCCGCGCGGGCGCTCGATGTACGCGGCGCCGGCCATCGCGCTCGATCATCGTGGCGAAGCAGCGGTTGGGCTCGCGCTCGCCTCCCGGTACACCCGGTAGTTGACACGAAAATAGATGACCACGAGGAGGAACAGGTATCCGGCCACCGCCGCCACGGGAGAAGGGAGGGCGGTATAGAGCGTCATGTCCTCCCACACGCCACCGACGAAGTTCAGGAAGGAAATGTAGAAGAAGAAGGGGCCGAGCCATGCGTACAGGAAGGCGAAGAGGTGGCTGATGGGCCCCCACCGCACCCCGCCGACGCGGCGGCTCGTCGCGCCGAACCCCTGGACAAAGGCCGCGAAGGTGGCGGCGTGAACCGGAAACAGTCGAGTCCGCCGGGTGAGATAGTACACGTAGCACCAAGCCGCGGTGAGGCACACGAACAGCTTGCCCGTGAGCCCGTAGGCCTTCGCCAGGGGCAGGCCGAAGCTCGCGAGCGCCACGCGCCAGATGGGGTTTGCCTCCTGGGACAGGTCGGGGGTGATCGCGAGCGTGAGGAAGTAGTCGAGGAGGTGCGCCGCGAGCGAGAGGGCAAACATTCCCAGGAAGGCCCGCGCATGGGCGCGGGTCTCCGCGCGCAACCCGACGGCCTGAGCCACGGCACCCGCGAAAACGGTGAGCCACGCCAGGATGGCGATGGGGAGTCCGAGCTGCTCGACCAGCGCGTAGACCGCGAACAAGGTGTTCATGGGACCGGTATGCACCTATCGCACAGCGCCCCGCTCTTCATGCGCGCGCGCCGTGTCCCACGGCCAGGCGGGCCGTGACGGGTACCGGTTATGGGTCTCCGCCCTTGGAGCTCCGCCATGCCCACCCGCGCCATCACCGCCGCCGACATCGACGCCACCCTTCAGGAAAACGAGATCGTGATCCTCGACTTCTGGGCCGAGTGGTGCGGCCCGTGCCGCCAGTTCGGGCCGGTCTTCGAAGCCGCGTCCGAACGGCACGCGGACGTGGTGTTCGGAAAGATCGACACCGAGGCCGAGCAGGAATTGGCGGGGGCGTTCGGCATCCGGTCGATCCCGACGCTGATGATCTTCCGTGAAAAGGTGCTCCTCTACTCGCAGCCCGGCGCGCTCCCGGCCGCCGCGGTGGAGGACCTCCTCACCAAGGTCAAGGCCCTCGACATGGCGGTGGTGCACGCGAAAGTAGCGGAACAGGCGGCGGAAAAAGCCGTCGACGCGCCGACGAGCTGACCCTCGCCCGGCGGTCACCTCCCAGGGCGGGCGTCCGTCAGGGGTCACACCAGATGTCGCCCGCTATCGGACCAGGTACACCCGCTTCGTGCCGCCCTCGGGCACGTACAGCGCGGCGTGCTCGGGATCCAGGATGGCGATCAACGCGTCGTAGTACCCGCCGTTCTCCAGACGGAAGTCGTGCTCGGACATCCAGCGGGCGTCGAGGCCGCGGTTCGCGGCGATGTGGTACCGCGGCCTCCGCCCCCGCTCGAAGCTCGACGCGACGCCCTCCGCGACGACGAAGCGCGGGTCGAGGAGCGCCTCGAAGCGGTGGGGCAGCTTGTCCCGGACCCGATCCCGCCCGCCCCCGCTCGCGTCCGCGAGCCAGCGGCGGAGCTTCGCGCGCTCGTCCTTCTTCACGAAGCTCGTGACGAACAGCTCTTCGAGTTCGAGATCGTGATCCACCAACGCTCCCGTCGCCCGAGACGAGGCTCGCCGCGCGCGTGCGCCCCTTTAGCCTCGTCGCGGCGGGCGTGGGCCGCCGTCACGGAGAGCGGCGCGGCCCTCCCGCGGATCAGCGTCGTTGCACGTCCGCGAGGTCGTAGCGGACCCCCGAGAGGATCGCCCGCTCGAGCGTGGTCTCGTACAGACTGAGCCTGAACTCGTAGTCGTGGGTGCGATCGACGGCGAAGCCCGACAGCTCGAGGATCTCGCGGTCGGTGCTGTAATCGACCGCCAGATCCGTCCGGAACCAGTTGGACTCCCAGCCCTTGGAGATCGACAGCACGAGCTGGCCCACGCCGAGCGCGGTGGATCCGTGAGGATCGACCAACGTCCCGCCCGCACCGCTCAGCTCGACGTCCCCATTGATGCCGGCGAGTTGCACGTTCCCGCCCGCGCCGAGCGTGAGGCCCGCGAGGATCTCGTTGGTGACGCACGCGCCGAGCACCAGGGTGCTGGATCGGTCAAACCCCGCGGTGGCGTACGATGCCGGGATGCGACTCCCCCTGCTCGTCCTCCTCGCCGGCTGCTCGGAGTACGACGTCACCAAGATCCCCGAGCCGGTCGACGATCCGGTCCCGGACACCGCTCCGGTCGACACCAGCCTGGACTCGGGGATCGTGGAGGATCCGACCTGCGTCGGCTTCGAGGCGCCCGTCGCCCCGACCGTTCCCGTCGATCCCGCCTGCCTCAACGAGCCGGTCCCGGGCACCTTCGATCCGGTGGTGGAGTGGACCACCGAGGGCACCCTCGAATACGCGACGGAGCCCAGCTACAAGCACCCGTACGTCATGCCCGCCGTCGGAAACCTGACGGACGACAACGGCGATGGCGCGATCGACACGAACGACATCCCCGACATCGCCTACACGGTGTTCTCCAGCACCACGAGCGACACGTCGCTGCCCGGCTACCTCCGCGTCGTCTCCGGTGATGGCACCGCCGAGATCCTGAGCGTGGGCGGCTTCTCGGTGGACGGGGCTTCGTACGCCGTGTCCAACCGCGGCGGGGTGGCGATCGGGGACCTCGAGGGGGATGGCCTGCCCGATCTGGTGACCATCACCAACACGGGCGGGATCGTGGCCTTCGAGGCCGACGGCACGCCGAAGTGGGTGTACACCGGCATCGCGACGTCGGTGTACAGCTACCCCTCCCTCGCGGACCTCGACGGTGACGGCCTGGTCGAGGTTGTCGTCGGGCAGATCGTGCTCGATGCCGACGGGACCGAGCGCTGGATCGGCGCCGCGGGGCTCGGGCGCCCCGACTCCAACATCGGCTGGGGCAGCATCTCGGTGCCGGTCGACGTCGACGGCGACGGCGCCATGGAGATCGCCGCGGGCAACACCCTCTACGACACCGACGGCGCCATCCTGTCCCAGAGCGGGCTGCCGGACGGCTTCTCCGCCATCGGCGACATCGACGGCGACGGCGGGCCCGAGATCATCACCACCGTGCACAGCGTCGGGGGGGTCTACGTCTGGAAGCCCGACGGCACGCTGCTCTGGTCGGCGAGCACCGGCGCGGGAGGGGGCGGGCCGCCCACCGTGGCCGACTTCGACGGGGATGGCGCCGCCGAGATCGGTGTCGCGGGGAGCACCGCCTACACCGTGCTCGACACGGACGGCTCCGTCTTGTGGAGCGCCACCATCCAGGACTATTCCTCCTCGGCGACAGGCTCGGCGGTGTTCGACTTCGACGCGGACGGCGCGGCCGAGGTCGTGTTCGCCGACGAGGTGGCGCTCTACATCTTCGACGGCGCGACCGGCGCCACCCGGTGGCAGGCGGACGGCCACACCCACGGCACGGCTTGGGAGTACCCGGTGATCGCCGACGTGGACCACGACGACCAGGCCGAGATCGTCGTCGCGTCGACCAACCACGGTTCGGGCAGCGGGTGGAACGGCATCACCGTCATCGGCGACGCCAACCTCTCCTGGGCGCCCGCGCGGCCCATCTGGAATCAGCACGCCTACCACATCACCAACGTCGAGGGGGATGGCGGCATCCCGGCCGTCCAGGCGCCCAACTGGGCGACATGGAACAACTTCCGTGCCGGCGGCACCGAGCTCGGTCCGTCGCACTGGCTCGCCGACCTCGTGCCCGCGGCGCCGGACATCTGTCTCGATACGTGTGCCCTCGGACGGGTGGATCTCTGGCTCCCGGTCGCCAACGCCGGCCTTGTCGACGCCGGGCCCTTCAACGTGAGCTTCGTCCGCGAGGACGGCGTAGAGGTCCACGTCGAGCGCGTCACGGGCGTCACGACGGGATCCGGCGCGGTCCTCGGCCCGATCGTGCTCGAACGTGTGGAGTGGGGCGCCGGCGCGCTCACCGCCACCCTGGACGCCGCGGGTGAGGTGGCCGAGTGCGTGGAGGACGACAACGTCGTCACGTTGGGAGCTTGGCCCTGCCCGTGACACGCGCGTGAGCGATCAGCCCACGCCCACCAGCTCGGCGCTGCGCGCCCAGAGCCGCGCCGCGAGGTCCGCGTCCCGGGCGAGGGCCGAGGGCTCCTTGCGCCGGAGTTCGTGCCAGTATTCTCCGGTTCGTCCCTCCATCTCAGCGCTGCCGGCGAGATGCACCAGGGGGCGCGCGCCCTGGGAGGGGGGGATGAGCGCGAACCAACCGATGACCGCGATGAAGGGTTTTGCCCAGCCGGGTGCGCGGGACCAGATGTTGGTCGCTACCCCGCCCGGGTGGACGCTGTTCGCGGTGACGCCGCGACCCGCCATTCGCCGGGCCAGCTCGTTGGTGAACAGCACGTTCCCCAACTTCGAACGGCAGTACGCGCCCATGATCGAGTAGCCGCCCTTCTCGTAGCCGGGATCCTCGATGTCCATCGTCCCGCGTTCGTGACCGCGGCTCGCGACGTTGACGACGCGGGAGGGGGCGGATCGCTCGAGCAGATCGAGCAGGAGGAGCGTGAGCTGGAAGTACGCGAGGTGGTTCACCGCGAAGGTCTGCTCGATGCCGTCGACGGTGACCGTGCGGTGATCGCTGACGCCGCCGGCGTTGTTCACCAGCACGTCGAGCCGGTCGTGACGCTCCAGGAACTCCGCGGCAAAGGCACGGATCGCGGCCTGCGAGGACAGATCGCAGAGCATCAGGCTGACCTTCTCTGAACCGGCGCGCTGCCGCACGTCCGCCAGGGCCGCCTCCCCGCGCGTACGGTCCCGCGCGACCAGGATGACCTCGGCCCCGCGCGCCGCGAGCTGCACGCCGGCTTCGAGCCCGATCCCGCTGCTCGCGCCCGTCACCAACATCACCTTTCCGACGAGATCACGTTCCATCCGGGGATCCTCGCGACGGACCTATCGCGGCGTGCGGCCTACGTCGGCCGACGAATCTCCTGCAGCTTGACGACCCGCAGCTCCCCGGCGCGCAGGCTCCGGATGGCCGCCGGCAACACCCGCGCCGCCTGGAGATTGGTGACACACGGCACGCCGAACCGCAGGCCCGCGAGGCGCATGGCGGCCTCGTCGTATTGGGCCTTCTTGCCGAGCGGCGTGTTGATCACCAGCTGGATCTGACCGTTCTTGATGAGGTCCACCACGTCGGGCCGCCCCTCGCGCACCTTGTAGACCCGCTCCACCTCGACCCCGGCCTCCGTCAGCGCGCGGGCGGTGCCGCCGGTCGCGTACAGGCGGAAGCCCATCTGGCGGAGCGCGCCCGCGATGGGGCCGGCCTCGTGCTTGTCGCCGTCGCGGAAGGACATGAAGACGCCGCCCTCCGTCGGGAGCGTCATGCCGCTCGCGATGAGCGCCTTGGCGTACGCCTCGCCGAAGCTCCAGCCCGCGCCCATGACCTCGCCCGTCGACCGCATCTCCGGGCCGAGGATGGTGTCGACGCCGGCGAACCGACGCCAGGGGAAGACCGGCGCCTTGACGAAGTACATGCCGCGGCCCCAGGGGCGGAGATCTCCGAGGTCGGCGATCTTCTGGCCGAGGAGCAGGCGCGTGGCGTAGCGCGCGACCGGGATGCCCGTGGCCTTGGCGAGGTACGGAACCGTGCGCGAGGCGCGCGGATTCACCTCGATCACGTAGACGACGCCGTTCTGGACGGCGAACTGCACGTTCACGAGGCCGAGCACGCCTACGTCGAGCGCGATGCGACGGACGATGTCCTCCATCTCGCGACGGTTCTCGGGGGAGAGCTGGATCGCCGGGAAGATCGTGGTCGAGTCACCGGAGTGGACGCCGGCCTCCTCGATGTGCTCCATGATGCCGACCACGTGCACGTCCGTGCCGTCGCACAGCGCGTCCACGTCGTACTCGACGGCGCCCTCGAGGAAGCGGTCGATGAGGAGGGGGTGGTCCTCGCTGACACGGATCGCCTCGTCGACCGCGGCGTGGAAGTCCGCGTCGTCGAAGCAGAGCTTCATGGCGCGGCCGCCGAGCACGTAGGAGGGCCGCACGAGCAGCGGGTACCCGAGGCGCGCGGCGGCGGCCCAGCTGCCCTCGCGGTCGGCCACCATCTCGCCGTCGGGCTGGCGGATCCCGAGCCGGTTCATCAGCGCGGAGAAGCGCTTGCGGTCCTCGCACACGTCGATGGCGTCGGGCTGCGTGCCGAGCACGGTTCCGACGCGGTGGGAGAGCTTGAGGGGGGTCTGCCCGCCGAACTGCAACACGACGCCGAGGGGCTGCTCGCGCCGCACCACGCCGCGCACGTGCTCGGCGGTGACCGGCTCGAAGTAGAGCTTGTCGGAGGTGTCGTAGTCGGTCGACACGGTCTCCGGGTTGCAGTTGACCATCACCGCGGCGTACCCCATCTCGCGGACGGCATACGCGGCGTGGCAGCAGCAATAATCGAATTCGAGGCCCTGGCCGATGCGGTTCGGCCCGTTGCCGAGCACGACCACGCGCGCCTTCTCCAGATCGCCCGCCTCGTCCTCGTCCTCGTAGGACGAGTACAGGTAGGGCGTGTGGCTCTCGAACTCCGCGGCGCAGGTGTCCACCCGCTTGTAGACGGGGTGAACGCCGAGCGCCTCCCGACGCGCGGTGACCTTGTCCTCCGAGGCACCGGTGAGCCGGGCGAGCGCTGCGTCGGTCACGCCGGCGCGCTTGGCGGAGCGGAGCTCCTCGGCCGTGAGCACCGAGAGCGGGCGCCCCTCGAAGCGGCGCTGGGAGCCGACGAGCGCCGCCATGCGCGCGAGGAACCAGGGGTCGATGCGGGAGGCGTCGTGGATGGACTCGGGGGTGAACCCGCGCCGGAGGGCCTCGAGCAGGGCGGCGAGCCGGTCGGGCGTCGGGAGCGCGATGCGCTCGCGGAGCCTGTCGTCCGAGAGGTTGGTCACGTCGGGGTAGCCGCCTTCGAGCGAGGCGATCGCCTTTCCGAGCGCCTCGTCGAACGTGCGGCCGATGCCCATGACCTCGCCCACGCTCTTCATCTGGGTGCCGAGCCCGCGGCCTGCGCCGGGGAACTTCTCGAAGTTCCAGCGCGGGATCTTGACGATGACGTAGTCGATCGCCGGCTCGAAGCACGCGGGGGTGACCCGGGTGATGTCGTTGCTGATCTCGTCGAGCGTGAGGCCGACGGCGAGCTGGGCCGCGATCTTCGCGATGGGGAAGCCGGTGGCCTTCGACGCGAGCGCGGACGAGCGCGACACGCGCGGGTTCATCTCGATGACGCGGATCTCGCCGGTGGTGGGCGAGATGGCGAACTGGATGTTGGACCCGCCGGTCTCGACGCCGATGCGGCGGATGATGCGGAGCGAGAGGTCCCGCAGGGCCTGGTACTCGCGATCGGAGAGCGTCTGCGCGGGGGCGACGGTGACCGAGTCCCCCGTGTGCACGCCCATGGGATCGACGTTCTCGATCGAGCACACGATGATGACGTTGTCGGCGAGGTCCCGCATGACCTCGAGCTCGAACTCCTTCCAGCCGATCACGCTCTCCTCGACCAGCACCTGGCGGGTGGGCGACAGATCGAGGCCCTGGCCCACGATGTCCCGCAGCTCGTCGAGGTTGTAGGCGATGCCGCCGCCGGAGCCGCCGAGCGTGAACGAGGGGCGGATGACCGCCGGGAGCCCGATGTCCGCGACGATGGCCTCGGCCTCGGCGATCGTGCGCGCGACGCCGGCCTTCGGCACGCCCGCTCCGATCTCCTCCATCGCCGCCTTGAAGAGCTCGCGATCCTCCGCGAGCGCGATGGCCTCGGGCTTCGCGCCGATGAGCTCGACGCCGTACTTCAGGAGCGTGCCGCGCTCGTGCAGGGCAAGCGCGAGGTTCAGGCCGGTCTGCCCGCCGACGGTCGGCAAGATGGCGTCCGGGCGCTCGCGCGCGATGATCTGCTCCGCGAAGTCGGCCGTGAGCGGCTCGATGTACGTCGCGTCCGCCACGTCCGGGTCGGTCATGATGGTGGCGGGGTTCGAATTGATCAGGATCACCCGATAGCCGAGCGCCTTGAGCGCCTTGCAGGCCTGGGTGCCGGAGTAGTCGAACTCGCACGCCTGGCCGATCACGATCGGGCCCGAGCCGATGACGAGGATGCTGTGGAGATCGGTGCGACGCGGCATTTAGGAGTCCTTCCGGGCGACGCCGGCGAAGCGCAGGAACCGATCGAGGAGGAGGTGCGCGGAGTCGTTCGGTCCGGGCGCGGCCTCCGGGTGGAACTGCACGGCGATGACGCCGAGATCCGCGTGCATGAACCCCTCGAGCGTGTGGTCGTTCAGGTTCACGTGCGTGATCCGCGCACCGGCGCGCTCCACTCCCACGGGATCGACGCAGAAGCCGTGGTTCTGGCTCGTGATCTCGACGCGTCCGGTCTCGTTGTCGCGCACCGGGTGGTTGCCGCCGCGGTGGCCGAAGCGGAGCTTGAAGGTGTCGGCGCCGAGCGCCAGCCCGAGGAGCTGGTGGCCGAGGCAGACCCCGAGCAGCGGCGTCTTGCCGATGAGCTTCTTGACCTCGCGCACCATGCCCGGGAGGGCGGCGGGATCGCCCGGCCCGTTCGAGAGGAACACGGCGGTCGCGCCGTCCGCGAGCGCCTCGGCGGGGGTGTTCGAGGGGAACACCTCGACGTGACAACCGGCCTGCGCGAACAGGCGGAGGAGGTTCTTCTTCACTCCCCCATCGAGCGTGTGGATGCGCGGCGCCCCGTCCGGCCCCTCCGCGAAGGTGTACCGCACGGGCGTCGACACCTCGCTCACGAGGTCCCGCCCGACCATGCCGGGCCAGGCCTCGACGCGGGCGCGGAGCGCGGCCTCGTCCAACCCCTCGGTCGAGATCACCGCGCGCATCGCCCCCTTGTCGCGGATGTGGCGCACGAGCGCGCGCGTGTCGATCCCGTGGACGCCGGGCACCCCGGCGGCGGCCAGGTAGTCGGCCAGGGTGCCGGTGCTGCGGTGGTTCGACGCGATGGGCGAGAAGTGCCTCGCGACGAAGCCGGAGGCCTGCACGGCGTCCGACTCCACGTCCTCGGCGTTCACCCCATAGTTCCCGACATGTGCGGTCGTCATCACGACGATCTGTTCGCGGTACGACGGATCGGTCAGGATCTCCTGGTACCCGGTCATCGCGGTGTTGAATACGATCTCGCCGACCTTCGTGGCGGGAGCGCCGAACGCTTCGCCCCGGAAGGAGCGTCCGTCTTCCAAGAGGAGGATGCCACCCATGCTTACCCCGAGAGCGCGCGCGGCTTAGCGTCCCCTCGGGGGTGGGGCAACCCGCCGGGGGCCCCTCGTGACGTGATGTGGACGGCCCACGCGATCACGAAGCGCGCAGCTCCGCCTCCCCACGCTCCCCCATCAACCAAACGCCGGTCCCGTCGTCGACGAGGACGAACGAATCGGCGAGGCGCGCGGCGGTGGCCGGGCTCACGCGGATGCCACCCGGCCGGCTGCCGCGCTCCATCGCCGCGGCGCCCGAAACGGCGTCCCCCCACAGATCGTAGGCGAACCGGGTGCGCCCGATCACGCCGGCGACCGCGGGACCGGTGTGGATCCCGATCCGGAGCGCCGGCCCGATCTGCTCGGCGGCGGCGCGCATCTCGAGGGCGAGCCTCGCCGCCGCCTCGGCGTGGTCCGGCCGGGCGCGTGGCACCCCGGACGCGGCGAGCCACGCGTCTCCGAGCGTCTTGATCTTCTCGACGCCATGGGCCTCGCAGAGGGTGTCGAAGCGGCTGTAGAGGCTGTCGAGCAGCGCGGCGATCGCCTCTCCCGGGAGCCTCTCGCACAGCGGCGTGAAATCGACGATGTCCGCGAGCACCACGGTCACCGCGTCGTACCGGTCGGCGATGACGACGCGCTCGCCTCCGGCGTCCCGGAGCCGTCGCGCGACCTCGGCCGGCAGCGCGTTCCGCAGGAGCACCTCGGAGCGCGCGCGCGCCTCGGCCAGGAGCAGCCGCTGCGCGAACTCCCGCCGACCGAGCAGCTCGAGGGTGCGCGTGGTCCACCCGCCGGCGAGGTTCATCACGAGGCCGAACGTCGCGAGCGCGGCGCCGATGCCGGGGCTGTGGGGCGCCCGCGAGAGCAGCCCGACGGCGAGGAACGTCGTGGTGAGACCGACCCCCACCGCGTACCCGAAACGCAGCCGCGAGAACCCGTACACGCCCATCAGGCAGACGAGGCACCCGAGGCCGGCCACCCAGACGCGCTCCGGCGTGGCGACGGGGGCCATCACCCACCCCATCCCGATCATGCCCCCACACACGACGATCGCCAGCACCAGCAGATACTCCTGGATGTACCGGCGGAGGAACGGAAACGCCGCGGGCGACAGCGCGAGCCCCAACGCGGCCGCGAGGCAGGGGACGACCACGCCGAAGCGGATCGTGAGGAGGCGGGGGAGCTGCTCGGGGAAGACCATGAAGTCGTTGAGGGCGAAGGCCGAAAACACGACGAGGAGCAAGAGGACGCCCACCCGCGTGTAATTCAGGATCTCCACCGCGAAGTCGGCCCATCGCGCGCGCTCCGCCTCGACGTCGGCGAAGGTGAGCCAGAGCGGGTGCACCTCGAAGCGGGAGTCCAGGCGTTCGCTCTCGCGGTCGGGGAGTGGGCCGGTCACGCGGCCTCCCCGGCGGGCTCCGCGCGCTCCACCCAGAACGTCTCCACCGCGCCCTTCCCCTTGAGGAGCACGGCGCCGCGCGGCTCGATGACGTAGGCCGCGCCCAGCTTCGCGGCCGTGGACGCGCTCACCTGCACGCGGTCCGGCTCCCCGGACCCGTCGAGCCGCGCGGCCACGTTGGCGGTGTCCCCCCAACAGTCGAACGCGAAGCGGGTGCGGCCGATGACCCCGGCCACGAGGGGGCCGGAGCAGACGCCGACCCGCAGCTGGAGCTGCAGGCCCTCGCGCCGTGCGGCGTTGCGCGTGGCGTCGCGCAGGGCGAGCGCCAGCCGGGTGGCCGCCTCGGCGTGGTCCGCCCGCGCGCCGGTGACGCCGGCCGCGGCCATGTACGTCGCGCCGATGGTCTTGATGCGCTCGACTCCCTCGACGGTGGCGAGCGCGTCGAACGTCGCGACGAGTCGATCGAGCAACACGACGATCTGGATCGGCGGGTGGTCCGCGGTGGCCTCGTCGAAGCCGACGACCGTCGCGAAGAGCACGGTGGCGTCGGGGAGGCGGTCGACACACGCGCCGCCGCCGGCCGCGAGCCGCTCCGCGTAGGCGCGCGGCATGACGTTGAGGAGGAGGGCCTGGGAGCGCCGCCGCTCGTGGTCGAGCTCCCGGGCGCGCTGGAACGCGCGGCGGCCGTGGTGCTCCATCGACCAGGAGACCACGAGCCCGAGCACGTTGACCCCCACGCCGAAGGTGAGGACGGCGAGGCCGTAGCCGGGGGGCGGGTGCGCGCGCAGCTCCACCACCAGCGCGAACAGGGCAGTCACGAACAGGGAGAGCGGCGCCGCGTAGCGGAACCGGAGCCCGGTCCCGCTGTAGAGCCCGGCGACGGTGAGGCACAGCGCCATCAGCGGCGCGTACGCGCGCTCGTCGGTCACGACGGGGGCGACCACCCACCCGATCGCGGCGAGGCCGGTCAACGTCACGAGGCAGACGTAGAGGATCAGCTCCTGGCCGTGGTCGGCGAGCAGCTCCTTGGAGCGGGGCCCGAACAGGGAGGGGACCGCGAGCAGCATCAACGCGAGGGTGAACAGCCGGATGACGAGGAGCTTGCCCGAGGTCTCCGGGTACATCTCCCGGTCGAAGGGGATGAACAGGACCATCGCGCCGAGCAGGACGACCGCGCCGCTGCGCATCACCCGGGCGCGCTCGGCGGCGAACCAGATCCACCAGTCCCGCTCGAGCGCGGGATCGGGAAAAGTCAGTCGGAGACGGGCGAAGGGCGAGGGCACGGCGGCGTCTATCGCCCCGACACCCCCTCCGCCACGCTTCGGAAGAGCACCTCCAGCTCCCGATGGTCCCGCACCCGCGGCGCCTCCTCCACGAACCGCGTGACGGAGGCTGGGCACACCTCGAACAGCCTCGGCGCCAATGCTGCGGTGCGATCCGCGCGCGCTGTCGCCGCGACCAGCCACGGCGTGGGGCGCTGGCGCCACAACCTCGCGCCCAGCGGCCACTCCGCGACGGGAGGCTCCGGGGCGCCGAAGCCATCGAGGCCCTCGCGGTTGCCCCGCGTGAGGAGGTCGGCCGTGGCGAGCACCAGCGCGACGCCGAGGCCGGTCGCCTCCGTGGCCCAGGGCCCGAGCCCGGTCGGGTACGGCTCCACGGCGGGGGCGGGACGGCGGCCCGTCAGCACATCCCAGGTGGCGGCGATGTCCGCTGGCGCGCCGGCGCAGACCTCGACCTGCCCGACCAACCAGCCGCCGGCCTCCAGCGCGGCGAGCAGCGCCTCGGCGCCGTCGAGTTCGGCGGCGGGCGTCCCTGCGAGCGCCTCGGTGTCGAGGAGGAGCGAGACGAGGAGCTGGTGAAAGCCGATGGTGGTCTTGTAGAGGGCGGCGACCTCGACCGGGATCGGGGCGTCCGGCGACGCGAGTCGGCTCGCCACCGGCAGGGCCACGAGCGCCGAGCAGCCCTGGAGGAGGCGGGCGACCGTGGGCGAGGGCCCGCACGCCGCCGCGAGCGTCGCGAGGTTTCGTTCCCGGTGGGGGCGCACCTGCGCGAGCGACGTCACGTTCATCGGCCGGCCCTCGCGGCTACCGGCGTAGGGGCACGCGACGCGACGCGTATCCGGCGGGTACAGCGGCGACGCGCGCTCCCCCAGCGGCCGCCCATCGGCGTCCACCCAGTCGCGCAGGCCGCCGAGCCAGGCCTCGAGCGCGCTCACACGCCGGGCTCGCCCAACACGACCGTCTGCTGGACGACGCTCGACGCCTCGGGGGTCATCACGCTCACGGAGAGCTCGAGCCCGCCCACGGGCAGCTTCGCGTCCTTGTCCATCATCAACGTGGCCGAGCCCACGAGCAGCGTCTCGCCCGGCTGGACCGGCATCCAGACGCGTCGCGGGCCTGAGCGGCTCATCATCTCCATCGTCGGGAGGATGTCGAGCTCGGTGAGCGTGCCGTCGGCCGCGCGGACGCCAGCGCTCCGCAGAGAGGGGTTGTCGTCGATCTTCACGACGGACTTGCTGGTGTTGTGCGCGTACATCCGCACCACGAGGCCCTCCGCGCCGCGCTCCGTCACGAACGACATCTCGACCGGCACCTTCGCGGCGGGGGCCGGGGGAGCCCCCGCGCGTGCCGAGGGCGAGAACACGAGCGCCGCGAGGGCGCCGAGGGCGCCGAGACGAGGAAGGGCGGACATGGGAGGCTCCGAGTGTTGGGTGGGACAACGGGTGGAGGAAGAGGTTCCTTACACGCCCGCGTTCGTCGTGCGCGCCCCTGAAACGCCAGAGAGCACCGCCTCTTCGAGGATGAGCGCCATCTCCTCGAACAGCGTGTCCCCCTCCTCCGCCGAGCCCGCGTGGGGCTGCCCGAAGTAGCCCTCCGTGGCGCCCATCTCCTTGAAGTCCTTGGCCCCGGCGCGCAGCGCGGCGGCGAGATCGATCGCGACCTCGGGGAGGCCGCTCCGCGCGTCGGAGACCAGGTCGGGCCGCACCGCCAGCACGAGGGAGGTCTCGAACGAGCCGGCGTGACAGGCGCCGGACTCGAACTCCGGTCCGAGCCGGGCGGCGTATCGACGGGACGCGAGGTTGGGGTAGACCACGGGGAGGCCGGTGCGGGCGCGCGCGGCGTCGGCGGCCTTGAAGAGCGCGTCGATGTGCGCGGGCTCGAAGTGGGAGTTCACGAGGACCAGGCCCACGGCGCCCTGCGCGGCCGCGGAGACGAGGATCTCGGTGATCAAGGCGGTGACGACGCTCTCCGGGATGGTGAGGGTGCCCGGAAACGGGCCGGCGCTCGTCGTGACGCCGTATGGCACGGTCGGCAGCACGACGGCGGGGATGCCCCGGTTCGTGAGCCGCCGTGCGGCCCGCAGGGCCATCTCCTCGGAGATGCGGACATCGGTGTCCAGCGGGAGGTGGGGCCCGTGGGCCTCGCACGAGCCGAGCGGGAGCAGCGCCCAGGCGCCCGCGAGCCCGGCGAGGGGAGAGTGCCGTTCGGCGAGCCTCATCCGCAGAGCCGCTTCAGCTCGGCGCGCGCGACCTTGCCCCGATCGTTCCGCGGCAGCACGTCCAGGAACCGCACCGATCGCGGGTACTTGTGGGGCGCGAGGCGGGACTTCACGTGCTCCTGCAGCGCGCGGCCGAGGGCTTCGTCCCCTTCCCCGGTCGCGACCACGAAGGCCACGGTCGTCGTGAGCCCCTCGCGCTCCACACCGACGATCGCGCACTCGCGGACGGACGGGTGCGTGAGGAGGCAGTTCTCCACCTCGACGGGGGAGACGAACACCCCGCCGACCTTGAGCAGATCGTCGGCACGGCCGCAGTACACGAAGTACCCCTCCGCGTCCTGGCAGAATTGGTCGCCGGTGGTGGTCCACTCCCCCCGGTAGGTCTCGCGGCTCTTCGCGCGGTCCTGGTGGTAGCAGATGGCGTTCGACGCCCCCTTCACCCACAGGGTCCCGATCTCGCCCACGGGCACCGCGCGCTCGTCGTCCCCGACGATCTTCGCCTCGTACCCGGGCACGAGCTTCCCGAGCGTGCCGACGCGAACGTCCCCCGGGTAGTTCGTGATGTAGATGTGGAACAGCTCCGCGGAGCCGATCCCGTCGAGGATCTCGACGCCCGTGCGTCGCATCCAGCGCGTGTACAGCTCGGCCGGGAGCGCCTCTCCCGCGGAGAGCACGAGGCGGATCGAGGAGAGATCCATCGTGTCGCAGCGCGGGTGCTCCAACATCCGGTGGATCATGGTGGGGACGTTGGTGACGATCGTGGGGTGGTAGCGCTCGATGTTGGCGATCACCTCCTCGACCGTCGCGCGCTCCGAGTACAGGCACGTGGTCGCGCCCACGGCCCATGGGAACATCAGGTTCGTGCCCGTCGCGTAGCCGAAGAACAGCTTGGGGACGCCGAGCGTCACGTCGTCCTCGCGGATGCCGAGCACCTGCTTCGCGTACCTCTCGGTGTTGAAGATGAAGTCACCCGCGGCGTGCACGCAGGCCTTGGGCGCGCCGGTGGAGCCCGACGAGAACAGCCACACCGCCGGATCGTCGGGCCCGGTGTCGCCGTAGGGGCACTCGGCGGAGCGGGCGCGGAGCGCCTCCCGATCGGCGTCCACCCGGATCACCGCCGAGAGCTGGCGGCCGAGCGCCTCCTCGATCGCGGCGGCGTTGGCGTCGGCGAACGCGGACGTGGTGACGAGCACGCGCGCCCGCGTGTAGCGCAGGTAGTACGACCAGTCCTTCTCGGGCACGCCGGGGTTCATCATCGCGACCACCGCGCCGATGCGCACCACGCCGAACCACGCCATCACGAAGTCGGGCGTGTCCTCCAGCGCCAAGAGGACGCGGTCCTCTTCGCGGACGCCGAGCGCGCGCAGGTGCGTGCCGTAGCGACAGCTCCCCTCCGCCATCTCGCCGAAGGTCCAGGCCTCGTCGCGGTAGCGGAGCGCCACCTTGTCACGACGGGTCGGCAGGTTGTGATCGAGGAAATAGGCGGCGAGGTTCCCGCCAGAGGCGGAGTGGGAAACGGGGGTCACGATCCCTCCAGCCATCGCCCGGCGATGACGGTCTTGAGCACGTCGGTGGCGCCCTCGTAGATGCGGAGCGGGCGGATGTCGCGGTAGAGCTTCTGGACCACGCTGTCCTCCTCTACTCCCAGGCCGCCGTGGAGCTGCACGGCCGTGTCGATGATGCGCTGCGCGGCCTCCGTGGCCGTCACCTTGCCGATGGCGCTCTCGTAGCCCGTGCGCTCGCCGAGGCCGGCGGTGTCCCGGCGCCAGCAGGCATGCAACGCGGTGAGCGTGCCCGCTTCGAGCTCCAGCGCCATGTCCGCCACGCGCGACTGCACGACCGGCATGGCCGCGAGGGGCGCCCCGAACTGGCGACGCGTGTTCACGTGGCGCACGGTCTCGTCAAAAGCGCGCTGCGCCATCCCCATGGCCGCGAGGCCCACGGTCGGACGGCACCGTTCGAGCGTGGCGAACGCGAGGCCGAGGCCCTTCAGGGAGACGAGCCGCGCGGGCGTGTCCAGAAAATCGAAGCGGCCGATGGAGTGCCCGGCGACCCGCTGCGGCGTAGCCGCCGGGCCCTCGACGAGGAAGCAGGCAATCGTCTCCTGCGGCGAGCCCGTGTCCAACCGGGCGAACACCGTCGCGCGGTCGGCGTCGGGCGCGTTGGAGATGAAGTGCTTGACGCCGGTCAGGCGGTAGCCGTCGCCATGCCTCACGGCCTGCGTCGCGAGCGCGCGTACGTCGCTCCCGGCGTCCGGCTCGGTGAGCCCGAAGGCGACGACGGAGCGGCCGGCCCGCGCGTCCGTGACGACGTCGGCGAAGCCCCCGGCGGTGACCAGCGGGAAGGTGCCGAGCTCCTGGACGATGAACGCGAGGTCCGTCAGGGCGTCGGCGTGCGCGAGGTGCCAGCGGGTGACGGCGAGGCCGCGCACGTCGGTGGGCTCGAGGAGGCCGGCGCCAGCGAGGCCGGCCACGCGCTCGTGGATGGTGCCGGTGGCGCGGAAGGCCGCGGCGGTGGCTTCGCGCGCGGCGTGGGCAGGGCCGAAAAAGTAGGGGTAGCGGTCGGTCAGCATGGGCCGCAAGTCTACCCGTTTACTGGATCGCGCTCACCGGATCATCGGCCCGGCGACGCAACCGGAGGCGCCGGACGTGGCGGCCAGGGGGGCCGGCGCCAGCGGGACGGGCGAGGTGCCGGGCGGGGTGACCGCGGCGGTCCAGGTCACGGTGACGCTCGAGTAGTCGGGCGAGAAGGCGAGCACGGCGTCCCCCTTCTGCTTCTGGTCGTTCTCCCACCGCAGGGTCGCCGTGCGCTCGGCGCCGACGGCGAACCGCGTCATCGTGCCGACCGCCTTGTCGGGCCCGTTGGCGGCCGCGTAGATGACGGTGAAGGACTCGGCGCCGGGCATGATCTTCAGCGCCACGTCCCGCACCTGGGGCGTCGCCACGCCGTCCGCACGGACCTTCGCGGGGAGCGGCTCGGTGCCGCAGTACCAGGGCTTCACGTCCCCGATCCACGCGAGCGTGGGCGCTGGCGGAAGCGGCGGGGGTGCGGGCTGCTCGGGGCGGCTGCACGCCGCGGCGGCGAGGAGGACCGAGGCAAAAACAGAGCGCGTCATCCCCTTCCCCCTTGGTGGACCGTTCACTGATACCGAGGGCGGCGCTTTTCTTTCCAGGCGACGTGCGCCTCCCGGAAGTCCGGGTGGAGCATGCAGATCGCCTGCGCCTGCGCCTCCATCTCGATGGCGGCGTCGAGCGAGACGTCCATCTCGCGGTCGAGCTGGGTCTTGGTGATGCCGTTCGCGAACGTCGGACCGTCGGCGATGCGCCGCGCCATCGCCATCGCCTCGGCCAGGAGCGCCTCGGGGGCGACCACCCGGTTGAGAAATCCGATGCGCCACGCCTCGTCGGCGCCGATCACGTCCCCCAGGTAGAGCAGCTCGGCGGCGCGCCCGTGCCCCACGATCCGCGGGAGCAGGTGACAGGCGCCCATGTCCGCGCCGGAGAGGCCGACCTTGTTGAACAGGAACGACACGCGCGCGCCGGTGCTGCCGATGCGCAGGTCGCTCGCCATCGCGATGATGGCGCCGGCACCGGCCGCCACGCCGTTGATGGCCGCGAGGATGGGCGCGGGGCACGCGCGCATGGCCCGCACGAGCTCACCGGTCTTGCGGGTGAACGCGAGCAGCCCCGCCGCGTCGAGCTCGAACAGCCGCGCGATGATGTCGTCGACGTCCCCACCGGAGCAGAAGCCCTTGCCCGCGCCGGTGATGACCACGGCGCGCGTGCCCTCGGGCGGCGCGCGGAACCAGGCGGCGAGCGCCTCGTAGACGGCGAAGGTCAGGGCGTTGAGGCGCTCGGGACGGTCCAGCGTCACGACGGCCACGCCGTCCGCGAGCTCGACCTTGAACGGCAGGGCCGGGGATGCCGGGGGAGCTTCAGTCACGGCACACCGCCGTCGCCTCGATCTCCACCATCGCGCCCTCCTCCAGCAGATCCGCGACCTGCACCAGCGCCATCGCCGGATAGTGCCGCCCGAAATGGGCGCGCCACGCCGCCCCCACGGCTGGGAGCGCCGCGAGGTAGGCGCGCTTGTCGGTCACGTAGATGGTCACCCGGCCGACACGCTCGGGCCAGACGCCCGCCGCGTCGAGGACCGCGCGGACGTTCGCCAGCGCGCGATCGAACTGGGCGCCGAAGTCACCCACGCCGACCAGCCGCTGCTCCGCGTCCCACGCGATCTGCCCGGCCACGAACAGCTGGTTTCCCAGCCGGTAGCCGTTGCTGTAGCCCCGGGGCCGGGCCCAGCCCGGTGGTTCGACCGGGCCGTCCATCAGACGTTCAGCGCGCCGCCGCAGATGGGGATCGCCTGGCCGTTGACGCCACGCGCGTCATCCGAGGCGAGGAACACCGCCATCGACGCGACCTCGGAGGCCTCGAGGAAGCGGCGCTGCGGGTTCTGGGCTTCGAGCTCCGACCGGACCTCGTCGACCGTGCGGCCGGTCTTCTCGACGATGTTCTGGATCGCGCCGGTGAGCAGCGGGGAATCGACGTACCCGGGGCAGATCGAGTTCACCGTGACGCCCTTGTCGGCGTACTCGGCGGCGAGCGCGCGGGTGAGCCCGATGAGGCCGTGCTTCGAGGCGCAGTACGCCGCGAGGTACGGATACCCCTTGAGGCCGGCGACGCTCGAGATGTTGATGATGCGGCCCTTGCCGCGGCTCGCCATGCTCGGGAGCACCTTGAGCGAGCAGAGGAACGAGCCGGTGAGGTTCACCTTGAGGTGCTCCTCCCACACGCGCACGTCCGTCTTGAGGACGGGCGACGAGCGCGCCACGCCGGCGTTGTTGATGAGGATGTCGACCGGGCCGGCTGCCATGAAGGCGGCCTCGACACTGGCGGGCTCCCCCACGTCGCAACGGATGCCGTAGCCGCCGACCTCGTCCGCGATCTTCTCGACCTCGTCGCGGGTGCGCGACAGGACGGTGATGCGGTCACCCAAGGCGGCGAAACGCCGCGCGATCTCGGCGCCGATGCCGCGCCCCCCACCTGTGATAACAACGTGCCTGCGAATGGCCATACGGTCTCCGAGCGGCACGGTATATGCGCGACCCGAGGGGTCGTGTCAAGGCGAGGGTCCGCCGAGGCCTGGGGCATTCTGCCTCCGTTCGCGGCCGCGGACGCGGGCCATTGTGCCGCGCGCGGTGCGTACGGAGCGCGTTCAGCGCAGGAAGGCCGTCAAGTGCGCGGCGAGCGCCCGCGGCGCGTCGAGCTGCGTCATGTGGCCCGCGCCCAGCACTTCCTTCACGACGAGGTCGGGGATGGCCGCCTCGAGCGCCGCCACGTCCGCCACGGCGAACAGCGAGTGTTCCGGATGCACGGACAGCACCGGACAGCGGATCGCGGCCAAAAAACGCAGGTGCTGATCCTGACGATACGGGACAGCCGCCCGAACGAGGTGCCGGGGGTCGTAGCGCCACACGAAGCCCTCGTCGACCGGGCGGGTGCCTCGCTCGGCGAGCTCGAGGGCCCAGGCGGGATCGAGGCCGGACCAGGTCGAGACGAGGCGCGCGGCGGCCGCGGCGAGCGTCGGGTACGGGCGGGGGGCCCGCACCCGGGCGATGCCGTCGAGGAACTGGACCATCCGGTCGCGCGCGGCGGCCCCGCCGTCCGGAATGCCCATGCCGTCGACGATGGCGAGCCGCTCCACCGCCTCCGGACGCGCCCCCGCGTACATCGACGCGATGCTGCCCCCCATGGAGTGCCCGACCAGCCGCACGCGCCCGCCGAGCGCGGCCACCAGGGCGTCCACGTCGGCGAGGTACTCCGGGAAGTGGTAGCTCTCGCCCGGCCCCACCCACGCGGAGCGGCCGTGTCCACGCAGGTCGAGCGCGACGACCGGCCCGTCGAGCTGCTCGGCCACGCGCGCCCAGCTCCCGGCGTGATCGAGAAAGCCGTGGAGCAGGAGCGTGGGAGGCGCGCCGCCCGCCGCGGGAGAGACGGGCGGCCCCCATTCGAGCGCGGCGAACGTCAGGCCGCGGAGGGTGTAGAGCGCCTCGCGCGCGGTTCTCGGCGACTCGATCATGAATCCCTCGCGAGCCGGAGCCCGATCTTCAGACGCCCCGAGAGCGTGTGGGAGAGCCGGAGCGAGGCCCGCAGCGCGGTGTGGGCGTAGCTGCCCCCCAGGACGACGCGGCCCCGATCGGGCCGGTCACGGTAGCGGCTCGACGTGCACTCGAACGCATCGCCGATCGCGCCGTACAGGCCGCTGCCTTGCGGGTAGGTGGTCACCGGCGCCGTGGCGTCGCGACCGCACTCCGCGGTGTTGGCGCGCGTCGGGTCGAACCGATCGCCCCATGGAAAGTGCCGGCCGTCCCAGCCGCGCACCGCCTTCTCCCATTCGTCCGCCGTCGGCAGCCGCGCACCGGCGCCCCCGGTCGAGGCCGCCCACGCGGCGAACGCGTCGCAGTCGTCGGGACGCAGCATCATGACCGGGTGGTCCGCGAGCGCGTCGGGGCAACGGCCGAGGCGCCAATGGGAGAGCCGCCCGACCCAGGGGGGACGGGGGCCCGTCGCGTCGAGGAAGGCCTGGAAGGCGGCGTTGGTGACCGGGCGGCGCGCCACCAGAACGCCCCGGGCGAGGTGCTTGACGACGAGCGGGCGCTCGTCCGCGCTGCGGGCGCCGCCGCTCACGAAGTTGCCCCGCGGCACGGAGACCCAGTCCGCGTCGTGCTCCCAGCCCCCGAACGCGCCGGCGAGGAAGGCGCGCATGGCGCCCGAGAGGACGAGGCCCGTCAGATCGTCCGGGCCGCCGCCCTGCCCCGCGACGAGGCGACGCGCGAGGCGACGCGCCACGAGGGCGTCGTAGAGGGACCGGTGCCCGAACCGGAAGCGCCCGTCGAGGTCCTCGACGAAGAGCCAGGCCGGGAGGCCCGCGAGCTCCCCGGCGACGAAGGAGCCGCCTTCGTGGGAGGGGTCGAGGCCGACGAGCGAGTGCCAGGCGAGGTCCTCGAGGGCATCGATCGCGCGGGTGGGGGCGAGGTGGTCCTCGACGAGCGCGGCCGGGGTGTCTCCCCGCGCGCCGCGCAGCCAGAGCGAGAGGAGCACCGCGTTGTCGCCGCAGAACACCGGCGCGTCGGGCGGCAGGGGGTAGGGCGCGAACTCGACCATCGGGAGGTGGAGGGCGTCGACCTGGCCGGGATCCGGATCGGCCAGATCCGTCCGGAAGTGGCCCGGCCGGCTCGTCACGACCCAGCGCGGCACCCGCGCGATCAGCCACGCGAAGAGCTCGGCGGCGCCGCAGTGGTCGGGGCGCCCGATCTCGTCGAGCCCGTCGAGGATGGCGGCCTCGGAGCCGTTCAGCAGCGCCGCGAGCGTGGCGGCGCGGTCCTTCGCGCGGGCGACGACCCGCAGGGGGATGACCGGCACCGACAGCCGCCCGCCGACCCGGCGCGCGAGCTCGGTCTTTCCCGACCCGAAGACGCCGAGCACGACCAGGCCCCCACCGTGGCGCAGCGCGGCCTCGACGAGGGGCTCGAGCGGGCCCGCCGGCGCGCGGACCACGGCGGCGCCCTCGCGACGGATCCGGGTGGCGGTGGGTGTGAGCCAGTCCATGGCTGTTGCGGCTAACGAGAAACGGAGAGGCCCGCCGAACCCTGGAGGATACGTGGGGACCCAATGCTCGCGCTCGACCCCCATCCCCTCCTCGCGCTCGGCGCCTTCACGACCACGCTCCCGGCGCCCATCGGAGAGGTGCCGACCTCGGCCGAGATCCTGGCGCTCCTTCATCCCGACGCGCCCGCCCCGATGGCGAGCGACGACGCGACGCGCGCCGCCATCCGCGATCTGTTGCGCCACGGCGGCTTCAAGCCGACCGGCCGCAGCAAGCCCGCGAGCGAGTACCTGCTCAAGGCCGCCGCCGAGGGCTTTCTCGGCCCCATCAACGTGGTGGTCGACGCGTGCAACGCCGCCTCCCTCCACAGCGGGCTCCCCATCAGCGTGGTCGACCTCGACCGCACCGTGCCCCTCGACAGCGGCCCGCCCCTCCGCGTCGGCATCGCGCCCCCCGGCGCCAATTACGTGTTCAACGCCTCGGGGCAGGCCATCGACATCGGCGGCCTCCTCTGCCTGTTCGACCGCGAGGGCCCGTGCGCCAACGCGGTCAAGGACGCCCAGCGAACGAAGACCACCCCCGACACGCGGCGCACCCTCTCGATCGTGTGGGGGAGCGCCGCGCTCGGGGATCGGACGGAGCGGGTCGTGGCGTGGTACCGCGCGCTGCTGGAGCGCGCGGGGGCCACGACGTTGTCGGTCTGAGCCCGGCTACCGGGCCCGTGCCCGCCGCGCCGTGCGCGGCCATCGCGGCGTCAGCCGCCCACTGACCACCATCCTGAGCGGCGTCGGCACCGGATCGTCGAGCAGCTCACACGCGATCGCGGAGAGGACGGGCTCGGCGCGGGCGGCGCGGGCCAGCACCTCCACCTCGTCGTGATGCCCTTGCGCGCGGAGGACCTCGAGCGCCAGCTTCCAGGCGAGGGCCGCGGTGGGACGGGTGGCGGCGAGCGCCCGTGCGCGCGGAACGGCGGTGTCGAGGCCGGCGAGGTGGGAGAGCCACGCGAGGTAGCCCTCCCAGAGGAGCCCGCGGTCGGGGTGATGGAGCGCGAGCCAGCCCGCCGCTTCGAGCCCGAGGGGGGCGAGCCGCGCGTCGGCGGTTGCGAGGGCCACCAGGAGCTGGGCCGCGTCCTGCTGGGCCTCCGGATCGAGGGCGGAGGCCTCCCACAGCGCCGCGGCGGCCCCTGCCACATCGCGCCCCTCTTCGACACACGCGCGGAGGGCGTCCGCTTCGAGCTCGAGCGCGACGAGCGCGTGGTCGGGCGCGATCCGCGCGTACTCGTGGTCGAGCGCGAAGAAGCACACCGAGATGCCCGCGTCCTGGAGGCGCCCGAGCGCCGTTCCCGCGGGCGACCAGTCCGCCTGCGGGACGCTGCCCAGCACGCGGCGGTGGTACCGCTCGGCCGAGAGCCACCCGGTGCGCCGCGTCGGGATCAGGTCCATCGCGTTCCGAGCGATCGTGCGGCCCCGACGTGGATCCCGCGCGACCCGCACCTGGGCCATCACGTCCGCCTCGGCGAGGAACCGGCGCCAGCGCGCGGACTCCGCGTGCCCGGGGCAGACGGTGAGGGCCTGCTCGACGGCGGCGCGCGCCGCCTCCACCCGGCCGAGCTGCACGAGCAGGGCCGCCAGAT
Source organism: Pseudomonadota bacterium (assembly GCA_030685065.1). Lineage (GTDB taxonomy): Bacteria > Myxococcota_A > UBA796 > UBA796 > SXON01 > CAJBVW01. Next base: position 38,481 of record JAUXQH010000121.1, on the reverse strand, counting down.
CGCACCCGCCGTCGGCGCGGACGCCCGGCCGTCCGCCGCCCTGGAGCCGGCGGGTCGCCCGCTCGATCCCGTCCGGGCACAGGAACGTCGCGAGCGCGTCCGCCTCGGCCCCTCCGAGTCGGAACGCCTTCTCGGACAGGCGCTCGGCCTCGACCGGTCGGCCCAGGACGGCGAAGGCGCGCGCGGCGACGGCGTAGAAATCGCCTCGCCCGCCCGCGGGGGTCGAGGCCTCGGCGGCCTCCAGGGCGTCGAGCACGGCGCCCGGCTCGCCGAACGTGGCGGGCATGTACAGATCCCACCAAGGATCGATGGGCATACAGTCGGGGAGCAGGGAGTGTTCGGTCACGATGCCTCCAGGGATGGCAGCGCGACCGGGAGCAATCCCCGGGCCACGGGAGAACCTCGGTTATCGTCGCCCCGCGCGACCGGCGTCCGCCACTTCCCGACGGAGGTCCGACGACTTCCGTCAGGCGAGCGCGGTCAACGGAGGCAACACGTTCGAACCCGTGCATCCCGCTCGGGATAACGGCCCGACGCCTCGCACCCCGCCCCGGCCCCTCCCCCCGACCCGACCGACCTGGAGTCGCCATGCTCACGCTCCTCCTCCTCCCGCCCGCCCACGCGGCCTGTGCCGTCGAGCAGACGGAGAGCGCGGAGGGCGTGAAGGTCGTGATCCGGGCGCTCGAGGAGCCCGTGGGGTGCCGGACGGTCACCCTCGAGTCCGACCGTCCCCTCACGTTCGCAGCGACGCTGTGGTCCCCCGAGGAGCGGCGTGCGCGCCTTCGCGACGACCATCAGCGCCTCCTCCCCGGCGGCGGCTGGGAGATCGGCCTGCCCGAGCTCGTCGTCGGTGGCCGCGCCGAGCTCGACGTGGTCGTCTCCGGGGAGACCCTCACCGTGCGCCTCGGGCCGCCGGAGGCACCCCCTCCCCCCGCGAGCGCGCACGAGATCCGTACGCTCACCCTGGACGCCCGGCACCCCGGGTGGGGGTTCGCCGATCCGACGCGTGCGTCCACCCGTGTCGAGCTGCGGTTGACCTTCGCGAGCGACGCCGCGCCGGAGAGCGCCCCACCGCTCGTACCCCTCCCGCCGGGCGCGACCGAGGTCGACGCGGGCGGCCTGACCCCGGTGCCGCTCGGCCTCCTGGTTCCCGTGGGTACCCGCGAGGCGACGATCCGCTACACCGTGCCTGGTGCCGAGCCGCTGGGATCGCGCGCGCTCCCCGCCGGGTCCCTCACGCTCGTGGGCCCCGGCGTCGAGTGGATCCCCTCCCCCGGTCCCGGCGTCACCGCCACGCCCGTGGAGGGAGGCATCCGCTTCGACGCGCCGTCCGGCGGCCTCGCGCGGTGGCGGGTTGCCCGAGCGGGCGGCGCCGCGGTCGTCCCCGACGCCGCGACCTTCGTGGCCGGCCTCGACTGGCGCTTCGCGCGGCTGAGCCTCCCGGAGCCGGCGGTGCCCGTGAGCATCCGCGACCGGTTGAACCGCCCGAACCTGTACGCCCAGCTCATGGACGAGGTGCGGGCGCTCCGCGTCGGCGCGCTCCCCGGGCGCGATCCCCTCCGCCCTCGCCAGCTCAACAAGGCCTGGCAGTCGGGATGGGCCACCCCCGTCGAGCGCGCGCTCATCCTCCACCGCTTCTTCGGCCAGGAAAAGCTGCGCGCGGGCTGGGTCGTCACCGGCGAGCACGCCGATCCGTCCTCCCTCACGGGCTTCGACACCCTCCTGCTGACCCTGGAGCTCGAAGGGCGGACCCTCTGGGTCGATCCGAGCTGCGACGTGTGTGCGTCCGGAGAGGTCGGCACGCGTTGGCTCGGGAAACCGGCCGTCGGCGCCGCCACGGCCGTGCCGACGGCGCCCGGGCAGCTCTCCCGAACGCTGTCGCTCATCGGCGACCAATTCCACGCCAGCTTCACCGCCTCCGGTGCTGCCGCGCTGTGGGTGCGGGAGCGGATCGCCGGCGTGGAGCCCGCGCTGCGCTCCGAGCGGATCGCCGCGGCCCTCGGGATGCCGGGCGCGACGCTCGTGAGCTCGACCGGCTTCGCGGAGGCGGGCGCGCCGCTCACGGTGGAGCTCGTCGCGACGCGAGCGCCACGGGACCCGTTCGACGGAGACACGCCCTGGGCCGGAGGATGGAGCGACGTCCTGGCTGCTGCCCCGCCTTCCCCTTGACAAACGGGCCGAAGGCATGGCGAGGCGAGGCGAGGATGGATACGACGCCTGCCGCCAAGGACGAGGGCGGCCGCGAACTAGTGCGGTGCTCACCCTCCGGTCCGATAGGACTGGTCCTCCAGGCGTTTCTTCCGACCTCACGGTACGGAATGGGAGCAGCTTCGTGACCCTCTTCGAGATGTTGACGACCGGGAAGATCGAGGAGTTCAACGCGAAGCGCGGCGCGCGCGTCACGCTCGACTTCTTCGCGGCGGATCTCTCTGGGCTCTCGCTCGTCGGGGCCGATCTGTCGGGCGCCAACATGGAGAAGGCGGACCTCTCCGGCGCGGACCTCACGGGCGCCGTGCTCGCCAAGGCCAACCTCTGCGGCGCGGACCTCACGGGCGCCACCCTCGACCGTTGCGTCGCCATCAAGGCGCGTTTGCGTGAGGCGTACATCGGGGATGCGCGGGCGACCGGCGCCGAGTTCTCGGGCGCCGACTTCTCCGAGGCCGACCTCACCGGCTTTCAGTGTGACCAGGGCCGCTTCGCGGGCGCCCGCTTCAAGGACGCGGTGCTCACCCGCGCCATCCTCACCGGGGGCGACTTCACGGAGGCCCGGTTCGCCAACGCCGACCTCCGGGACGCCGACCTGACGGGCGCCATCCTGGTGAACGCCGAGCTGCTGCGCGCCAACGCGAGCGGCGCGCGCCTCGTCCGCGCCGACATGACGGGGGCGCGACTCGCCGGCGCGGTCCTCAAGGGCGCCCACCTCGCGGGCGCCAACCTCACCGGCGCCGACCTCTCCGGCGTCGACCTGACCGGCGCCGACCTCACCGGCGCCAACCTCGAGAAGGCCGACCTCTTCGACGTTGTCGCCGAGCCCGATGTCCTGCGGGTGGCGAAGATGCCCGCCGGCGTAGAGCCCACGGCCGTCTCGGAGGCCTCCCAGGCCGACATCGAGCTCCACTTCGAGGATCCGTCCGTCGCCGTCTCGGGCGGCGCCGTCGCGGTGTTCTGGGAGAACGCGGACGGGGAGGACACCTTCACCCTCCGCGCCATCGTGTCGACCTCGCCCCGGCCGTGGAAGGGCGCGTCGCAGGCGCTCGCCATCCCGATCGACCAGGTGCTCTCCCGCGCGGTGATCCCCACGCCGACCGGGTTCGACTGCGCGGTCTTCCTCGATCGCCCCGCCGGCGTCGAGCTCTCCGTGCTCTCGTTGGACACCCAGGGTGTCTTCGGCCCGCCGCGCGCCGTGCGCCTCGGCTACACGCCGGTCGTCAAGCCCGTGATCGTGCCGGACGGCGAGGGCTTCCTCATCTACGGCATCGGCCGTCAGGGCGCGCTCTCGGTGCACCGCTTCGACGGGACCGTGCTGCACGAGCTCATGCGGGCACCGGCCGGCACGTACCGCGGGTTCTGCGGGCGGCTCGATCCCATCCTCCTGGGCAAGGGAGGCACCGTGGCCGCGGTGCGCAAGGACGGCATCGGCCGCCTGATGACCGCGCCCCCGGGCTACCCGGGCCGCCTCACCTCCGCCGCCTACCGCGCCGATGGCGAGCAGATCGCGCTCGCGTGGGCCGGCAAGGGCGAGAAGGGCCTGCGCTTCCAGGCGCTCGGCGTCGACACGGAGCCCATCCGCCTCGACATCAAGTCCGACATCGGCGCGGTCGATCTTCGCTGCGTCGGCGATCGCTGGTTGCTCGTCTACACCCGCGAAGCGGTGGGGGATGACGACATGACCCTCCCGATGGGCGTCTGGCTCCCGGGCGGCAAGCCGTTCCCGCTGCTCGACGGGCTCGATCGCGTCGACATCGAGGACGTGCGCCTGATCCCGGGAACGAAGCCGCAGGTGGCCATGATCACCCTCGGCGAGGACCTGGTCGTGGTCGACGTGCTGGCCGAGGGCGGCGCCGTCATCGCGCGCTTCGGGGACATGACGATCGGCGTGATCTGACAGGCCGCCGCGGCTGACGGCGAGCCCGAGCCGCCGCTACCGATACCCCACGCGCCTCCGGATCCACCAGCTCAGCGAGACGAACAGGCCGAACGCGAGCGGCACGATCGGGGCGGCGTAGAGCGGCGTCTCCGTGCGGTCGCGCACGCGGCGGCCCGCCTCGGGATCCCGCAGCGGTGCGGTGGGATCGCCGGGGGAGACGTACAGCCCGCCCGTGCGCGCGGCGAGCGTGCGCAAGAAGGCACCGTCGGGCTCGACCTCCTCGAGCTCGGGATCGCGGGTCGTCACGGCGTAGGCGGTCTGCGCGTCCCCGACGGTGGCTCCGCTCGGACCGCGCGCCACGACCTTCACCCGGTGCGCCCCGCGGTTCGCCGCCGGAAGGGACAGGATGACGCTGCCGTCGGCGCCCGTGGTGCCCTGGAGCGATTGGCGGCCGCCGGGACCGTCGATCGTGATGTCCACCTTCGCGTTCACGACCGGGGCGAACGAGACGTTGCGCACCTTGGTCGTGATGCGGACATCCTCGCCGACCTGGTAGTTGTCGCGGTTGGCCTCGATCACGACCGGCTGATCCTCCGGGTCCCCGATCAGCCAGCGCGCGGCGTTCTTCCAGAAGCGCAGGTAGGACTGGTTGCCCTTCCCCTCCCCCGCCTCGGAGAAGGACCAGCGCCAGGACGAGTCGCCGAGGAGCGCCATCGTGCGGCCGGCGCCGTACTCGCCCACCGCGAGCACGGGGAGCGGCTTACCGTCGCTAGCTTTGAGCCTCGGGTGCTCGAGCAGGACCGCCGCCCCCGGCGAGGCGCCGCGGGAGAGGTTGAGCCCATCGAGCGCTGAGAGGCCGTTCCAGATGCGCTCGTTCTCCGACGGATCGCCCACGAGCTGGGTGATCGGGTGGCGGCCCCCGCCCTCGGTGAGGCGGGGCGAGAACGGATCGGCGTCGATGGCGTCGCCGGTCACGCCGAGCTGCACCGGGAGGATCTCCGCGATGGGCGTGTTGGCGTAGGCGCCCAGATCGAAGCTGCGATCGCCGCCCATCATCACGAACGCCTTGCCGTTCTCCTTCACGTAGCGGGCGATGTTGCCGAGGAGCTCGTTGGCGTTGTTGTCGAAGTAGGGCCGGTAGTCGAAGTTCTGGAAGATGACCAGGTCGAACGACCAGAGCTCGCTGGAGAACAGCTTCTCGTAGGGGAACTGGATCAGGGAGAGCTCGGAGCTGTCCCAGCCCGCGCCCATGTCACGGTCGGTGCGGAGGATGAAGAAGGAGACCAGGTCGACCGCGGGGTCTTCCTTGAGGAAGAGGCGGAGGAATTTCTGGTCGAACGAGGGGGACCCGCTCACCTGGAGCACGCGCACGCGGTCCCGCACGACCCGCACGGCCAGCGACAGGGCGTTGTTGGCCGGAACAGCATCCCCCGTGGCGATCGGGGTGGAGGCCTCGTAGATGAAGCGGCCGACGGCCTCGGGTGTGATCTCGAAGCGCGCCGTGCCCCGACCGTTCTCGTCGAGCGTGACCGATTTGGTGCCTGCGGGCTGGCCGTCGCGGGAGAGCTGGACCGGGAGCGTGCGAGCGCCGCCGAGCCCCGTGGGGCCGACGGCTCGCACGTCGACCTCGATGGCGAAGGGGGCGCGGAGAAACGCGAAGCCGCCCGCGCGCACGTCGCTGACGGACACGTCCATCCGGCCGCCGTCTTCTCCCACTTGGTAGAGGGTGAGCGGGCCGTTGAGGCGCGGGAGCACGGCGTCGGCCTCGCCGAGCACCCGCCGCCGGAGCCCGCCGCGGTCGATCCCGTCCGTCAGGACGGCGATGCCCTCGAGCTTCTCGCCGGCGTAGCGCTGCGCGATCGCGGCGAGCGCACCGCCGAGGTCGGAGTCGCCCGCCTCGTAGGCCGTCGGCGCCCCGGGACGCAGGCTGTCACCGAACGAGTAGACCTCGGCCCCGGGAAGCTGCGCGAGGCGCGCGGCGACCTTCTCCGAGCGCGGCCTCCCGTCTCCGTCGAGCACCTGCATCGATCGCGAGGCGTCGACGAGCACGACATAGCGGCCGGACTCGACGCGATCCCCCTCCTGCACCCACACCGGGCCGGCCACCGCCGCCACGAGCACGGCGCCCGCCGCGGCGAGCAGCGCCACCTCGGCCAGACGGGCGGCGGTCCGCGCGTGCGGTCGCGCGGCCAACACCAGCGCGAGGAGCACCCCCAACGCCGCCAACCCGATGATCCAGGGCGCCGTGGTCCACACGAGCACGCCGCCGGGACCACAACATCCGCCGAGCAGCCGATCGAGGAGAGGCGGGAGGCTCATTCGAGGCGCCCCTCTCGGATGAGCTGCTCGACGTGGGCCTGATCCTGCTTGTAGTTGGAGGTGAGGCCGTACATCAGGAGGTTGATCCCGAGCTTGACGGCCTCCCGCCGCTGGAGCTCACCGCCCGGCGTGCACGGCAGCGCATCCGAGCCGTCGGGGCGGCGATCGAGCGCGCCCGACACGTCGTCCCGGCTGTAGAGCAGCGGGTGCATGCTGCCCTGGGCCACCCCCTCCAGCGAGCGGTGCAACGCGACGCGCCCGACGGGCTCGCGCAGCAGGAAGAACGCGCGGTACACCGAATGGTCCGACGGCAGGGTGGTCAGCGGGCGTGTCGGGAACAGGCCCCGGATCATGGAGCGCACGCTCGCGTCGAAGCCGCTGTCGCGCTCGCCGCTCGTGTCGTCGATGAAGAGGAACCCGCCGTACGACAGGTAGCGGACGAGCTGTTGCGACGCGGCCTCCGAGAGCGGAGGAAACGCGCCGTCGCCGGTGAGGACGGCGAACGGGTGTCGGAACAGCGCGGGGTCGTCCGGGGCCACCTGCACCACGCGCGGCTCGGCCTCGACGGAGGTGCTCTGCAACAGCTCGAAGAGGAGGCGGGTCCACGCTTCGGGACGCGACACGGTGCCGCTCGCCAGCTGGATCTCAGCGATGTCGACCTCGGACGCGGGGCCGACGGCGAGGGCGCGCGCGGCGAACGGGAGGGACAGGGCGCCGGCGAGCACCGCCCGACGGGAGGGATCGCGCCGAGAGGCATCACGGCGAGAGGGATCAGACATCTTCGTTCCGTCCGCGCCCGAGCAGGCCCGCGCCGAGCAGCAGCGCCACACCGGCGCCGACGAGGGGGAGATCGAGGTCGAAGGTGCGCCGGAGGCGCTCGGGAGCGACCTCCGCCTGCGCTTCTACGAGGCTGGTGCCGCGCCGCACGTCGGACTCGGCGGTCGAGGTGTTCACGGCCACCCACGCGAGCGGCGGGAGGCCTGTCGGGACCGCGGCGTAGGCGCCGGGGATCGCCGGGGTGAAGCCGAGCGTGCCGATGCCGCGCTCGGAGGCGACGATGCCGCCGTCGGGGCCGGTCACCTCGGGGTCATCCCCCGCCGGCGGGAAGGAGAGGGTGACCGGGGCGTCCACGAGGCCGTCGGCCGTCGACGCGGCGCCCCCGGCGTCACCGCCGAGGTAGCCGGTGAGCCGCTGGACGAACGGCATGAACACCGCCTGTAGCGGCAGGTTGGTCCAGCCGAGATCGAAGGTCGAGGTCCACAGGAGCACGCGACCGTTGCCGATGCGGCGCTCCAGGAGCGCGGGCACGCCGTCGTCATAGGTGAGGAGCACGCGCACGTCCTCGGCGGTGACGGAATCGGTCGTCATCACCCGCCGCGTGTGCACGCGGGCGAAGCTCTCGCGGCCGGCACGGGCGAAGGGACGGAACAGGTCGAGCGCTTCGACGTCGGGGGGGCGGAGCGGCGCACCGTCGTCATCGGTGAGGCTCACCAGGTCCCGCACCTTGCGGAGGGGCGCCGGGAGGAGCGAGGCCAGGGCGCTGTCGTAGCGCTCGGACGTCACGTTGTCGCCCATGCCGATCACCAACCCCCCGCCGCGCCGCACGAAGTCGACGAGCTGGGGCGCCTGCGCGCCGGGATCCGCCACGTTGGCGAGGAAGGCCACGCGGTGCGTGTCCGGATCGAGCTTCGCGAGCCCGGACGGCGACACCACATCCACGGCCACGCCGCCCGCCACGCCCCACGGCGCCAACGCGCGCTCGAGGAAGTAGACCTCGGAGCGGGTGGGCGTCGAGCCGGGGTCCCCATCGACGACGAGGACTCGGCTGGCGCCGATGCGGGGGAGGTGGAAGTACCGGGCGTTGTCGAGCGGGAGATCCGGATCGTCGATCTCGACGCGGGCCACGCCGCCCTCGGCCTGGCGCGGCACGGTGAACCGGGACTCCTCGGTGCCCGGACCGCCTTCGGTGGCGCCAGGGACGGTCACGAACGCGGTGATCTGGGCCCCGTCGGGGAGGTGGACCGTCGCGGGGACCTCGCGCGCGTCGGCCCCCCAGTTGGCGAGGGTCACCGTCACCGTGCCGCCCTCGAGACCATCGCCGTAGCGGGCTTCGATGGGCGCCACGTTCCGCCGGGACTCCGGTCCGTAGACGCGCGGGAGGATCGACGAGCCGAGCGCCAGCAGGCGATCGATGTCGCCCGCGCAGGCCTCGACGACGCCGGAGCCGGACTCGTCCGTGTAGACGAGGATCTCCCCCGCGGCGCCCTCGAGCGTCGCGCGGGCGAGCGTGAAGGCGCCGCGTAGATCGGTCCCTCCGTAGGATTGCTCGACGCCCTCCACCAGCGAGGCGGCGAGGGAGCTGTCCGTGGTGAAGCCGGCGGTGAGCATCGTCGCGGTGCCGCCCGTTCGGATGACCGCCACGCGCACGCCCGGCGCCAGCGCGCGTACCTGGGCGGCGGCATCCTTGCGGGCGAGCGCGAACGCGGGATCGCCGAGGACGCGCTGATCCATGGACAACGAATCATCCACGATGACGATGACGTTGCCCGTGCCGCCAAACGTCGGAGGCCCGCCGAGCCACTGCGCCTGCGGACGGGTGGCCGCCAGGATGACCGCCGCGATGGCGAGGATCCGGAGCAGGAGCAGCAGCCGGTCCTGGAGACGGCGACGCCGGTGCAGGCGGCGTTGCAGCCGCTCGAGGAGCAGGAGGGCGCCGAACGGCCGGCGCTCGCGCGGCTGTTGCTTCGACAGGTGGGCCAGGATGGGCCCCGCGAGCAAGGCGCCGAGGGCCAGGACCGCGGGTGCGAGCAGGACGAGACTCACGCGCCTCCCTCGAGGAAGCGGGCCAACACCGCGGCGAGGTCCGCGCCGACCGGCACGTCGTAGTGGCGCCCCCGCCGCGCCTGTACCGCGGTGCGCACCTCGGTGAAGAACTCGCGCACCACCTCGCCGAACAGGGCGCGGGCCGCGGCGGGATCGACCGGGAGTTCCTCATTGGTCTCGGGGGACCGGAGCTTGAGGGGAGCGTCGTAGCGCAGCTCGAGCTCCGCGGGATCCCACACATGGAACGCCCGCAGGTCTACGCGGTTGCGCGTCAATGCCGCGAGCGAACCGATCCAGGTCGAGGGCTCCTCCATGAAATCGCTCACCACCACTACCAGCGATCGGGCGCCGAGGTGGGCGCCGACCTCGCGGAACAACGAGTCGAGACCTGCGCGGCCGGCGGGCCGCACCGAGGCGAGGAGCAGGAAGAGCTGCGCGAGATGGCGACGGCCGCGGCGGGGTGGCAGCCGCCGGATCGGCACGCCTTCTCCCGCGCCGATCGCGAGCCCCACGGGCTCGCCGTCGAGATGGAGCAGGTAGGCCATGGTCGCCGCGGTGCGCAGCGCCATGTCCAGCTTGGCGGGGGTCGAGCCGAGGTCACCGGAGGCGTCGAGCACGATCATGACGGGGAGCTCGGTCTCCGCGCGGTAGCGGCGCACGACGAGGCGATCGGTGCGCGCGAGAACGCGCCAATCGACGTCGCGGAGCGAGTCCCCGAAGTCGTAGGGCTTGTAATCGGCGAACTCGACGTCGTGCCCCGTGTGGATCGAGCGCTGGGTGCCGTGCCACAAGCCTGCCACCGCCTGCCGCGCGTGCAGGTGTAGGTGGCGGACGCGCTCGAGGACGCGGGGATCCCAGGGGCCGTTCACCGCTCCGGGACCGTCTCGAGGAGGCGGCCCACGATGTCGGCCGGGCGCAGGCCCTCGGCCTCGGCGGTGAAGTTGAGGAGCACGCGGTGCTGAAGCACGCTGCGGGCCACGTTGCGCACGTCGTCCTGGTGCGCGGTCTCGCGGCCCGCGAGCGCCGCGCGTACGCGGGCGCCGAGCGCGAGGAACTGGCTGGCGCGCGGGCCCGCGCCCCACTGCACGTAGCGACGCACGGCCTCGGGCGCGTCGGGCCCGGGGCGCGTCGCCCGCGCGAGCCGCACGGCGTAGCGCGTGACGTCGTCATTGACCGGGAGCCGGCGTACGAGCCCCTGCATCGCGATGAGCGTGTCTCGGTCGAGCACGGGCTCGGGCGCGGGCCCCTCCTCGCCGATCGTCCGGTCGACGATCTCGACCTCTTCCGCCTCGGACGGGTAGCCCACGTCGATCGAGAACATGAAGCGATCGAGCTGGGCTTCGGGCAACGGGTAGGTGCCCTCCTGCTCGATGGGGTTCTGCGTCGCGAACACCAGGAACGGCGGTTCGAGCGGGTGGGTCTGCCCGCCGGCGGTCACCTTTCCCTCCTGCATCGCCTGGAGCAGCGCGGCCTGCGTGCGCGGCGGGGTGCGGTTGATCTCGTCCGCGAGGAGGAGGTTCGTGAAGATGGGCCCGCGCACGAAGCGGAGCACGCGCCGGCCCGTCGTGCGGTCCTCTTCGAGCACCTCGGTCCCCGTGATGTCCGCGGGCATCAGGTCGGGCGTGAACTGGACCCGCCCGCTGTTGAGGCCGAGCGCCTGGGCGGTGGAGGTCACCAGCAGGGTCTTGGCGAGGCCGGGTACGCCCACGAAAAGGCAGTGCCCGCGCGCGAACAGGGCGACGAGCATCTGCTCGACGACGTCACGCTGCCCGACGATGCGCCGCCCGATCTGCTGCTCGACCAGGAGCCGCACGCGGCCCAGGTGGTCGAAAAGCTCGCCGTCGTCGAGAGGGGGCCGCGCCGGGCCGCCGAGGGGGCCGGCGTCCATGGAGGAAGTCATCCGTCGTCTCCGTTTGCACCCGGCTGGGAGCCGGGCGTTGCGCCGCCAAGCGCGAGGATTCCCCTGTACCGCGCGTGGCGCGCCGCGAGCGTGGCATCGCCGAGGCTCGTGTAGAGATCGGCGAGCGCCGCCTGTACGTCGGGGTCGAAGGGGTTGATGTCGGCGCTGGCCCGAAACTGGACCAGCGCGTCCCGGGCCTTGCCCTGGGAAAGCAGGATTCCACCGAGGCTCTTTCGAGTCGTGGCGTACTCGGGATAGTCGTTCACCGACGCGCGGAGGGTGGCCAGGGCCTCATCGGTGCGGCCGAGCGTGAGCAGGGCCTCCGACATTCGCGAGCTCAGCGTCGGCGGGGCAGGTTCGCCCTCCGGGATCGCCTTGCGGTACTCGATCAGCGAGGCCTCGGCGCGATCCGCCTCGCGGAGCAGATCCCCGAGGCGGGCGTGCCCGGCCAGATCGCGGCGGCCGGCGAGCACCGGATCGATGCCGAAGTCGTCCTCGGCGGGGCCGATCACCGTCGGCATCGCGGCGAGCTTGCGACGCACGAGGTGCATCTCCGCGAGCATCCCGCGCCAGCCGGCCATGAACTCTCCCACGTCGCCCGCGGTGCCGACCTCTGCGGTGGCCTTCAGGGCGTCGGTGCCCCTGCGCACGCGGTCGAGCACCTTGGACACCGCGTCGTCTCCGGCGACCACGCGCAGGTGGACCATCATCGTGCTCACCTGCGCGAAGGCCAGCGCGGCCTCGTCCGCCGAGTCGAGGAAGGCCATGCTCGGATGCATGCGCTCGAGGGGCACCAGCTTGTCGCCCGCGAGCGCTTCGGCGAGCAGGGACTGCTGGTAGGGCTGAAGCTCCGGCGGCTCCTCCTGGTGCCACAGCGCCTCGTGCGAACGGGCGATGCCCTCCTGAAGCCACACCGGCGCCTGGTCCTTGGTGCGCCACGCCACGATGTAGTGGATGTACTCGTGCGCGATCGTGTCCTTCCACGCGTAGCCTCGGCCGAGCGCACGCGGGCTGGTGACGAGCAAGCGCGTCCACTTCGAGAGCGCGACCACCCCCGTGGTCTGGACCGCCGAGGTCGGCAGGCCGCTCGCCTTGGTAAAGCGCTCGGCGGTCGGGTAGATCTCCATCCGGATGCCGCCCGGGGGCGCCCCGCCGAGGAGCGGCCCGATGCGATCGTGGGCGGCCTGGAGGGCCTCGAAGGCCTCGTCCACCAGCACCAGGTCGGTGCCGGGCAGGTAGCGGATCTCGACGTCGCCACGCTTGGCGGTCACGAAGCCCTCGGTGGCCTCGACGGTGGCCCGGTAGAGCGCCAGCGTCCGCGACATGTTCTCGTCGTTCGGACGCCCGGCGGACGCGATCTCGATCAGGCGGAGGGCCTCTGGGAATTCGGCCTGTGCGAAGGTGACCTCGGCGCGGAACGCCTGCGCGTCCGCGCTGTCGCCGGCGTTGTCGGCCACCGCGCTCGCGCAGGGCAGGTCCGAGGCGTCCAGGCACGCGCGCCCGTCCGCGAGCGAAGCCCCCCAGGCGGTGCCCGCCCACAGCAAGAGGCTGCTCGTGAGCAGGCCGCGGACCATCGCGCTACTGCCGGACGAGTTCTTCATAATACCTACGGTTCAAGGTCTTGTATTCCTCCGGAACGTCGCCTTCCATCCCCTGGAGCAGGGCGCGCCGGTACTCCTCGGGCGTGCGGAAGGCCTCGGGGGCCGGGAGCGCCATGTCCTGCCCGAGCACGTCCTGGCCCTCGCCGGACTTCTCGCCGCCCTCGCCCTCCTCCCCCTGCTTCTCCTCGCCCTTCCCCTTGCCGCGGGAAGCCTGCTGCATCTGCTGCAGGTTGCGCGACGCCTCGTCCAGCGCGTCCTGCGCCTCCCGGAAGCCGTCCTCTGCCGCGCGTTGCCCGCCTTCGGCCGGCATCGGCTCGCCGTCACGCATCGCCTGCGCCGCGCGCTGGGCCTGCTCCGCGCCACGCTTCGCTCCCTCCGAGAGGCCCGGTGCGTCCATCGGCAGGTTCTCCGCCACCTTCCCGGCGCGATCCGCCGTCTGCTCCGCTCGCTCCGAGAGCGACTGCTGCTGCTCGGCCATCTGCTGCAGCTCGCGCTGGAGCGCGGGAGAGGTCTGGGCCTGGCGGTCGGCCATCTGCTCGAGGAGCTCGCGCACGCGTTGGACGTTCTTCTGCTGCGCGTCGATGGCGCGGGACGCGGCCGCGAGCGGGCCGCCGGCGGAGTCGTTGGCCCCCTTCTGGCGGCGCTGGGAGCTGATGACGCGGCTCCCGAGCATGCGGAGCTGCCCGTACAGCTGGTCGGCGCGGAGGAGGGCCGTCTGCAGATCCCGCGCGCGGGCCGAGTCGTGCAGCCCGGAGGCGTCCGCCTGGACCTCCCCGAGCGCCGATCCGCCGCTCCACGACGAGGCCTTGAACGGCTCCAGCGTGGGATCGAGCTTGCCGAGCTGCTCCACGATCGTTCCGGAGAGCTGCTCGATCTCCTTCCAGGCATCGACGGCTTCTTTCATGTCGTCGCCGTGCTTCTCGCGGGCGGCCTCGGTCTGCTCCCGGAGCTCCTTCTGGTCCTGCTCGAGCTTCGCCAGCTCGTTCTTGACCTGTTCCATCGCCTTCTGGAGCTCGTCCCCCGACTTCTCGCGCTGCTCCTGCATGCCCTCGACCTGGTCGGCCATCTCCTTCATCGTGGCGGCCAGGCGATCCATCAGCTCCTTGGCGTCGTCCATCCGGCCCTCGCGGATGGCCTTGCGGATCTCGTCCATCAGGCTGTCGACCTGCTCGCTCCGATCGTTCACGAACTCGCGGAGCTGCCCCTCGTCGAGCTTCGCGGCTTCGCGCGCCAGCTGCTGGTAGAGCCGCTCGAGCTGATCGAGGCGCGCCAGGGCCGAGAGCTTGTCGAGGGTCTGGAAGTCCTCCTTGAGCTCCTGGGCCTCCTTCGCGGCCTGCACCACCAGCTGTTCGAGGTTGGCCAGCGCGGCGGCGCGGATCACCTGGTCGAGCATCAGGATCGCGTTCTCGAGGGTGCCCACGTGCTTGTCCTGCAGGGACACGAACATGGCCAGATCGCGCTCGCCGATCCGCGTGGCGGTGCCGAGCCCGTTCGCGAAGGAGAGGAGCCCGCGACGGTCCTCCCGGAGCACCCGCAGCAGCGTGGTGTCGAAGGTGTCTGTCTCCGCGCCGCCCCATGCCTCTTGGACGAGCTGGTCGAAGCGGTCGTACCGGGTGCCCGCGGAGGTGGCCCAGGTCGGCGCGTCCGCCCCGATCATGACCGCCGGCGCGGGGTCGAGCACGTAGTCGGCGAGCACGAGGACCAGCGCGTCCCGCAGGAGCTTGCGGTACTTCGACTGCCGATCGGCGCGGCCCCGGGGGCCGAGCACCTCGACCTCGATGACCGTGGAGTACCCCGCCTTGCTGCCGGAGACCGCGTCGTTGTCCCAGCCGGCGATGCGGAGCTTCGCCTTGCTCCCCGCCGACAATCCGAGCTCCTTGGGGGTGAGCGCGAGGCTCCCGCCGAGCTCGCGGGGCACGTCGATGGGGACGCGCACCGACACCTCCCGCTTCTTCCCGTTCTCGTCCACCTCGACCACGACGCGGGCGAGGCCGAAGTCATCCCGCGCGGTCCACTGGAGGGCGAGTGACTCGTCGAGCGCGAGGGAGAGCACCCGCTGGCGGCTCTGCACCGACACGTCCGGCGGGAGGTCCGGGTCGGGGACGATCGGGTAGTCCGGCGAGGGGAGGGCCCCGAACGTGAGGCGCCAGGCGCCGGCCCCCTCGACCGTGAACGCCGCGCGGATGTCGCGCCCGTTCACCAGCTCGACCGGGGTCGGGACCCCCTCGTAGACGACGAGGGCGGCCTGCTCGTAGGCCTCCCCCGTACGCGCCCGCACTTCGACGCGTGTTCCGGGCGGGGCGTGCACCTCGCCGTTGGAGTTCGGGACTTCGAACGGTTCGCGGCCGGTGTAGGTCGGGTAGAGGTACCGGAGCGTGATGTCCCCGAGGAGCGCCCGGGGGCCGTCCGCGACGGTGGGAACCTCGGCGATGGGCGCCACGATGGGGGCGCGCAGGGCGGCGAGCGCTTCGAGCGGGCCGCGCGGGAGCAGCGCCCCCGCCAGCGCGATGACGAGCGCCGCGAGGACCGCGAGGAGGGACACGCGGCGCACGGTCCGGATCGGGTGAACGGCCGCGGGCGCCACCGCGTCCACCGTGGCGGCCGCGCGGACCGCGAGGCGCGCCAGGAGCGAGGGCGAGCCGCGGGGGCGTGCCTCCCGGTCGAGCACGGTGAGCAGCGCGCCCTTGAGCTCCGGCCGCAGCGCTTCGACCCGCAAGGCCTGCAGGCGGGCGTCCCGGGCCGCCCGAAGGCGGCGAAGCGGCCACGCTCCGGCGATCACGCCGGCGAGCACGAGCCCGCCGATCCAGGCGGGTGCCGCGCTGCGCGAAGCCACGTCGTAGCTGACGGCCGCGGCGAGCCCCGCCCACGCGAGGCACCACGCCGCGAACGCGGCAAGGCCCGCCTGCAAGAGCAGGTTTCTCTGCTCCCGCCGCGCGAGACCGCGGAGGGAGGCTTGGATTCGGGCCAGGGATTCAGCCACGCGCTTCCTATTCGAACCCGGCTACCCGGGAAGGTCGTCCCACCTAAACCGAAACGAAGGGCCGAGCAGCGGGCGGCTCGGGATCCCGGGGGACCGGGATCCGCAAGCTGAACACCGCGCCCGCCCCCGGCACGCTCGACACGTCGAGCCGCCCTCCGTGCTGCTCCAGGATGCGGTGGGACACCGCAAGGCCCAATCCCGTTCCATGGCCGGGCGCCCTGGTCGTGAAGAAGGGCTCGAACAAGCGACCGATATTCTCCGCGGGAATTCCTTCCCCGTCGTCCACGCAGGCGATGCGGACCTCGCCGCCCGCCTCGGTCGCCTCCAGGCGGATCGTACGCGCGCCCGCGTCCGCGGCGTTCAGGAGGAGGTTCACGAGCACCTGGTGCAGCTTGTCGGCCTCGCCGTTCAACCGCGGCAGCCCCTCGACCACCATGTCGACCCGGATGCCCCGGAACGGCCCCTGGTGCCGCACGGTGCGCACGGCCTCCTCCAGAAGATCGCGCACGTCGACCTCGGCCACCTGGGCCTCGTCCTGCCGCGCGAAGTCGAGCAGGCTCCGCAGGATGAGGTGCATCCGCTCGACCTCGACCTGGCAGCGCTCCACGACCTCGTCGGCGCCTGCCGTGCTGGAGGCGAAGTCCTGACCGAGCGAGAGGATCTCGACATACCCGCGCACCGCGGTGAGCGGATTCCCGAGCTCGTGCGCGAGCCCGGCGGCGAGCCTCCCCACGCTGGCCAGCTTCTCGCTGCGGAGCAGCGCTTCCTGCGTCCGCCGCAGCTCCACGTTCGCGGCCTCGAGTCGCGCGAGCTGCTCGGCGGTGCGCCCCTGGTATCCGGCGAGCGCTGTCGACATCGCGTTGAGCGCCCCGGCCAGCTCGGCGAGCTCCGCGGGGGCATCCTCGCTCACCTGGAGGCCGAGCTCTCCTGCCGCGATGCGGCGCGTGCCGTCGCGCATCTGTTCGATCGGCTTGAGCAGGCTGCCGCGGAACAAAACCAGGCCGAACACCACGATGAGCACCGCCGAGAGCACCGCGTGCGCCCCGATGACCGCCCACGCCGGGGCCGCCGTGACGCTGAGCGGCAGGCGTACGCGGAGCACGGCCTCGGGCCGCCCCGGCCCGCCCACGGGAGCCACCACCACCACCTGCCCGTCCTCCTGCCCGGCCGAGACTTCTCGCGAGTAGAACGCCGCACGCACGTCCGGACCGGGCTCGGCGACCTCGCCCGCGATCACGTCCCCCGAGGGGCCGAACAACGTGAGCTCCCGCGTGCCGGCCCGACGGCGGGCGTCGATCATCCGCTTCCATCCGTCGGGACCCGCCGCCGCCAGCTCATCCGCGAGGATGTCGGCGGTGCCGACGGCCAGGTCGGCCGCCGCATCGTTCAGCACCCGGCGGGTGACGAGGAAGAACACGCCCGCGTCGAGCACGGAGACGGCCACGGTCAAGAGCGCTAGATTGAGCCCGATCGCGGCCCAGAGGCCAGGGCGGCGACGGGTCATTCCGCGATCGTAAGCGGTCAGCCGCGGACGCGTCGATACACGCCCACGACGACACCGAGGATGTCGCACTGCTGCCCAGGCTCCACCCAGATCGGCGCCATCGCGGCGTTCGATGGCTGGAGGCGGATCCGGTCCTTCTCGCGGTAGATGCGCTTGACCGTCGCATCGCCGTCCACCATGACGACGGTGATCTCTCCGTTTCGCGCCGTTTCCTGCTTGCGCACGAACACGTAGTCCCCATCGAGGATGCCGTCCTCGATCATGGAGTTGCCCGTGACGGTCAACGCGAAGGCCGGCGCGTTGTGGGGGAGCATCGCGCTGTCGATGTGGAGAGTGCCCGCGTAGTTCTCCTCTGCCAGCACCGGCGAGCCCGCCGCGACGCGCCCGATGATCGGGACCGCGACCGTGGCCTCGTCCCGGAATCCGCCGCGGGCGGCCTGGGAGACACGCACGCCGCGGGACGAGCGCGCGTCCCCCACGCGCTCGAGGTAGCCCTTCTTCACGAGGGCCTTGATGTGGTCGCTCACGCCATTGGTGCTCTTGATCCCGAGCGCCTCCCCGATCTCGCGGATCGTCGGCGGGATGCCCTTCTGGTCCTGGTACGAAGCGATGAAGTCCAGCAAAGCCCGCTGGCGGGGCGCGAGGTCGTCCATCCCGCCAACGTACTGAACGGGCGTTCGGCTGTCAAGGCATTCAGTCTCCTTGGCGCCGGGCCGCGCGCGATACGCCCCGGTCGGCATCTTCTTCGATCACGAATGTGACGCGATCGGCGCGCGTCCCCCAACCGTGCGGCAATCAGACTCCCGCACGGAGAGACCATGACCACGAGGATGCTCCCCACTTTCCTCGCCACCCTGGTGACCCTGTTCACCCTCGTGGCGCCTTCCGCCGCCCACGCGGACCACCCCGGACGCGGCGGCTACCGCGCGCCTCCGGGCCGTGTCGTGGTGACGAACCAGTCCGGCAGCGACGTGACGCTCTCGCTCTCCGGCCAACCCTCCCGCTTCCTCTCCGCGTGGCAGACCACCGAGGTGGTCGCGGCCCCCGGCGACACCTCGCTCCGCGCAACCTACGTCCAGTTCGGGGCCGAGCGCGTGCTCCAGACGGAGCGCCTGGTCGTGGTGCCCTACCGCACCGTGGGCGTGACCCTCACCCCCGAGGACACCGCCCGGCTGCTCGTCACCAACCAGAGCGCGTACTACGCGCAGCTGGTGATCGACGGCCAGCCCAACGCGACCTTCGGCCCCGGCGAGGCCAAGGTCGTGTCGACGCGGATCGGCCGGCATGACCTGGCCCTCACCGCCGAGGGGCGCACTCTTTCACGCTCCCGCATGGATCTCCGTCCCTTCGCGGAGCCCCGTTGGCTCGTCGACATCCCCCGGGTCGGCACCCTCGTGGTGACCAATCCCCTCCCCATCGCCATCGAGCTGGTGTGTGACAAGGGGCTCGTCCGGAGCGTGAGCGCGTTCGGGCAGACCACCTACGCCACGCTCCCCCTCGGCGGGTTCCACCTCACCGCGCGCCGCACCTCGGGCGAGTACATCGACGGGGAGACCGCCGAGATCCGCCCCGGCGCCACCACCGGCTGGCGCGTCGATGTGCCCCGCACCGGGTTCGTCAGCCTCGACAGCGACCACTGGCTCGCCACCGAGGTGCGGATCGACGGGAAGCGGATGGCGAACCTCGCCGCCGACGGCGCCCGCCGTGTCGAGATCCCCGTGGGCGCCCACCAGGTCGAGGTGCGCGACGAGCGGGGCCGCGTGATCCTCGCGACCTGGTTCGATGTCTCCCCGTTCGACACCGCGCGGGTCTCGTTCGGGACGCCCCCCCACCAGCGGGCCGACGACGGGCGCCATGACCGCGACGAGCGAGCCGACCGTGACGACCACCATCGCGGACACGACCGCGGGGACGACCACGGCACCGTCGTCGCGGAGGGCGAGAGCTGCGGGATGCGCTGAAGCGCCGATCGATCCCCGGAGGGCCGCGCGGTCTACCCCGCGCGGCCCTCCCCCTTTTTAGCCCCGCCTGCGGTCCGGGCGCGACGGGGAGTGACACAAGCCCCTCCGGTCGCGGTACAGTCGCGGTGTGCGCCTCCTCCCTTTGACCGTCCCCCTCTTCTTCCTCCCCCTCGCGAGCGCGGCCACGGGTGGCCCGGACGCCAGTGGGGAGGTCTACACCGACTCCGCCGAGCCCCTCGGCCCATCCCACGTCTGGCTCGACGCGGCGGGGGGTGACGCCTGGCCCCTCGGGGACGACGCCACCGTCACCATCGACCTCCCCTTCCCCTTCTCGTTCTACGGGACCGAGTGGGCGGAGGCGACGATCTCGTCGAACGGCGTCCTGTTCTTCCAGGGCGCGAGCCCGCTCGCCGCCGGCCTGTGCCCGGGCGGGACCACGTGGACGGGCATCGCCGCGTATTGGGACGACCTGGCCGCGAGCACGGTCCACACGGCCACCTACGGAGCGTGGCCGTCGCGCACGTTCGTGGTGAGCTGGGACGAGGTGTCGCACCGCACCGCCGGGGGGGCCGGGCGCTTCCAGGTCTGGCTCCTCGAAGGCCGGAACGAAGCGGTGGTGGTGCTGGACGACACGACCTGGAGCAGCGGATCGGGCCCGCACGATCGCGGCGCCACCGCCATGATCGGCACGAATGGCCCCGCGGGCGGCCTGCCGTGGTCCTGCTCCACCGCGTTCGCGGACGGGACGACCGTGTGGTTCGGCGACAACGACGCGCGGCCGGCCCGCAAGGAGGTCGTGACGAATGACCTCGACGACCCATGGACGGGCCAGGGCGACTTCGACTACGCGGGGCGCGCGCTCGGCGCCGGGGACGTGAACGGGGACGGCACGGACGACATCCTCGTCGGCACGCAGGATCGCGTCGCGGGCGAGGTCGCGCTCCTCTACCGGCCCGACGTCCCCAGTGATCTCTCCAACGCCGACGCGATCTTCGTGGGGGAGGCCTCGGACGACGCCTTCGGCGCCGCCATCACCTCGGCGGACGTCGACGGCGACGGACAGGACGACATCCTGGTCGGGGCGCCGGGCAACGACGAAGCCGCCAACCGCGCCGGCAAGGTGTACCTCTGGGAGGGCGGTGGCCACGCGGGCGCGATCTCCGCGGCCGACGCGACGGCCGCCTGGACCGGTCCGGCCTCGAGCACGGCGGCCGGCGCGGGCACGTCGCTCGCCACGGGAGACCTCGACGGGGACGGCTACCGCGACATCGTCATCGGCGCGCCCACCGCCGACGGCGGCGGCATCGACAGCGGCGCGGTCTACGTCGTCTACGGCGCCGGCCTCCCCTCGGGCACCAGCTCGCTCACGGACGCGGGCGCGATCCTCCTCGGCGTGGAGCCCTCGGACCAGCTCGGCGGCGCGCTCACGGCCGGAGACCTCGACGAGGACGGCGCGGACGACCTCGTGATCTCCGCGCTGTTCGCGGATGACGGCGCGTCCAACTCCGGTGCCGTCTACGTGGTCGCCGGCGGTAGCCTCTCGGCGTCATCCGACATCGACGTCGCCGCCACCTGCTCGTTCGCCACCTCCGGCCCCAGCGCGCGCCTCGGTTCGGCCCTGCTCCTCGCCGACATCGACGGCAGCGGGATCCTCGATCTCTTCGTCGGCGCCTCGACCGAGGCCGGGACCCGGACCGACGCCGGCAAGGTGTACGGCAACTACGACCCCGGCCTCACCTGCGTCTCCGCGGCGAGCCTCTCGGACGTCATCGTCACGGGCACCGCCACGTCGGCAAACTTCGGCAGCGCGTTGGCGGCCGGCGACCTCGACGGGGACGGCCGGGACGACCTGGTGGTGGCCGCCCCCAACATGGGCCTCGCGGCCTCGGGCGGCGGCGTCGCCTACGTGTACACGCAGGCGACCACGGGCAGCATCGCCGCTTCCTCAGCGGACCACACGATCGCCGGCTCGGGCTCCGCCGCTGCGCTCGGGACCGGCCTCGTGGTCGCGGCAAACGCCGGCAGCTCTCCGACGATCTTCGCCACCGCGCCCTACGACAGCATCGCCTACTCGAGCGAAGGGGCGCTCTACCGGTGGACGTTCCAGCCCGACTTCGCCGACCTCGACGGCGACGGCTTCGTCTCCGCGACCGCCGGCGGCAACGACTGCGACGACAGCGACGAGCTGGCCCAGCCCGACGGCACCGACACCCCCGGCGACAGCGTGGACGGGGACTGCGACGGCTGGGTGGACGGCGTGGTGCGTGTGCGTGACAGCGCGGTGGGCTGGGAGTGGGACCTCGCCGAGGTGGGCGCCGCCGCCGAGGTGAGGGACGTCTACGGGTTCGAATCCTACGCCGAGAACGCCGACATCGCCGTATACGACGATCTCTCGTTCGCCGGAGACATCACTGCGCTCGCGACGATCTACGGGGCCTCCCCCGTCGGCACGCGCGGGGCTCGGGTCCTTCCGGGCGGCACGAACACGGTCGGGATCGTGTTCGCCGACACCATCGACGCGATCTCCCTCCGCGTCCTCGATCCCGACGACACGTTCACGCTCGTGGCGACCGGACCGGGCGGCACCGTCGTGAGCGGCTACACCTTCGAGCTCTCCGGCGACGACCTGCCGGGCGGCCTCTACCGCGGCTTCGTGTTCGCGGAAGAGGTGACCTCGCTCACGCTCACCGGCGCCACCTCCGACGGGTTCGGCCTCGACGCGCTCGAGATCGCCTGGGCGGCCGACAGCGACCGCGACGGGGACGGCTTCACCGACGCCGAGGGAGACTGCGACGACACAGACGCCGCGACCTCGGGCGACGCCGCCGAGATCCTGACCGACGGCATCGACAACGACTGCGACGGCATCATCGACGCCGGCGACGCCACCGCCTACACCGACCCCTCCGAGTGGACCACGGCGGCGGCCCTCCCCGACCCGTCGGTCATCGACTTCGAGATCATCGGGGGCGGCGAGGTCATCCGGACCCAGTACTTCGGGCTCGGTGTGGCCTTCGACGGCGGGCTCGCGGGCGCGAGCCTCGTCGACGGGACCCCCGCCCACGACACCCGCGCCGCGCAGCCGTTCGCCTCCTCCACGCGCATCCTGTTCGACGAGGACCAGCCGGCCGTCTCGTTCTACGTGCTCGACGGCGACGTGTCGTTCAGCGTGTCCGCCTACCAGGACGGCCTCCTCCTCTACTCGACCACCTTCACCCCCTCGACCGCCGACGCCTTCTACGGCCTCACCTTCGACGTGCCGATCGACGAGCTCCGGATCTCGGGCATCGACGCGTGGGGCATCGACGATCTGGTGTACTCCACCCTCGGCCTCGACGACGCCGACGGCGACGGGCAGACCGAGAGCGAGGGCGACTGCGACGACACGGACGCGACCGCGTATTCGGGTGCGCCGGAGACCTGGTACGACGGCGTGGATGCCGACTGCGCGGGGGACGACGACTACGACGCGGACGCGGACGGAAGTGACTTCCCCTCCGATTGCGACGACGAGGAGCCCGAGACGAACCCCGACGCGTCGGAGGTCTGGTACGACGGCGTGGACACCGACTGCGACGGCCTGTCCGACTACGACGCGGATCGGGACGGCCACGACCACATCGCGTTCGGCGGCCTCGACTGTGACGACGAAGACGGCGCCGTCAGCCCCGAGGCGACGGAGATCTGGTACGACGGCGTCGACCAGGACTGCGCGGGGGACGACGATGACGACGCGGACGGGGACGGCTTCCCGATCGACACCGGGAGCGGGTCGCTCGACTGTGACGACTCCGACGCGACGATCAGCCCCGACGCCATCGAGGTCCACTACGACGGCATCGACCAGGACTGCAGCGGCGATTCCCTCTCCGATTACGACGCCGACGGCGACGGCTACGACGCGGCGGCCTGGGGCGGATCGGACTGTGAGGACGCGGAGCCGACCGCGTACCCGGGCGCCGAGGGCGAGGTCTGCTACGACGGGGTCGACACCGATTGCGACGACGTGGACGACAACGACTGCGATCTCGATGGCTACGCCTCCGACGCCTACGGCGGCGACGACTGTGACGACGGCGACAGCGCGATCAACCCCGCCGCCACCGACCCCCGCGGGGACGGCATCGACGCCAACTGTGACGGCGGCGCGGAGTACGACTACGACGGCGACGGCTACGACGGATACGAGGCCGGCGGCGCCGATTGCGACGACGCGGACGCGACGATCAACCCTGCCGTTGTCGAAACCTGTTACGACGGTCTCGACGCGAACTGTGACGAATGGGACGACGACGACTGTGATCTCGACGGGTACGCCTCCGATCTGCACGGCGGCGACGACTGCGACGACACGGCGGGATCCATCCACCCCGACGCGACCGACTTCCCCTACGACGGCGTAGACCAGGACTGCACGGGCGGGACCGGCGGCGAGTACGACGTCGATGGCGACGGCCAGACCGCCTCGTGGTACGGCGGCGATGACTGCGACGACAGCGACGCCTCGGTGTTCCTCGGCGCCCCCGACGCCTGCTACGACGGGGTGGACAGCGACTGCGGCGAGGAGGACGACTTCGACTGCGATCGCGACGGTTACGGGTCCGACAGCTACCCGGCCGAAGGCGCGGGCAGGCTCGACTGTGACGACGCCGACGCCGACATCTCCCCCGCGTCGGTCGAGATCGTCGGGGACGGCGTCGACCAGGACTGCGACGGCGACGACGACATCCTCTGCGATGACTGCGACGGGGACGGCTTTACCGCCGACGTCGACTGCGACGATGCGAACGCGAGCAGCTACCCGGGCGCCCCCGACGCCTGGTACGACGGCGTGGACAGCAACTGCGACCTCGCCGACGACTACGACGCGGACGGGGACAGCCGGAGCGCCTCGGCCTGGGGCGGCGGCGATTGCGACGACTCCGACGCGTCGGTGACTCCCGACAACACCGTCGACGACTGCGGCGGCGGGGACGAGAACTGCGACGGTCGAACCGACGAGGACTGTGACTACGGCGAGCCCGCGGACGACACCGGCCCGACCGACGACACGGGCCCCGTGATCGTGGACACCGACACCCGCGACACCGCGGAGGACTGGCGCCCGGGGCCGGACGAGCTCGCGGAGCCCGACATCCTCGAGCAGGACACGCGGTGTGGCTGTGTCAGCGACTCGCAATCGGGGCCGGCATCGGGGCTCGCGGGCCTCGCGCTCGCGGCGCTGGCGCTCGGGCGCCGGCGGCGGTGAGCCCCGGGGCGGTCAGTCGTCCTGGAGATCGACGATCGCCTTCGTGAACTTCTTGTCCTCCTGCAGCGTGGCGATCACCGACGCCGTCACGTCCTCCCCCGGGCAACCGCCGAGGAGCGCCGGGTTGGCGCACCAGCCCACCTGGGCCGGGCCTCCCTTCTTCTCCGCGCGGGCCAGCGCCGCGACGAGGGCGGTGCGGAGCACCTCTCCGTCGTTCCCGAGCGCGGCGAGGTAGGCGTCCTTCAGGGCCTGGGCCTTCTTCACGTCCTCCTCGGTCGGCTCGTCCGGCATCATCCGGTCGAGCTGGGACTCCAAGCCGTCCTGGAGCGCCGCCACGTGGGAGCCGATCAGCGCCCCGGCCAGGGCGCCGCCCGACACCCAGCGCGTCGTGCCGGTGAGCGCGACGACGGGCTGCCCAGCCTTCGGAGCCTCGAACATGGGCCACTCCACCGACGCGATGTCGGCGAGCTCCCGCGCGAGCGCGGCGTCGGCGTCGAGCGCCGCCCCGAGCTTCGGATTCAGATCCGTGCCGGGGCAATTCTTCTTGCCCATCATCGCGAGTACCCCCGTGGCGCCGCACTCCTTCACGTCGAAGCCCTTCCCTACGGTCGGGAGCGCGCGGCCGACCGCCGCCCCGAACACACGCCCGTAGTCCTCCTGCAGGAGATCGACGTGCCGCTGGAGGCGGAGGGTCTCGCCGACGACCTTTCGCCGGGTCATCGTCGACCACGACCGCACCTCGGCCGGCGCCGCGGGCCCCAACAGGCCCACCCCGAGCTCGAGCTCCGCGAGCGCCGTCCCGAGCACGGCGATGCGGCCCTGGCGCTCCTCGAACGCGGGCCCCATCGTGTCGGCGACCTTCGCGAACACGGCGCTCTTCTTCGCTACGTCGTTCGGGTGATAGTGGGCGACCTCGGCCGCGAAGGCCGGGGTGTAGAGCGAGGCGGCCAGCGCGGCGACGAGGCCGATCACGAGCGCCCCATCCGCGCACCCCAGCCCGGATCGATCAGCTCGATGGAGATCGGAGGCGGCTCGGAGTCCGCGACGCAGCGGTACTTCGTGAAGTCGGTGACCCCCTGTTCGGCGAGCACCTCCTCGTCGAGCCACGCGCGGAACTGGCAGGCCTTGGGGTCCCGCTTCAGCAGCGCGATCGTCGCGTCCGACAGGATGTCGACCGTGCGCATCTGGGCGTCGGTTCCCATCCCGAGGTTGACCGTCGCGGCCGTCTTGAGCGCGGTCACCGGCCAGAGCGCGTGGGCGGCGATGCCGTTGTCCTTCTCTTCCGCGTCGATGGCCATCGCGAGCAGGGTCATGCCGAGCTTGGACACGAGGTAGGGCGCCTTCCCCACGCCGCCCGCGGCGGTGAAGGGCGGCGACATCATCAGGATGTGGCCGTAGCCCTGCGCCCGCATGACGGGGATCGCGGCGTGGGCGAGCGCGAACGACGCGCGGACGTTCACCCCGAAGACGAGGTC
Source organism: Pseudomonadota bacterium (assembly GCA_030685065.1). GTDB lineage: Bacteria > Myxococcota_A > UBA796 > UBA796 > SXON01 > CAJBVW01. Next base: position 12,583 of record JAUXQH010000121.1, on the reverse strand, counting down.
GAACTTCTTCTGCGGCCAGTCGGCCACCGGGGCCCAGAAGATGGCGCCGGCGTTGTTGACCAGCACGTCGACCCGGCCGAACCGCGCCACCGCCGCGCGGATCACGCCGTCACACTGCTCGGCGTCGCGCGCGTCGAACTGCACGACCTCGGCCTCGCCCCCCACGTCCTCGACCATCCGCTTCGTGTCGAGCAGCGTGCCGGGCAGGCGAGGATCCGCGTCGATCGTCTTCGCGGCCAGCACCAGCTTCGCGCCCTCGCGCGCGCAGGCCACCGCAACGGCCGCCCCGACGCCGCGGCTGGCTCCGGTGACGACGACGACTCGATCCTTCAATGACGTGGGCGACATGGGGCTCCGGGAAGAGCCCTCCCCCTAACTCCTCCGGCCGGGATCCCTCGCGGTCGCGCGCCACATGCGGGCCGCGTGCAGCCGGGTCCGGCGGTGGGGCCCCTCGGGGGGAACCGCCGAACGGGGTCAGTGAACCCAGTCCCCCGGCCCGCCCCCACCCTTCGGGCGCTTCTCCGCCGTGCGCCCGCCCTCGATGACCTGGAAGCGCGAGAGCTTGCGCTCGACCTGCCGCCTCTTCCACCGCAGGGAAACCCGACGCATCCCGCCGTTACGCACGGCCATCCACACCGCGGCGCCGGTCCAAGCGAAGAACTGGAGCGAGGAGGAGAGATCGCGGGAGTAGAGCATGTACAAGAAGCTCATCAGCCCCGTGCCCCAGGCCAGCCAGATGGCCCGCACCGGGACGATGAACATGAGCAGGAACTGGGCGTTCGGCATCAGGAAGCCGAACAGCGTGATCAGCACCGCGACCACCGGCCCCAGGCCCATGAACGGTGCGCTCACGAACCCAGCCGCGAGCAGCAGCGAGGAGGCGACGACACCGCAGACCCAGGACACGCCGAGCGCCTGGAGCAGGCCCCGCCGCCCCAGCAGGTTGTCGACCGGGGCCAGCACGAAGAACAGGACCAGCCAGCTGAGCACCGCGGACAGCGGGGTCGGCCCGAGCAAGAAGGCGGTCACGATCTGCCACGGCTTGAAGCCGGCACCGAACGCCTGCCAGGCGAACAGATCCTGGATCACGCCCCCCGACAGGAGCTGCACCACGTAGATCGCGAACAAGGTCACGATCACGTTTCGTGTGAGCGGGGTCCAGTTTGACCCGAAATCGAGGCCGGGGAGTCCGTTCGCCATTCGCCTTCCACCCTATCTGGTAGCTCCCGCCAGCGCCTTCGGCGCGGCTCATTGGGCACCAGGCTGTCATTCGCTTCCGGCGGGCGCTCCGCTTGCCGGAGGGACGGGGCCGGGCGAAGCTCTGCGGTGCTCCTCCTCGTGCCCCTCCTGTACGCTCACCCCGGCTCGTCCCCGGGCGCCTCGGGCGCGGCCCGCGACACCATCGGCCATCGCATGGAGCTCATCGTCGGTGCCGACGAAGTCGAGCTCCGCTACACCGCCGAGGTGCCCGAGCGTCGGGTGCTGGAGGAGGCCCGCGCGACCCCCGGCTACGGGCAGCAGCTCCTGTCCTCGCTCGCGGACGGGGTGCGCCTCACCTGGGACGGCGCTCCGCTGCCCTCCACGGCAATCGTCGTCCCGGATGGAGTCAAGGGGGGGGAGAAGGGGTTCCTCGATTTCACGGTCGCCCTGCGCGCCCCGTTCCCGGACGACGGCCGCCACGGCACGATCGGCGTGCGGAACGGCAATTTCCCCGACGTCGACGGCTTCTTCGCCACCTCCGTCACGCTCGACGCGACGCTGCTCGCGGAGGAGACCTCGCTGTTGAAGGTGAAGCAGGGTCGGATCCGCGACAACTGGCACGGCGCCTGGGTGAAGGACGAGGCCGCGCGGGAGCCCTGGGTGAAGATCCGGCCGGCGGGGCTGCTCGAGCGCGGCAGTGGCCCGCTGCCCCTGCCCCAGCGCATGGCCGGCGTCGCCGGCGACGAGCCTCCGCCCTGGGTCTTCGGCCTCCTCGCGCTCGCGCTCCTGCCGATCGGCTGGCTCGGCCGCAAGCTCGGACGGCGCGCCCGGGGCTCCGCCGGATGAGGGGCGCGGGAGGCGTCGCGGCCGCGAACCTGCTCGGCCGGGTCACCGGCATGCTGCGGGAGATGGTGGTGTCCGCCGTGTTCGGCGCGGGCGCCGTCACCGACGCCTTCAACGCCGCGCTGCGTGTCCCCCAGCTTCTCCGCGAACTGTTGGCGGAAGGCTCGCTCCAGAACGCCTACGTGCCCGCCTTCGCCGAGGCGAGCGAGAAGGAGGGCGACGCCGGAGCCTGGCGGCTCGCCAACGCCTTCCTCGGCGTGCTCCTGCTCGTGCTCGGCGCGGCCACGCTCGTGTTCCTCCTCGGGGCCCCCCTCTGGGTCCGCGTCGTCGCGAACGGGTTCGCTGACGATCCCGCCAAGCTCGCCCTCACCGTCACCCTGACGCGCTGGTTGTCGCCCTTCCTCGCCGGCCTCTCCATCGCGGGCTTCCTCGGCGCGATGCTGAACGTGAAGGGCCGCTTCTTCTGGCCCGCGTTCGCCGGCAACGCCCTGAACCTGCTGGTCATCGGCGGGGCGCTCCTCTCGGGCCCCTTCGAGCGGCTCACCGGCCAGCCCGCCATCCTCGCCGTCGCGATCGCGACCACGCTCTCCGGCTTCGTCCAGGTCGCGCTCACCGTGCCGCCGCTCATGAAGCTCGGCTGGCGCCCCCGCCCCTCGCTCGGCGGCCACCCCGGGCTCGGGCGCATGTTGCGCTACCTCGGGCCCGCCCTCATCGGCATCTCGACCGTGCAGTTCAACCTGCTGGTCGAGACGCAGTGGGCCTCGACCTACGGGGACGGCGCCCTCACCTGGCTCACCCTCGCCTTCCGCCTCGTGCAGCTGCCGCTCGCCGTGATCTCCGGCAGCGTCGCGACCGCCGCGCTCGCCGTCCTCTCCCAGCACGCCGCCCGCGGGGAGTCCGACGCCGTCGGCGCCGCCCTCACCAAGGCGCTGCGCGTCAACGCCTTCTGGGTCATCCCCAGCGCCGTGGGGCTCGGGGTGCTCGCCGAGCCGCTCTGCCGCCTGTTCTTCGAGCGTGGCGCCTTCACGGCGGCCGACACGGCGGGCACCGCCGCGATGCTCCAGATGTACGCCATCGCGGTGTACGGCATCTGCTTTCACCGCGTCGCCGTGCCGGCCTACTACGCCATGGGGGACCCCCGCACGCCCATGCGACTCTCCCTGCTGGCGATGGCCGCGAAGGTGCCGGCCATCCTCCTCCTGACGCGCGGGTTCGGCATGGGCGTCGAGGCCCTGCCCCTCTCGCACGCGCTCACCGTCACGGGGGAGAGCGCGCTCCTCGTCTGGGGCTTCGGCGACAAGGTGCGCGGGCGCGGGCTCCTCGCCGCGCACCTGAAGATGGGCCTCGCCGCCGCGGTCCTGGCGGGCGTCGCCCTCCTCCTCGTGGACCGCCTCCCCGTCGTGATCGTGTGCGCCATCGCCGGGGTCGCCTACCTCGGCGTGGCGCGGCTCCTCGGCGTATGGGAGGGGCTCGGTCGCCCGCGGGGCCTCCCGCCGTTCCTCGACCCGGAGACGCGCGCGGGCCTCGAAGCCCTCGCGGCCGGCCCGGTCGTCGCGATCGGAGATGTGCTCATCGGCACGGCGGGCGCGTGGAAGATGGTCGTCCGGGACGGCGCCATGCGGCTCGTCCCCGTCGACGCGGGCCCGGCCGCATCGCCCAGATCTCCCTCGCCGCTCTCCATCATCGTGCGGGTGGGCCCCACCCCCTCCATGCGCGGGCTCCAGGTGGGCGAGCGCACCTGGGGCATCGTGAACGGGGCCGTGTTCGAGGGCCCCTGTGACGGGCCGCGGATCCCCGTCCCGTGAGCCTCGGCGGCCGCCGTTGGCTCCTCTGGCAGGCGCGCCGCGCCTACGTCCGCGCCTGGGGAGACCTCCCGCTGCTCGTGCTGCCCGGCGTCCTCGATCCCGTGGCGACCAAGGTCGGCGCCTGGCTCGCGGGCGAAGCGGCCGCCCACGCCCGCCCGGGCGAGCGGTGGGTCGACATGGGCTGCGGCACCGGCGTCGTGGGGCTGGCCCTCGCCGAGGTCGGGGCCGTCGTGACCGCGGTCGACATCGATCCGGTCTGCGTCCGCAACGCCCGCGCGAACGCGGCCCTGCTCGGCCGCGCGATCGAGGTGGTGGAGAGCGATCTCTTCACCGCCTTCGCCCCTCCCGACCAGCCGCCGCGTCGCTTCGACCGGGTGGTCTACAACGTCCCGTTCTGGCCGGGGGACCCCGCGGGCCGGCCGTTCGGGAGGGCGATGTACGCCGGGCGGGACTACGAGGCGATCCGTGCCTTCGTGGCCGCCTTCCCGGCCCATAGCGACGAGGCGTGGGTCGTGCTCTCGGAATTCGGCGGAGACTTCGCCGGCGCGCGCGCCGCGCTCGGGCCCGCGCGCCTCGTCACCCGCGCCCGGGTTCGCGGAGAGTGGCTCTCGCTGTTCGAGCTTCGCGGCGAAGCCCCCTCCCCTCGGTGAAGCCGCCCCGGGGAGCGCCCCGGAAAAAGCACCTCTGACCGGTCCCGGTAAAGCGGGTCACCCGCGCTCGGGTAGCGGCTGGCGCCCGCCGCGGGTACCCTCTTGCCGACGCCCATTCCCCGCAGCTGGAGTCCGCTCGATGAAGGTCGCGATGATCAGCCCCACGCCCATGGACCACTACAGTCCATGTATCCGGACGCTCACCGGGTACCTCAAGATGCACGGGCACAGCGTCCGCCAGATCTTCCTCCCGGCGGACACCTACGGGAACCGGTTCAAGGCCTCCTGGCGGGCGGACACCTGGTCGCACATCATGCAGATGCAGCAGCCCATGGTGGAGGACCTGGTCGAGCTGGTGAAGGACGCGGACGTGATCGGCGTGAGCTTCCTCACGGCCATGTTCGACGTAGCCGTGCAGGCCACCCGCGCGATCCAGGCGCGCTACCCGGAGAAGGTCATCGTCTGGGGAGGGTTTCACCCGACCACGATGCCGCAGCAGGGCCTCGAGTTCGTGGACTACGTGCACGTGGGCGAGGGCGAGCACAGCTTCCTCGAGCTCGTCGAGCGCCTCGAGGACGGAAAGGACACCTCCGACGTCCGCAATTTCTGGATCCGGAAGCACAACGGCAAGGTGGTCGGGAATCCGCACCGCCCGCTGATCCAGGACCTCGACTCGCTCCCCTACCAGGACTTCAGCTTCGAAGATGACTGGACGTACGACGCGAAGTCGAAAAACCTCGTCAAGCTCGACTGGAACTTCTACCGGCAGATCATGCCGACCTACCCCGACCGCAACGGGGAGCTCCGGCCCGCCTACAAGACGATGATCACCCGCGGCTGCCCGCACAAGTGCAGCTACTGCGGCGTGGCGTTCAACCACGACCTCTACAAGGGCCAGTCGTATCTGCGTCGGCGCTCGGTCGAGCACATGATCGGCGAGATCAAGCTCGTGACGAAGCAGCACCCCGACATCGGCATCGTCCACTTCCAGGACGACGTGTTCTTCTCCACCTCCACCGAGGAGATCCAGAAGTTCTCCGACGTCTGGCAGAAGGAGATCGGCCTCCCCTTCCGCGCGCAGTGCTCGCCGACCACCATCAACGAAGACAAGTACAAGGCGCTGATCGACGCGGGCCTCTGCTTCACCGAGCTCGGGATCCAGACCGGATCGACCGAGACGATGAAGATGTACAAGCGCGGCATGACGAACGAGCAGCTGCTCAAGGCCGTCAACATCATCAGCAAGTACCGGGATCAAATCCAGGTGCCCGACTACCACATGATCCTCGACAACCCCTGGGAGTCGACCGAGGACGTGATGAAGGGCCTCCGCCTGCTGTGGACCTTGCCGCCGCCCTACAACCTGCTTCCTTCCTCGCTCATCCCGTATCCGGGCACCGAGTTCTACCACAAGAGCATCGAGGACGGCTTCGTCACCGACGAGTACAACCAGATCTACCGCCGCGGGTTCCACACCCCGAACGGCAGCTACCTGAACTTCCTGTTCTTCATGACGCTGTTCAACAACCTCCCGAAGGAGTTCGTCCAGTTCCTGGCGAACGAGCGCTTCGTGCGGGTGTTCAACCAGCGCAAGTACGACTGGTTCTGGGGCAAGGCCTACCAGTACGGCGAGTACGTCCGCCAGGCCCAAAAGCTCTCGACCTTCGCCGTGAAGGGCAAGCTGTTCGAGATCAAGAGCATGCGCGAGCTCAAGCGCGTGGCGAACCAGATCAAGTAGCGCTGAACCGCGGGTATTCATGGGGCAGGGGGCTCCGCCCCCCGCAATGCCCCCGGAGGCCCTTCCCCGCGACGATCACGCCGGATCTCGATCCGGGGGACCGTAGGACGTTAGGCAGGGGGGAATGAACACCGGAGACGAATGACGCGTCACCTCTCCGAAGGCGAGCGGCGCGCGCAGATCATGCGCGCAGCCCGGGCCATCTTCATCGAGCGCGGCTACCTCGCGGCCCGCGTCGAAGACGTGGCGAAGCGGGCCAACCTCTCGAAGGGCGCGGTGTACTTCTACTTCGAGAGCAAGCGCGCCATCTTCGACGCGCTGGTCGACGAGGAGCACGCCATCACCATCAGCTTTCTCGAGGAGGCCGATCGTGACACGCGCCCCGCCGCGATCAAGCTGGTCGAGCTCGGGCGCAAGTACCTCGACTACTTCGCCGGCTTGAAGACCCCACCCCGGTTCTTCCTGCTCATGAGCGAGATGGCCATCCGGGACGAGGATGTCCGGAAGCGTGTGAACGCCACCCACCAGCGCTTCGTGAACCGCATCGCCGCGGTCGTCGAGCAGGGTATGCGGGAGGGGGTGTTCGAGGCCTACGATCCGATGGCCGTGGGCCTCGTTCTCAAGGCCCTCATCGACGGCCTCGCGGGCCAGAGCGCGGTGGGCGTGCGTCCCGACGTAGAGCGCCTCTCGACCGACGGCGTCCGCCTCATCCTCCAAGGGCTCCTGCCCAAGTCCATCGTCGAGGCCCAGGCGAATGCAAGCTGAACCGTGGGCGGCCCGCGCCGACCGCCACTCCCGCCTCCGCTGGGTCGGGGTCGTGCTCTTTTTCGGCGCCGCGATCGTGCTCGCGGGCGGGGTGGCCGCGCTGGTCACGGGACAGCCCGGCCCTCGGCTCCTTCCGTGGTGCGTGCTCGCGGTCGGCCTCTCCCTCGGCAGCTTCGGCACGAACGACGACACGACGCTGCACGCGCTCGCGCAGCTCGGTCGCGAGGGAACCGTCCCCGCGCACCACAAGGCCGAGTGGGAGCACGAGCGCAAGGTGCGCGGGGCGCGGCTCTCCACGCTCCACGCCCACCCGAAGGCCGCGTGGATCCTCCCGCTGTTCGCCACCGGGGCCCTCCTCTTCGCCGGGTGGCGCGTCGGCGCCGCATGGGGGTTCATCTCTTGAGCCGCCTCGCGTTCGTGGGCCTCGACCGACAGATCTACGTCACCAGCGCCGTACCCGGAGCGGGCCTGCCCGGGAGCGGCGTGGGGGTCGAGCCCATCGCGCTGACCGCCCCGATCCCCCGCGCGAGCGGCGGCTCCTGGGGCGTGGTCGCCCGCTCCCAGGAGACATGGTCCTGGCCCACCTGGTCGCCGGACGACGCCTGGATCGCCGCCTTCGCGGTCGAGGGCAGCGACACCGAGAGCGGCCCGGTGCGGGTGGTCGCGCTCTCGCTCGACGGCGTCCGCCAGGTCGAGTGGGCCCACATCCCCAACGTGTCCCCGATCTACCTCCAGTGGCACGTCAGCGGAGATGCGATCTCGGTGCTCCTCCAACAGGGCGCCGAGCTCGCCCTGTCGCTCCTCCGCAAGGAGCGGCTCGGGCAGGTGCGCCCGCTCGAGCAGGGCGTGCCGCTGTTCTTCAACTGGACTCCCGACGGCAAACGCGTACTCATTCACGTCGGCGGCAAGGACGATCCGGGCGGCCGCCTCGTCCTGCGCGATCCGATGGGGGATGGGGAGGACGTCCTGTTCGATCGCTCGCCGGGCAGCTTCTGCGCCCCGGTGTTTCCCGCCGGCCGCGCGGTCGTCGCGCTCCGCCACGAGGACGGGGGGTCCGAGGTGGTCGCCTCGGCGATGGACGGCACGGACGCCCGCCCGCTGTTCGTCCGCCGGGGCCTCCTGGCGGTGGTGCCCGCCCCGAACGGCGCGCCGTGGGTCGCCGTGTCGTCCGCGCCGCGCGGCGAGGGCACGCCCTACCGCGGCATCGACCTGGTCCACATCGAGACAGGCGAGACACGCGAGGTGAGCGTCGCGGACTGCCTCGCGTTCTTCTGGTCGCCGAAGGGGGACTACCTGCTCTACGCGGTGGTCGACTCCGAGGCGAATTGCCTGCTGTGGAACATGGTTTATGTCGACGGCGGCCCGTCCATCCCGCTCGGCAGCTTCTGGCCCACGCGCGACATCCTGTTCTACCTCCACTTCTTCGACCAGTACGCGCAGAGCCACCCCATCATCTCGTCCGATGGGCGCTACGTCGCCTTCGCGGGCTACCCGGCGGGCGGCGGCCAGGCCGATCTGTCGAGCCCGCCGCGCATCTTCGTCAAGGACGTGACCGAGCCGGACCGCCCTCCCGAGCTCGCCGGCCGCGGCTCGTTCGCGGTGTTCGCGAACAAGGCGTGAGACACAGCCCCGTCACCGAGTTCGCGCTGCTCGCGCGGGCGCCCGACGAGGCGCTCGATCTCGAACGGCTCGTGATCTCGATCGCGCGGATGGGCACGCCCACGCTCGATGCCGGGGCGGTGTCGGCCACCCTCGACCGCCTGGCCGAGCAGATCGCGGACGACATTCGGCCCTCCGCCCCGCCCGACGAGCTCTCGGCCGCGCTCGCCGCGGCGATCGGCGGGCGCCTGGGGTTCCAAGGCAGCCCAGAGGTGTTCACCGGCGCCGAGGGCTCCTACATCGACCACGTGCTCGAGCGGCGCACCGGCCTGCCGATCCTCCTCGCAATCGTGTGGATGCTGCTCGGGCGGCGCCTCGGCGTCCCGATCGTGGGGATCGGCTACCCGGGGCACTTCCTCGCCGCGCTCGACCTGGTGGGCGTGCGGCTGTACGTCGATCCGTTCGTCGGCGGCCAGCCGCGCGAGGCCACCGACCTCATCGGCCGCCTCCCGCCCGAGGCCGGGCGCGGCTTTCTCGACCCCTCCCCGCCGCGCGCCATCGTCACCCGGGTCCTGGTCAACCTGAAGCACCTCTGGATCGGCGCCTCCGACCACGAGCGCGCGCTCGCCGCGGTCGACCGCATCCTCCTCCTGGCCGGCGAGATCCCCTCCGAGCTCCGGGATCGCGGCCTCCTCGCGCTCCGGCTGGGCCGCACGAGCGAGTCCCGTCGCGACCTCGAGCGCTACCTGGTCATCGCGACCAACGCCGCGGACCGCTCCGACGTGGAGAAGGTGCTCGCCCGGCTCAGATGAGCGGTCGGTGTATCAGGATGCAAGTATCAGTCCCCGACTGATCGCCCTCACACGCCGATAACGTGGATGTATCACTCTTGACCTGGCAAGAGGAAACTGATACATCGGTGATACAAGCGAGCCCGGGCGGGCATCGCACAGATCGAATCACAGCGTTCTCGAATCACAGCGTTCTCGAATCACAACGTTCGGAGTGAGACATGGCCATCCGGGACCTCTTCGCCTCGCGCCTCGCGGCCCCTGCCGGCCGCGTGCTCGACGCCCCCATCCGCGACATCGTGCATGAGATCCTCAGGGAGCACGGCTATGCGAGCCCCGCCGAGGTGCAGGCCCTGCGGGACGAGCTGCGAGACCTGCGCGCGCGGGTGGACAGCGTGGATCGCCGTGTGGCGGAGCTCTCCACCATCGCGGAGGGCGCCCGAACCGAGGCCGCCGCCGCGCGCGCCGAGGCCGCCGTCCGCCCCACCCCGGTGGCGCCCGCCCCGGTGGCACCCACCCCCGTGGACAATGCGCGCACCGCCGCCCTCGAGGCCCGCGTGTCGGAGCTCGAAGCCGCGCTCACGATCGCCCTGGCTCCCGCGCCGGCGGGCCCCCTCGTCACCGATCCCCTGGTCCTCGCCCTCGAGACCCGGGTCCTCGAGCTCGAAGCCGCGCTCGCGGCCCGCGCCGCCGCCCCCCAGGCGGTGGCCGCCCCGCAGGCCGCGGTCCCCGCCGCCCAACCCGCCGTGGCCGCTCCCGTCGTCCCCACCGAGCCGCTCTCCGCCGAGCCGCGGGCCGGGTGCAAGGTGGCCGATTGCGCCGAAGCCGTGCGGTCCAAGGGCTTCTGCTCGCCGCATTATCAACAGTGGCGCCGCGGCACGCTCAAGGGCTTCGTCAACGCCGACGGGACGGCCCTGGTGGACGGCCGGGTGGTGCACCTCGCGACCGACGCGATCGGCGCCGGGGTCACGCTCCGGGACGGCCGGCTCTTCGTCGACGGCAAGCTCACCAAGGAAGTCAGCGCGCCCTCCTGATCCCGAGGGCTCGACCTCGAGGGCGCCGAGCTACTTCAGCTCCTGCCAGCCGTAGTCCCCGCCGCCGCCCGACGCTTCGGGCGGCCGCGCCGCGAGCGTGTAGGACGCGCGCCGGTTCCGCGCCTCGTCGACCTCGTCCCCCGTGTCCACCGCGGGGCTGCCCTCGCCGTACCCCTGGTAGTAGATCTCCCCCGGGAAACCCGCCTTCTTGAACCAACCCGCGATCGATCGGGCGCGCGCCATCGACAACTTCTGGTTGGAGGACGCGTCCCCGACCGTGTCCGTGTGGCCGCCGACGTACAGCTTGATGACCACGTCGGTGCCGTACTTGTCGAGCACCCCGCGCGCGTCGGTCATCGCCGTGCCGAGCTTGGGCTCCTCGCCCAGGCCGATGTCGGCCGAGCTCGTGGCGAACACGACATCCTCGTGGGGGATGCTGTAGCTCCACGGGACCAGCTCCAGCTCGGACCAGAACCCGTCGGTGTCGAAGCCCCGGATCTTGAGCTTGATGACCTCGCCCCCGTCCTGCTTCCACTCCACGTTGACCGGCGCGTTCGCCGCGTCCCCGCTGGGCGCGAGGCCGTAGCCGACCTGCACCCCCTTCGGACCGAGCGCCGTGATCTCGACCTTGCTGGTCGCGCGGTCCATCACGACGTCGAGGGTCCGCTTCTGGAGATCGAGCGAGCCCGGGCGCAAGCTCATCGTCATCGGCCGGTGCACGGTCACGGTGAACGACAGCGGCATCTCGCCCTCGCCGTCCGCGAAGCTGCCGAACAGCGAGCCCCGGCACGCGTGGGTTCCCACCGGCGCGTCGATGGGGAGCTCGATGCGCTCGCCCGATCGCGCCGGACCGCTCCGCCCGACGCGGGTGCCGCCGCAGTCCAACTTCACGGTGAGGGCCGAGGCGTCCTGGTTCAACCGGAGGACGAGCGCGGGCGCCGACGTACCGACCTGGCCCGCCTTCACGACCTCCATGGACACGGCGTCCTGGGCGTGGGCGAGGCCGGAGGCGAGCGCCTGGAGCAGCAAGAGACCGTGCATGGCCCCCTTCTTATCCACCCGGAGCGATGGGCGCGGCGGGCGCCGAGCCCTTAAGAGCGCGCGCCACCTCCGCTGGAGTCCCCATGTCCGACCTGCTGTCCCGCCTCGGCCTCGCCCCCTCGAACCCCGGCGCATGGGCGGGAGCGGCCCTCCCGGACGCCAACCACGGCTCCATCACCAGCCACAACCCGGCCACGGGAGAGGCCATCGCCGAAGTTCAGCTCGCCACGCTCGCCCAGTACGAGCAGATCGTGGCAAAGGCGGTGCGGGTGCAGAAGGAGTGGCACGCCTACCCGGCGCCGAAGCGCGGCGAGATCATCCGCCAGATGGGGGACGCGCTGCGGGAGCACCGCGACGATCTGGGCGCGCTCGTGTCGCTCGAAGTCGGCAAGATCCGGGGCGAGGGCGTGGGCGAGGTGCAGGAGGCGATCGACATCGCCGACTTCTCGGTCGGCCTGTCCCGCCAGCTCTACGGCCTGGCGATGCACTCCGAGCGTGCGAACCACCGCATGTTCGAGCAGTGGCACCCGCTCGGCACGATCGGCGTCATCACCGCGTTCAACTTCCCGACGGCGGTGTGGGCGTGGAACGCCATGGTGGCCGCGATCTGCGGGGACGCCGTGGTGTGGAAGCCCTCGCTCAAGGCCCCCCTCGTCGCCATCGCGACCCACCGAATCTGCGAGGACGTGCTCGCCAAGAACGGCTTCAGCGGCTTGTTCGGGCTCGTCATCGGCACCGACAAGGAGGTGGGCGAGACGATGATCCGTGATCCGCGCCTGCCGCTGATCAGCGCCACCGGCTCCGTGCGCATGGGCCGCTACGTCGGCACCGTGGTCGCCGAGCGGCTCGCACGCACCCTGCTCGAGCTGGGCGGGAACAACGCGATCATCGTCGAGGCCGACGCGGACCTCGATCTCGCCCTCCGCGGCGTCCTCTTCGGCGCCGTGGGTACGGCGGGGCAGCGCTGCACCTCCACGCGCCGCCTGTTCCTCCACCGGGACATCTCCGCCCGCTTCACCGAGCGCCTCACCAACCTCTACGAACAGGTGCGCATCGGGGACCCTCTGCAGGACGGCGTGCTCATGGGCCCGCTCATCGACGAGGACGCCGTCGGCCA
>JAUXQH010000112.1 GCA_030685065.1 Pseudomonadota bacterium | reverse complement strand
CCCGCTCCCGCGGCGGCGAAGCCCGCTCCCGCGGCGAAGGCCGCGACGCCCGCCAAGGCCGCGTCCGCCAACGCCCCGCCCGCGAAGGCCGTGGCCGCCACGCCCGCAAAGGCCGCCCCCGTCGCCGCGTCGCGCCCCAAGGAGGGCTGCGTGCCGGTCGACGTCGCGGGCCTCCTCGCGGCGCTCTCGCCGTCCGGCAAGCCGCTCGTCGTGAACCACTGGGCCTCCTGGTGCGACCCCTGCGTGGATGAGCTCCCCCGGCTCGTCCGCGCCGCCGCCGGTGTCGCCGACCTCGGCGAGTTCATCGGCGTGAGCTGGGACCTGTTCGATCACCCCGGCAAGCCCGCGCAGGTCGCCAAGAAGGTCGCGCAGTTCGCGGACAGCGCGGGCGTCGGCTACGGGAGCGTGTTGTTCACCGGCACGCCGCAAGAGCTCTTCGCCACGTGTGGCCTGGACTTCGAGCAGATCCCGCAGACCGTGGTCATCGCCGCCGACGGGCGCGTCGTGTACCACAAGAAGGGCGTCATCGATCACGACGACGTGTTCCCGCTCATCGACGCGGTGAAGGGCGCGCTGTGATCCTGCTCCTCCTCGCGGTCGTCGGCTGCAAGCACGCCGCGCCTGAGGTGGGGCTCCCCGAGGTGGGCGGGCAGCTCACGATCCTGCATACGAACGACATCCACGGGCACTACCTCCCTGAGCCCGCCGAGTGGCTCGACGGCCGGCCCGCCATCGGCGGCTGGGCGCGCCTCGACGCGGAGGTCGACCAGCTCCGCGCCACCCGCCCGCGCAAGAGCGTCCTCCTCTTCGACGCGGGGGATCAGCTCACGGGTACTCCGCTGACCGACCTGGTGGTCGACGGGAGCCGTGGCGGCGCCATGCACGCCTTCTTCGAGACCGTGGGGTACGACGCCTGGGCGGTCGGCAACCACGAGTTCGACAAGGGGCTCGACAACCTCGCGGCGTACACCGAGTCCTTCGCCATCGTGACGCTCTCGGCGAACCTCCGCGGGACGGACGGCGTCTCGCCGCTCCTGCCGAACCAACAGTTCAGCCACGTCTTCGAGCGCAGCGGCCTCAAGGTGGGCGTAATCGGCGCGACGACGGAGAAGCTCGCCGGGCTGATGAGCCGGGCCGACTTCGCGCGGCTGACCCTCCTCGACGTGGAGACCGCCGTGAAGGCCGAGGTCGAGCGGCTCGATCCGGTCACCGATCTCATCGTCCTCGTCTCCCACATCGGCCTGGACTCGGACGAGCGGCTGGCGCGCTTCGTGCCCGGCATCGACCTCATCGTGGGCGGCCACTCGCACACGCCCATGAAGCAAGCCTCCCGCGTCGAGAACACCTGGATCGTGCAGGCGGGCAGCTACGGGCGCTCGCTCGGCGTGGTCGATCTCGTCGTGAGCGACGATCGCATCACGAAGCTGCGGTACGAGCTGCGGGACCTGGGGCCGCACGACGCGCCGAGGGAGGCTTCGCGCGAGATCACCCAGCTCACCGAGGACTACGCGGACCAGCTCGAGGAGATGTTCGGCGAGGAGCTCGCCGAGGCGCCGATCCTCCTCGGGCGGGACTACAACCGCGAGAGCCCGCTCGGCCGCTGGATCACGGACGCGCTTCGCGACGCGACCGGCGCCGACGTGGCCATGTACAACAACGGGGGCCTGCGGGCCGACATCCTCCCGGGAAAGGTCACCCGCGGCACGCTCTTCAACTGCTTCCCCTTCGGCAACGCGCTGCAGACCTTCGAGATCCGCGGCGCCGATCTGCAGGAGGTGGTGCTGAAGAACGCGATCGCCGAGCACGACCAGCGCCGGGGCTTCCTGCCGCTCTCCGGCGTGACCTGGACCTGGCGGGTCCGCTCCGGCGCGGCCGAGCTGCTCGACGTGAAAGTGGGCGCCAGCCCCTTGGACCGCGACCGCATCTACACCGTGGCGACCAACTCCTACATCACCGAGCAGTGGGAGAAGCACATCGGCGTCCCCCCGCTGAACTTGCAGGAGACGGGCCAGAGCGACTACGAGGCGGCGGTGACCTACGCGAAGAAGAGCCGCTCGCTGGTCGATCCGGGTGATTCGCGCGGGGTAAAACTCCAGTAGCGCGGATTATTGCACGCGAGAGGTAGCGGCTGCTCCCGGCCGTGCGCATGTCGAGCCGGAGGGCCATCGCCATGGGCAGAGAGCGACTCGCGGGTGCCACCGCGCCGATCACGTTGGGGCTGGTGGGCGATGTGATGCTCGGCCGCGGCGTGGCACGGGCCATCGAGGTGTACGGCGTCGATCACCCGCTCTCGGCCGTCGCGCCGCTGCTCGCGAACGCGGATCTGACCTTCGCGAACCTGGAGTGCGCCCTCACGAATCGGCTGATCCGGCGCGAGGAGGGGACCGGCAAGGCCTTCTACTTCCGGGCGGAGCCGGGCCATGTCGAGGTGCTTCGCCGGGCGGGTGTCGACGCGGTGTCGATCGCGAACAACCACGCGGGGGACTTCGGCAACGTCGGGCTCCTCGACACCGTGAGCACGCTCGAGGCCGCGGGGATCGCGCACGCGGGGGCGGGGGCGGACCTCGCGGCGGCCAAGGCGCCCGCGCGGCTCACGCGTCGGGGGTGGCGCGTTTCGTTGCTCGCGTTCGCGGACCACCCCGCCGCGTGGGCCGCCGGCCCCTCCACGCCGGGGATCCGCTACCTGTCGATCGACGACGCGGGGCTCGCCCGCGCGCGCGCCGCGATCTCGGCCGAGCGCGCCTCGGCGGATCTGCTCGTAGTGTCGATGCATTGGGGGCCGAACCTTCGGGCTCGGCCTGAGCCCCAGGTGCGCGCCTTCGCCCGCGGGCTCGTCCTGGCCGGCGCGGACGTGGTGTGGGGCCACAGCGCGCACGTGATGCAGGGGATCGAGTGGGTTCAGGGGCGCCCCATCCTCTACGACACCGGCGACCTCGTCGACGACTACGTGGTCGATCCGCAGCTCCGCAACGACCTCGGCGGCGTGTTCCTCGTCCGCGCGCGGCAGGGAGCCATCGACGCGGTCGAGGTGCTCCCGACACGTACGCGCGGGATGCGCGCGCTCCCGGCCGAGGATGTCGAGCGGGATCGCGCGCTGGGGCGGCTCGCCGGCCTGTGCGGAGAGCTCGGAACCGCGGCGGAGGTCGTGGCGGGGCACCTGCGCGTCCCGGCGCCGGTGCCGGCGCTCGCGTAGGAGGGCCGCGGCGCCCTCACGGCCGGAGCAGCTCCTCGGACTGGTGCTGGTGTCCCACGAGCTTGGCGAGCTGCTCGAGCTCGGCGTGCAGGATGCCGATGAGATCGTCGACCGACAGGATGCCGACCAGCTCGCCCTTCGCGTCGATCACGGGCACGCGTCGCACGCCGTTGTCCCGCATGCGCTTCGCGACGACCATCGAGTCCTCGTCCTCGTGGGCGGTCACCAGCGGGCGGACGATCACGTCGGACACGAGGAGGCGATCGAGCCCCTCGAGCCCGCGCGCCACCAGCCCGACGACGATGTCACGGTCCGTGAGGATGCCGACCGGGAGGAGCCGCCCGGCGCGGTCCTCGACCACGACCAGATCGCCCACGTGGTCCCCCCGCATCCGGCGCGCGGCGTCCATCACCGTCGTGTTTCCGTCGACAACCGCTACCGTGTGCGTGCAAACGTTCCCAGCCCTCATCGCCCCCCCTCGCCGCTCCTGGCGGTCATCGTGGGAAGCTAGCCATCCTCGCCGCGATCGCCACGGGCCGGCTCCGAGGGATCGGCCAGCGACGCGTGGAAAGCGACGTGGGGAGACAGTCGCGGCGCGGAGGCGTGCGCAGCATGCAAAGACGGGAGGCGCGCGGGTCCGACCCGGGCAGCGCGTCGTTGGGAGGAAACGGTGGCGGAGGGGAAGGAAGACAGGGTTTTTCGTGATCGCGACGAGGCGGGGCGCCTGCTCGCCCAGGCCCTGACACGTTTTCAGGGGGCCGACGTGCTGGTGCTCGCACTGCCACGCGGGGGGGTGCCGGTGGCCTACCACGTGGCGCGGGCGCTCGACGCGCCGCTGGACGTGTTCCTGGCGCGCAAGCTCGGCGCCCCGATGCACCCGGAGCTCGGGATGGGGGCGCTCACCGAAGGGGGGCTGCGCGTCCTCGACCCGGCGATCGTGCGGCTCGTAGGGGCGACACCCGCGCAGCTCGAGCGGGTGATCGAGCGCGAGGAGGCCGAGCTCAGGCGGCGCGTGGCGCGGTATCGTGGCGGACGCCCCCTGCCGGACGTGCGCGGGAAGGTGGTGGTGCTCGTCGACGACGGCATCGCGACCGGTGGGACCGCGCGGGCGGCGCTCCGCGACCTGCGCCGGCGTGGGCCTGCCCGGCTCGTCCTCGCCACGCCGGTGAGCGCCCAGGATGCCCGTCATTCGCTCCTGGCAGAGGCCGACGAGGTGATCTGCCTGGAGACGCCCGCGTGGTTCCACGCGATCGGCGAGTGGTACGGGGACTTCCACCAGCTCGAGGATGAGGACGTGATCGAGCTGCTCGAGCGCGCGCGGCGGGAACGCTCGGTCGCGGCCACCCCGTCGGCCGTGCCGGTCACACGCCCGATGACCTTCCGCGTCGGAGACGCCTCGCTCGAGGCCGACGTGACGGTTCCGCGCGACGCGCGGGGCGTCGTCCTCTTCGCGCACGGCAGCGGCTCCGGACGCCACAGCCCGCGCAATCGCGCCGTCGCCAACGCGCTCGTGGACGCGGGCTACGGAACGGTGCTGCTCGACCTGCTCACGCCCGCCGAGGAGGCGCTCGACGCG
>JAUXQH010000111.1 GCA_030685065.1 Pseudomonadota bacterium | reverse complement strand
CGCACAACTCGCTGAACTTCTGGTGGAGGTCCATGCCGACGTAGTCCATGTCGATGCTCCAGAGTGAGGGGTGCACGCTGGAGGATACCCGAGCGAGCCACGAGGGCGCGAGGGGCCGGCCGACCAGCTCATCCCATCTTTCTGGATCGGCACGCACGGGTGCTCGGGCGCGGAAGTGGTGGCGTTTAAGGAGAGCTTGGTGGGCGGGTGAGGCCAAGATCCAGCTGGGCGGCGATGCGCCCACGTCGGCTAGTACGCCCCGAGCCTCACCTCATCCCCAGCCGTGAGCAGGATCCTGGAGCGAGCCTCACGCCGGCGGCCTCCCGGCAGGCGCCCGCGCGTCGCCCCGGACCGTCCGAGCACTGCCGCCCGTTCCGCGAGTCCCACACGCTCACGAACGTTCGCGCGCCCGATCGACTCGTGCAGGGCCGATCGTGCGGTGGTCGGTGGGGATCGAGCGCGGCGCCCCGCCGGGCGAGGACGCTTGGCGACGGTTGTCCCTCAGGCTCGCGCTCACGCGCTCGGTTCGCGCCGCCTCCGCCTCGGCAGCAGCCGGACGGCGCACCGCAGCACCAGGGCTTCTGGGCGGCCTACGTCTTGGGGAAGCCTCCTCAACGTACAAGGGCGGCCAAGCACTCGCAGTCCCCTTCGTGGATGGAGTTCGAACTATCCGCCTGAGGCCGAGCGGGGAAACCCGAGTTCAGATGCAGGTTCTTGAGGGGGGTGTAGGTTCGCACCCGAACCTCGTCACCAGCTCCCATTCCGCGACGCCCCCCGCGTTCGCATAGGAGCCGCAACTGCGGATGCCGAAGGAGCCGAGACGCCGGCCTACCCGCGCCGCTTCGGGGCAGACGCAGGCGTCGGGCAGCGTGGACCGTCACGCGGGGGTGCCTACCCTCAGTCAAAGTGATCTCGACTCCACCAACCTCCCTGGAGGTCGTGCCGGGCCTCATCCTCGCGGATGACGCACAGATGTGCGCCGGCCTGCTGCGCACGCTCGCGGCGCGCTGGCGTGACCGTGTGGAGACCGGCCACATCGGCGGAAGCTCGACGTCGGAGGTTGCCTCGTTCGTGCAGGCGCTCGAGGAGGCCGCGGTCCGCCTCGACGAGGTCGCATTGGCGCCCGTCGCGGCGATCGGTCAGCTCCTGAACGAGCGCGAGGAACGCCTCCGCCTGCTCGTGGACGGGGTGGAGGTCTATGCGATCCTCGGGCTCGACGTAGGGGGCCACGTCACGAGCTGGAACAAGGGGGCCCAGAGGCTGACGGGCTACGCCGATGGCGAGGTGCTCGGGCACCACTTCGGCATGTTCTTCGGAGCCGACGACGTGGCGGCCGACGAGCCTGGCCGCCTGCTGCAAGCGGCGGCGACTACGGGACCTCAGGAGCTCGAGGGCTGGCGGCTCCGGAAGGACGGCACCCGGTTCTGGGCGCATGTCGCCTTCACCGCGCTCCGCGATCCGGCTGGTAGCCTCCGTGGCTTCGGCGAGGTGACCTACGACGCTTCACGGCGACACGACGCAATACTGACACTGCGCCGCGCCGAAGAACTCTTCCGAGTCTTCACGGAAGGCATTCAGGACTACGCGATCTGCGTTCTCGACCCGGACGGTCGAGTGTTGACGTGGAACAGCGGCGCCGAGCGCATCGTGGGCTACTCGGCCGCCGAGATCGTGGGCAAACCCTTTTCCACCGTCCACCCTACGGAATCCGTGGCCGCGGAGGGGCCGCGACGAGAGCTGGAGATCGCCGCCGCCTCGGGCAGGTACGAGGACAATGGCTGGCGTGTGCGGAAGGACGGCGGGCGCTTCTGGGCCAACGTCGTGATCGTTCCCGTCCGCGACGCGGCCGGTGCCCTCATCGGGTTCGCCAAGGTGACGCAGGACCTCACGGAGCGCAGGGCGTCGCAGGAGGCCGCCGAGCGGCGCTCGGCGGAGCTCGAAGCTGCCAACAACGAGCTGGAGACCTTCTCCTACTCGGTGGCGCACGAGCTGCGCACGCCGGCACGGACCGCGAACAACTTTGCCCAGATGCTCGAAGAGTCGGCGGGAGCCCGGCTCGACGAAGGGGAGCGGAAGCTGTTGCGGGCGATCCGTTCGTCCACCAGGCGAGTGGGCGATCTCATCGAAGGGCTGCTGGCCCTTGCCCAGGTGACAAAGGCGCCTGTGAGTCGCGCGCCTGTCGACCTCGCGGAGATCGCGCGCGACGTCGTGTCTGCCGTGGAGGCCGCGGAGCCCGGCCGCGTGGTGGAGTGGGCGATCCCGGACACCCTTCCGGCTGAGGGGGATCCGCAACTTCTCCTCACGGTGATGGAGAACCTCGTCGCGAATGCATGGAAGTTCACGCGGCAAACACCCGACGCGCGGATCGAGGTCGGGGGGACCTTGGACGGGGGCCGCCGCGTATGGTTCGTTCGTGACAACGGCGTGGGATTCGACATGGCGCACGCTGCGAACCTGTTTCAGCCCTTCGAGCGACTTCACGGCGCCGCCGAGTTCGAGGGCACCGGGGTCGGACTGGCCTCGGTCCAGCGCATCGCTCGCCGGCATGGCGGGGACGTGTGGGCCGAGTCGTCGCCTGGCAAGGGCGCAACGTTCTGGTTCACGCTGGAGTCCCCGCAAAGGCCACCGACGGGGAGTTCGAAGTGCTGAACCCAACGCAGGCCTCCCCGCTCGTCCTCCTCGTCGAGGACGACGATGGAGACGCGGAAATCGCACGCCTCGCGCTCGAACGTAGTGCGATTCCCCACGACCTCGCGCGGGCGCGCGATGGTGTCGAAGCGGTTGACATCGCGCTGGCCCGAGGACGCGACAAGGAGCCCGGCCGACGCGCCGCGCTGATCCTCCTCGACCTGAGGCTCCCACGACGCTCGGGCAAGGAGGTGCTGAGGATGCTCCGCGATCACCCCGAAACCCAGCACACCCCGATCGTGATGATGTCCGGCTCGAATCAGCCGGCCGATCTCGCAGAGTGCTATTCGCTCCGTGCCAACAGCTACTTTCGCAAGCCGATGGATCTGGAGACCTTCATCGAGAACGTTGGGTTGCTGCTGTTCTACTGGCTGGAGCTCAACGCCCCGTGTGGTGTGGAGTCAGCCGCTCGGAATGCCCGGAGGCTCGGGTCGGAGGGCGTCCAGGGAGCAGCCCGGAGCGCTGTCGATTTCGCGACGCGCCGCCGCCTGCGCGTCCCGGCTGTTCGGGCAGCTGGGCTCGTGGACCTGCCATCGCCGATCCTCGTGCTGGACAGGGACGCCGAGACGAGCGGGCGGACCGCGGAGGGCATCGCGGCCGTCACGGGCGAATCCCCTCTCGTGGCCCGTTCGATGGAAGACGCGGCGCAAAAGCTGAGCGCCTCCAGCTACTGCAAGGGACGGCTTCTCTGGACGTGCCTCCGCATGGTGGTGATGGACATCGACCACCACCCGGTGGACGGGCCCGCGATGCTCGATCAGATCCGGGCGCGGGTGGACCATCGCCTCCCGGTCGTCTTCTTCACCGCCAACGACGATCCCTCCTTCATCGACGACTGCTCCCGCCACGGCCCCAACAGCATCGTCCGAAAGCCGGGGTCGCTGGACGACTACACCGACACCGTCAAGCTCATCACCCACTACTGGCTGCGCCTGAACGAGACCGTGCCCTACGGCGTGGTGCCCTGACGACCGGCGGCGCCGATCGACGCACCGACGGGCGCCGGAGCATCGGATCGACCATGAGCGTGTCGGAGGGGATACCGACGAGCGCCTACGGCCAATCGAACGCGAGCGGGCGGATGCGCATGGTGATGGTCGGCACAGGCGCCTGTCCCTGACGGGCACGGGTCGGAGGCACCCGGCCACGTCGCCAAGTATAGGCTCGCGACCAGGGGTGACCTGATCACGGTTGGGAGGCAGCGCAAATCCAGCTCCTTCTGCGCGACCTTTGCGCCGGCCTTGTGCGCCGCGATCAGGCGGCGTCGGCGGGGGGAGGGTTCTGCGCCAGCGTCCCGGCTCGTTCGAACCGCAGAATCGTCCGATGCGCGAAACCACAAGCAAGAACGCCCACCCTCCGGCGAACCGAAGGGCGGGCGTTCAAGCTCATACTCGACAGTGGTCGGCCGGACTGGATGATTATAGAACCTTCTGGATCGACACGCACGGGTGCTCGGGCGCGGAAGTGGTGGCGTTGAAGGAGAGCTTAGCCAGCGACTGCGGCAGGCCGCGCCCGAACCCTGTACACTCCCCGTGAGGCGCCAGTGCGAAGCTCCCCGCTCCTCCTTGGCTTTTCGTCCTCGCGGCCTGCGCTCCCGCCGTGGAGGACACGTCGAAGCCCGACGAGCCGCCGGTCGAGGAGAGCGCCGCGATGGCGTTGAACGCCGACGGCTTCCCAGCGGGGGACGACTGCGACGACGAGGACGGTGGCGTGTTTCCCGGCGCCGTCGAGGCGTGTGACGGGGTGGACGACGACTGTGACGGCGTGACCGACCCCGCCGAGTCGGTGGATGCGGGCACGTGGTACTCCGACGCCGCGCCTTTCATGCGGCTTTCTCCGCTGGTGAAACGGCGTCGGAGCGGGCATGAGCATGCCTCCTTCCGCCGGCGCGACCGACGACGCCGACAGCTCGCTGGGCGCGAGCGAGGTGTGCGGCGGCGCCGACGAGGACTGCGCCCCGGTGGCCACATCCGGAGGCCACCGGCCGCGTCCACGTAGCGAGGTTCGAAGCTGCCGGATGAGGACACGGACGGGTCAGGAGAGGTTTGACGGGGCGGGGCCGCATGGCGCAGACTGGCGCGGTGAGCGGTTCATCCTTCCTATCGAGCGCGGCGCGGAGAAACTCACCGCCTCGACACGTCGGGTCGCGAACGTAGTCCCTTCCCGATTTTGAGGATCCAATGACCGAGACGCTCACCGCCGCAGGCATCACCACGACGCTCGTGCAGGCGGGCGACCGGAGCGCCACCGAGGCGGTGGTGTTCCTGCACGGGCTGCCCTCGTCGCACCGCGACTGGGACCTCCTGTTGCCGCAGGTCGGCGCGTTCGCGCGGGCCGTGGCGTTCGACATGCCTGGCCTCGGCGCGAGCGGCCCGCTGCCGGCAGGCTGGGACCATCGCAGCGCGAGCTACGGCGCGTTCATCAGCGCCGCGCTGAGAGAGCTCGGCATCGCACGGGCCCACGTGGTCGGGCACGACTTCGGCGTGCCCTGGGGCCTCGCGTGGGGAGCGAGCGAGCCGGTGAAGTGGGGGAGCATGGTGCTCATCGACAGCGGGCACCTGCGCGGCTTCCAGGGACATGCCCTCGCGCAGCGGCTGCGGCGTCCCGTCATCGGCGAGCTCTTCCCCTATCTGGCGTCGCCAGCGAAGGCCCGGGCCAGCCTCGCGAGGGCGCCGGGTGCGCGGCCGCTGCCCGACGACTTCCTCGATGTCCTGCACGGCGACTGGACGCGGCGCAACGTGCGCACCATGGTCTCGCTCTACCGCGCGAACCGTCCCGACGACGCCGCGCTGGACCAGGCGCAGCGCACCCTCGCCCCGCTCGACGTGCCCGCCCTCGTCATCTGGGGCGGCCGCGATCCCTTCCTCGAGTCCAGGTTCGCGGCCGAGCAGCGGATGGCGTTCCCCTCCGCCGATGTGCAGATCCTCCCGGAGAGCGGGCACTGGCCGCACCGCGACGATCCAGAGAGGGCGAACGCGCTGGTGCTCAGCTTCCTCCGCAAGCAGGTCAAGTTGGCCGCCTACTAGCGGGACGCTCACATCGCGCGGAGCGAGAGCGGAATCTCGACCCGGGGTGGGTCTGGCGGCGCACGACCGGGAGGGATTGGAGAAGCTGTGCCGGTACATCCTCCGTCCCCCGCTCGGGCTGGGCCGGCTCGCGCGCCGCCCGGACGGGACGGTCGAGGTGGCGCTCAAGCGGGTGTGGTCGGACGGGACGTCGTCTCTGGTATTCTCGCCGCCGGCGTGATCTCCCGCACGAGCGTCCGAAGGAGGGTCTTCCGCTGCGCCCGTGTGGTCGTTTCGGCTGCCCAGGCACGGGAAGGTCGCATGCGAGGGCCAGAATGTGCCTTTCCCAACGCGCCGGCGGCGCTGAGGATGCCGCCCCCCATGCCCGCGGTCCGGCCGTACATCGCCTTCGTCCAGTTCGCGAGGGCCTCGTGCATCTTCGGCACCAGCTCGCCGCACCCCGCGTCGCCGAGGGTGCGCTCGATCGCGTCGGTGCCGCCGGGGACCGCCGGGTGCGTCGCGTCGGAGACGTGCATGGGAGCCCTCTGCTCTACGAAGGAGGTGTCGGACGCCGCGACCCCTCGCGAAATGCGAGGCGTCCACGATGGTGGAGTGCCCACGCGCGCCCCGAACCGCGACCGTTCATCCCGAGATCACGCCGGTCCGCGAGGTCGATCGCCGGCCCGTCGGCACCCCGGGCCGCATCACGCGCAACGTCCGGGAGATCCACAGCGCGGGCGTGCGCGGCGAGATCGAGTGGATGCGGCCGCTACATCATCGCCATCTGATGGCGCTGCTACGCTCGACGCCACGTGGTGGTCCGCCCACCGGCGCCGAGTGCAACGACGTGACGCTCATGGTCCCGCGCGTCGACTGCTCGTGCGTGCTCCTTTCCGCGGCGTGTCGCGACACGTCGACCGCCGTGCACAGCGACCCCGCGGTGGAGTTCACCGAGGAGGCCGGGGAGCGGTGCGCGACACCCGACACCGGCGCGCCGGCGTGTCCGTCATCACGGAGAAGGGGTACGCTGGCGCCCATGACGCGTCGCCTCGCCCCCCTCCTTGCGTTCCCGTTCCTGTGCGCGGCCGCGCCCGGTGGATCGTTCCCCGGCGCCGGACCCGTCGTGAACGCTCACCTCGCGCCGGCATGCATCGATCGCGTCGGGACGGAGCCCATCGACTTCGTGCAGGCGTACGGCGGGCGGGAGCGATGCGCCCTGGATGCGCCGGCGCTCGGGACGGGCTTCGAAACGTTCCTGCGAGCCGACGACAGTCTGGTGCTGACGGAGGGCCGGGCGCCGGACGGGCGCCGGCGGATCGTCGCGTTCCGGGTGGGCGCCGACGGGGCGGCGCGGGCGCGTGCGCTCGGGAGCGTGCCGATCGACCCGACGGTCACGCCGCTCGAGACGGATCGGGCCCGGCGGCACCCGCAGGCGTCGGTGGTGCTGGTCCCGGTGCACCGGATGAAGCCGAAAGCCGTGACGGAGGTCTGGGCCGTCCTGCTCGACGGGGGGTCGCCTCGGAAGATCGCATCTCTCGAGCGGGGTTCGGCCCAGATCTGGCCGCTCGCGGACGGCGACGCCGCGGTGTTCGAAGGGCTGACGGGCAAGCCGTCGCGGATCGTGCGCGCGAGGAACGGCGCGGTGCTCGCTACAGAGGTGACCGATGGGGACGACGTGGGCGGGGGCTTCGTGCGCCTGCATGCGGCCGCGGGGGACTCCGTGCTCGACCTCGGCACGGCGCGGGTGACGGCGGTCCCGGCGCTCCCCGACGACGCGGGATCCGTGCGCGCCCTGCCCGACCACGCGCTCGTCTTCGAGGTCCCCATCAAGGCCACGACGAGCTGCGGGTTCGACACGAGCCGCATCTACCGCCTCCCCGCGCCCTGGACCGGCCCCGCGGAGCCGCTGGCCGAGGGCGCCGTCTCGTTCTCGTGGCGCTCCGACACGGGCGCTGTGATGTACGCGCAGAACGCCCGCACTTCCGAGCTGGCGCACATCGTGACCGATCTGCACGACGGCAAGGACGCGTGGGCGGCCTGCGGCCCGAAGCTCGACGGCATCCCGGGCGGCTGGGTGGAGGCGGACCTGTTCCGCGTCGCGAACGCGGGGGGGGCGCCGGAGGCGCTGGGGTGCGGTTCGCTCCTCGGGGGCGCGGTCTTCGTGCCGGGCTGCCTCGACGCCGCCGCGACCCGCGCCGCAATCGCCCGCGTCCCCGAACCGTCCGAGGAGCCGCCTCGCACCGTCGAGGCCGCGGCGCAGCTATGCTGGACGGCGCTCGTGCATGGCAACCTGCCCGCCTGGGCTCGCTGCCAGGGAACCGGTCGTCCGTTCCCGGACCTCGGGAGCAACTCGATCCTTGGACGGGTCCGGTACTTCCAGCTCCGCGAATGGGCGCTCCGAGCCGCGCCGGCGAGCCCGGCCCCCGTCGTGAGCCCCAATGGGACCGTGCGGTTCAGCGCCGCAGGGCTCCCCGACCTCGCGATGACGTTCGAGCAGGAGGACGGCGCGTGGCAGTTGGCCGACATCCGGCCAGCGATGTACTGAATCAGGTCGGCCGGCGCACCCAGTCGGGCATCCGTAGGCGAGGGCGTCGCGATACCAATGGGTGCTCGCTGTCACGGGAAGATCCGCCCAATCCCTCGCGGTCGCGAGCACGCTCCGGGCCTCCGTGGCATCGAACACCCCCCACGGCGAGGCCAGCATCCAGGTACCGTACACCCACGCTTCCCTGACGCTGGCGCACGGCGCGTCGTGGGAGCCGTACTCGTGGGTGGTGATCGCGCTCGCCCACTCACACTTCACCCCGTCGGAAACAGCGGTGTCGATGCCCCCCGTCTCTCCGTCCGCTTCGCCGCTGTCGCGGTCCGTATCTCCCGTAGCTCCCGTGTCTGTCGGGGTCGCGGAGTCCGTCCTCGTTTCGGCCGGGTACTCCGCCTGTTCGGCGACGACGTCCGGAACGCGACAGCCGAGGAGAAGGAGCAGCATCACCCGCGATATCACCGCAGCCGCGAGAGGTGTTCGGATGGCGCTTGCACGAATGTTCAATATTACTTAACTTCCCCGAGTGAAGCCCCCCGACCGCTCCGCCCTCTACGAGCTCGCCGCTGGCCAGGAGGGGTACTTCACCACCCGGCAGGCGGGATCGGTCGGCTATTCGCGCCCGCTCCTCGATCACCATGTCAAGTCAGGCCGGTTCACCCGGGCGCGGCGGGGCGTGTACCGACTCGTCGAGTTCCCGATGGGAGAGCACGAGGATCTCGTCATCGCCTGGCTCTGGAGCGACCGGGCAGGCGTGTTCAGCCACGATACGGCGCTCGCCCTCCACAATCTCTCGGATGCCCTGCCCGCCCACCTGCACATGACCCTGCCCGCAACCTGGAGGAGGCGCCGCCTGATGGTTCCGGGCGACGTTCGGACGCACTTCGCGGATGTCCCCGCGGAAGAACGCGGATGGAGCGGGGCTGTTCCCGTCACCACTCCGCTGCGGACCCTGCGCGACTGCGCAGCCGAGCACGTCCCGCCGGATCTCCTCGCCCAGGCCGTCCGGGACGGGATCGCACGGGGCCTGTTCGGCCGGGCCGAGGTGCGTGAGCTCGGAGTCGACGGATGATCCGCACCTACGCAACTCCCCTCGCGTTCAAGGAGGCGCTCGAGGCTCGGCTCCGTGAACGCGCCCAGCGCGACGGCCGATCCATCAACCGGGTTCGCCAGTTGGTGGTCATGGAGCGGTTCCTGGCGCGGGTGTTCGCGGGCTTCGACTCCGCCGTCCTCAAGGGCGGGATGGTGATGGAGCTTCGATTGGAGCGCGCCCGTGCCACCAAGGACGTCGACCTGAGGCTCAACGGACGCGCGAACGAGATCCTCGATCGGCTGCAAGCGGCCGGAAGGTCCGATCTTCTCGACTTTCTCTCGTTCGAGGTGCGCGCTGACGCGACGCACCCGGTGATCGAGGCGGACGGGCTTCTCTACGAGGGCCAGCGGTTCCGTGCCGAGGCCCGCCTCGCGGGACGCGTCTACGGCTCCGCGTTCGGTGTCGACATCGCCATCGCCGAACCACTCGTGGGTCATCCGGTCGAGATCGAGGGGAGCGACGTGCTCGCCTTTGTCGGCGTCCCGCGGCCGCGATTCGTCGCCTACCCGGTCCCCACCCACATCGCTGAGAAGCTCCACGCCTACACGCTCCCGCGGCCGCGCCCGAACTCACGCGTGAAGGATCTGCCGGATATCGCGCTGCTGGCCGGGAGTGCCGCGATTGAGGCGACGGAGCTGGTCGCCGCCATCGAAGCGACCTTCGCGAACCGTGGGACGCACTCCGTACCCTCGGCGTTCTCCGGCCCGCCGGAAGGCTGGGCGCCCGTGTACATGCGCATGGCGTCGGAGGAGGGACTCGACTGGGCTGATCTCACTCAGCTCGTCGGCGCGGTGCGGTCGTTCGTGGACCCGGTGCTTGCCGGGCGGCGCGGCGTCTGGGATCCGGCCGAATGGGCGTGGTCCGACCCGGACGGGTGACGGGATTCGAACCAGCACAACGCAGGTCCGCGGCCGACAGAGACTCGAACGCCCGCTCCGGCGTGAACCGAAAGCGGGCGTTCTACTTACTCATTCTATGTGGTCGGCCGGACTGGATGATTATTGAACCTTTCTGGATCGACACGCACGGGTGCTCGGGGGCGGAAGTGGTGGCGTTGAAGGAGAGCTTGGTGGGCGGGTGATGTCGAGGCCGCGATGGCGCGCGTGAGCTCCACGCCCCCGCCGGTGTTCGCGTCCGGCGATGCAGGAGCGACTTGCCGTCACACGCTGGATGCACATATAGTGTGCATGTGCCGCCTACCGCCGATCAGGTCGCCGCGTTCCTCATCCGCCTCGGACGGGCGGTCGGTGAGGGGCGGGTGGAGATCCGAGGGTATGCGCTCGATGGGCTTCGCGACCTCGAGTGGACCGCGGCGGACCTCCGCCTGCAGCTGCTCGAACTCTCCGTCGACGACTTCCTCCGCACCGAGGTATCGACCGCCCCTCAGGGCGGTCTCGTCTGGGTGTACACGCCCGAGCTCTGGGACGGCGGGTACCTCTGGATCCGCCTCGTCGAGCGCTCGGGCATCGTCGTCATCAGTTTCCACAAGGGGTGAACCATGAAGCCGACCTTCACGCCTCCGTCCTGTTCGGGTTGCAGCAAGCCCGCCGTGCTCGTCCCCAAGCTCACCCGCTTTCGCCGCGGGGACCGTGTCCTTCCATTCGACGGCTTCATCTGGCAGTGTCCCTCGGCATGTACAGATCCCCAGGACGGCTCCGCACCCTACCAGTTCTCCACCTTCGAACTGATGGAGTGGGAGGAAGCGCAAGCGGCGGTCGCATGGCGGGAACGCTTTGGGGAGGCGATGCCGACGCTGCAGCGGGGACGCCGACCCGAGGATCAGCGAACGGTGCGCGTACCCGTTCTCCTCACCCCCGCGGAGGCGGAGCGGCTCGACGCGCTTCGTGGCAAGCGCCCGCGGGGTGAGTTCCTGCGACAGCTGCTCGGCGAGCCGGGTCGTAGGGCGGGGTAGAGGTTGCGCTGCCCGCGGATCATTGGTTGCCGAGCCGCCGACGCCAACCGCTGCGAGCGATGAACGTTCGATGGTCGAAACCCCGAGCAAGAACGCCCGCCCTCCGGCGAACCGAAGGGCGGGCGTTCAAGCTCTGACTCGACAGTGGTCGGCCGGACTGGATGATTATAGAACTTCTATGAGCTGGTCGGCCACGTCAAGTGTCGGCGCCACGATCTTTGCCTTCCGGGCGTTCTTCGAGAACGATCGAACCAGGACAAACCCCAGTGGGGCCCTGGTCTGAGACAGAACCCGCGGCCGGGCGAGCCTTCCACGGCGAAGCCCGGTCGCGGGTCGCCCCCGGCAGGGCCCCTGAGCAGGAGACTCGTGGTGTGCGCGCAGCCCTCAAGGCCAGGGCTGCAGGGGCGGTGCGGAACGGATTCCTCGGACTCGTCGGCTGTCCTTCATGTGGTTGATCGCGTGCTCCTCGTCGTCCGCCGCCACCCCCGCTGTGCATGCTTCTATTCGCACTCGAGAAGGGCGCGCGTGCGCCCGGTGCTGGGGGGATCCGAGCTGCGGTGGGTGCTCCCGATCTTTCTGTCGGACTCGGCCCGCAACCAAGGCTGCGTGTCGGTCCCAAGTTCTAAGCGGAGTCACCCAA
>JAUXQH010000110.1 GCA_030685065.1 Pseudomonadota bacterium | reverse complement strand
GCCGCTCCGGCAACGCGAAGCTCCCAGCTTCGTTGGTTGCCGGCTCGGCCGGGCCCGAGGTGGAGGTGCTCACGGCCCACTCGCTCGGCCAGGGCGACGGCGACTGGCGCATCGTCGACCTCTGGTCGGACGAGGGCACGCCCTGGGAGGCGCGGCTCGTCTGGTCTGGCGGCGGCGGTGCACAGCGGTCGGCGCTCCTCGACGTGCCACGTTGTACGCGGGTGTGCGTCCACGCCACGATGCTGCAGGTGTTCGGGTCGAACCTCTCGACCTCAACCAACATCAGCGCCGTGGTCGCCATCGCCGACGGGCAATGTGACACCGAGAACCAATGGACCGCCCGTGGAACCGGGCTCCAGGACATCGCGGGCGGAGCGGGCAACGTGGCGGTGGTGCCGCCTCCCTGGGCGAAGTTCGTCCGGTTGGAGCTCTCCGACAGCGCGCTGCTCTCCACCTCCTTCGTCGAGCTCGTCGACGTGAACGGCACCGCTCGCGGGCGGTACGCCGCGGACAAACAGCCCTTCCCAGGCGCCCCCATCGGGGACGCCGCCACCGTCCGGTGCGTACTCCCCGCGGGGAGCTTCGCGTACCGCGTCGTCTTTCTCCTTCACCTCTGAGGCCGTGCCATGAAGTGCTACGCGAACCAGGTCACGACCCGGCTCCTGAACATCCCCTCTACCGCGCCCGTCGCGGTTGCCACGAACGGCGCGGCCTATCGCCTACTGCCCGCGCAAAGCGACCTGCAGACCGACGACGCGCAGGACTTCCGCTTCGTGACGTCGCTGACGTTCGCAGGCGGCGTCACCTCGCCGACCGCCCAGCTCTTCCTTCAGGGGTCGATCGACGGCACCAGCTGGATCGACCTGGGGAGCGGCACCAGCCGCACGGCCGACGGCACGTATCGCGAGGTCATCGACAACAACGGCGCCGTGCTCCTGCCCTGGCTCCGCGTGCGGCTCGCGCTCGGCGGCGCGACAAGCCCGAACGTGTACGCCTCCGTCGATGTCGTTTCCAACGGCCCCTTCCAACTCTCCACGTCCTGATCGGAGCTCTCCGTGAACATCACGGTCGCCCTCACCTTCAACGAACGCGACGCCGTGAGCCTGCTCAACTGGCTCGCGCGCTGCAACGCGCGCCTGCTGCGCGAGCGGCCGACGCTGCCGCTGCTCTACAGCACGAGCGTGGTGTACGGGCGCGAGGAGGAGGAGACCTGGTCCGACTTCATCCAGCTCCTCGCGCAGGGCTGGGAGGACTGTGACGCGCTCGCGGCGGCCCGCGCCGGCGAGCTCCTCGCCCGGGGCTGGAAGGCGCTGTCGCCCCGCGATCCCGGGTACGCGGCGGCAAAGGCGGCGGGGTTGACCTCGATCCGAGCCGAAGTCGCACTCACCACCTCCGTCCGCCCAGGCGAGCACGGCCTCTACCACTGCATCGTGCGCTACCTCGTCGACGGCACCGTCTGGTTCGATGATCCCTCCGCGCGCCTCGGCATGCTCGACGAGCGCCTCGACGGCCGCCAGTGCCACGAGCGCATCGTCACCCGCGTCCGCCTCGCCGGACTGCGCCGCGCCCCCGACGCCCCCCGCCATCCACACGCGCGCCGCCCCCGGCGCCGGGAGTCCGTATGACCTCGTCTCGCTACATCCGCGCCCGCGTCGTCGACTTCTCCCAGCCGAACTTCGCGGGCGAGGAGGTCGGCGCAGGCCGTCGCGGCAGCGCCAAGGACAGCAAGATCCGCGCGAAGCTTCGTCGGGCCCGCGCCATCAAGCGCCGCATCGCCCACCTCCGCATCCGAAAGCCGCTGGGCTGGAAGGGCGCGGTCAAGCAGAAGAAGGTCAACCTGCGGGTCGTCATGAGCGACCTGCGGGCGCTCGGGTGGAAGCCGAAGAAGGCCATCCGTCCGCGCAAGCCAGGCGAGGACGACATGGACGCCGCGCTCGAGGACATCCCCGAGGCCGAGCCCGGCGAACAGGAGCTGCCCGACGAGGAGCTCGAGGAGATCCCCGACGTCCCGGAGACCGAGGGCAACTGGCTCGACGGCTACGTCGGCGCCGAGCCCGTGCGCCCGAAGCGGAACCTGCTCAAGGAGGCGGGGAAGCTGTTTGCTTCCAAGTGGAACAAGCCGATCCCGCTGGGGGACGCTGCCCAGATCCAAACCCGGCCCGGCCAGCGGGCCATGGTCGCGACGGTCAGCCCCGGGCTGTTCATCGTGCAGCTCGTGTCGGACGCGGCGGCCAAGAAGGTCGCGGGGGACAACGTCGGCTTCCTGCCCCTCGTGCTGTACCCGCTCGTGAAGAACCGCATCCTCCAGAAGCTCGGGCCCCAGCCCGCGCCTGCCCCGCCTTCGGCGCCGGTTGCCGCCACGCCCGCGCCCGCTCCTGTGGGCTGCGACGACTGCCGGAGTCGGTGACATGAGCACCCCCTCCGTCAGTTTCGAGGTTGTTCGCGAGCGGATGAACGAGATGCGGATCACCGCGGAGCAGTCGCTCTCGCGTGTCCGCACGTACCTCGTGTCCAACCCGCAACCGTCAGCGAAGGTCGTGGCGGCGTACCGCGCGCTCGTCGCGGACGTGGGCCGTCGCATCATCGAGGCGCAGGTCCGTGTCATCCACGCGCGGTCCAAGCACCCAGAAGACGCCCGGCTCCAGGCGTTGCAGCAGCGCACGGTCGACCTCCTGACCGCATGGAGCGCGCACGCGAAGGGCTACACCCAGTACGAGCGTCCGGCGACCGACGCCGAGAAGAACGGCGCCATCGAGGTCGGCGCGGCGCCCGCCGTTATCATCGCGATCGCGGTGGCCGGCGCGGTCATTGCCGTGTCGGTC
>JAUXQH010000105.1 GCA_030685065.1 Pseudomonadota bacterium | reverse complement strand
GGAGCTGTCCATCACCCGGTCGGGGGACGTGCTCCTTCGCAAGCTCCTGGTTCAATGCGCCCAGTACATCCTCGGTCCCCACGGGCCGGAGTGTGACCTGCGCCGCGTCGGACGAAAGCTCGCTGCCAGAGGCGGAAAGGCGGCGAAGCGCAAAGCGGTGGTAGCGGTCGCCCGCCGGCTCGCCGTCATGCTCCACCGCATCTGGGTCACCGGCGTAGCGTACGACCCCAACCTCTGGTCGGACATCAACACATGCAGCGAGCCGTTTGTTCATGGCTCACAAAGACTGCGGATGGAAGCGTGACGAGCGGGGAGACGTCAGCGGCCCGTACCATACTCGGAGGGCGACGAAACGCACCCAACCAAACCCAGGAGCGGACCTACAAACGGGAATAGAGCCGGTTCACGACGGCAGCTCCCAAATCCATCCCTCGCCATCGCCCTCCAGAAGGAAGGTACACAAAACCAGCGCCACCGCACATCCTCACTGACGCAGTTCTCGGACCTGACGGCGACTCGGACTTGCACGGGCGGCACTCCCCCTGAGCTGCGGCTTGGGATATGCTACGCGCCTTCTCAGATGACCCTGCAATGCGGCTGCTCCCTCTCTACGGCCTCTTCTCTCTCGGCATGATCCTCGCCTGCGGGGCGCCCGGCTCCGAGGACAAGGACGCCGACGACGACGGCTACGACTTGGAAGAGGACTGCAACGATGCCGCCGCGGATATCAACCCGGGCGCAGCTGAACGGTGCGATCCGGGGGATGTCGACGAGGACTGCAACGGCCTAGCGGACAACGCCGATCCGGGCGTCACCGACGGCATGTCGGTGTACCACGACGGCGACGGCGACGGGTACGGCGACGAAGCGGTCACGGCTTGCGAGGTCACCACGGGCTACACCGCGACCGGCGGGGACTGTGACGACGCCGATCCCACCGTGCACCCCGATTCCCTCTGGTATGCCGACGACGACGGCGACGGATTCGGGGATGCTTCCGCGAGCACGACCTCGTGCGAGCAGCGTGCCGGCTTCGTCGCCGATGCGACGGACTGCGACGACGGGGACGCAGCGGTGAACCCTGAAACCGAGTGGCACGTCGATGACGACGGGGACGGCTACGGCGCCATCGGCGACGGCGTCGTCCGGTGTGCCCAGCCCGCCGGCTACGTGCTCGACACAGGGGACTGCGACGACGGCGACACGGAGATAAACCCGGGGGAGACTGAGGTCTGCGACGCCGCCGACACCGACGAGGACTGCGACTCGCTCGCGGACGACGCGGACGACTCGGTCGCCGCGCCGGGCGAGTCCACGTTCTACACCGATGCGGAC
This sequence comes from Pseudomonadota bacterium, assembly GCA_030685065.1. Taxonomy (GTDB): domain Bacteria; phylum Myxococcota_A; class UBA796; order UBA796; family SXON01; genus CAJBVW01. The sequence continues at coordinate 36,968 of JAUXQH010000105.1, read as the reverse complement.
GGTGACGGCTACGGGGGCTCGACCTCGGTTCAGGCGTGCGACCGTCCCGCCGGCCATGTCGCCGCCGACGACGACTGCGACGACGCCAATTCCAGCGTCTACCCGGGCGCGACCGAGGTGTGTGACGCGGCAGACGCCGACGAGGACTGCGACGGCCTCGCCGACGACGCGGACAGCTCTGCCTCGGCGTCCACCATGAGCACGTTCTACGCCGACACGGACGGGGACGGGTACGGGACCGCCTCGCTCACACACGGACAGTGCGACGCGACGGCGGCCTACGTCGCGGACGCCACGGACTGCGATGATGGCGACGCCGCCGTCAGCCCGGTTGCTACCGAAACCTGGTACGACGACATCGACTCGGACTGCGCCGGGGACGACGACTACGACCAGGACGCGGACGGGCTCACGCGCGACGAGGACTGCGACGACACGGACCCTACCTACATCGCGCCCACCGACGAGCTGTTCGACGGGCGCGACAACGACTGCGACGGCTCGATGGACGAGGCCATCGACATCGCCGACGCCGTCGCGGGCATCCTCTACGGTACCGGCGCCAGCCTCGGCGCGCGGGAGACGCTCACGCTCGGCGGAGACTTCGACGGAGATGGGCTCGACGACCTCGTGCTGGGGCAGCGCTCTGGCACGGGCTATGCCTGGGTCGTGCCGGGAACGGCGGCGGTCGGAGCCGCCGGCGCGGTGACGAGCTACGACGATCTGGAGCTGGCCGGCATCGACTCTTCCGGGCCGCTCGGGCTGATGTCAGGCGGTCCGGCCGGCGATCTCACGGGCGACGGCACCGCCGACGTGCTTGTCTCACGCGCGCGCACGCGCTACTCGTCTTACTCCGGATTGGGCGCAGCCTTCGTATTCGACGGCAGCGGATCCGGAAGCACGAGCTCGTGGTTTGCGTCGTTCACTGCTCCGTCCTCGTATAGCGAAGCTCGCTCCCTTGCCGCCGCGGACATCGACGGTGACGGCGTTGACGACCTCGTGGTGGGCGACCCCACCGAGACGTCCACCGCCTCCTACCAGGGGAGCGTCTCGGTGTGGCAGGGCCCGCTCGGCGGTGGCGACTGGCGATCCAGCAGCGCGGACGACCGTCTCTTCGGCATCGACGCGCAGGACAACCTGGGGTACACCGTGGCCGCCGGCGACCTGGACGGCGACGGGTACGCCGACGTCCTGGCGAGCGCGATCAACGAGGACACCGGCGGCTCCGACGCCGGCGCGGTGTATCTGCTCCTCGGAAATGCCACACTCTCCCTCGGCTCCGACCTCTCGACAGACGCGCAGGCAGTGGTAACGGGAACGTCCGCCAGCGGGCGACTCGGCACATACGGCATCCCCACCCCTGGCGATCTCGACGGAGACGGCACCCTCGATCTCGCGCTGCCCTCCACGAGCGTGTATGTGTTCCTGGATGGCTCCACCCTGTCCGGCAGCGCGGCCCTCGGCGCGGCCGATGTGACCGTCACCGGCACGAGCGGCGACACCTCGACGGTGGCGAGCACCGTCTCCGACTTCGACCGCGACGGCGCCGACGAACTCGTCCTCGGGTGCCCAGGTGACGACACGGTGGGAACGGACGCTGGCGCCGTCTACGTCTTCTCTCTCGTCGGCGTCAGCGGCGGCAGCTGGACGAGCAGCTCGGCGTCCGCGTCGATCTATGGGTCGGCAGCCGGGGACGCCTTCGGGGAGGGGCTCGCGACGGGCGGGGATCTCGATGGGGACGGATCGGGCGACCTGCTCGTAGGGGCGCCCGGCTCCGACGGCGCCGGCACCGGGTATGGCGCGGTGTATGTGCTCCTCGGTTGGTAACCCCCGCCGTGCATTACCCCGACGTGCGAACGGTGCGCCTTCATGCGCCTGCTCTCGCCGGGGTTCTATTCGATCCCCCCCCCCCCCCCCGCTCCCCGTCCACTCCGTTCAAACCAATGACGGTTCCCCTGGGGGCGAGCTGTAGCACTGCAATCCTGCCTGCGCCGCGGTCGGCGCCGCCGCACCTCGTGGTGGCGACACCTGTGATTCGCGAACGTCCCACCTTCCGAGAACTGGCCGACATGCTGCTCAGTTCCGGCGGGGACGCCCAAGTGGCCCGGGCGCACGAAGCAATAACGTAGTTCTCAACATTGTACCTCCCCGGTCCGCTGGCGTTCTCTGTGGGTGTGTCTGGCGTATCGCTTGCCGGGATACTAGCGATGGCAGCGCGCCATCCTTCCGTGAACCGGTGCAGTTTGAGGTACCCAAGGCCCAACACCGTCCAGCCCGGTTCGCCGTTGGACTTGAGGTGGCCGCCCAGGGTGGCCACCGCGGCCATGGCCCGTTGAGCGGTGGCTCGGGCCGGAAGCTTTTTGGATCCCGGCAAAAGGTAGGCCCGGCGACGCCGAGCCGTGGGCACGCGGCGGCCGCGCTCGTCCTCAAGCCAGGCGGCAATGGGCCTCTCGGGCCAGAGGACGTGGAACACGGCGTTTCGCGGTACTTCGCTCCCGCTCGGGAACACGATCGGCACCGGGTCGTGCTGGCGCAATGTCAACGCCGCCGCGAGCGGGGCGCACGCCGGGCGAGGAGTGACGGCACGTTCCACACGGTTTCGGCGGACGCATTCCTGGGTTCGAGCGGCGCCTGCGTCTCGCGTTCTGGTGGCGCACCCATTCATGCAAGAACTGTACGGGGACCGCCGTCCGGCACACATCCCAGGTTGCTGCCGACGGCGGGCCGAGCGGCGCCGCCCGCCTCCCGCTCGTCCTCGCCCCCCGCCCCTCGGAGCCGCGCGCGGCGGTTGCCGGAGGTTCGAATAATGGCTATCCTGATGTACATCAGGAGCACGCATGACGCGCCCATACTCCATCGCCGAGGCTCGCGATCAGCTTCCCGCGCTCGTGCATGACGCCGAGCAGGGTGGACGCATCTCGCTCACCCGACGAGGAAAGCCTGTTGCAGTGCTGATCTCGGTTGCAGAGTATGAGCGACTCACCGCCGGCCGCACCGATTTCCTCGGTGCCCTCACGGACTTCCGGTCGAGACACAATCTGGCCGAGCTCGACCTGGGTGGCGTCTTGGACGGCACGCGCGACCCGTCCGTAGGCCGAGAGGTCGATTGGGGATGATCCGCTTCCTGCTCGACACCAACGCGCTCTCGGAGCCGATTCGGCCGGCGCCTGCCCCCCGCTTCCTGTCGCTCCTCGAGAAGCACCGGGGAGAGTGCGCCATCGCCTCGGTCACGTGGCACGAGGCCGTCTACGGGCTCAACCGCCTCCCCGCGGGGCGCCGTCGTGAGGCGCTTCAGGAGTACCTGCACGGGGTGGTGCAGACCTCGCTCCCGGTTCTACCCTACGACACCCCCGCAGCCGAGTGGCACGGGCGCGAACGGGCGCGGCTCGTGGCGGCGGGCCTCACGCCCTCGTTTCCCGATGGGCAGATCGCGGCCATCGCCAAGACGCAGGGACTCGTGCTCATCACCGCCAACCATGATGACTTCAAACACTTCGATGGGCTGGAGCTTCTCTCCTGGCTCGCGTAGCTTTGATGTGCCCGCCCGTGTCTCACGCCCACTGCCGGGTCCGCACTTGCGTCGAGGGACGCTGTCGGGCAACCCGTTCCAGCGGTCGGCCGTGGCGCCGTTGGACCAGACGTTACAGTAGGACAGCGTCAGGGCCCCGGAGTCGACGTAGACGCCGCCGCCCCCCGTGCCCGCGACGTTGCCTTCGATGACGACGTTCACGAGCTCGGGCCCGGAGGTGCGGTCGACGTGCACGCCGGCGCCGGCCTCGTAGGCCTCGTTGCCGGTGATGACCACGTTCCGGAGCCGGGCGGTCGAAGTATAGCGGAGCGCTACACCGCCGCCGGTGCCCCGGATCCACCAGGCGTTCGGCGCCTCGTTCCCGGCGATGAGAACGCCGATTTGCGCACCCGCCGTCTCCGCGCCTGCGCCCACGGTCGATGTGGCGAGAGTGAAGTGCGAGCTTGGGCGGTACAATAGCCGAAACGCCAAGCCATGCCGTGGAGCGGAACCATGATCCTCGACACCCTCGACGCCCTCGAAGCCCTGTACGGCCACCCGGGCGAGACATCCACCGTCAAGGAGGTCGACTTCGTCCCCCCCGAGTATCGGGTCTACATCGAGGCCTCCCCGTTCGTATCGCTCGCGACCTGCGGACCCGAGGGGCTCGACTGCTCACCGCGGGGCGACGCGCCCGGCTTCGTGCGGGTCCAGGACGAGCGGACGCTGCTGCTGCCCGACCGCCGGGGCAACAACCGCGTGGACTCGCTGCGCAACATCGTGCGCGACCCGCGCGTGGCGCTGCTCTTCCTCGTGCCGGGCGTCGGCACCACGCTCCGGGTGAACGGGCGCGCCCACCTCACAACCGATCCGGCGCTCCTCGACACCTTCCAAGTCGAAGGCAAGACGCCACGGTGCGTCATCGTCGTCGCGGTCGACGCCGTCTACTTCCAGTGCGCGCGCGCGCTGGTCCGCTCGGATTTGTGGAACCCCGCCCGTCACGTGCACCCGCGCAGCCTTCCCTCCGCGGGTGAGCTGCTGGCGGCGCGCTCGGGGGGCCAACTCGGGGGCGAGGCCTATGACCGCGGTTGGCCGGAGCGCGCGAAGACGACGATGTGGTAGGTCGGGGCCTCCTCCCCGCCGCGACGCGACTACCGCTCGAGTCCGCGGGCACGGAAGCTTAGTCGTCGTCCCAGTCGTGGTGGTCGTCGTCGTCCCAGTCGTGGTCGTCGTCGTCCCAATCGTGGTCGTCGTCATCCCAGTCGTGGTGGCGGCGCCACTTGTGGTCGTGGTCCCAGTCGTCGTCGTCCCAGTCGTGGTGGCGGCGCCACCGGTGGTCGTCGTCCCAGTCGTCATCGTCCCAATCGTCATCATCCCAGTCGTGATCGTCGTCATCCCAGTCATGGTCGTCGTCGTCCCAGTCATGGTGACGGCGCCAATGGTGGTCGTCGTCGTCCCAGTCGTCGTCATGATCCCAGTCGTGACGGTCGTCGTGCGCGCTGGCCTCCGCGAGCACCGGCGCCGTGGGCGCCCCCACCGCGCGGAGCCCCACGGGGGCCACGGCCAAGCCGACCAGGGTGAGCACCGAGTACAGAATCGTGCGCATCGTCTCCTCCGCGTCGGCGGCCGTCGGGTCCCCGACGCGGACAAGCTGGGCACCGCCGGGGTGGTCGTCGGAAAAGATTGGTCACGCTCCGGAGCCACGCGGTCGCCCGGCCCCTCGGACCGAGGCCGTGCTCCCCGAGCCGTCGCGGTGTGCACGTTCAGCGATGCGCACCGTTCCCGTGGAGCGTTGGGCGGCGCTCCCGTCCGGCGACGGGGGGCTGGGACCAGCGGACGCCGCCGTTCGACGCTCCCGCTTCGGCCCGAACGACATCCTCGAGCGCGCCGAGGCACCGTGGCGCGAGCTGGTCCGGGCGACCGCCGCCGACCCGATGCTCTGGTTCCTCGTCGTGACCAGCGCCGTGTACTTCGCCGTCGGCCAGCGCACGGAGGGGTGGGTGCTCCTCGCCTCGACCGCGCCGCTCGCGGGGATGGACGCGTGGCTTCACCACCGCGTGACCGCGTCCACGCGCGGGCTCGGGACGAGGCTCGCCACCCGCGCGCGCGTCCTGCGGGACGGCACGGAGCAGGACCTGCCGGCGGTCGAGGTCGTCCCCGGCGATCTGGTGGTCGTGCGGGCGGGCGAGGCGTTCCCGGCGGATGGCATCGTCGTCGCGGCGACCGAGGCCCAGGTGGACGAGTCCTCGCTGACGGGCGAGTCGATGCCCGTGCGCAAGCACGCCGCGGCGCCCCTCCCTCGCGGCACCGGCGTCCTCGTCGACGGATCGGGATGGGCGTCCGCGGGCACGCGCCTCCTCGCGGGCACCGCGCGCGTACGGGTCGTCTACACGGGCGCGGACACCGTCTACGGCGGCATCGTCCGCGCCGCACGCGCGACCGGCGCCGGGCGGACCCCCCTCCAGGACGCCGTCGCCCGGCTGGTCGGAGTGCTGGTGGCGCTCGCGGTCGCCCTGTGCGCCCTGCTCTTCGCGGTGCGCCTCGCCCAGGGCCACGGTTGGCTCGACGCCCTGGTGAGCGCCGCGACGCTCGCGGTGGCCGCGCTCCCCGAGGAGTTCCCCGTCGCCGTGGCCGTGTTCCTCGGCGTGGGAGTCGCGCGGCTCGCCCGGCGGCGGGCGTGGGTGCGCCGGGCGGTGGCCGTGGAGGCGATCGGGCGGGTGACGACGATCTGCACCGACAAGACGGGCACCCTCACCGAGGGCCGGCTCCGCCTGGCGCACCTCCTCCCCATGCCCGGCGTGACGGAGGGAGCGCTGCTCGCCCTCGCCACGCGGGCGTGCCGACGCGAAACCGGCGATCCGCTCGACGAGGCGCTGCTCGAGGCTGGACACCACGCGGATCCGGCCGCGCTCGCCACGTTCCCCTTCACCGAGGCGCGTCGGCGCGAGACCCGGATCGTGCAGGACGGCGAGGCCCTGCTCGCGGTGACGAAGGGGGCCCCCGAGACGGTGCTCGCGCGATGCGACGACGACCGCGCCGCGCCGCTCGCCCGCGCCCAGGTCCTGGCCGCCGAGGGACACAAGGTCATCGCCGTGGCCTCGCGTCCCGTGGCCTCGCCGACCCGGGAGCCGGACGATGGCTACAGGCTCGCCGGGCTCGTCGCCTTCGAGGATCCGGTGCGGGACGGGGTCGCCGAGGCGGTCGCCACCTGCCGCGCCGCCGGGATCCGGGTGCTGATGGTGACCGGCGACCACCCGGCAACGGCGGGCGCGGTGGCCCGCGAGCTCGGGCTGGGCGGGGGCCGCCCCACGGTGGTCGAGGGCGAAGAGCTCGCCACCCTCGCCTCGATGGACGGGATCGACGTGGTGGCCCGCGCCCTCCCCGCGCACAAGCTGGCCATCGTCGAGCGGCTGCGTCGCGGGGGCGAGGTGGTGGCGGTCACGGGGGACGGCGTGAACGACGTCCCCGCGCTGCAGGCGGCGGACATCGGCATCGCGATGGGAGAGCGCGGAACGGGAGCAGCGCGGGAGGCCGCCGCCATCGTGCTCGCCGACGACAACTTCCGCACCGTCGTCGCCGCCGTCGCGGAGGGCCGGCAGCTCCTCCGCAACCTCCGGCGCAGCTTCCAATACCTCCTCATGGTGCACCTGCCGCTGTTCGCGACCGCCACGCTCCTGCCGCTGCTCGGCTACCCGCTCCTGTACGAGCCGGTGCACGTCGTGTGGCTCGAGGCGCTGATCCACCCCTCCGCGCTGATCGCGTTCCAGGACGCGGCGCCGCCCGGCGGGCTCGGAGAGCGCCCACCCCGAGGCGCGGTGCGGCTCTTCAGCCGCGCGCGGGGCGTCGAGGTGCTCGCCGTCGCGGTCGGGCTCACCGTCGTGGTGACGTGGAGCTGGCTGCGCGGCCTGGCGGACCCCGCCGATGTGGCGCATGCCCGCGCGCTCGCGATGGCGGCGATGGCCACGGGGAGCGCCGCGACGGTGGCGTTCCTCTCGGGACTCCGGTCCCCTGCCTCCCGGATCGTGACGGCGGCGGGGATGGCCGGCTCGGTCGTTCTCCTCTATGTGCCGGCGCTCGCCCAGGCTCTCCACATGACGCCCCCGCACCCAGCGGACTGGCTGCTCGTGTGCGCGGCGAGCGGCATGGCGGTGGCGTTGCCGCTCGCCATCTCCCGGCTGTACAGGACCCGGCGCCGCCCGACGGAGGAGACCGGCGCGCGGCGCCCATCCGCCTTCCCCGCGGCGCATCGGCTGCGCCCGTGAACGACGGGACGAGGCGGGCCGGCCTCTGGCTGGGCCGGCGCTTCGCGGCCACGAAGGCCGGATGATGAGCGCGTTCTGGGGCCTCGACCCGGAGACGGTCCTCACGCAGCAGCGCAGCACCCGCGCGGGCCTCGACCCGGAGGAGGCTGCCCGCCGCCTCGTCGAGCTGGGCGCCACGGCGCGCATGGGCCATCGGCGCCGCGGCGTGCTGCGCATCCTCGCCGCGCAGTTCTTCAACCCGCTCGTCCTCCTGCTCCTGGTCGCCGCGGTGCTCTCCGTGCCGGTGGGCTCGCTCGAGGACTCGATCGTGATCCTCGCCATCGTGGCGCTGTCCGGAGGCCTCGGGTTCGTGCAGGAGTACGCCGCGGAGGACGCGATCAGCAGGCTCCTCGCGCGGACGCGGGTGCGAGCGACGGTGCGGCGGGGCACGGCCGCCGTGGAGGTTCCCCTCGAGGAGATCGTGCCCGGCGACGTGGTCGTGTTGTCGGCGGGCGCCACGGTGCCGGGGGACGGGCGCCTGGTCGAGGTCAACGGGCTCCAGGTGGACGAGTCCGCGCTGACCGGAGAGTCGTTCCCCGCGTCGAAGCGGGTCGAGGCCGTCGCCGAGGACGCACCCGTCGCCCGCCGGCGCTCGGGCGTCTTCCTCGGGACCCACGTGGTGAGCGGCACCGGGGATGCCGTGATCGTCTCGGTGGGACGCAACACGGAGCTGGGCCACATCTCCACGCGGCTCCTCGAGCGGCGCCCGCCCACGGACTTCGATCTCGGGCTTCACCGCTTCGGGGCCCTCCTCGTGCGCGTGAGTGCCGTGCTCGTCCTGGTCATCTTCGCGATCAACGTCGTGCTCGAACGCCCGCCGACCGAGTCCTTCCTCTTCTCGGTCGCCCTCGCGGTGGGGCTCGTCCCCGAGCTGCTCCCCGCGATCGTCACGGTGAACCTCGCGCGGGGCGCGCGGCGGATGGCCGATGTCGACGTCGTGGTCAAGCGCCTCGCGAGCATCGAGGACCTCGGGGCCGTCGACGTCCTCTGCTCCGACAAGACGGGCACGCTCACCCAGGGCCGCATCCGCCTGGTGGAGGCCTACGGGGCCGACGGGCGCCCGAGCCTGCACGCCCGCGAGCTCGGCTGGCTCAACGCGACCCTGGAGAGCGGCTACGCCAACCCCATCGACGCGGCGCTGCGCGAAGGGCACGTGGGCGACGCGTCCGCCTGGAAGCGCGTGGGGGAGATCCCCTACGACTTCGCGCGCAAGCGCCTCTCCGTGGTGATCGAGCGCGATGGCCGCCGCCTGATGATCACGAAGGGCCAGCTCGCGCGCGTGCTCGAGGTCTGCGATCGGGCCGAGCTGCCCGACGGGCGCACCGTCCCGCTGGAGGAGCGGGACGAGGCAATCCGTACGCTTCACGCGCGGCTGGCCGGAGAGGGGCTGCGCTCGTTGGGGGTGGCCGTCCGGGAGGCTCCCGCGGACGCGGACACCGCGCCCGAACTGGAGCGGGGCCTGACGTTCGTCGGCATCGTCGCCTTCACCGACCCTCCGAAGGCCGACACCCCCGACGTCCTGCGCCAGCTCGCCGCGCTCGGCATCGGCCTCAAGGTCCTCACCGGCGACGACCACCGCGTCGCCAGGCATCTCTGGCAGACGCTCCACGGCCGGGCCCCGAGGGTGCTGGTCGGGCCCGAGCTGCGCGCGCTCGGCACCGAGGCGCTGCAGCGGCGGGTCGACGACGTCGACGTGTTCGCCGAGGTCGATCCAGGGCAGAAGGAGCGCGTCGTCCATGCGCTCCGCCGCGCGGGACACGTCGTCGCCTACCTCGGCGACGGGATCAACGACGCTCCCGCGCTGCGCGCCGCGGACGTGGGCCTGACGGTCGAGGGCGCCGCGGACGTGGCGCGAGAGGCCGCCGACATCGTGCTCGGGAGCCGCGACCTCGGGGTCGTCGCCCGCGGCGTACGGGAGGGGCGGCGCACGATGGCGAACACGCTGAAGTACGTCTACTACACGACCAGCGCGAACTTCGGGAACATGCTCTCCATGGCGCTGGCCTCCGCCTTCCTGCCGTTCCTTCCGCTGCTGCCGAAGCAGATCCTCGCCAACAACTTCCTCTCCGACATCCCGGCGATGACCATCGCGGGAGACAGCGTGGACGCGGACGCGCTCGCGCGCCCCGGGCGATGGCGCACCACCGAGATCCGCTCGTTCATGTTCGTCTTCGGCACCCTCTCGTCCGTCTTCGACCTGCTGACGTTCGGGGTGCTCCTCGCGCTCTCCGACTCGGCGCCCGGGCCCTTCCGCACCGGCTGGTTCGTCGAGTCGCTGCTCACCGAGCTCTTCGTGCTCCTCGTGATGCGGACGCGCCGGCCGTTCTGGCGCAGCCGCCCCAGCGCGGGCGTGCTCGTGTCCACGCTCGTCGTCGCCGCGGTGGCGCTCGCGCTCCCCTACGTCGGGCCCGGGCACCTCCTCGGCCTCGAGCCCATGCCGCCGCTGCTGCTCCTCGTCGTCGTCGGGATCACCCTCGCGTACGTCGCGGCGACGGAGGCGTGCAAGCACTGGTTCTTCCGAAAAATCCGCTGACGGGCGCTCAGCTGGTGGGCTCCAGTACCGGCGCGCCGGCCTGGCGAGCCTCGAGGGCCTTTTCCGCCTCGACGAGCACCGGCAGGATGTGGAGGACCGCGGCCGGATCGAGCGAGACGCTGTCGATGCCCTCCGCGACGAGGAAGCGCGCGATCTCCGGAAAATCGCTGGGCGCCTGGCCGCAGATGCCGATGGGCCTCCCCGCCGCGTGCGCCCCACGGATGGCCGCGGCGATCGTGCGGGTGACGGCGTCGTCGCGCTCGTCGAACAGGGCGGCCAGGTCGCTGTTGTCCCGATCCACGCCGAGCACGAGTTGGGTCAGGTCGTTGCTGCCGATGCTGAAGCCGTCGAACACCGCGGCGAACTGGTCGATGACGCTCACGTTAGCGGGGATCTCGCACATCACCCACACGCGCGGCCCCTCGGGCGCCCTCCGGATCCCCTCCTCCGCCATCGCGGCGAGCACGCGGCGGCCCTCCGCGGGGGTGCGGCAGAACGGCACCATGACCTCGAGGTTGACGAGCCCCATGTCCTCGCGCACACGACGCACCGCGCGGCACTCGAGCCCGAACGCGGCGCGGAACCGCGGATCGGCGTACCGGCTCGCGCCACGCCAGCCGATCATCGGGTTCTCCTCCTTCGGCTCGAACGCCGCGCCGCCGACGAGCCGCGCGTACTCGTTCGTCTTGAAGTCGGAGAAGCGGACGATCACCGGCCGAGGGTAGAACGCCGCCGCGATCGTGCCGAGGCCCTCCGAGAGCCGGCCGACGTACCACTCCACCGGCGATGGGTAGCCTCGAGCCCGGCGCGCGATCTCCGCCCGAGTCGCCTCGTCGAGCCCCGCGGGCGCGAGCAGGGCGCACGGGTGCACGCCGATGCTCTCGGCGATCACGAACTCCTCGCGCGCGAGGCCCACGCCGTCCACCGGCAGCGCGGCGACGGCGAAGGCCCGCCCCGGGTCCGCGAGGTTGACCATCACCCGCGTCCGCGGGCGGGGGAGCGTGGCGGTGTCGACAACCTCGCGCGTGAAGGGCACCCTCCCCGAGAGCACGCGCCCGTCGGCGCCGCCCGAGCAATCCACGGTGACGATCGCGCCGTCCGCGAGGCGCAGGGTGGCGTCCTTCGTGGCCACGATGCACGGTACGCCGAGCTCGCGGCTGACGATGGCGGCGTGGCAGGTGCGCCCTCCCCCGTCCGTCACGATCGCGGCGGCGCGCTTCATCACCGGCACCCAGTCGGGGTCGGTCATCTCCGCGACGAGCACGTCTCCCGGCCGCACGGTGGCGAGCTGGTCCACCGTGCGGATGACGCGGACGGGCCCCGCGCCGATCTTCGCGCCCACGGCCTGGCCGCGCAGGAGCACGTCCCCTTCCCCCTGGAGCTTCCAGCGCTCGAGCACGCGGATGTCTTCTTGCGATCGGACGGTCTCCGGGCGCGCCTGGAGCACGAAGAGCTCCCCCGTGCGGCCGTCCTTCGCCCACTCGAGGTCCATCGGCACGGGCCGTCCGACGCGCGCGGACCAGGCCCGCTCCACCGCCACCGCCCACCGGGCGAGCTGCAGCGCGTCCGCGTCCGAGACGGAGAACCGGTCCCGGTCTTCGGGGGGCACGTCCACGGTCCGCGTCCCGCTCGCGGCGTACACGACCTTGCGCTCCTTCGCGCCGAGCCGCCGGCGCACGATCGGCGCGGGCGCGCCCCCTCCCCCGGGTTCGCCCAGGGTGCCCTTGAACACCATCAGCTCGTCGGGGTCCACCCGCCCGGCGACGACGGCCTCGCCGAGCCCCCACGCGCTCGTCACCACCACCGCGTCCCGGAAGCCGGACTCCGGATCGAGCGTGAAGATCACGCCCGCGGCGCCGAGGTCCGCGCGGACCATGCGCTGCACCCCCACCGAGAGGCGCACCCCGACGTGATCGTGGCCGTGCGCCGCGCGGTAGCTCACGGCGCGCGCCGTGAAGAGCGAGGCGAAGCACCCGAGGCAGGCGTCCAGCACCGCCTGCGCGCCGGACACGTTGAGGAACGTCTCCTGCTGCCCCGCGAACGAGGCGTCGGGGAGATCCTCGGCGGTGGCGCTGCTCCGCACGGCCACCTCGCCCCCGGCGCCCGCGAGCGCGGCGTACGCGTCCCGGATCTCGCGGGCGACCGCGTCGGGGAGGCCCGCCCGCCGGATGATCGCCCGGGCCTCGGCGGCGCGGCGCGCGAGCCCCTCCACGTCCTCCACGTCGAGGCCAGCGAGCGCGTCGCGGAGCCGCGTGCGGGTGTCGAGCTGGTCGAGCACCGCGTCGTAAGCGTCCACGGTGACGGCGAACCCCGGCGACACGCGCACGCCCACCGGGACGAGCGACCGCACGAGCTCGCCGAGCGCCGCGTTCTTCCCGCCCACGCGCGGCAGGTCCGCCATGCCGAGCTCTTCGAACGGGACACAGAACGGCATGGGGCTCCTCGCGGGAAGGCCGGGGTCCGCCGTCGCGACGGAGACACGCACGGCGGTGAGCTTGTACTCGGGGCAGTCGGTGAGACCGTCGCGGCCCCCGCCGGTCACGGCGTTGGTCTCGGTGTCCGGAAAGTGGAAGCTCAGGAACACCGTGCCGGGCGCGACGGAGTCGGTGATGCGGGCCGTCGCCCGGGCCGCTCCGTTCGCGCTCTCGATGACGACGCGCTCTCCCCCGAGGATGCCGCGAACAGCCGCGTCATCGGGGTGGATCTCGAGAAAATCGCGGTCCTGCAGCGTCACGTCGGCCGTGCGCCGCGTCATCGATCCCGCGTTGTAGTGCGGGAGCGTTCGGCCGGTGACCAGGCGCAGGCCCGGCGCGAGCTCGGGAGAGGGCGACCAGGCGACGACCGCGAGCCGCCCGCGGCCGCCCGGGAGCGTGTCCAGCTGCTGGAGCGGCGTCCCGGGGTGCAGGAGCGACGGGACGGGCCACTGGAGCCCGTCGCCGTCGAGCCGATCGTAGCGGAGGCCGGCGAAGAGCGGCGCCACCGCGGCGATCTCCTCCATCACCTCGGCCGGCGAACGGAACGATTGGGGCAGCCCGGTCGCGGCCATGAGCGCGAGCAGGGTCTCCCAGTCGGCGCGGCCGGCGACGGGCGGCACCGCGGCGCGGACCCGCTGAACCCGCCGTTCGCCGTTGGTGAAGGTGCCGTCCTTCTCGAGGAAGCTCGCCCCCGGGAGCACGACGTCCGCGAGGTCCGCCGTCCGGGTGGGGAACAGCTCGATGACGCACAAGAAGTCGAGGTGGCCCAGCGCCGCCCGGACGGCGTTGCTGTCGGGGTCGGTCTGGACGACGTCCTCGCCGAAGATCACCAGCGCCTGGAGCTCACCCGCCCGCATCGCGTCGTACATCCGGGGGATCGTGCGGCCGGGGGCGGGCGGGACCGATCGGCCCCAGATCGCCTCGACGCGGGCCCGCGCGGCCGGATCGTCGACGCGCTGGTAGCCGGTCAAAAAATCGGGCTGGGCGCCCATGTCCGCCGACCCCTGCACGTTGTTCTGGCCGCGGAGCGGGTTGATGCCCACCCCCGGCCGGCCGAGCGCCCCGACGAGGAGCGCGAGGTTGCACAGGAGCTCAACCCCGACGCTGCCCTGGCGGTGCTCGGTCACGCCGAGCCCGTGCAGCATCATCGGGCGCGCGGCCGCGGCATAACGACGGGCGGCTTCCCGCACGAGCGCCGCCGGCACCCCCGTGACGGGCTCCCAGCGCTCCGGCGTCTCCGCGACGATCGCCTCGCGAAACGCGGCCCAGCCGTCGACCGACGCCTCCACGAAGGCGTGGTTCACGAGGTCTTCGCGCACCAGCACGCACGCGAGGCTGTTGAAGAGCGGGACGTTCGTGCCCGGTCGGAGCTGGAGGTGCACGTCCGCCAGCGCGGCCAGCTCGGTGCGGCGTGGATCGACGACGATCAGGCCGGCCCCGCGGAGGACCGCCTGCTTGATACGCGCGCCCACCACCGGGTGCGCGACGGTCACGTTGGCGCCGACGACCATCAGCACGTCCGCGATCTCGACGTCGGCGAAGGCGTTGGTCGCCGCGCCGGTCCCGATCGAGGCGCGCATCCCGGCGGCCGAGGGCGCGTGACAGACACGCGCGCAGCAGTCGACGTCGTTGCTGCCGAGCCCGGCGCGCATCCACTTCTGGAAGAGGTAGTTCTCCTCGTTCGTGGCCCGGGACGACGAGAGCCCCGCGACCGTGCGCCCGCGGAGCCCCTCGACCACCCGCGCGATCGCCTCGTCCCAGGTCGCGGGGACCAGCACGCCGTCCCGGCGCACGAGCGGGGTGCGCAGGCGGTCCGGATGGTCGACGAAGCCGTGGGCGTACCGGCCCTTCACGCACAGGTGTCCCCGGTTGACCACGGCGTCGACGGTCCCGTCGATGCGCTCGACCCTCCCGTCGGCCGCGGCCACGTCGAGCTGGCAGCCGACGCCGCAGTAGCCGCACGTCGTCCGGACGCGCGTGGTCACGTCCGTGGCGTCCACGTCGGCGATCGCGCCGGTAGGGCACGTCGCGACGCACGCGCCGCAGCTCGTGCAGTCCGTGTCCGCGAAGGCCCCGCCGCCCCAGGTCAGCTCGGTCGCCGCGCCCCGGTTCGCCACGGAGTACACGAACTGGCCCTGAACCTCGGCGCAGGCGCGCTCGCAGCGCCGACACAAGATGCAGGCGTCCAGATCGAGGCGCAGGTAGGCGTGGGAGGCATCCTTGGTGCGCGTGGCCTTCGTCTCGACGGGAAGCGGGCCGCAGCGTGTGCCGTAGCGCGTCCCGTCCACCCCCCACTCGGTGAGCGTGGCCGCCACGGCGCCGCCGGGGGTGCTCTCCGCGCGCACGAGCTCGCCGAGATCCCGCCGGTAGGCGCGCAGGCGGGGGGTGTCCGTGCGGATCTCGGCGCCCGCGCGGGCCGGCGTGCTGCACGCGGCGACGAAGCGCCCGTCCATCTCCACGATGCAGGCGCGGCAATGGCCCCGCACCGAGAGGCGCGGGTCGTCGCAGAAGTGAGGGACCTCCGCGCCCACCCCGAGGCAGGCGTCGAGGACGCGGCCCGCGTCGGGGGCCTCCCGGCCGTCGACCCTCACGCGAACACCTCGTCGCCGAACGCGGCGAGGAGGTCGCGGATCGGTCGAGGCACGCCGAGCCCGAAGCCGCAGAGGCTCCCGATCTCCAGCGTCTCGCAGAGGCGTTCGAGGGCGGCGCGATCGGGCGCGCGGGCCAGCCGGGCGGTGCCGACGCGGCAAGGCGTGCACGTGCCGCAGGACTCGGCCGCGGCGAAGTCGTAGAGGTGCCGGGCGAGCGCGCCCGCCGAGACCGTCTCGTCGAACACGACGATGCCCGCGTGCCCGAGCCCGGGGAGGGCGTCGTAGGAGAGGGGCTGGTCGAACGCCCGCGCGGGGAGCACACGCCCGAGGGGGCCACCCACGAGCGCCATCTTCCACCGCGCGCCCCGGGGCGCCGCCCCGAGGACCGCGCTCAACGGCGTCCCGAGCGCGAACTCGACCAAACCGCGCTCCGCCACGGGCCCTGCCAGGCTCGCCACCTTGGTGTCGGAGCGGCGCCCCTGTTGGAGCAGCCACGGGATCTGCGCGAGCGTCTCGACGTTCTGGATCACCGTCGGCTTCCCGAACAGCCCGACCTGCGCGGGGTAGGGCGGCTTCGGCGAGGGCTCCCCGCGCAGCCCCTCGATGGCGCGCAGGAGCGCGGTCTCCTCGCCGCACACGTAGCTGCCCGCGCCGGTGTGCACCTCCACCTCGAAGCCGGGGTCGAGCCACCCGGCGTCGCGAGCCTCCGCGGCGGCCTCCACCATCGTGGCCCGCGCCCGCGGATACTCGCCCCGGACGAAGACCACCCCCCGGGTCGCGCCGACGGCCCGCGCGCACGCGAGCATCCCCGCGAGGATGGCGTGCGGATCCTGCTCCATCAGCACGCGGTCGACGTAGCTGCCCGGATCTCCCTCGTCGCCGTTCGCCACGACGTACCGGAGGTCCGCCGGCGTGTCCCGGGCCACCCTCCACTTCGCGCCGGTGGGGTAGGCGGCGCCCCCGCGCCCGCGGAGCCCCGAGGCCTCGACCACGCGCAGGATCGTGTCCCCGTCGGGCATCCGGTACTCGTCGGCGGACGCGCCGCGCGAGCCGAGGAGGTTGCGGAGCACCACGGGCGGGACGAGCGAGCGGCGCGGCGGCGCATGGGCGCGCGGGAAGTCCGCTCCGCGTCCCCAGGCGCCGCGCGGGGCGAGATCCGACCCGCCGGTGACGTCGTCGCCGACGCGCATCCCGGGCGGGTCGTAGCAGACGCCGAGGCACCGCACGGGCTTCCCG
The DNA here is from genome assembly GCA_030685065.1 of Pseudomonadota bacterium. GTDB lineage: Bacteria > Myxococcota_A > UBA796 > UBA796 > SXON01 > CAJBVW01. The sequence goes on along the minus strand of JAUXQH010000105.1, from coordinate 20,325 downwards.
CCGGCCTCCCGCGCGAGCGCCGGGCCGCCGGCGAAGTGGCACGCGGTGCCGTCACACACGCGCACGCCGGGATCGAGCTGATCGTAGAAGGTCCGCACCCCGTGTGCGGCGGCGGCCGGCAGGCCCTGGCGGCGCCGCACCTCTTCGAGCGGGATGCCAGCTACGAGATCGTCGACGGCGTTGCCCTGGTGCTGCGGCGACGCGTGACGACGAGACCATTCACGGAGCGGCATTTCTGGTTCCCGGGACACGGAGCGGTAGACACCGAGCGCGCCGCATCAACCGCCACGATACTCAGCAATGTGGATATCGCCCGCCTCCTCGCCGCCCGCCGAACGGACCCCGCCGGCGCGATCGCCTCCCTCCCGCGCCGGGGTCGGATCGCCATCGGCGCCAACGCGGGCGAGCCACGGGCGCTGGTGGACGCGCTCGCCGAGGCCGCGGGCACCTTCGACGAGCTCGAGGTCGTCCAGGTGTTGTCGTTCGGGAGCGGCCCCCTCGTGGCGGCGAGCGCGCGCGGGCACCTCCGCGTCAACGCGCTGTTCATCGGCCCGTCCGTCCGGGACGCGGTCGCGAGGGGAGACGCGGACTACACGCCGGTCTTCCTCTCGGAGGTGCCCGCGCTGTTCCGCGCCGGTGGGCCGCTCCCGCTCGACGCGGCGCTCGTGCAGGTGTCACCGCCGGACGCGCGCGGGTGGTGCTCGATGGGCGTCACCGTCGACGTGATGCGGGCCGCGGTCGACAACGCCCCGCTCGTCATCGCGGAGATCAACCCGAGGATGCCGTGCACCGCCGGCGCGGCGGCCCTCCACCTGTCCCGCCTGCACCGCGTGGTCGAGGTCGACCATCCGCTTCCGACCGTCGCCGCCGAGCCCGCGGACGAGGCGCGCGACCGCATCGCGGGGTTCGTCGCGGAGCTCGTCGAGGACGGGTGCGCCCTCCAGGCAGGGATCGGCAGCATCCCGGACGCCGTCATGGGCCGGCTGTTCGACCGCCGCGATCTCGGGATCCACTCCGAGCTGCTGTCGGACGGGATGATGGCGCTCGTCGAGGCGGGCGTCGCCACCGGTGCGCGCAAGGAGCTGTGGCCGGGCAAGGCCGTCACCTCGTTCGTGCTCGGGAGCGAGGCCGTGTACCGCTGGGTGGACGGGAACCCCGCCGTCGAGATGCAGCCGAGCGACATCACGAACGACCCCGCCGTCATCGCGCGGCACTCCCGCTTCGTCGCGATCAACAGCGCCCTCTCCGTCGACCTCACCGGACAGGTGAACGCGGACAGCCTGGGCTCCCGCTTCTACTCGGGGATCGGCGGGCAGGTCGACTTCCTGCGCGGAGCCGCGCGCTCGGTCGGTGGGAGGCCGATCGTGGCGCTGCCCTCCACAGCGAAGAGCGGGACCATCAGCCGGATCGTGGGGACGCTCGCGCCCGGGTCCGGCGTGGTGACCAGCCGTGGCGACGTTCACCACGTCGCGACCGAGTGGGGCCGCGTCGACCTGCACGGGCTCTCGGTGCGCCTCCGCGCACGGGCGCTGATCGGGATCGCGGATCCGCGCTTCCGCGAGCAGCTCACGCTCGAAGCGCGGGCCCTCGGCTACGTCTGATCGCGCCCGCCGACCCAGGACCCGCTACGGCGCTCACGGAGGCGCGGCCTCCACGACGCGGTCGCGCCCGGTGGTCTTGGCGAGGTAGAGCGCCGCGTCCGCCGCCGCCAGGAGGCCCCGGGGGTCGCTCGCGCCCACGCGGGATTGCGTCGCCACGCCGATGGACACGCGGGGGGCCCCGGGCCAAGTGGCGAGCGAGGCACGGACGCGCTCAGCGAGCGCCACCGCGTCGGTGGCGTCGGCGCCGGTGACGAGCACGGCGAACTCGTCCCCGCCGATCCGCGCCGGGAGGTCCGAGCGACGGCACTCCGACCGGAGCGCCTCGCCCACGGCGCGGAGCGCGGCGTCGCCGGCGGCGTGACCACCGCCGTCGTTGATGCGCTTGAGCTCGTCGACATCGACGAGCAGGATCGACAGCTCCTCCGGCGTTCGCCGCGCGCGCGCGAGCGCGTTGTCGAGCAGGAGCTCCAGGTGGCGGCGGTTGGGGAGGCCGGTGAGCGGATCGGCGAGCGCCGAGCGGCGCACCACGTCGTGAAGCTCGCCGACGACCGCGCCGAACGCGGAGAAGACCAGCACGGTCGAGACGGTGAGGTACAGGTAGAGCGGCCCGTCGCTGGCGAGCTCGTTCGGAAGCAGGCGCCCCGGCGGCGTGCGGAGCACGAGGCTCCGGAGGAGCAGGAGCCCCAGCGGCGCCCCGAAGCCGAGCACGAAGCCGACGGCGGCGTAGGTCCAGCGGCGCCTCGCCCCGAGGCCGCTCCCCCACTTCGGTGGAAGTGCGCTCACTCAGGTCACGAGCAAGGTGAGCACGTCGCTGCGCCACGGCATCGCGGCCTGCGCGCCCACGATCATCGTCGCGAGCGCGGCCGCGGCGTTCGCGAAGGTGACCGCCGCCGCGATCGGACGCCCGGCCGCGAGCTCCGCCGCGAGCGCGCCCGCGAACGCGTCCCCGGCGCCCGTCTCGTCCACGCTCGGCACGTGGATGTGCGGGAGCCAGGTCTCCCCCGACCCGTCGAGCAGGAGGTCCCCACCCGGGGCTCCCACGATCGCCGCCCTGGCCCCCCGGTAGAGCAGCACCTGCGCGGCCGCCGCGGCGCTCGCCCGATCGTGGACGATGACCCCGGTGAGCACGTGCGCCTCGGAGGCGTTGGCGCGGATGACGTACAGGTCCGCCACCAGCTGCGCGGGGAGCGGCATGGCTGGCGTGGCGTCCAGCACCACCTTCATGCCCGCCGCCCGCGCTCGCCGAACCGCGGCGCACACGGTGTCGAGGGGCACCTCGAGCTGCACGAGCAGGACCCGGGCCTCTCCCAGGGCCCCCGCCGCCTCCGGGATGCCCAGCGCGAGGTTGGCGCCGGGAGCGGTGAGGGTCTGCTTGCCCCCGTCCGCGGCGACCCCCACCAGGGCCACGCCGGTCGGCGAGTCGGAGTCGATGCCGACCGCGTCGACTCCGATTCCCTCCGAGACGAGCCCCGCGATCAGCGCCTTGCCGCGCTCATCGCGCCCCACCCGCCCGATCATGCGTACGCTCGCGTCGAGCCGCGCGGCCGCCACCGCCTGGTTGCCACCCTTTCCGCCGGGGCCCTGATGAAACTCCCACCCCCGCACGGTCTCGCCCGGCCAGGGCAGGCGCGGTCCCTTCACGAGGAAGTCGGTGTTGAGGCCACCCAGGACCACGACGTCGGTCACGCCACACCCCCTCCTTGCTCCAGTAAGAACATCTCCGGCACCGGGGCGGGACCGAAGCCCGATTGGGACGTTTCCTTTCGCTACGAGCCCGTGACCATCACGCCGTCCCGGTAGAACGCGAGGTCCTGGACGTACTTGTCGGTCTGGGCGTTGTCCATGAGGATGACGACGAGAGAGTTGACCGCGCCCGGGACCGCGTTGGTGAGGGCCCAGCTCCCGCCGCTGCCGAGGATCGCGTTGCCGAGGATCTCGCCGTTCACGATGATGACGATGCCGTCGTCGACCGCGCCGGTGGTGATCTCGTAGAGGCTCGGATCGTCGGTGGAATCGAGCCAGAACTCGCACAACACGTAGCTGTAGGAGGCGTACGTGAGCGACGGCACGGAGCTGGATGTGTAGAAGCTCAGCGGCCCGGTCACCGGGGTGGGCGCGCCCGCCCTCGCGACGACGTAGTCGCGCAGGATCGCGAAGTCCCCCGCGACGTCGGCGCTGCCGATCATCCCGTGGGCGCCGGAGGGCTCGTACCAGTAGCCGTCGAGGTCGCCGTGGGTCTCGACCACGCGCGCGGCGTTCGACGTGGTCTCGTAGTTCGTGCTGTCGTCCACGATGTACCAGCCGGTGGAGAAGCCCTCCCACACGCGCCCGTTGCCGATCTGGGTGGCGTACAGCTGCGGCTCGTCGGGGTCATCCGAGGCCACCGTGATGTAGCCCTCGTCCGCCACGTCGTCGGTCGGCGCGTACGCCACGCGCACCTCCTTCGATCCGCCCGGCGAGAGCACCCACGGGAGCGCGCCGTTGGCGGCTTCCTGGGGGTAGAACACCAGCTCGGCGCCGACCGTGGTGTAGGTCAACCCGGACACGGTCACGTCGGCGGCGCCGGTGTTCCGCAGCGTGAGGGTCACGGTGTCGGTCGCCAGGTGCTCCAGCGTCCCGAAGTCGTGGAGCGCGGGCTCGATGGTCAAGTTCCCTTCCAACCCCTCGCCTGCCAACGAGACGGCCACCTCGGGCGTCACGGGGTCGTCGCTGCCGACGAGCGCCTCCGCGAGGTAGCCGCCCGCGAGGGTGGGGGCGAAGGTCACGGAGAACGAGGTGCTGCCGCCCGGCTCGAGGAGCGTGCTCCCGAGCGCCGTGAGGGTGTAGGGCGCGCTCGGCTCCACCAGCGAGAGGGGATCGAGCGTGAGGGGCCCATCGCCGTCGTTGGTGACGGTGACCAGGGCGGCGTCCGACGCGGCGCCGATCGGGATCGCGCCGAAGTCGAGGGCGAGCGGCTCGACCCGGATGGCGGGGGCTGTCTCCACGTCGGGCGCGGGCTCGACGGGCTTCTCCGCGCCGTTGACACCGTACTCGGTGCAGCCGACGGCCAGCAGGGAGAGGAGCACGCGCATCACGAGCACCCGAACTGGAGCGGACAGCTCTCCATCACCAGCACGCCGCCCGGGCACTCCTCGTTCGCTTCCTCGCACTCGGCGAGGTTGTCCTCGGTCATGCAGCCCGGCTGGGTCTCCATCAGATCCGTGCAGAACGACGGATCCGGCTCGAACGGCTCGGGACATCCGAGGAGCGGGAGCAGGAGGAGGATGCGGATGGGCATGAGAGCTCCGGGTGGATCCCTGATAGCAAGGCCCGGAGCTCCAGGGGTGCGCGCCCGTTACCTGGCGTCGGCCGTGAGCCCGGCGAACGCCCGCGCCTTCTGCACCATGCGCTCCACGTCCCCGTCCTCCCGCCCGGCCCGGTGCGCGCCCTCGAGGATCGAGGCCACCTGCTGCCAGGTCAGCTCGCCCGCGTAGGGGCTCTTCCGCAGGAGCTCCGCGAAGCCGGCGACCCCCACCACCGCGCGGAAGTCGGCGGTCGCCGACGTGAAGCTCTCGTGGATGGCGCGCGCGTCGAGGGTGGTCCGCCACTCGCGGGCGGGGGTGTCGACGCCGGGCTTCTTCGCGCGGAAGCTCACGGTCGCGAGCGGGCCCTCGGGGGCCTTGGCCAGCACCAGGTCGTAGAGCACGGTCACGCGGTGCCCGCTCCCCATCTCGCCGCCGTCCACCTTGTCCTTCCGGAAGTCCTGGTCCGCCACGTCCCGGTTCTCGTACCCGACCAGGCGCCAGGCATGGACAGCGCGCGGATCGAAGTCGATCTGCACCTTCACATCGCGAGCGATCGTCTGCACGGTGCCCGCCAGGTCCTGCGTGAAGATGCGCTCGGCCTCGCCGAGGGAGTCCACGTAGAAGTAGTTTCCGTCCCCCTTGTTCGCGAACTGCTCCATCATCGCGTCCTGGTAGTTGCCGACGCCGAAGCCGACCGTGGAGAGGGTGATCCCCTTGCCGGCGTAGCGCGCGATCTGGTCGAGCAGCGCCTCGGGCGTGGCGCGGCCGATGTTCGCGTCGCCGTCCGAGAGCACGATGACCCGGTTCTCCCGGCCCTTCCGGAGCGACCGCTCCGCGAGGCCGTAGGCGAGATCGACCCCGGCGCCCATGGCCGTGCCACCTCCGGACGAGAGCGCGTCGATGGCGGCGTGGATCCTCGCCTTCTGGTCGCCGGGGGTGGGCTCGAGCGCGATCCCGGTGGAGCCCGCGTAGGTGACCAGCGCGACCGAGTCGTCCGCGCGCAGCGAGCTGACGAGGGTGTGGAGCGCGGTGCGGGCGCGCGGGAGGCGGTCGGGGCCCTGCATGGATCCGGACACGTCCACGAGGAACACGAGGTTCGCGGCGGGGCGCTCGCCGTCGAGGTCGTCCGCGCGCAGGCCGACCCGGAGCAGGTGGTGCCCGGCCTGCCAGGGGTGCGGGGCGGCCTCGAGGTTCACGGCGACCGGCGCTCCGTCGGTCGGCGTCGGGTAGTCCCACTTCGGGTAGTTGACGAACTCCTCCACCCGTACGCCCGCGGGCGTCGGCAGGCGCCCCTCCTCCAGCAACATGCGCCGGGCGAGCGTGAAGCTGCCCGTGTCGACGTCGGTGGCGAAGGTGGAGAGCCGGTCCTCCGCGGCGAGCGTCATCGGGTTGACGCCCGGGTCGCGGTACCCCTCGCCCCCCGCCGCCCGCGGGAGCGCGTCCGCGTCACGCCGGTTCTCGCCCGCGTAGCTTCCCCGCCCGAACGCGCCGAACCCCGCGGTGGCGCCCCCGCCGCCCAGCCCCGTGCCCCGCATGGCGAGCCCTCCCGAGCCCACCTGGGTCCCCTTGGCGCCGATCAGGCCCCCGATCCCGCTGCTCATGTCGTCGCTCAGGCCGGAGGACCCGAGCACCGCGTCGAGGGAGCTCTCTTCGCGCAGCGCGCTCAGAGTCCCGGCGGTCTCGGCCACCTCGCGATCGAGCTGCTGCTTCAGGGCGGGGCGTACCTTCCCGGTGTCCACCTTCGCGTCCTTCGTTCCGACCCGGCCCTCCTCCGCTCGTTGCGCCACCACCACCTCGACGAGGGGGGCGTCGAGCGGCGCGGGCTCCGCATCGGGAAGCGGCTGCAGCGTCGCCAGCGCGGCGCCGATCGCCAACACCGTGGTGGTCACGACCCCAGCGAGGACGAGAAAGGTGCGATCGGTCTTGCGCTCGGGCCCCTCGGACCCCGGATCTTGGTCAACGATTTCGGACACTTGAAAGCTCCCGTGTACGACATCCGACCACGGCCCGCGCCTGGGGTTCCGTGCAGGATGTCAGGGAGCGGTCAAGGCTGCTCGGGGCCGGGGACCGGATCGGGGAGTGCGCTCCCCCGGGACTACGCGCGAGGGGCGGGGGTGTTCCATCGCGACGCCCCACACACCCATGCCGTCTACCCCGACCGACATGTCGAGCGCGCAGCGACTCGGCCCGCGCCTGCTCGTCGTCGATGACAACGACGACGACGTCGAGCTGTTGCGCATCGCGTTGAAGCGCACGGACTCGGGGCTCGTGCTGTCGGTGGAGAAGAGCGGCGAAGCGGCCTTGCGCCGCCTGGCCGCGGCGGTGGGAGCGAAGCTCCCCGACGTCGTGCTGCTCGATTGGAAGATGCCGGGCATCTCCGGCGCGGAGGTCCTCAAGGCCATCCGCGAGGCTCCCACCACCCACCACCTTCCGGTCGTCGTCTTGTCCTCGTCCGAGGCGCCCGACGACCTCCGCGTCGCCACCGCGCTCGGGGCCACGGGCTACCTGCCGAAGCCCGCCGACATGGGCGGGTACCTGGCGCTCGCCCGCTCGCTCGACGAGGCCTGGTGTGGAGCGACGTGCCCGCGTAGCTGACCGGCACGGTGCTTTCTCGTCCGCCCGCCTTGTCGATGGAGACCCGATCCCGTACCTTCGGGCCCACGTTCCTTAGGTGGCGATGAAGCGTCTGTTGCAGTCCGGTTTCGGGGTCGGCCTCCTCGTCCTCCTCGTAGTGATCGGCGTGGTGAACACCGCACAACTCCACGACCTCCAGAAGCAGGTCGACGGGATCAAGACGTCGGGCGTCCCGGTCGTGAACGGATCGAGCACGGCGCGCACGGAGGTCCCGATGGGCACCCAGCTCGCCGGCACCACCTGCCACGCGAGCCCCGCGGACGAAGCCGCCGCCAAGGACCCGGCCAACCTGCTGGACACGTTCACCTACCCGGCGAACTGGCCTGCCTCCATGGAGCGCGGCGGCACGCTCAAGCGCCTCATCGGGCAGGAGCCACCGGGCCTGAACCTGTTCGCGTCGAACAACGCGGCGGACCTGTCGGAGATGTACAGGTACATCACCAGCTCGGTGGCCTACCAGTCGCCCACGAACCCCGACGAGTGGTATCCGGACCTCGCGACCAAGGTCACCCGCTCGGAGGACGGCCTGGTGTACGACGTGTACCTCCGCGAGGGCGTCAAGTGGCACAAGCCCGCGGTCGACCTCGAGAACCCCCGCTACGCCTGGCTCGCGAAGGAGCACCTGCTCACCGCGGACGACTTCGTGTTCGCGATGGAGCAGATCAAGAACCCACAGGTGGTCGGGCGTGCCGCCTCGCTGCGTACGTACTTCGAAGAGTGGGAACGCATCGAGGTGGTCGACCCCCTCCACTTTCGCGTGCACGTGAAGGAGGACACCTACCTCAACCTCTCGCTCGTGCTCGACCAGCAGCCGATCCCGCGCTGGCTCTACATGTACGACGAGGACGGCCACGAGTTCGACACCACGAACTGGGGCGAGAAGCAGAACAGCCATTGGTACAACCAGAAGGCCATCGGCGTCGGCATGTACCGCTTCGTCGAGTGGGAGCAGGGCGTACGCATCGTCCTCGAGCAGAACGCGGAGTACCACAATCCGTGCCTGCCGCCCGCCTTCGACCGCGTCGAGATGAAGGTCCTCAAGGACCAGCAGGCCTACCTCCGCTACCTCAAGACGCGGCAGTTCGACTACACCTACGTCCAACCGCAGCAGTACGTGTCCGAGCTCAAGGGCAAGGAGCCCTACCTCGGTGAGGAGGACCTGAAGGTCGCCTTCTCCCAGGAGGCCTCGTTCTTCTACTTCGGTTGGAACCAGTCCCGGCCGATGTTCGCGGACAAGCGGGTGCGCCGCGCGCTCACGCACGCCCTCGATCGCCAGGGGCTGATCGACAACGTGTTCGGCGGCCTCGGCACGATCACCTCGGGTCCGTTCGACCAGTCGAACCCCTGCTACGACCAGAGCATCAAGCCGCTGGCGTATGACCTCGAGGAGTCGAAGCGCCTCCTCGACGAGGCCGGCTGGACCGACACGGACGGGGACGGCCTGCGTGACAAGGTGATCGACGGTAAATCGGTGCCGTTCGAGTTCACGATGGTGATCTACGGCTCCTCTACCGAGTACGAGACCCTGGCCCGCGTGTACCGCGAGGCCCTCCAGCGTGTCGGCATCAAGCTCACGGCGCAGCCGCTCGAGTGGGCGGCCCAGCTCAAGAAGATCAGCGAGCGCGACTTCGACGCCTTCAGCGGCGCCTGGGTGCCGGCCTGGGAGGTCGATCTCTACCAGATCTGGCACTCGAAGGAGGCCGACAAGCCCGGCTCGTCCAACTACGTGAGCTTCCGCGAGCCCGAAGGCGACCGCATCGCCGAGGCCCTTCGCCGCGAGTTCGATCCGGAGAAGCGGGTCGAGCTGTGCCACCAGTTCCATGCGTTGGTGCACGAGGAGCAGCCGTACACGTTCTTCTACCAACGCAAGCGGCCGGTCGTCTATTGGGACCACATGAACACGCCGGTGTTCTCGAAGCTGAACCCGTACCGTGACAACCGGCTGATGTCCTTCGCGACGCGTCCGGAGTAGCCCGGCATGCTCCAGTACGCAGTCAAGCGCATCCTGTGGATGTTCCCGACCTTCTTCATGATCACGCTGGTCGTGTTCGTCCTCATCAACCTCGCCCCGGGCAACCCGGGCCAGTCGGGCGGCATCGACAACGCGCAGAAGGGGGACTCGGCGGAGTCCTCGAGCGTGATCTTCTTCAAGCGCCAGTTCAACCTCGACAAGCCGGTGCTGTTCAACACCCGCACCGCCCTTGCCTCGGCGGACGTGCGCGCGCTCATCGTGACCGCCAACGCGCTCGGCGGCGAGCCGACCCCGGCCCAACGCATCGCCGCGAAGGACAAGCTCGAGGACTACGGCAACTACATGGTCCGGCACCTCGTGCCGATGCTCGCGAGCGATCCGGACCCCGTCGTGCGCCGCCTCGCCGCCTCGTACCTCACCACCGCCGCCACCGTTCCGCTCCTGAGCGAGAGCGCGGGCGATCCGGTGAAGGTGCGCACCGAGAACCGCGTTCGCGACACGTTCAACCAGGCCTTCAAGGGGTGGAAGTGCCCGGACGCAGCGCCGGAGTCCTGCGCGGCGGACACCAACACGAAGTGGCAGGGCTGGTGGGCCGAGCACCACGACGAGTACGAATACACCGCCGGTGAGTCGGCCTACGCCTTCTTCTTCGACACCCGGTTTGCCGCGTACTGGAGAAACCTCTCACGGCTCGACTTCGGGGTGTCCTCGACCGACCGGCAGCCGATCCGCGAGAAGGTGTTCGAGAAGCTGAAGTACTCGATCAGCCTCTCGCTGACCGCCGTGCTCCTCGCCTACCTGATCGCGGTGCCGATCGGCGTGTACTCGGCCGTGCGCTCGGGCTCCCGTGGCGACACCGTGCTCACCATCGCGCTGTTCGTGCTCTACAGCCTCCCTACGTTCTTCACCGGCACGATCCTGCTGAAGCTCCTCTCGCAAGGCACGCCGGTGGCGTGGTTCCCGACCGGTGACTTCCAGAGCAGCACCGCGGCCGTGACCACGCTCGGGCGCATGGCCGACATCGTGTGGCACCTCGCCCTGCCCGTCGCCACGAGCACGTCGGTCGCGTTGGCCGCGCTCTCCCGATACGCCCGCAGCGGCGTCATCGACGTGATCCGCGCCGACTACATCCGTACGGCGCGCGCCAAGGGCCTCGAAGAGCCCGTCGTCATCATCAAGCACGCCGTCCGCAACGGAATGATCCCCATCCTCACCCTGCTCGGCGGCATCCTCCCGGTGCTGGTCTCCGGAAGCGTGGTGATCGAGGTCGTGTTCAACATCCCCGGAATGGGCTCCTTCCTCGTCGAATCGATCACCTTCCGCGACTACAACGCCGTCATGGCGGTGCTGCTCGCCTCCGCGGTGCTCACGCTGATCGGCATCCTCATCTCGGACCTGTCCTACGCGCTCGTCGATCCGAGGATCAACCTTGACTGACCCGCTGCCGAAGCCGGCGTCTGCCACGCCCCCGCCGGCCCAACAGAGCGATGACCCGAATTGGGTCCAGATCATCTGGGGCCAGTTCCGAAAGCGTCGCCTCGCCTACGCGTCGATGTGGGGCGTGTTCGGGCTGTTCCTCCTCGCCGTGTACGCGCCCCTCTTCATCTCCAACAAGCCCTTCCTCTGGAACGGCGGAGAGGGCCTCGAGTCCCCGTGGCTCGCCACGCTGTTCAACCGCAACACCTACGAGAACGCGATCGACATCTTCTTCAACAGCCTGCTCTTCCCGGGCACGTTGTTGGCGATCCCGGTCGCGGTCGTGTGGCGGCGGTCCACGCGCCGGCCGCGCCGCGATCGCAACGCCGTGCGCGTGCGTGCCGCCGGCGCCGCGGTCGCGGTGTGGGCGCTCGCGGTGGTGGCGCTGTTCGCCTTCCCGCTCCAGACCCCGCCGCAGCAGTACCCCGAGCTCGAGCAGCAGCTCGAGGCCGCCGGCACCGACGTGATCGCGGTCTACCCGCCCATCCCCTTCTCCTACCGGGAAACCGACCTGACCAAGGCCATGGGGGCGCCGTCCGCGGAGCACTGGCTCGGCACGGACGCCGCCGGCTCGGACGTGTTCGCGCGCATGGTCTACGGCACCCGGGTGTCGCTCACCGTCGGCATCTTCGCGGTGATGCTCTACATCACGTTCGGCACGGTGGTGGGCGCGGTGGCGGGCTTCTTCGGCGGCCGCATCGACACGATGCTCATGCGCGTCGTCGAGGTGGTCATCTGCATCCCCTCGCTTTTCCTCGTGCTCTCCGTCGCGGCGTTCATCACCGAGCGGAGCATCTTCCACATCATGTTCATCATCGCGGCCGTCGCGTGGACAGGCCCCGCCCGCCTCGTCCGCGCCGAGTTCATGCGCATGCGTGACCTCGATTTTGTCGCCGCCGCGCGCGCCGCCGGCTTCTCGAAGGCCTCGATCATCTTCGAGGAGATCCTCCCGAACGCCCTCGGCCCCGTGCTCGTGAGCGCCACCTTCGGCGTCGCCTCGGCGATCCTCATCGAGTCGACCATGAGCTTTCTCGGCCTGGGCGACATCACCGTGCCGAGCTGGGGCCAGATCCTCGCGACCGGCCGGCAGACCAGCTCGTGGGTGCTGATCCTCGCGCCGGGCTTCGCGATCTTCCTGACGGTGTCCCTGCTCAACCTCCTGGGAGAAGGCGTGCGCGACGCCCTCGACCCGAAGCTGAGGTCCTGATGGACGTCCCGCGGAACCGCGAAGTCCTGCTCGAGGTCCGGGAGCTCCGGACCCACTTCTACACCGACGCCGGCGTGCTCCCCTCGGTCGACGGCGTGAGCTTCACCGTTCACCGCGGCGAGGCCGTTGGGATCGTGGGCGAGTCCGGGTGCGGCAAGTCGGTGATGTCGATGAGCATCCTCCGGCTCATCCCGCAGCCGCCGGGGCGCATCGTGGGGGGGCAGATCCTCTTCCACGCGCCCGATCGCGCGAAGGGCCAGGCCCCGATCGATCTGGTCACCCTCCCGATGAAGGAGCTCCGCAGGGTCCGCGGGAACCGCATCGCGATGATCTTCCAGGAGCCGATGACCTCGCTCAACCCCGTGTACACGGTGGGCGATCAGATCGCGGAGTCGGTCATCCTCCACCAGGGGCTCGAGCCGGAGGAGGCCCGCGAGGTCGCCATCCGCATGCTCGAAGAGGTCGGGATCCCCGCCGCGAAGAGCCGGGTGGACGAGTACCCGCACCAGATGTCCGGCGGCATGAAGCAGCGGGTCATGATCGCGATGGCGCTCGCCTGCAACCCCGACCTCCTCATCGCCGACGAGCCCACCACCGCCCTCGACGTGACCATCCAGGCCCAGATCCTCGCGCTGCTCGACCGCGAGCGGGCGCACCGCGGCATGGCGATCATCCTCATCACGCACGACCTCGGCGTGGTCTCCGAGACGTGTGACCGCGTGGTGGTGATGTACGCGGGCCACGTGGTCGAGACAGCGCCCACGGCCGACATCTTCGCGCGGCCCGTGCACCCCTACACCCGCGGGCTCCTCGCCTCGCTCCCCGGCGAGCACGGCGCGCGCGAGCGCCTCGCGACGATCGAGGGCATGGTCCCGAGCCCGCTCGACTTCCCGTCGGGCTGCCGGTTCCGGAGCCGGTGCACGTTCGCCACCGCCGTGTGCGCCACGCCTCCCCCGCGCGTGGAGCTCGGCCCGGAGCACGCCGCGTGGTGCCACCACCCCCAGCACGGAGCGCCCCCGCTCGGCGCGATCCCCTACGACGAGGAGGAGACCAATGTCGGCTGATCCGCGCCCCGCCTCCCCCCCCGCCTCGCCCGGAGAGCCCCTGCTCCGCGTCGAGGGCCTGACCAAGCACTTCCCCGTCCTGCGGGGCTTCCTTCGCCGCCACGTGGGGACCGTACGCGCGGTCGACGACGTGAGCTTCACCCTCGGCCGCAAGAAGACGCTCGCGGTCGTCGGAGAGTCGGGCTGCGGCAAGACCACGGCCGGCCGGGCGCTCCTGCGCCTGGTGGAGCCCGACAAGGGCCAGGTGTGGTTCCGCGGAAAGGACCTCCCGACCCTCGGCGCGGTCGAGCTGCAGCAGATGCGCCGGCACATGCAGATCATCTTCCAGGACCCCTTCTCGTCGCTAAACCCGCGCCACACGATCGGCCAGATCGTCGGGAGGCCGCTGGTGTTGCACGGGGTCGCGGCGAGCATGTCCGAGGCGGAGGACCGCGTGCGCGACCTGCTCGCCCGCGTCGGGCTCCAGCCCAAGTACATCTCGCGCTACCCCCACGAGTTCTCGGGCGGCCAGCGCCAGCGCATCGGGATCGCCCGCGCGATCGCCCTCCACCCCGAGTTCGTCGTGTGCGACGAGGCCGTGAGCGCCCTCGACGTGTCGGTGCGCGCCCAGGTGCTGAACCTCCTGATGGATCTGCAGGAGGAGTTCGGGCTCTCCTACGTGTTCGTCACCCACGATCTGTCCGTCGTGCGCCACATCGCGGACGACGTGGTGGTGATGTACCTCGGCCAGATCGTCGAGCGCGCCCCCCGCGACTCCCTCTTCGCGCGGCCATCGCACCCCTACACCCAAGCCCTGTTGTCGGCCGCGCCCGAACCCGACCCCGCGAAGCGTCGGAAGCGCATCGTGCTCTCCGGTGACGTTCCGAGCCCGATGAACCCGCCGTCCGGCTGCCGGTTCCACACCCGCTGTCCGCTCGCGTTCGCCCGCTGCTCGGTAGACACCCCCGCCCAACACGGCGTCGCGGACGGGCACACGGTGGCCTGCCACCTCTACGAGGGCCGCACCGAGCCGATCGATCTCGCGTCGGCCGCGCGGGCGGCGGGGTAGCTCGGCGGCAGTCGCCGGCGGCTACCGGCCGAACAGATCCAGCTCGTCCGTGAACCCGTCGAGCCCATCGGCCTCCAGGTCGTCCTCGACGAACAACCCGAGCCCCGTCCATCGGAGCTGGGAGAGCTGGCGTACGCCGTCGATCTCCTCGTACTCGACGGTGTCGGGCACGCCGTACACCTCGAGGAAACACCCCAGGCTCACGCCGAGCCCCAGGCCGTCCTCGCTCGTGCCGTCCCAGGGCTCCTCGAGAAAGATGCCGTGGGTCGTGGCGCCCGCGTCGGGCACCTGGTCATCGTCCGCGTCGTCGAAGAAGCTGTGGATGCCGCCGTCCGCCCAGTAGCAGAAGGTGTAGGACGTGCTGTCGGTGCACTCCTCCGCCGCTCCGAGCACGGCCACCACGTCGTCGTAGAGCATGCCGTCACACGCGCCGTCGGCGCAGCCCGCGGCGAACTGGAGGCGGTCACCCGGCTCGGCGTAGTCGCAGGCGGGCAGGAGGTCCGCGCCCTCGATCGCGAGGCCGCTGGGCGAGTCGGCGCACTCGTTCGTGGCGGTGACGTATTGGTCGGGCCCACACTCGGGGAGCGTCGAGCAGGCGAGCGAGAGGAGGATCGGCAGCATCCGCGGCGACTAACGTGTGGCCGCCCCCGAGCAACGGAGGATCGCGGCGCGGACGCGTGCGCGGGAGATCGCCACCCGCCCGACAAGCAGCCGCACGGCGCGACGCGCCGTTTCGGCGCCCGGGCTTACCGTGCACGGGGGGCCCTCGTTGCCCGGGCACACGGCGTGTCCAACGGCCTTGCATGCAACGCCGTACCATCCTGGCCCTCCTCGCTCCTTGCGCCCTCCTCGCCGCCCCGGCCCTCGCCGATCCGGGCCAGCCGTCCTCGATCCCCGAGGTATGGCCCGCGGACACGCCGCCGGCACCGACCGAGACACCGGCACCCACCGACGCACCCGCGGCGCCGGAGGCGCCCGTGGCGCCCCCCGGAACGCCAGGGTGGAGCCAGCCCTCCACCGCTCCGGGCACCGCGACCGCGCCGCCCACCCTCCCGGCGCCCGACGCCGCCTCCCCGATCGCCCTGTTCGCCATGCGGCCACCCGTGGCCTCGGCGCTGTACCTCCAGGGCTTCGACGTCTCCTGGGAGACCCGGCCGCATCGCCTCCAGAGCCTCGTGATCGTGGCGGACGCGGGGGCGCCCGCCGCCGCTACGGCGCCCACGGGCGCGCTCCTCGCGCGGGTGCAGGGAGGAAGCTGGGCGGATGGCGAGGTGGCGCAGGACGCGGCGATGGTCAACCTCGCCTACGGCGGCATCAGCTCCGCGAACGCGCCCATCTACCGGGGCGCCGTACGCGCCGCGCTCCACGGGGAGGCCTCCCCGACGCACGCTCCGGAGCCCGCCCTGGTGACCATTCCCGTCGAGGTGCCGCTCACCCCGGCGGCGGCTCCCGCGGCGGGCACGCCGGGAGCGGCCACGTCCACTCCGGCACCGGCGCCTACGGACGCTCCGGCCCCCCTGGCCTCTGCCTACGACGGCGGCGCCGTGTTCCTCCAGGGGCTCGCCATCGAGACCGACGCGGGCCACCCCGAAGGGTTCACGCCGCATGTCCTGTCCGTGCAGCTCGGTCCGGTCACCGTCGCCGACGGGGTCGCGCACTTCGACCTGACGTTGGAGGTGCAGGCCGCCGCCGTGCCCGACCGCGACCAACACCTCGCCAGTTACGGCGCCGAGGTCGAGGTCGGTTGGGTCCTCGTGCCCGCGTCCGCGGCCCGGGTGCACCGCCTCGAGACCTCGGGGGGCGCCGCGCACGGGATCGAGATCGACGCGCTGCAGAGCCGCGCCGAGGCCGTGCCGCTCCCCCTCGGCGTCGCGCTGACACCGGGCACCACCGAGGTGGCCGTGGGGCTCTCGGGGTTCCGCGTGGCCATCGACCAGACGGGCCTCGTCGCGGGCCGCTACCTCCGCAGCCTGGGCGTCACCCTCGCGGACACGGGCGTAGACCCCTGGCGCAGCCGCTGGGACGGCGTCGTAGAGGCGCGCTTCTCCAACGCGGGGGACGTCACCCGGGCCGAATCCGTGGCGCTCCAGGCCAACGTCACGGTGTTGGAGCTCGGGGCCGGCGATCGCGCCTGGGCCGGCCGCTGGTCCACCTCCGTGACGGGGGAGGCACAGCAGACGCCCTATCCGGGAGCGGTCGAGGCGGGGACGCGGTAGCCAGCAGAACGCCCGCTGATCCGCACGGACCCAAAACGGCAAAGGCCCGACCGACATCACTGTCGATCGGGCCTTGCTTTACCTAAGTGGTGGAGCGCAGCGGAGTTGAACCGCTGACCCCCAGAATGCCATTCTGATGCTCTCCCAACTGAGCTAGCGCCCCCGAAGGTGACAACCTATTATCGTGGCCCCGCCGCGATCGCAAGGCCTCCGACACGATCTTCTTGCACGGCTCGGCGAGGCGACGGGCGCGGGAGGGTCACGCGGTACGCGAGCCTCCGCCTTCTTCGCCGGTCCCCTCGCCGTCAGGGTTCGCCGCGTCGGTGTCGGGATCCCCACCGACCGCCCGCACATCGTCCTCGGCCTGGAGCAGCTTCGCCTCCAGCTCGCGGATCCGCTCGACGCCGCGCCGCAGCCCGGGGTGGTCGAGCTCGCCCCCCTCGAGCAGCTGCCGCGCCTCCTTGCCGAGCTTCTGGTACATGCGGTCCCGATCGGTGCGGAGCTGCCGCAGCGTGAGCCGTTCGCGGCCCTTCCGCGCGGCTCGCTCCATCTCGACCCGGCCGCGGCGCCAGAGCTTGCCGACCAGGTCGGCGAACATCTCCGCGAGGGGCTCGTCCCCCCCCAGCCTCCGCGCCGCGGGGCCGCCCTTCGGGGGCGCCTCGGCAGGCTCGAAGATGTCTGCGTGCTCCGCACGCTGTTCCCCACCGGCACCGTTCTCACGCTCCGACACACGGCCTCCATCGCTCGGGCTTCCTGCTATCTCGCCGGGATAGGGGGTGGCTCCATTCGGGAAGGTCCATGATCCTCGTCACCGGCGGAACCGGCCGCCTGGGCAATCAGATCGTCCGCGTCCTGCGCTCGGTCGGCCTCGACGTTCGTTGCCTCGTCCGCAAGGGCAGCGAGTATTTCTGGCTCAACGACACGGGCGCCAGCTACTTCTTCGGCGATCTACGGGACCCGGAGAGCCTCTCCCGCGCCCTGCGGGACGTGCGGTACCTCATCGCCGCGGCGGGCGTGCGGGTGGAAAAGACCGACAACAACCACAAGAACGTGACGGCAGACGGGAACATCGCGCTGTTCGACGCGGCGAAGGCGCGCAAGGTCGAGCACGTGGTGTTCGTGAGCTGCGCCGGCGCCGGCGATCCCCGGGACGTGCCGGCGCTCACCGGCAAGAAGGCGGCGGAGGACCACCTGATCGCGTCGGGCCTCTCCCACACCATCCTCCGCCCGGGCCTCTTCGCCGCCAACTTCGCCGATCTCGCGCGCCGCGCCGAGACCAACGGCGCCATCTTCCTCCCCGGCCGGGCCGACGCGAAGATCTCACCCTTGCACGGTCGGGATCTCGCGTTGATGTGCACCGCGGCGCTCGATCTGCCGTCGGTGAAGAACCAGGTGATCGAGGTGGGCGGGCCCGACACGATGACGGTCGAGCAGGCCTGGGCCACCATGGCCGAGGTCGCCCGCGTTCCGGCGAACGCCTGGAAGGTCCCGCCTACCGTGCTCCGCGGCCTCGCGCCGCTCGCGCGTCCGTTCGGCCGCCGGTGGCAGAACCACCTCCTCGCGCTCGATGCCTGGTTCTCGCGCGACACCGCGGTCGATGGCGCCGAGACCGCCGCCCGGTTCGGCATCCCCCTCACGCCCTACCGGGAGGCCTGCGAGTCCGCCTGGGCGGACCGCCACCCCGGCGAGGACCCGACCGCCCGCGAGGAGAAGGTCGTGCACCGGCAGTTCGTGGCCACGATCTACGAGCCCGGCACGATCAAGTACGAGGAGCTCCCCGAGGGCCCGCCGCCGCGCCGCGACTGACGCCCGCGGCCGCGCCGCAAGTGACGATCACGAGGCAACCGCCGCGCTGAGAGGGACAGGAGCCGCAGCCTGAGGTAGGGTTCGCGGCTCCGGAGTGCCCATGCCGTCGTGGTTGGAAAAGCTGCTGCCGATCGTGATCCTGTTGGCCGTGGTGCTGATGGTGGTCGCGCGCCTCCCCAAGCAGGAGCTCGGCCACTCCGCCGCGTTCAAGAGCCGCCGGGTGATGAACTGGCTACCCGTGGGGCTCGCCTACGCGTTCATGTACATGGCGAGGTACAACCTCACCGCCTACAAGAACGCCGTCGGCATGACCAACGCCGATTACGGCACGATCGACCAGTGGGGCGCCGTCACCTACGGCCTCGCCTTCCTGCTCAACGGGCCGCTCGCCGATCGCTTCGGGGGCCGTGCCACCATGCTCGTGGGCCTGTGCGGCTCCGCGCTGATGAACGGCTACATGGGCTACCTCGCGCTGGACGGTTGGCAGGCGGGAGAAGCGCGGACCTTCGGGCTCGCCTACGCCGCGAACATGTACTTCCAGAGCTTCGGCGCCGTCTCCATCGTGAAGGTGAACGCCTCGTGGTTCCACCTGCGCGAGCGCGGCACCTTCGGCGGCATCTTCGGCATCCTGATCAGCCTCGGGCTCTACTTCGCCTACGACTGGACCCGCATGATCGCCGAGGTCGGCGGCGTCGAGGCGCCCAAGGGCCTCCCCCGGATCGATCCCGCGATCGCCCTCGACCACTGGGCCTTCTGGGCGCCGGCCGCCCTCCTGCTGGTGATGGTGGGGGCCGTCGCGGCGCTGGTTCAGGACAGCCCGGGTCAGGCGGGCCACGCCGACTTCGACACGGGAGATGCCGGCTCGGGGCACACCGGGCCGAGCAAGGGGGCCCTCCACATCGTCAAGCTCATGTTGACCAACCCGGTCATCCTCACCATCGCGGCCATCGAATTCTGCAGCGGATTCCTCCGCAACGCGGTGATGAAGTGGCACCCGGTCTACGCGAAGGCCATCGCGGTGGAGGGGCAGACGACGTTCGTGGCGTCGAACTGGGGCATGCTGCTCTGCTGCGCCGGCATCCTCGGCGGCGTGTTCGCCGGCACCATCAGCGACGTCCTCTTCCATTCGCGCCGGGGTCCGGTGGCCGCGATCCTCTACGCCGGCATGGTGCTCGGGTCGGGCGGGCTGTTCTTCCTCCTCGGCCAGCCCGCGCTCGGCGCGCTCGTGATCTTCATGTCCCTGTGCGTCATCGGGGTGCACGGCATGTTGTCGGGCACCGCGTCGATGGACTTCGGCGGCAAGAAGAACGTCGGCATCGTCGTCGGCATCATCGACGGCTTCGTGTACCTGGGCACCGCGCTGCAAGCGGCCGTGCTCAAGAGCGTCCTGCCCGATGGCGACGCCGCCGCCATCGCCGCCAACTGGTGGACATGGCCCGCCGCCATGCTCCCCGCCGCGATCGTGGGGCTCCTCCTCTCCGGGCTCGTGTGGAACGCCCGCGCCCAGAAGGAGCAGCCCAAGGTCAGCATGGCGAAGGCCGGCTGATCTCCTACGCGGGCTCCGGCAGCGCCGCGAGGTGCTGGCGAAGCCACGCGACCGCCAGCCTCGCCACCTCCTCCCGCGCCCCCGGCTCTTCGAACAGGTGGGTGGCGCCGGGCACGATGGCGAGCGCCGATGGCCCACGGAGGGCCCGGAGCGCGCTCCGGTTCAGGTCGAGCACGGGCGCGTCCCGCCCTCCGACGATGAGCAGGACAGGCGCCTGCACACGCAGCAGCGCGTCTCCTCCGAGGTCGGGGCGCCCGCCGCGGGAAACCACGGCCCGCACCTGTACCGGGCGCTCCGCGGCGGCGATGAGCGCGGCCGCGGCGCCGGTGCTCGCCCCGAACGTCGCCACCGGGAGCGAGCTCAAGTCCGGAGTCTGGCCCAACGCGTCGATGACGCCGATCAGCCGGCGGGAGAGCAGCGAGATGTCGAACCGCAGGCGGCTGGTCACCGCGTCGAGCGCCTCCTCGGCGG
>JAUXQH010000102.1 GCA_030685065.1 Pseudomonadota bacterium | reverse complement strand
AGGCCGGAGTCCGACGCGAAGTTCGCGAGCACCACCTGGCCCAGCGCGAGCTCCTCGCCGTTGGGGTAGCTGCCGGTGATGACGCCGTCCTGGTCGACGGAGAGGCTCGACAACGTGCCGGTCGACATGCCGTCCTGCGAGATGGCCGTCACGGACGACTCGGATCCGGCCATGCGGACCGCGCCGTCGCTCGCGACGCCCGCGGGGTCGATGCCGAAGTCGAACGCGAGCGTGGTGGGGTCCGCGCCCGCGAAGGTCCACGGCGTGGTGCTGTCGGTCTGGGTGAAGCCGGAGGCCTGGCCGCTCGTGTCGAACGTGACGGTGCCGGACGCCATCTCGAAGCCGTACCCATCCTCCGAGGAGAACGGCACACCGGTGCTGTCGGTGGCCTCGCTCGCGTCCGCGACCGCACGCCAGCTCCAGTCGGAGGTGGCGCCGCGCTCGAAGAGCACGGTCACCTCGTGGCCGACGCCCAGGCTGTCGTAGACGGTCACGCTGGTGGAGAAGTCGGCCGCGGCGCCCGCCTCGGCGAGCGTGTTCGCGCCGGCTCCGGAGCCGAACAGGTCGATGGCGGCCAGATCGCTGCCCACCTCGGTCTCCGCGGAGAGCAGCGCGTCGAGGGTGACGGCCGTGGTGGCGGCCCCGGGGATGGTGGAGTCGTCCACCCGCAGATCGCCGACCGCCGGGGAGAGGGCGCCGTCGGTGCCCGTGTACCCCTGGAGGCGGAGGCCGCTCGGCGACACGACGTAGCCGCTGTTGTCGAGGAAGAACTCCCCGGAGCGGCTGTAGTAGCTCTGGTCGCCGTCGTTCACGACGAAAAACCCGCTGCCGTTGATGGCCATGTCGAGCGAGGAGTCGCTGCCCTCGACGGTGCCCTGTCCGAACAGGGTCGAGAGGCGGTTGGTGGCGGCGCCCGAGCCGAGCTTGCCGACGCCGGAGAGGCCGAAGCTGTCCTGCGGCATGAAGTCCGCGAACGTGGCGCGGGTCTGTTTGTACCCGGTGGTGCCGATGTTCGCGATGTTGTCGCCCGCCACGGCGAGGCCCATGCTGGCCACGCCAAGCCCGCTCGCGCCGGTGTTGAGGGTGGAGAACAGGGACATGAGGACCTCGGGGACGGGGGTTTCGGGCGGAGCGCGAGGAGCGGAGGGGTGCGTCAGCGCAAGACGACGGTGGCGTCGATCTGGGGAAAGACGTGCTGGGCGGCTTCCCGCCGCGTCATCACGGTGGTGACGGTGCGGTCGGGCACGCGGACGAAGAGGGCGTGGTCGTCGAAGAGCACGAGGCTCTCCCGAGCGCCGCGCCGCGCGAGCTGGTCGACGGCGTCGCCGAGATCGGCCATGTCGTCGGGGTCGAGGTGTACGCCGCTCGCTTCGAGCCGAGCGGAGGCCTGGGGAGAGAGCCGGATGGCCCCCGACCCGGTGGGGGCGGGGCTCGCGGCGGCCGGGCTCGCGGAGCCGCGGGTGTGCAGCAGCGCGTCGAGGCTGCCCCCGAACCCGGGCGCGGTCTCGGGGGGGCGGTGCGGGGTGTAGAGGGGCCCGACGGGCGCCCTGGACTCGACCCCGCGGACGAGGCTCACGCGGCGTCCGCGGTGGACAAGCGGACGATGTCACCGAGATCGATCGGCACGCCGTCGATGGTCGGACGAGCCGAGCCGTCCTCGAACGACATCTGGTCGATGATGCCCTCGACGAGCTGGATCACCTCGACGGCCTCGCCGTTCACGTCGGTGGCCGTCACGGTGAACGTGTAGTCGCCCGCCTCCACCAGCGCGCCCGAGCTGTCCTTGCCGTCCCAGGTGTAGCTGCCTTCGCCCTCGGTGAGCGCGCCGGTCTCGCCGCTCCAGACGACGTGGCCGTCCGCGTCGGTGACGGTGAGCGTGGCGGTCGTCGCCGCCGCGCTCGCGTCGTAATGGATCTCCTGCTCGCCGGAGCCGCCGTAGTGGAACGTGTCGCTGCGCGCCACGACGTTGCGGCCGAGCAGGTTGGTCATCGACGCGTTGTTCATCGACGAGTTGACCAGGTAGAGGCTCTCCAGGCCGGTCGAGATGCCCTGGAGCTCCTCGAGCTGGGAGAACTGGGCCAGCTGGGCCACGAACTCTTCGTTCGACACCGGGTTGGAGGGATCCTGGTTCTGCAGCTGCGTCGTGAGCAGCCGGAGGAACGTGTCCTCCCCGAGGGAGGTCGTACCCGTGGTGGTGGTGGAGGCGACGTCGGCCAGGGAGTTCACGCCGTTGACGGAGAAGCTGCTCATGGATCCTCGATCGGGCGCCACGCCCCGAAGTTGAGGGGAATCTTCAGGCCACCCGGTCGACGCGCGCGCCGCGGCGGCCGACCGCCGGGGAGGCCGATGACGTCGGGCTCGTAGCGCCGCTCGTCCGGGCGGCGCCCGGGGTGCCGGGACGGGGGGGCCCGTCCGAGGCCGCTTCCCGGCCACCGCGGTCGCCGCTTCCGCCGTCCGCGAACTCGAGCAGTCCCAGCTGGGTGCCGCCCGCGGTGAGCGCCGAGCGGATCTCAGCCTCGGCCGACCGCACGGTGGGGGCGAGGCCCGCGTCTCCCCGGAAGAGGAGATCGAGGGAGTGTTCGTGGCGATGAACCTCGACCGTCCAGTCTCCGAGCGCGTCGCGCACCGCCACCTCGAGGTGGTTGGGGAGCGGCGCCGGGGACTCGGGCGCGTCGGCGGGCACGGCGGTGGAAGGCACCTCGGAGAGCGGAGGCGCAGCCGCGTGGGGCGCGGGCATCGGCGCGGCAACCGCGGAAGGGATCGCGGAAGGCGCCGATGCCGCGCTCGCCATCGCAGGCGCGGCGGCGTTGTTGCCGGCGTCAGACACGGAGCCATCGCCCTCGCTCGGCCGAGCGTCCAGCGCGCCCGGCTCCCCTTCCCGCGCGCCTTCGCCGTCGGAACGCGCGTCGGGCTGGCCCTCGCGGGCCCCGGCCGCGCGGGCGGCGTCGGCGGCGGCGAGCGGTGTTCCACGCGACGACGCTGGCTCGGTGCCTGCCTTCTCGCCGGGCTCCTCGCCGCGGGCGGTGTCCCCCGGCGCGCGGGGCAAGGCGGGCGGAACCGGTGCCGCGGCCCCCGAAAGCACGCCGGGAGGGGCGTCGGCGGGCGCGGCGCCCAACGACGGCAGCGCCTCTGAAACGACGACGACCGGGGCCTCGGCGCCACCCGCGGCCACACCGGAGAGCGGCGGAGGGGGGGCGCCGGGGGCTGCCCGGAGGTCGGCGAGGGCGGCCGGCGTGGCCGCGCGATCCGGCCGGCCGGCGGCGGCGAGCGTCCCGACGGACGACGTGACGGGGGCCGGGAGGGCGCCCGGGGGCGACGCCGTCGTCGGCCCGGTCGGGGGAGCCCCGGGCGGCGCGGTCGGCGCGGACGTCGGCGGCGGCATCATCGGGAAGAGCCCCGCCAGGGCCAGCGCCGCTGCGGTGTCGGAGGCCCTCGGGTCCGCGAGGACCGTGGGCCCGGCCGCATCGGCGGGCTCGGCCGGGTCGCGCGGGGCCTTCGGGTCGAGGCGAGCCGAGTCTCCCGGAGCCGCGGACGTCGGCTCCCGCGGGGCCGCGGCCTCCGGGGCTGCCGGAGCGACCGTGTACGACGAGGCCTCCAGCACGTCGACGAACCGGCCCGGCGGCAGCCGAGCGGCCGGGCCCGGGCCACGCGTCCCACCACCCGCGACATCGGGCGCTGGCCTTGCCCCCACGATCACGGCGCCACCACGATCGGCGAGGCCATCCGCGTCGCGAACACCGCCGCGCGCGCCGGCGGCAGCGCGGCCAGGAGCTTGCCCGCCTTCTGACGGTTCATCCGATCGAGCACGTCGACGGCGAGCGGCACTTCGAGCGCGCCGAACATCGGCGCGATGGACGACGCCCGGTTGCTCTCCACCATCGTCACGAGCGCGCCGACCCGGGTCTCGCGCCTCACGTCGGCGCGATCGAGGTCCGCCGAGATGGCCGTCCGGATGGCGGTGAGCTCCGTGAGCCGCGCGTCGAGCTTCGCCTGGGCGTCACGGAGCCCCTGCTCCCGCGCCAGCAGCGAGGCCTCCCGTTCGTCCAGCCCGCGCACGCGGCGTTCGAGCGCCGCCGCGAGCGTCCGCACGCCCTCCTGGGGCGCAACGGACGGGGCCGCGGTGACCGCCGGCGAGATCGGCGCCGCCGGCGCCGCGGCGGGGGGAGCCCCCTCGGCGGCCTCGGTCACCGAGGAGGTGGCGGCGTAGCCGATCACGCTCAACGCGATCGCGCCGCAGACGACGAGGACACGTCCCGCGGTCACGCGACCCGCCTGAGACGCGAGGCGACCTCGTCGAGGATCCGCCCCTCGCTCCGGCGCGTCACCTCGGCCTCGGCCTGGTCCCGCGCGGCGACCACGTTGGCGAGCCCGAGCTCGTCCTGGACCGCGCGGCGGTGACGCCCCGCGGCGAGGTCTGTCTCGCGCTGGCGCGACGCGAGACGGGCACGCTCTCGCCGCCCGCCGAGCTCCGCCTGGAGCCGGTAGGCGGACCACGTGGCCAGATCGAAGGCGTCGTCGCCATCGAGCGCGTCACGGGCACGGGAGAGCCCGGCGACGAGGGCATCGACGCGGGCGCGCTGGGCGTCCCGGTCGGCCTCGGCCTGGCGAAGGGCGACCGTGGCTTCCCGCCGTTGGTGTGCCCGGAGACGTTGGAGCTGGTTCAGCGCGCGTGTCATCGCGAGGTGGTTCGGTCGCTACCCGCGGAACTTGAGAACCAATGGCGGGATGCGCGTCACGGCAGCCAGTCGAGCGCCCGCACCGCACGGATCTCCAGCAGGCTGGTCGCCTCTCCTGTCTCCAGGTCCACGAGCACCACCCCCTCGCGCGTGGCCGCCGCGAACCAGCGGCCGTCGGGATGCGCGCGCCCGTCGTACTGGATCGTTTGGAGGTCCGTGATCTGCTCGGACGGGCCTCCCGCGGTCGGGACGCGCCACCAGTCGCCGGGAACGTCGTGACTGCCATGAGCCTGGGCGCTGGGGACGAGCCGCTCCCACATCACCCTCTCCCAGAAGGACACCGCCAGGGTCGTGGGCACCACGAAGTACACATGCTCGCCATCGACCGAGAAGAACGGCTGGCTGATGTCGGTCATGACTCCGCTCGCGACGAGCGTCGACGGCGACGCGCCGTCGCGGTCCCCGAGCACGAGGCTCCGCCGTCGGGTGTCGGGGTCGACCGCGACCCAGGCCACGCGGGCGCCGTCCGCCGATACGGCGGGCTCGGTGCCCCATGGGACGACCTCGCGGATCGGCTCGCCCGGCGCATCCACACAGGCGAGCGCGTGCTCGGCGCCGCTCCCGACGTCCACCCCGGCCGCGACGAACCACACCCGCGAGGTGTCCGGCGACCAGGCCGGGAAGAAGCACCACACGCCGGAAGCGTCGCGACATGCCACCGCCAGGAGGGTGTCGTCGGGCTGGAGGCTCACGATGCCGCTGCGATCGTAGCCGGGGCCCCCATCAGCGCCGGGGGCGGTGTAGGCCAGGGCGACCGCGCCGCTCTCGTGCACGTCCAGATCGTAGGCGAACGCGCCCGACGCGAGCGTGAACCGGGCTTCCGTCCCCGCGGCGCCCGGATCGAGCGTGCTGAGGACCGGTGGGCCGAGCTCCTCGAGCAGCAGGAGCCGCTCGTCGGGGAGCTCCGGGGCGGCCGCCGCCGGCGCCTCCGCGGCGCAGCCTGGGAGCGGCGCCACGACCAGGACGGCCGAGCGCCACGACATCACGGAGGGGGCCCCCCGCTCGTCACCTCGACCTCGCCGCGGTAGCACGTGATGCTGTAGGGCGCGGTCTCCGTCAGGTGGTAGTGGTACACGCCGTCCGGGAACTCGGGGGTTTCGCCGGTGTGGCCGCTGCACTCGTCCAGATCGGTGGGGGCGTCCCCGCCCGCCCCCTGGGGCCCGTACACGGCGAACCCGTCGAGCAGCACGCCGATGATGACGGAGTGCGCGCCGTCGGTGTCGACCGTGTCGGTGATGCAGTAGGGAACGCCATGGTAGTGGTACTCCCCGCCCGACGGCAGGGGGTGCGCGTTGCACGCGTCGACGAAGGGCACCCCGTCCACTTCGAAGTTGTTGTCCAACGCCACGGAGACGCCGTCGCCCTCGTAGGGGTTGAAGTAGAGCCCGCCGCTGATCGCGACGCCGATGCTGCCCATGCCGGTCTCGGTGGTCGCGTCGGCGAACACGGGCGCGGCCGGGATCTCGGTGGAGTAGGCGCTCGCGACGACCGGGGTCGTGGTGCCGTCCATCAGCGCGTAGGCCTCGAGCACGTCGTGATCGGGGATACCGTCGTCACCGAGCGTCAGCACGTCACCGGACACGGCCACGGACATGTCGTCCGCCCAGCCCGCCGCGGCGAGCACCTCCGCGTAGTCGTCGGGGACCGCGACCTCGCCGTCCTCGCTCGCCGTACAGCCGGCGATCGGGAGGAGCGCGGAAAAAATGAGCAGGGATCGGATCAATCGGGCTCCGTGCGCGGCGTTGGAGAGGCGGGCCCACGGCCTGCCAGCGGCAGGTGGCCCTTAACACACGGGCCCGACAAACCTCAGGCGACGCGCTTCGAGCGCGACGCGACCTCGTCGAGGACGCGCGCCTCGCTACGGGACGATGACCGCCGCCCCCGTGAGCCGCCCGCTCCGCAGCGCCAGGAGGGCGTCGTTGGCGCGCTCCAACGGGAACACCTCGGTGGTCGTGCGCACCGGCACCCGCGGGGCGAGCGCCAGGAAGTCGAGCCCGTCCCGGTGCGTGAGGTTGGCGACCGAGCGCACCCCGCGCTCCTCCCACAACAAGCGGTAGGGAAAGCTCGGGATGTCGGACATGTGGATGCCGGCGCACACGACCACGCCGCCCCGGTCGACCGCGGCGAGCGCGAGCGGCACCAGCGCCCCGACCGGCGCGAAGATCACCGCGGCGTCGAGCGGGACGGGGGGCGCGGCGGTGGACGGCCCGGCCCACGTCGCGCCGAGCGAGCGCGCGAAGGCCTCGGCGGCCGCGTCGCCGGGACGGACGAAGGCGTACACCTCGCGCCCCTCCCACGCGGCGACCTGGGTGAGGATGTGGGCCGCGGCGCCAAAGCCGTAGAGGCCGACCCGCGCGGCGTCCGGCGGCGCCATGCGCCACGCGCGAAAGCCGATGAGGCCCGCGCAGAGCAGCGGTGCGGTCGCGACGTCCGAGGCGTACGCCGGGAGCGGGAGGCACGCCGCGGCCCCGGCGATCACCGCCTCGGCGTAGCCGCCCGGGAGCTGGTAGCCGGTGAAGCGCGCGTGGAGACACAGGTTCTCGCGGCCGCGCAGGCAGAAGCGACACGCCCCGCACGTGCGTCCCAGCCAGCCGACCCCGACCCGGTCGCCGAGCGCCGGGGTGGCGACGCCCGGACCCGTCGCTTCCACGATCCCGACGATCTCGTGCCCGGGGATGAGGGGCAACGCAGGGTCGGGCAGCTCCCCGTCGACCACGTGGAGGTCGGTGCGGCACACGCCGCACGCCTTCACCCGGAGCCGCACCTCGCCGGGTCCAGGCGTCGGAAGCGGGAGCGTGCGCAGGACGAGCGGGGCGCCCGGGGCCTCGAGGATCATCGCGCGCATGGTGGGCATCGTCGTGGGCATCGTCGCTGAACGTAGGGCCGGCGCGGGGGGTCTACTCCGCGCGGATCGTCACCGCGCGCACCCCGCCGTCCGCGTCCGCCAGGACCACGTCGGCGTCTCGGCAGACGAGCAGGCGGGCGGCCGGGTGCGGGGCGCGGACCGCCAACGGGGCGCCGGAGGTGTCCATGAGCCAGACCAGGCCGTCGACATCGACCGTGACGACGAACGCGCCGGTGTCGACGACGGCGCGGTGGCGCCCGGGGAGCCAGGCGCCGCCCCGAGCCCGCGCGGAGCCGCTCGGCAGGATGGTCGGGGCGTTGGCCCCGCGCACCCAGTCCCAGCGCTCCCCCCACGGCGCCGGGACCGGCCCCTGTGCCAGTACCTCGGGGCGCCCGAGGCCGGCGCCGAGGCTTCCCGTCACGCGCCAGGAGCAGCGATCCGTCGGGTGGCCGCTCGTGTCCCACCCCCAGATCACCACGTCGTCCCCGTCAACGCGCACGGCGCCGAATTCGCCATCGACGGAGACCGCGCCGCGCCGATGGCCGTCGGCGTCGTCCCACGCCGCGAGCACGTCGGAGCCGCCCCGCTTCTCCAGCACGGCCCACAGCCGCCCTGCGCCCGCGAAGACGCCCAGGGGACGCGCGTCCAGGGGGGCCGTCCAGCGTGCGCGCAGGTCCGGCCCGAGCCGGGCGAGCTTCCGCCCGGCGAGGACGCCGCCCTCCTCCGTCCAAGCCAGGAACGTCACGGCGCCGACGTCGTGCTGCACGCGCTCGCCGAGGGTCATGCGATCCAGCGCCGCGAGGCCCGGCGGGCCCATCCCACGCCACGCCGCGAGGGGCTCCCGCTTCACCCGGCCATGGAGCCGCGTCGCGACGGCCTCCCTGTCCGCGGGCGGGAGCGCCGCGGCCGCGAGCAGCGCCTCCCACTCCGCCGCCTTCGCCGGCACCGCCTCCTCCACCTTCCCGGTCGCGGGGCGCCCGAGGTCGACGCGCCCCGCCCCACCGCTGTAGGCCTCCCATTCGCCCGGCGCCGCGGGCGGGCAGCGCTCCATCCGAACCGTGCCGGTCAGCGTCGCCATGGCGGTCGCCGACGTCGCCTCTACCGTCGTCTCCGTCGCGACGATGTCGGCTGCGTCGAGCGCCTCGAGCCCGTTGAGCGCGACCCCCGACACCCGGCAGCGCTCGAGCGTCACCTTCGCCCGCCCCCGCGCCACGACGCCCGACGCCGCCGCGCCGACCAGCTCGGCCTCGCGCGCGGTCACCTCGGCCGCGCCCTGCGCCCACAGGCAGGACCCCGCCGGCGCCGCGATCCGCACGCCGACCAGCTCCGCGCGCCCCCCGTCCACGAACACCGCGGCGATCCCGCCGCCCGACACCGCTCCGCCGAGCAGGCGCACTCGGCCCTCGTTCCCCACCTCGACCCCGGCCCCCACGCAGGCGTCGATCACGACGCCCTCCACGCGCACGCCCGCCAGACCGGTCGCCCGCACCCCCGCCAGGCACGCGGTGAGGCGCCCGCCCTCGATCGACACCTCCCTCGGCAGCGCCCCCGACGCCGCGACCCCGTAGCCCCCCGGCCCCTCGACGTGGCAGTCCCCGAGCCGCGCGTGCCCGCCGCGCACGTCGACGCCCGCGCCCATCCAGGCCTCGTCGGGCTCGAGCGTCGGGCGCTCGGCCAGCAGCCACGCGCTGGAGGCGCCCAGGAGCCGGCACCGCTCCGCGTCGAGCATCGCGCCGTCCTTCACGACGATGAGGCTCCCCCAGCCGCCGACGCGCGCGATCTCGAGCCCGTCGAGGCGCACGGCCGCGGACACGCGGATGAGGGCGTCCCGCGCGTCGCCGACGAGGCGCGCGCCGGGCTCGCCCGCGAGAGTGACGGGACGGTCGAGGACGAGGCTGGCGGCGAGGCGGTGCTCGCCGGGCGCGAGGCGGACCTCCCCGCCTGCGGGAGCGGCGGCGAGCGCGGCGGCGACATCGTCTCCGGGTGCGAGCATCAGCGCCACCGCGCCGCGAGCGCGGTGCCGGCGGCGACGAGGGCGTCGAGCTGGCGGCCGTCGGGCTGGCCTTCCACCGAGATCTGCAGGCCGGTCCGTGCGAGGACGACGGTGGCCCCGAGCGCGGCCACCCGGGCGAGCAACGCCCGGTCGTCGGGGGTGGCGAGGCGGGCGCCGAGCGCGGGCGCGTCGGTGACGGCGACGTGGGCGAGGTCGAAGGCGGTGTCGCCCGTGTCGATGGGGGCGAGCTCGCCGATGGGCCCGGGGGCGCCGAGCTCGGCGAGGGCGCGGGCGAGGAGGCCCTGAAAGAGCGCCGGCGGTGGCGCGAGGGGGCCCGAGGGGCGGCGGCCGGGGCGAACGGCGAGGAGGCCCTCCGTGGACGGCAGCGGCGCGCGCCACGCCGTCTGGAGGCCGCTGCTCCGGGACTGGTGGCCGCGCGAGCGGGCCTTGCGACGGGTGACCGTGACCTCCCAGGCGCCGTCGGGCGGCGCGAGCACCACGGACTCCTGGTCAGCGACGGCGGCGGCCGACGTGGTCCAGCCGCGCGCCGCGGCGAGGCGGGCGAGCGCGTCGGCGTCGAGTCGGTCCCCCCGCGTCAGCCACCACGCGAGGAGCGCCACGAACGGCGCGAGGGCGAGCGCGGCGAAGAGTGGCCACATGCGTCGTTCCATCCGGCGCGAGAGGTGTATCCGACGAGGGGGCACACCGCGCCGGGCGTGCGTGCCTCCCAAGGCCTGACTAGCCCGGCCTCGCCGCCGGCATCGGCCCCGGCGTCTCGCCGTTGTGCCACCCGATCGCGACGTACTCGTCCCAGGAGTCGGGCGTCGGGTCCGAGGCGACCGGCCCCGGGACGGCCTGGAAGGTGCGCCCGCCGTCGGTGGACACGTGCGCGGCGGACGGCGCGGGCCCGGATGGCGCCTTCGCGGGGTTCTCCCATCCGACGATGCGCTTCCCGTCCGACGCGAACACGCTCATCGCCCACTCGCGGTCCGCGGTGCCCTTGAGCTCGGGGGTCTCCGTCCAGGTGCCCGTCGCGGCGTCCAGGCGCGAGACCTTCGCCCCGGTGTACCCGCCGTTCTGCGCGTACCAGACGGCGCCCTGGCTCCAGCCGAGCCCGGAGGTCGCCGTGTTGTTCGCGGCGCGGGGGAGCTTCGTCCACGTGGCCCCGTGATCCTTCGAGGTCGCGGTGACCGGGCCGGCGGGGTCGAAGTACCAGGCGTCCACGAGCAGCTCGCCGCCCGCGCCGAAGGCGCACCCGCCGCGGAACCCGTCACCGGCGCCGGACGCCCCCTCGGGCGCGACACGCACCGCCGTCCAGGACTGGCCCGCGGTCGTGCTGTACAGGCCGCTGCCGTCCGAGCCCACGGCGAACAGCTCGTCCGCCGCGCCGCCGCAGAACTTGTACTCCACGCTTCCCGTGGGCGGCGTGGCCTGGGTGACCGGCGCCCAGGTCTTCCCCGCGTCGTCCGAGTGGTACAAGTTGTCGAGGCCCTTCCCGACGTAGAGGCGCCCGCCCGCGTCGGAGGCAAGGGTCACGTACCAGTTGTGCAAGGCGTCGGGGAAGGCCCCCTGGACGGGCTTCCAGCCGGTGCCGTCCGCCGCGGATCGGTACAAGGTCTTGGCGGGGTTGAACCACACGAAGTATCCGCCGGGCTCCGCGGGCGGAGGCGGGGCCTTCGGCGCCTCGGCGGCCGCCTTGGGGGCGTTGGTCCCCGGTGTGGTGGTCTCCGAGCCGCCGCCGCAGGCGAGGCCGAGACCGAGCATGGTGAGAGAGAGGACGCGCATGGACGCTCCGAAGGGGAAATCGGCGGGGAATCAGACGGGGGAGGATCAGCAGCCGGTGAGGGAGACCGTCAGGGCGTAGTCGTTGACCGCACCGCCGTAGCCGAACGCCCTCACGTAGAAGGTGTCGTCCGCGCGGCCGGCCGTGCCGGTCACCGTCTCGGTGTCGGCGGTCCCGGCGGAGGTGGACGTGACGGTCCCGTCGCTGGCGTACAGCTCCATGTCGATGTCCCCGTCGGCGTGCACGAAGGACGCCACGACGGTCAGGACGCCCGAGGCGCAGACCTCCACCTGGAACCAGTCTTCGTCCCCGCTTGCCGCGTGCAGGCCCCGGTGGGTGCCCGCCCCGAGCGCGGCGGCGGTGGCGAAGGTGTCGTTGTCCTCGTAGGCGTCGTCACCGCTCGTGTCGGTGTCGGTGTCCGTGTCCGTGTCCGTGTCCGAGTCGGTGTCGGTGTCGGTGTCGGAGTCGGTGTCCGAGTCGGTGTCGGTGTCGGTGTCGGAGTCGGTGTCGGAGTCGGTGTCGGAGTCCGTGTCGGTGTCGGAGTCCGTGTCCGTGTCCGTGTCCGCGTCCGCCTCCTCCGGCGTCCCGAGGCGCTGCACGAGCGCGTGTACGCCTACCTGTTCCTCGTCTTCCTCGAGCGTGTACGCGTCCTCGAGCATCACGCCGGAGGCCGAGTCCTGCCAGAGGTCACCCGCGTCGATGTCGTGGCCGGTCGCGTCGCCGAGGACGTCGAGGCTGGCCCCGCTCACGTTCGACGCCGACACGGCGAAGTCCGCGAGGCGGCCGCTCCCGTCGCCGCCGGGGAAGTCGGTCGTGGTGTCGATGGCCTGGTACCACCGCCCCCAGAAGTGGTTGTGGTTGTTGCTCCCGGGCGTCGCCTGGCTCACGATCCACAGGTGACCGTCCGGCGCCTGCGCCATGCCGGTGACGTGGTGCCACGTCATCTCCTCCGCGCCTTTCCCGTTGTAGAAGAACGCGCCGTTGACGTACGCCCCGTCGTCCATCGCGAGGCGCAGCAGGAAGCCCTCGCCGCCCTGGGTGTCGAAGGGCTCGATGGCGATGCGCCCGCCGATGACCGCCTCCCCATCGACGATGCGCGCGACGAGGCTGTTGTTGTTGTCCCCCGCGTTCTCGGCGTCCCACGCCTTCGCCCAGACGACGCCACCGTCGTCGGCGTCGAGCGCGACGGCGACGAACTGGGTCGGCAGGCCGCGCAGCTCGTAGCCGGCGAGCAACGTCCCGTTCTCGATGTCCAGCGAGCGGACCACGCCGTAGGTGCCGTAGCTCTTCGCCCAGTCCAGCGTCGGCGAGCTGCCCGTCACGCCGTCGACCTTCGCGACAAAAGCCATGTTGTTGGCGGTGCCCCCCACGTAGACGGAGTCTCCGTCGACGCGGATCGCCCCGGCGCGGGAGGTGCCCGAGGACACCAGCGCGCGGGCCCACAACAGCTCGCCCGTGGCCGAGTCGAGCGCGGCGAGCAGGAAGCCGCCGGAGTCGCCGACCTTGCCCGCCATGAGCACGCGCCCGGGGATCGAGGCGTCCACCACCGTCGCCTGCAGGTTCTCGTAGGCCAGCGCCGGGATCGGATCGTCTCCGCCGGTCACCCCCGTTGCCCAGTCGAGGGCGCCGGAGTCCCCGGCGACCTTGAACACCATCGCCTGGAAGATGTTGTTGGACGAGGACTGCGAACGGCGCGCGGCGACGTACACGTCACCCACCGCGTCGAGGGACACGCTCTGGGACGATCCCCCGATCTCCCCGTTGTCGCCCACGTCCTGGGAGAGCTGCTCGTACGACTCGTTCCACTCCCGTAGCCAGGCGATGCCGCCGGACGGATCGAGCTTGGCCAGCGCGATGTTCTCGCTGAAGCCGTCGCCCCAGCCGTTGACGTTGCCGCTGACGAACACGTCGCCGGCGTCGTCCACGAGCAGCGCGCCGGGCATGAAGTCGTTGGACGCCGTGACATTGGACCGCCCCAGCACCCATTCGTCCAGGCTGGCCACGTCGGGGCTCTTGCTGGCATTGTCGCGCCCGCGCCCGTGGACGACGACCTCGACCGGATCGCCGGCGGAGTGCGCCACGCGGACGCGGACGTCGCGATCGCCCGAGTAGACCGGACGGAAGTAGAGCGCGAAGGTGAGGCTCTCCCCCGCCGC
Organism: Pseudomonadota bacterium; assembly: GCA_030685065.1. Taxonomy (GTDB): domain Bacteria; phylum Myxococcota_A; class UBA796; order UBA796; family SXON01; genus CAJBVW01. The sequence goes on along the minus strand of JAUXQH010000102.1, from coordinate 9,879 downwards.
GAGGGTGGTGCCGGACGGGTCGAGGGGGCGCAGCTCGGTGGCGCCGGGCTCGTTCAGGTACCACTCGACGGCCTCGGTGTCGCCGACGCCCTCGAGCGTGAACGTGTCGAGCGAGACCTCGCCGTCTCCCCCGTTGGCGAGGTCGAGGCTCACGACGCCGAAGCTCCAGGGCGGGATCCCGTCGAGCTCGAGCACGTCCAGCGTGTCGCCGTTCCCCACGGCGTCCCCGCCAGGGCCCGAAATGTACAGCCCGCCGGTTTGCGCGCCGGGCTCGTCGCTGCCCTTGTCGGAGCCGGCTCCGTCGCACCCGATGGCGGCCGTAGCGAGGGCAAGGAACAGCAGGGTGGAATTCGATCGGCTGTGCATGGTTGGTGCCTCCACGCGCACCAACGCAGGTGGCTCGCCGTTCCCCTCACCTGCGACGCACGAATCTCCACCACGTCGCGAAGCCGGCCGCCGCGAGCACCCCGAGCGCGGCGCCGAGGCGCACCGCCCAGGGAGGCACGGCGGCGGTGCCCCCCGGGAAGGGTGCCCATCCGCCGTCCCCCACGACGAGCAGGCCCGCCCACGCCGCCTCGGGCAGGCCCGCGTTGCGCGCCTCGATCTGCGCGCTGCGAAGGGCCTCGTCGACGGTCTCACCGCGCGCGAGCGCGTCGGCGTAGAGGGTGAACACCCGCTCGGCCTCGGCGTCCTCCAACGGCCACACGCTCGCGACCACCGCGCGCGCGCCGCTCTGAAGGAAGGCACGCGCCATCCCCATCACGCCCTCTCCCTCGACCGCGCGCCCGGCGGCCCCGCCGCAGGCCGAGAGGACGACGAGCTGCCCATCGAGGGGCAGGCCCACGATGTCGCGCGGGCGTAACGACCCGTCCCCCCCCGGCTGCGTGCCGGGAGCGCCGGTGGCGAGGTGGATGGCGGAGCGCTCGGGCCGGGCCTCGTCGACCGTCACGTGCGCGGCCACGTGGAGGACCCGGTAGGCGGAGAGATCCGCGGCGAGGAGCGCCTCGGCGTTCGCGTCGGCGCCCAGCCGAACGTCACCACCGAGGCGCGCGACCACCGCCTGGGCCTCGGCCCCCGCGCGGGGCAGCGAGGTGTCCGCGAGCGCGAGGACGCCGCGGGCGCCCCGCGGGGCGGCCTGCCGGCGCAGGGCCAGCCAGGTCCGCAGCGAAGGGACGGTGGACACGGCACGCAGGTCGGCCGTCGGGTCGAGCGCCGCGAGGGGAAGGTGGTGGAGCGCGCCGTCCGGAACGAGCACGACCCGGCGGATCCCTGGTGGGAGGGCGGCCCGCACGGGCCCGAGGAGATCCTCCGCGAGCGCGCGGCCGGCGGGCGCGGAGCTGCCGTCACGCCGCGCGACGAGGCCCTCGAAGAGCCGGACGCGGCTGTCGAGGCCGTCGAGGTCACCGAGAGGGGCCACCGCCCGGGACGACGCGGTGACCACCAGCGCCCAGCTCCGCGCCGCGTAGGGTGGGTAGAGCGTCTGCGGGGTGGCGATCTGGTAGACGACGAGCGCCTCGTCCGCACCGAGCAGCCCCTGCAGCGTCGCGACGGACGGCGGCGGGGCTTCGACCTGGGGGTACAGCGACGCGTCGGCGCGGAGCCACGCGTCGCGGGCCTCCTGCTCCGCGCGTTCGAGCACCTCGAGCGACGCGCGCCGCTCGGTCCGCTCGGCATCGGTGCTCGCCGCGACCAGCGATGCCTGGGCCGCCTCGATCGCGGCGATCTGCTCGCGCCGCGCCGCCTCGGCCTCCCCCCCTCGGGGCGCGCCGATCCGGCCGGCCTCCAGCCACTCGATCAGCAGGCGCCCCCGCAGGCGCTCGATCGTCGCGAGCGCGCCGTCCACGTCACCCGCGTCGAGCAGGTGGCTCGCGCGCGCGTCGTAGGCGGCCGCGCCGTGGGCGCCGAGCCCGGCGCGATCCGCCTCGGTGCGCTGGCGGTCCCGCAGGGTCTCCAGCGCGTCGAGGAGCGTGTCCGAGCGGCCCAACGCCGTCTCCGTCTCCCCCCGCTCCCAGGAGAGCTCGGTCGAGACGAAGCGCGCGTCGAGCGCGCGGACGCGGATGCCGAGCGCGTCGGCGCGGGCGACGGTCGCCTCCACCAGCGCGTCCGCGCCGAGCGGATCTCCGCGCCGACTCGCGACGGCGAGCCCCATGCGGCCGTACACCTCCGTCTGGGCCTCGCCGAGGGCGGCGTAGCCGTCGGCGCACGCCGCCCAGTCCACCACGGCGGTGGGGACATCGGGCCCGCGCGCCCGCGCGAGCACGCAGCGGGCCCCCGCGACCGAGTACGGGTTCTTCGCGCGCTGCGCGGCGTCCAACGCACGCTCGGCCTCCGCCGCCGCGCCCCCGGGCGGCGCCAGCCACGGAGCCACGAGCCATGCGTCGGCGAGGTTGAGGCGCGCGGTCGCCTCGACGTACGTGTCGCCGGCCGCCGCCGCGAGCTCGACCAGCCGCGCCTTGGTCGCGACGCCCTCCTCCATGCGCCCGGTCTCGCCACACACCCCCGCGAGCACGTGCAACACGAGCAACTGGAGCTGGTAGGTGCCGCCGGGGAAGGCGTCCCTCTCGGCCGCCCGCGCGAGCGTGTAGGCGCGCCCGTAGTCCTCCGCGGTGCGCCACAGGTGCCGCGCGATCTGCGCCCGCGCCGTCGCCGCCAGCAGCGGATCGCCGTACGCCTCGGCGTCGGCGAGCGCCGCGTCGAGGAGGACACGCGGCGGCTCGGCGCCCGCGCCGTGGTGCCACAGGAAGTTCGCGAGCCCGAACCTCGCCTGCGCCGCACCGGCGCGCTGCTCGCGGCGCTCGAAGGCCGCGATCGCCTCCCGGTAGTGCGCCTCCGCGCGCGCGTCCCCCTGGTCCGAGTAGACGTGCCCGAGCACGATCTGGGCCCATGGATCGCCATCGGCGACCCCGCGCGCGATGCGCGCCTCCGCCTCGTCCCAGCTCCCCACCTTGCGCGCCGCCATGTAGAAGCAGCGCCAGGCCTCGTAGCGGTCGGTCGCCGTCGTCAACGCGGCCTCGCACGGGCTCGCGGCCTGCGCCGTCGCGATGAGCAGGGCGAGGATCAACGGACGACGCTCCGGTACACGGGAGAGCGGCGCGTCGTCCCGTCCACCCACGTCTCCTCGACCTGCCAGACGACGGTTGCACCGTCGGGCAGCCCGGCGAGGGCCTCCACCGGGACGGTGGCCGACGCGGTGTCGAACCCCCCGGCGAGGTGCAGCGGCCGACCGGCCTCGTCCCCCACGGTGAGCGCGTACCGGGTGCCCGCCGGGCCGGGCACCCACTCGAGCGTGAACGCGTCGCGGGGGAGCGCCGCGCCATCTGCGATCCTCCCCCCGGGCGCCGGGGTATCGAGGGCGCGGAACACGGGGGTCCCCTCCTCCTGCGCCACCGGGGGCCGCACCCACAGCGCCAGCCCCGCCGCCGCGCCCAGGGCGCCCATCGCGAAGCCCAGTCGGCGCCACGGGCTCCGCGCGTGTGGCCGGGTGGGACGGAGGACCTCGACCGTGGGGAGCGGAGCGGCGACGTCGGGGGGGGGATCGCCGGCGCCGAGCGCCTCGGTGGGGTCGAGCGCCGCACGCACGAGGGACCACTCCGACGCGCACGCGCCGCACGCGCCCACGTGATCGAGGATCGGCGCCACCTCCTTGGGGGGGAGGGCGCCCGTCGCGGCGTCGTACAACCGCTCCGGGGGAGGGCAGGCGGCGCCGCCCGCGTCGGACGCGAGGACGCGGCGCGCCTGTCGGAGCCGCTCGAGGTCGAGGTCGCTCATGGCGTGAACCCCTTGGCGCGCAAGCAAGCACGCAGCAGCTTCAACCCGCGATACACCAGATTTTCCGAGGACTTGTCCCCGAACCCGAGCAGGTTCGCCAGCTCGGGCACGGTGTGACCGAGCAGGTAGAGCTCGATCGTACGGCGGCGTTCGTCCGGCTGCTCGGCGAGGCAGTCGCGGATGGCGAGGCCGAGCTGCCGATCGGCGAGGATCCCGGCGGGGTCCGCGGCGCCCGCCCGCGTCTCCGGCACCGCGTCGCCAGCGAGCTCCAGCCGCGCCGATCGGCGGCGGCGGAGCGCGTCGATCGTGGCGCACGTTGCGACGCGGTGGAGGTACCGCTGGTTCACGACGACGGCGTCCGCGCGGAGAACCCGGAGCATCGCCTCTTGCACGATGTCGTCGGCATCCGCGGCGAGCTGCGCCGGGCACGTCCGCCGGACCGCCGAGACGAGGCTCGCGCGCAGCGCCCGCAGGTCCGAGACGGGCAGCTCGCGCGCCAGCCCTGCCGGGACCGCTGCCGGGACCGCTGCCGGGGACGGGGCATGCTCGGACACGTACACCTCCGCGCTTCATCAACGCACCCCGACGGCGCCGTCCCTCACCTGAACGGGCGGAACTTGACCCGAGCGCGGGCGGGCACGGTACTCATCGGCGTGCGGGAGGACAAGGCATCACGTGCGCCGGCGCGCTCACGGCCATCATCCGCTCGCGTTGAACGCCAGGATCGTGCTCGCGAGGGAGCCGGGTTCCAGGAGGGAGACGGCCCCGCCCTGGTGGCGCCGCGGTGGCTCCGAACGGCGGGGGCTGGCCCACCTCAAGGGCGGTTGAGCCGCTCGCGGAAGCCGGACATGCCGTCGAGACCGGGGCCGGGAGGGGCGCCGGGCGGGGGCGTGCCGGGCGGGGGCATGCCCGCCGGGGCCGCGCTGGCCGTCGCGACGCGATCGACGGCGGCGAGGCGGTCGGGATCCTCGTTGAACCGAAAGTAATACTCTCGGAAGAAGAGGATGTCCGCGCGGAGCTGCTCGGGCGGCGTGGTGTCGGCGCGGGCGAGCCAGGCGTCGAGGTAGGCCTCGAGATCCACGAAGAGGATCCCGGTCGTCGCGTCGCGAAGCGCCCGCATCTGCGGCCCGTCGTAGGCGAGGATGTTGATGCACACGGTGGCGTCGCACAGCCGGTCGATCGGGCGGCCGTCCAGGAGCGGAACCCCCGCGCTCGGCCCCATCGCGAACACGCTCCGGGTGAAGCTCAGGCGCACGCCCTGCTCGATCAGATCCTCCCGCGACACGCACTTCTCGTGCCCGGCCATCGTGCCGGAGCGCTCCCGGTTCGCGACGGTGGGGTCGACCAGCCCGCAGGCCTCGACCACCCGGAGGCGGGTGCGGTAGCCAAAGCCGCCCGTGCCCTCGATGGGGAGGTCCAACCCCTGGTCCACGATCTCCTGGAACGAGTACGCGACGCGAGACGAGAGGATCGCGTCCGCGTCGATGAGATCGCGCCAAGTGTGGTCGTCGAACGTCGGCTCGTCCGCGATGCCCCACCTGGCCTGGCGCGCGGGGAGGAGCGGAACACCGCACGCGGTCGCGACGAACAGCCCGCCGAGCACGGCGCCCACCCACGCCCGGCGCTCGCGAACCGCGTGGACGAGCCGCTCGGCGCCGAGGGCGAGCAACGGCAGGATCACCATGTAGAAGCGGCCGTACATGTAGTCGCCGCCGACCCACGTGACGTAGACCGCCCACACCGGGACCGCCACGCCCGCGAACCGCCGGAACACGCGCGCCGGCTCGTGTACGGTCGGGATCGCGAGCGAGGCGAGGAAGAGCGCCAGCACGAGCCAGGCGTGGCTGCCGAGCAGGAAGGTCAGCGCGTAGACGAGCCCCTGTTCCACATGCGACTCGTTCGCCGCGCGTACGTAGTAGGAGTTCGGCAGGATCGAGCCGTAGTAGGCGATCTTCCAGAGCAGGTAGCCGCCGTAGGGCGCGAGCGGCACGAGGTAGCGGGCGAGGGTGGCCCCCCAGGCGGCCAGGGATCGCCGCTCGGCGAGGGCGACGGCCACGAACCCGGCGCCCCAGAACAGCGCGTGGTCGGGGCGGGCCAGGGCCGCGAGGAGGAAGCCGACGCTCGCGAGCATCGGTCGGGGGCGCTCGGCCACGAGCGCGAGCAGGCCGAGGCACACGAGCAGGCTCGCGCACATCGTCTCGAGGCCGGTGGTGGCGAACACGACGAAGGTCGTGTTCAGCGCGAGGTAGCACGCCGCCGCGGGGAGCCTGCCCGCGCCGCCCTCGTGGAGCCGGGAGCCCAGGCGCGCGACGGCGGCGACGGTGCCCACGAAGCACGCGAGCCCGAGGACGAGGGCGATCCAGTGGGGACGGAACGGCGTGAGCGCCGAGAACGCCGCGAGCAACGCGACCCACAAGAAGTTGGTGTAGCCCTCCACGCGCTCGCCCACGTTGAAGACGATCCCCTTCCCCGCGACCCAATTCTCCGCGTACCGGAACGAGTAATTGGCGTCGTCCACCACCGAGAGGTTTCGCAGCGCGAGCACGAGCCCCGCGACCGCGCACGCCGCCAGGAGCCCGCTGGCCACGACCTTCGGCAGGGGCTTGTCACCGGACCAGAGGATGACGAACAGCACGATCGCCCCGACCAGGGGCGCGAAGAGCACGCCACCGGAGCGGGCGAGCACGTCCGCGTACGCCGCGAAGACCTCGCTCGGCCACTGGGGGCTCATGACACGGACCGCCATCCGAACGCGAACAGGAGACGCAACAGCCACCCACCCCGCCATGCTACCCCGAGTGGGCCACCGAGCGGTACCGGGCTCGTTCGCGTGAGTGCCGGCCCGCCGTTACGTCGCGCCCATGACCGCACCCCCCGCCCGGCTCTTCGTCGTCGTCGCCGCCCTCGTGGCGCTGGTCGCGTGCGCGGGGGGCTCGGGCCGCGGCGCCGAGCTGCCGCCCGAAGGCGAGGCCACCCCACCGCCCCCCGAGGAAGGGGCCCCCGAGGATGACTCCGAGTGCGCGCCCGACCGCGTGGGCCTCTCGGGTGCCCGGGTCGTGCCCCTGTGGAGCCCGCCCGAGGGCTGCACCCGCGCGAACGCCGTCGGCCAGACCGACACCGTGCGCTCCGAGGAGGAGCTCCGCGCTCGCTACACCTGCCCGCCGGGCGTCGCCTTCGGGATCGACTTCTCGCGTGACCAGCTGGTCCTGGCCGACCGCGTGCTCTCGCCCGCCCAGGCCGGCTCCGACGTGTACGACGACGGCGCCCGGATCACCTTCGTGAACCGCCAACGCGCCAACTGTCCCGACGATCCGCGGCCCATGCCCACGCCGTACACCCTCGCGTTCCTGCTCCCCACGGGCGCCGAGCGGACCCACGCCGAGGTGTCTTGTACCGTGCGGCGGGCGTGTCGGTAGGGGCGGGCAAGGTACGCTCCCCTCGTGAAGCAGACCATCCACATGTGGGACATCGCGGTGATCGGCGAGCTCCCGGCGGGGCCCTGGGAGCTCGCGGCGTCCCCCTGGCCGCGAACGGGCGCTGACCGGTGCAACCGCCGCCGCGCGGGGGTGAACGGGCCCGACGAGGGGCGCCTCCGCCGGGTGCTGGCGCTGCCGGGCGCCACGGGGGAGCGAAGCCCCACCGCCGGCCTGGCCGTCGCGGAGGACCTCTCCCTGCGCGTGGCGTGGCAGGGCCGCTTGTTCGGGTTGGACGGGGACGGCGGCCTGCGCTGGGAGCTCCCGCCGTGCGGCGGCGTGAGCCCCGGGTACAAGGCGAGCCGCGCGCCGAAGAAGGCCGTCGGCACCGTCGGCCACGGGGCCGCATCGGCCGTGCCCCTCGCGCTGCAGGACGGCACCTGCATCGTCGCCGGCTCGTCGACCCTGCGGTTCGTCGCTCCGGACGGACGCGTGCGGGCCCACCTGGACCTGCCGGGGAGCCTCGACGACTCCGGCATCGCGCCCAACCTCGCGCCGGACGGCACGCTGCTGCTCACGACGCCCGCGGGCGCTCTGCTCCGCCTGTGTGGAAGCCGCCTCACGCGGCTCGGGACCTTCGGCTACGACCTGGTGGCGCCCGCGATCGACGACGAGGGGCGCATGGTCGTGGCCGGCTACTACGGCACCGGGCTGGCCCAGGTGGACCCAGCCGGCGCGGTGCTCTGGCGGAGCGGCCTGCACGAGGCGGACATGCTGCCCACGGTCGACGCGTCGGGGCGCGCGGCCGGGGGGAGCAAGAACGACGGCGTGTCGTGGATCGTCGACCCGATGGGCTGCACGCTCGGCGTGTACCCGGCCCCGGCCTCGTTCGCCGTCACGGAAGACGGCTGGATCGCGCTGTCGGTCGACGCCCTGGCCGGGCTGACGCCCGACGGTGCCGTGCGATGGCGGAGGGAGGGCGGCGCGCGCGTCCGGTGGGGCAGGCTCGGGCCCGCGGTGGACGCGCGCGGCTGCGTCTACGCGCCCGACGGAGCCCGCCTCGTCAGCGTCGATCCGGACGGGCGCACGCGTTTCGGAGTCGAGCTCCCAGGTGTTCCGATCGACATCGCGATCGTCGCCCCGGGGCGCGTGGCCGTGCTCCTGGCCGACGGGCTCTACTTCGTGGAGTGATTCGGTAGGTGCCCCGGGCGCCCCTACGCGTCCACGTTCGACCACCACTCCGTGACCGGGATCCCCACCGCCCGCAACAACGCGCGGACGAGGTGGGCCGGTACGTGGCGGTTGCGGGCGTGGCGGCCGAGCGTGAACTTTCGCCCGCCCGGGCGGTACACCGTCACCTCGCTGCCCTTGCCCGCCGCCACGTCGCAACCGAATCGACGTTCGAGCTGCCGCAGCAGCGTCTCCATCCGCACCGCGGGCAGGCGGCGGCCGTCGACCACCTCGGCGATGCGCTGGTTCGCGTCCGCGACCGTCGCGACCGCCTGCGCCTCCGTGCTGGGCTCGCCTTCGGGGGCGGGCGCCGGCACCCGCGCGAGCCATGCCTCTACGATCGGCGCGTGGACGGCTTCGAGGAGCGCCACCTCCCAGCCGGGATCGGCGCTCTCCTCCCACCAGCTCACGTGCCCGGTGAGGCGCCCGTCGAGGTGGATGCGCAGGGGCCCGTGCACGAAGCCGGACGTGGTCTGCTTTTCCACCGCGGCGCGCGTAGCCCCCGACAGGAGCAGCCCGGCGGCGTGGTGGAACACCCACATGAACGTTGCCGCGCCGCCCGGGACCGAGACGATGGTGGCGGCCGGATCGTGGCTCCCGATGAGGAGCGCGCGCGCCTCCACGAGGTCCTCCGCGAGCGCCGCGCGGTGACGACGAAGCGCCTCCGGCTCCCCCTCCCGCCGCTGCCGGAACTGCTCGCGGGCACGCGGCAACGCGTCCGCCTCGTTCCAGCAGTAGAGCAGCGCGATCTCGCGGACGGCCTCCCAGCACTGGGGATCGAGCGCGCCGAACGAGAGCCACATCCCCCCGCCGTCGCGGGTGATGGTCAGGTGCGCGCCGACCGTCGCCGTCCACACCAGGTGGGCCACCCGGTCCGGCACCTCGGAGAGGGCGACGCCGACGCCCGGACGCAGGCAGATCCGCTCCATCAGGTTGACGACCTCCTGTTCGAGCCGGAGCCACCGCCGAAAGGGATCGCCCTGGTCCTTCGCGCTCGGCCGCCCGAGCCGCTCCCGCGCGTAGTCCAGGCCCCACGCGGTCACCTCGTCGCGCAGCACCATCGCGAGCGGGTCACCGTTGTAGAGCGCGTCGGCCTCGACCATGTCGAGCCCCACGAGCTCCCCGGCCCACGCGTCGATCTCCGGCAGGAGCCGGCGAAGGCGCGCCTGGGTCGGGCCCGAGGAGGTCTTCGCGAAGTGAGGCGGGATCTGCGCCGGCTGGATGGGACCGATCCCCTTGTCGCCGCGCGACACCTCCCCGAGCAGCCACTGGTCCCGCGCGGTGCGCACCCCGCGATGGAGCAGATCCGCCTTCGTGCGGGCGTTGATCTCGGCGGCACGACGACGTTCCTCTTCGGTGGACATCGTGGTGCAGGTAACGCGGAGGCGACGGATCGCGTCGGGTACGAGATCGCCGGGCGCGCCCCCGGCGGCGGCCGCCGGGGCCGGTCCCCTCGCGGGGTCGCGGC
>JAUXQH010000101.1 GCA_030685065.1 Pseudomonadota bacterium | reverse complement strand
GATGTCACAGTGTGCCCGCCGCTCCCGCTACATCATCCCGCCGCCGGACGAGCAGGACGCCTCGGCGTCGAAGCCCATCATGTCCGCCCTCATCGCGTCGAGGTGATCGCCCATCTGGACCGAGTAGTGATCTTCCTCGACGAGGCAGTCGTCCATCGTGCCGTGCTCCGAGTGAGCGCCCGTGTGCGCGGACGGGACGGTCATCATCTCCTGCATGTGCGAGTCCGCGTCGGCCATCGCGTCCATCATCGACCCCATGTCGCAGGCCATCATGTCGGACATCATGCCGTCCATGTCCTCCATCGCGTCCCCCATGGCGGTGGAGTGATCGGCCTCCAGCGTCGTGACGTCGTCCATGGACGTTGCCGAGGACACCGCCTGGGTGTGTGTCTCGAGCAGAGCCTGGACCGCGTCGAGCTGGTCAAGGGTTTGTGCGCCGAGGACGCTGGAACCCGTGCAGCCCGCGAGCAGAAAGGCGAAGAGCATTCGAACCTCTGTGAGTGCCTTGCTCATCAGCAAGGACCGTGCCGCCCTACGGCTCGCCGGTGCTTGAGGGGTGGCACGTGAAAAGGGTACGCAATAGGCCGGCTTGGGTGGAAGGTGATTTCCGGCGTTACATGGATTTTCGCACATCACAGAGGGTCAAGGTGAACAGACCTTGTGCGACATGGCCCCACACCTGATCCGGAGCGCGGGCACGTTCGGAGACGACAATCGTTCACAGGCCCCCCGGGCATCGTCGCCTAAGTTCTTCCAACGGGTGGACCATGCGGGGGAACGCGTTCGTGTTGGTAGGGACGCTGTGTTCGGCCTGTGCCACGTTTGGCACATACCAGACCGCTCGGCCCATCGACAAGGGATCCGTCCAGGTTGGGATCGAGTCCGGAATGTGGCACGTCAAGGACTCGGGCGCGGCGCCGGTTGCCAACCTGACGGCGAGGTACGGCTTTGGCAGCCGCTGGGATCTCGGCCTGCGGCTCGGGACGGCGGGGGTCGGGGTGTCCAGTAAGTTCACCTTGACCAACCTTCGGTCTCGCACCTGGGCCGTCGCGGTTGCGCCATCCGCGAGCACTGTGCCCCTCGGGCAGCGGCCCCTCCACGTCCAGGTCCCGATCCTCGTGGGGCTCGGCATCGGTCCGCACGAGCTCACGATCGCGCCCAAGCTCCAGGGGTGGTCCTCTGTTCGCACATTCCAGGCGATGCGCAAGCGCTCGACTTTACTCGCCGCAGGGGTTTCGGTCGGCGGCTCCATACGGCTCGCGCGAGGGGTTCGAATCCTGCCAGAGGTGACCTTTGCGCGTCCGTTTGCAGGGGAACTGGAGACACGGGCCGCGTTCTCCGATGTCGAGCTGCGGCCCGGCCACCCGCTCTACCAGGTGAGCCTCGGCGTGTTGCTCGGGGGCGAAGCCAACTGGTGGCGGAGGCAGTACTACCCCCCGTACGGAGGCGGTCCGTATCAATATTGGTGAGACACCCTCCAGCGTGACCCATCGGGACGAGGCGGTGGAGGGTGCCGGCTTCGAGATCCAGGTGCGCCGTACGCTCCTTGCGGACCGGTGGCTCTTGGGGGTCGCCACGAGGCGATGACCCTCCTCGCCGCGTCCGATGAAGGAAACAAGAGGCCAGGAACGAGGTGTAACCTTCGCGGTCACGGCGCGGACCGGTGGGGTTACAGGTGCCACGCCGCCGCGTCGCGATCTACGGCTTGGAGATCGGCCCGGACGGCGCGCTGTGGGTGGTCGACAACCCCGAGCCCGCCGTCTACCGGTTGGAGCCGTAGCCGCTGGCGGCCGACGGGGGGCCGTGCCGCTCTACAGCCACTGATCCCCTGAACGAATCGGCCTACCGACGCAGGGTGAACGTGCAGCCCCCGTCGCACGTGCCCGTGACGGTGTCGGCGTCCTCGATGGTGCCGACGCAGCCCATGATGCTGTCGCCGTCCTCGAACGTGATGGTGTCGCCATCGATCGTCGCCACGTACGGCATTCCCATCGTCATGCCCCCGTCCGCCGAGTAGTCGATCGTGACCGAGCACTCGTCGACCATGATGTCGCAAGGGGTCCGCATCTGCGGGCACTCGCCCTGCCACGCCCAGTCGTCTCCCGAGGTCAGCGTCGCGCACGCCGGCTCGGTGTCGGTGTCGGAGTCGGTGTCGGCCGAGGTGTCATCCGCGGCCGTGCCGGTGTCGTCGGTGGCCTTGCCCGCGGTGCAGGCGGCGAGGAGCAGGGGGAGGAGCAGGCGCAACATCAGGGGGTTTCCGGTGCGCGCCCCCTATAGACAATCGCAGCCCGGAGCGGAAGAGTAACCGGGTCTGTCACGGAGGTGTCCGCCCGGAGCGGCCCCTGAGTGGAACGTGACCTATCAGACACCGGTGTAACCGTCAGCGTCACGGTCGGGGGACCCTCGCCGGCGGACCAACCACGGTTTTACCCCGTATCGGAGAGCCCAGGCGGCTGGCATGAAGATTGCTGCACCCGGACCGCGTGGAGCGATCAGTGGTGCGAGCAGGAACATGCCCGAGGCGCGCGGTGGCAACGTGTCAGGACGGTAGCTGATGTCCTCGCTTCGGCGTCGCGTCTTCGCCAACACGGGCCTGCTGGTCGGGCTCCAGGTCCTGGGTACGGGGTTGGGGTTCGCGAGCTGGACCCAGGTTCAACGGGCCGGCGAGGCTCAGCAGCTGCTCGCGCGCGAACAGGAGGCCGTGCTCGGACTCGCGGTCGCAACTCGAGAGGTGTACGTCCACCAGGCCCACACGCTCATCGAGCGCGGGCCCGGGCACCTCGACCACTTGAACGAGGTCACCGACGCGGTGACCGCCCGGATCAGGGAAACGGAAGCGGCCGGTGGAGCGGCCTCGGTCGATCTCGGGCCCGTGCGTGCCGCCATCGAGGCGTCCAACCGTTGGTTCGCCGCCGAGGTCGTTCCGCTCGCGCAGCAGGGCAAGCTCGATACCGATGTAGCGACCCGCCTCCACGACGAGGCCGAGCTTCATGCATCCGCGGTCGAGGCCCGGCTCGGCGACGTGCTCGGTGCGCTCGACACGGCGCAGGCCCGGGAGCGGGCCGCAGTGGCGGAGGCAACGTCGAGCGCCTGGCTGTCCGTTGCTGCGCTCACGATCGGCGGAGTTGCCCTCGGCCTGCTCGTCGCATGGCGATTGGCCAGGGGCATTCTCGGTCCGGTCGGGGCTCTTCGCACTGCGGCGTCCGCCTTCGGTGAGGGGCGCTCGGTGCCCGCGCCCGAGCAGGGCGATGACGAGCTCTCCGAGCTCGGGAGGGCGTTCAACCGGATGGTCGAGAAGGTGCTGGCATCCGAGCGGCGACGTGTCGAAATGGAACGTTTGGCGGCGCTCGGTGAGATGAGCGGAGCCGTCGCGCACGAGCTGCTCAATCCGCTCGCGGTCATCCTCGGGGAGCCCGAGATGAAGCGCCCGGAGCTGGCCGCAGCGCGGCAGGAGGCGGAACACGCGCGACGCGTCGTCCAGGGACTCCTTGGCTTCGCGCGCCCCGGCGAGGAGCCGGCCGTGGACTTCGATCTGGTGCGGTCGGCAGAAGCGGCGGTGGATCGCGTCACGACACAGGCAGAGTTGAAGGACGTGACGGTGCAGCTCGTGCCGGGCGCTCCCATGTCGATCCTCGCATCTCCCTCGGCTGTGCGGCAGGTCCTCGACAACCTGCTTCGGAACGCGGTGGAGGCCTCCAGCGCCGGCTCGGCTGTCGAGCTCGAGTTGAAGCGGGGCCCCGTTTTCGAGGTGCGAGACCGGGGGCCCGGCCTCCCTACGAACGTCCGGTCCAGGCTGTACGAGCCGTTCGTCACCGGGCGGCCTGACGGCACGGGGCTCGGGCTCGCGGTGTGTCAACGCATCGCGCGCGCGCAGGGCGGAACGCTCGCACACCTGGATCGCGAGGGAGGAGGCACGATCGCCGTCTGGACCCTCGGAGGGCTCGATGCCTGAACGCCTCCTCCTCGTGGAAGACCGTGAGAACCTTCGGAAGCTGCTCGCGCGCACCTTAGGGGAGCGGTTCGAGGTCGATGATGTCGCCGACGCCGAGTCGGCGCTGGAGCGGCTGCAATCCGGCCGCTATGCCCTCGTCATCACCGACGTGCGCCTGCCCGGTGCCGATGGCACCGCCGTCCTCGCCGCCGCCCGCGCAATCGACCCTCCACCGGAGGTGGTGTTGATGACCGCCTACGCGGAGCTTCCGGCGGCGGTCGAGGCGCTGTGTGCCGGCGCCTACGACTACGTCGCCAAGCCCTTCGAACCCGAGGATTTGCTACGCATCGCCCTTCGCGCGGCGGAGCGACACGCGCTGCTCGGACGTACGCGAGAGCTCGAGGAGATGGTCGGCGGGCAGGAGAGCGCCTTCGTCGGGCGGTCGCCCGGCGCCGTCGAGCTGCGCCGCTGGATCGAACGCGTCGGACGGGTGCCCGCCCCCGTGCTCCTCCTCGGAGAGAGCGGCTCCGGGAAGGAGGTCGCCGCCCGGGAGATCCACCGGGTGCATGGGAAGGGTGAGTTCGTCGCAGTGAACTGCGGCGCCATCCCCGAGAACCTGCTGGAGGCCGAGCTGTTCGGCGTGGCGCGCGGGGCCTACACGGGCGCCGCCGTGGACCGGCCCGGCCTCCTCGAAGCCGCGAACGGCGGGACGCTCCTCCTCGACGAGATCGGCGACATGCCGCTCCCCTTGCAGGTGAAGCTCAACCGGGTGCTCGACGAGGGGTGCGTCCGGCGGGTGGGAGAGACCGGCACCCGGCCGTTCGAGGCGCGCGTCGTCGCGGCCACCCATCGAGACCTGGAGAAGATGGTGGCATCCGGTGCGTTTCGACAGGACCTCTACTTTCGGCTCAACGTCGTGCAGGTGCGGCTCCCTCCCTTGCGGCAACGGGTGGAGGACATCTCCCTGCTGGCCACGCTGTTCTTGAAGATGGCTGGGGTCCGGTACGGGACGCGCGCACGCCGTCTGGCTCCGGAGGCGCTCGCCGCGCTCGAGGCCGCCCCGTGGCCGGGGAACGTGCGCGAACTGCGCCACGCACTCGAGCACGCCGCCGTGATTGCCCCCGACGAGACTGTCGAGGTCTACCACCTCCCCGAGGCGATCCGCGGGGGCGTGCCCCAGGCGCCCGCGGGCAGCTTCCGGGCCGTCTGCGAGCGGGCGTCCGACGCAGCGGGGCACGACTACCTGCTGCAGCTCTTGCGCCGCACGTCGGGAAACGTCACCCATGCCGCCGCCGAGGCCGGCATGGAGCGCGAGTCCATGCATCGGCTCCTCAAGCGTCACGGCATCGATCCCGGGAGGTTTCGCACCCAATGATCGCGTTCGTGTTCGTTTCCCTTGCGTCCGCTCAGGACGCCTCGGGCCAGGAACTCGACTTCGAGGCGACGGTTCGCACGGCGGTCGAGCACGGCGCGGACGCGAAAATCGTCGCAGCCGAAGCGGATCGGTCCCGCGCCGAGGCGCGTGGGTACGCTGCCTGGGAGGGCAACCCCGAGCTCGATCTCGAGCACCAGCCCGGGGAGACCACCCTCTCGGTGACCGTGCCCGTCGAGATCGCGGGCCAGCCCATCGCGCGGGCGAGCGCCGCCCGCCGGTTGCGAGAGGCCGCGTCGCTACGCGCCGAAGCCGGTCGGGCCGCGGTCGGAGCCGCCGCGGGTGCCGGCTACCTGGACGCCGTAAGGGCGCGTGAGCAGGCGGAGCTCGCCGAAGCGGCTGAGGCGTTGGCGATCCGACTCCGCGACGCGGCCGTGCGTCGCGCCCAGACGGGTGACATCTCTCGTGTCGAGTCGGCGCTGCTCCACGCGGAAGCAGCGCGCGCGCTCGACGCCGCACTGACGCTCCAGCGCGACGCCGAAGCGGCCCGCCGTCGCCTCGGTGTGCTGATCGGGCAGGAAGGCGCGCCTGGGGTGGGGGATTGGCCCACGCTGCGAGAGCCGCCGTCCGTGGAGCCGAGCCAGCTCCCTACTTTGCTGGCCGCGGGGCTCGAGGCCCGTGCTGCCCTGGCGCGGCTGACCGCCGAGAAGCTCGAGCGGGTTCCCGATATCCGGCTTCGCGGCGGGTGGTCACTCGAAGGGGAGACGGGCCCCGCCTATGGCGCGGCGATCGAGATCCCACTCTTCGCGCCGGGCGCGTCGAAGGTCCGGGTCGCGCGCGCGGAGGCCGACATCGCCGACGCGCGCGCCTCCCGGGAGACGCTGGACGCACAGGCCTCCCTCGCGGACGCGAGGGCCGAGCTGACCATCGCCGAGCGGGTGGCTGCCGCCTGGGACATCCCCGGCCTGGACGCCACGCTCGACGCCGCGGCGCGCCGGTACGAGGTCGGCGAGGCCTCGCTCTCCGTCTTCGTCGCCGAGCGCGACCTCGCCCTCACGGCGCGCCGGGGCGCCATCGATGCCCGTTGGCGGCTGGAGCGCGCACGTCTCGCGCTCTGGGAGCTCGCGGGCCAACTGCCCCTGGAGGAACGTTGATCCCTTTGCTCCTCGCTGCTTCCGTCGCCTTCGCGAACGGAGGCGACGACCACGACCACGACCACGGGCCCCCGGTCGCGACGGCGGCCTCCGCGACCGCGACGACGGCGAACGCCGTCTCGGTGAGCGCGGCGTCCAGTACGTTCGAGGCGGTCCTCCGCGTGCCCAGGGTGCCCGCGGGAACGGCGGCGGAAGCATCGCTCCTGCTAGCCGACTACGCGACCAGCGCACCGGTGGCGGACGCGACCGCCACGCTGACGCTGAACGGGCCTGGATCGGCACAGGCGGAGCTCGGTACGGCCGGGGCGCCCGGCGCCTACCATGGCAGCGTGACGTTGCCGGCGTATGGGGATTACGCCGGTGCCCTCGTGGTCACGGCGCCCGCGGCGAGCGATCTGCTCGCGATCTCCGGGCTCCACTACGATCTGCCCGCCGTCGAGAGCGAGGACGGGATGGGCGCGGGGACCGTCGCGCTGGCCGGCGCGGGCCTGCTCGCGCTCCTCGGTGCGGTGGGCGTGGTCTGCCTCGGGATCGGGTTCCTGCTCGGGCGGCGTCGGGGCGCGGCCGCGGCGGCCACCCTGCTGGCCATCGGCGTCGGCGTCGCCAGCCGGCGCGTGTCCGCCCACGGCGGCGAGGACCACGGCGAGGCATCTGCGGCCCCGACGGCACCCGCGGGCGCGACACTCGCGCTCCCCATGGACGGCCAGTTCCTCGTTGGCCTCCGCACCGCCGTTCTCTCCCGCGATGTTTTCGTCGACCGCGTCCCCGCCCTCGGACGCTTCGTGGCGCGCCCGGGCGAGGCCGCCACCCTCGGCGCGCCCGTCGACGGCGTGCTCGTCGCGCCCCCGGGCGGCTTCCCAAGCCCCGGACAGGCGGTGAAGGCCGGGGACACGCTCGCGCTATTGAAGGAGCTTCCAAGCACGGCTGACCGCGCGGCTATCGCGCAGGAGCGGGGGAGTGCCGCGATCCGGGTGGCCGAAGCCAAGAGTGCGCTGGCGCTAGCCGAGCGGGACGCCGCCTCGCTCGACACGTTGGGAGACTCGATCTCCGAGCGGGAACGGCTCGAGCGAAGGAACGCGGTGGAGGTCGCGCGGGTCACCCTCCGGGAGGCCGAGGGGGCGATAGCAGCGCTCGCGGGCGGGGTCACGGTGGCGATCCGCGCGCCGGTCGACGGGCGCCTCGGCGCCATCAATGCCCGGCCGGGCGACCAGGTCACCGCCGGCGCCACGCTCTTCCGCGTCGTCGACACCGTGGGCCTCTGGATGGAGGCGAACGTGCCCGAGCGGCTGGCGCTCGGCCTCGTCTCCGGAGCCTCGGCGGCGGTGACGCCGTCCGCCGCCCCCGGTCGCACCCTCTCCGCCGTCGTGCTCGACGCGGGGCAGGAGGCCGATCCCGCAACGGGGATGGTCACGATCACGCTCGCGGTGGAGGCAGGTGATCTGGGCCTCCGTCCCGGAATGGGCGCGACCGCCTGGATCGGACTCGGTTCCACGCGGGACGCGCTCGTGGTTCCCGCCGCCGCGGTCGTAGACAGCAACGGTGCACGCCTCGCCTTCGTGAAGACCGGCCCCGAGGCCTTCGAGGCGCGGGACCTCCGCCTCGGCGGACGCACCGGCGGCGCCTGGGAGGTGCTCGGGGGGCTCGCGCCCGGCGAGCGCGTGGTCGTCGATGGCACCTACACGCTGCGCAGCATGGCGGGGCGCTGACATGTTCAACGCGCTCATCCGTTTCTCGCTCCAGAACCGCCTCTTCGTCCTCGTCGTGGCCGCGGTTGTGCTCGCCTGGGGCGGGTGGACTGCCGCGCGGCTCCCCGTGGACGTGTTCCCGGATCTGAACCGGCCGACCGTCACCCTCCTCACCGAGGCGGGCGGCCTCTCCCCCGAAGAGGTCGAGCTCCTGGTCACCCGCCCCATCGAGACCTCGATGAACGGGGCGCCCGGTGTCGAGCGCGTCCGCTCCCAGTCCGCGGTCGGGCTCTCCGTCGTCTGGGTGGAGTTCGATTGGGACGTCGACATCTACCGGGCGCGCCAGCAGGTGGCCGAGCGCACGGCGCAGGTCGCCGAGTCGCTGCCCGAGGGCGTGGTACCGACCATGGGCCCGGTGAGCTCGATCATGGGCGAGATCCTCCTCATCGGCGTCGTGTCGCCCGAGGGCACGGTGCCCGGGCCCGAGCTCCGGTCGCTCGCCGACTGGACGCTTCGCCCGCGCCTCCTCTCCATCGGCGGGATCTCGCAGGTGATCGCCATCGGCGGCGGTGTCGAGCAGCTCCACGTGGAGGTCCACCCCGACCGACTTGCACAGCGCGGGCTCACGCTCGGGGACGTGCGCGAGGCGGCCGCCGGCGCGCAGGGCAGCACGACGGGCGGCTTCCTGGAGCAGCAGAGCCAGGAGTACGTCGTCCGCAACCTCGCCCGCACGGCCGATCCCGCGGCGATCGGGGACACGGTCATCACGATGCGCGACGGTGTTCCCATCACGCTCTCGGATGTCGCCGACGTGCGGCGAGGCGTAGGCACCATGCGCGGCGACGCCGGCGTGAACGGCCAGCCTGCGGTGATCCTGTCGGTGCAGAAGCAACCGGGCACGGACACGATCGCGTTGACCGAGCAGGTCGAGCACGCGCTGGACGAGCTCCGTCGCGGTCTGCCCCCGGGCGTGGACGTGGTGCCGGTCTTCCGTCAGGCCGACTTCATCGAGGCTTCCGTGGCCAACGTCGAGGAGGCGCTTCGGGATGGCGCGATCCTTGTCACCATCATCCTCGTCTTGTTCCTCCTCAACGTCCGCACCACCGCCATCACGCTGACGGCCATCCCCCTCTCGATGGTCGTGGCGGCGCTCGCCCTGCAGGCCTTCGGCCTCACCATCAACACGATGACGCTCGGCGGCCTCGCGGTCGCGATCGGCGAGCTCGTCGACGATGCGATCGTGGACGTGGAGAACGTCTACCGGCGCCTTCGCGAGAACCGCGGCCTTCCCAATCCGCGATCCCCGCTGCGCGTCATCCTCGACGCGAGCGTGGAGGTCCGGAGCTCCATCGTCTTCTCCACGATCCTCGTGATCCTGGTCTTCATCCCGCTCTTCGCGCTCTCGGGCATCGAGGGCCGACTCTTCGCGCCTCTCGGGATCGCCTACATCGCGTCGATCCTGGCCTCGATGATCGTGTCCCTGACCATCACGCCGGTCCTCGCGTCCTACCTGCTCCCCAGTTTGGTTTCGAAACCGACACAGGCGAAGGAGCACGCCGACGGTTGGTTGGTTCGCAAGCTCAAGGGCCTCGACCGTCGGGCGCTCGTCTGGGCGTTGCCCCGCCCGAAGACCATCATGTTCGCCGTCGCCGCGGCGGTCGTCCTGGCGATCGCGAGCGTGCCCTTCCTCGGTACGAGCTTCCTGCCACCCTTCAACGAGGGCACGGCGACGGTCAACCTGCTCGCCACTCCCGGCACCAGCCTCACCGAGTCGGACAAGCTCGGCAGCCTCGCCGAGCGGCTCCTCCTCGAGGTCCCGGAGGTCAAGAGCACCGGCCGCCGCACGGGGCGCGCCGAGATGGACGAGCACGCCGAGGGGGTCCACTACACCGAGATCGACGTCGACTTCGAGCGGCCGTCCCGTGAGAACCCCGGCCGCCCGCGCGAGGAGGTATTGGCGGACATCCGCGCCAAGCTCGCGCGGCTCCCCGGCGTGGTCATCAACATCGGCCAGCCGATCGGCCACCGGCTCGACCACTTGCTCTCGGGCGTGCGCGCGCAGATCGCCATCAAGGTGTTCGGGCCCGACCTCGCCACGCTCCGGAGCGAGGCCGCGCGCATCGAGCAGCAGCTCGCGCCCATCCCCGGGCTCGTGGATCTCCAGGTCGAGCGCCAGGTGCTGATCCCCCAGGTGCAGGTGCGAATCGACCGCGACGCTGCCAAGCGCTTCGGCGTAGCGCCGGGGCACCTCGCGGAGGACCTCGAGACCGCGCTCGGCGGCGTGCGTGTCGCACAGGTGCTCGACGGCGTGCGGAGCCTCGATCTCGTGACGCGGTATGCGCCCGAGTGGCGCGGCGACATCGAGCGCATCGGCATCGCTCCGGTTTCGCTGGAGGAAGGGCGTGCTGTCACGTTGGGACAGCTCGCGGAGGTGTCAGCGGGGACCGGGCCCAACCAGGTGGTCCACGAAGACGGGCAGCGCCGTATCGCTATCTCCGCCAACACGGCCGGGCGGGACGTCGGGAGCGTCGTCGGCGACATCCAGACCTCCCTCGCGGGGCTGACGCTCCCGACTGGGTACTACTGGACCATCGGCGGCCAGTTCGAGAGCCAACAGTCAGCGAGCCGCACCATCGGCCTCCTCTCCCTGCTCTCGCTCGCCGGCATGTATGCGGTGCTCTACGCGCATTTCCGCTCGCACACGCTCACGCTCCAGGTCCTCCTCAACATCCCGCTCGCGCTGATCGGCTCGGTCGCGGCGATCTGGATCTCCGGCCAGCCGCTCTCGGTCGCAACGTTGGTCGGGTTCATCACGTTGTGTGGCATCGCCTCACGCAACACCATCCTGATGATCTCCCACTACATCCACCTCGTCCGCCATGAGGGTGAGTCCTTCGGGCCGGAGATGGTCATCCGCGGCTCCCTCGAGCGGCTCGTCCCGGTCGCCATGACCGCGCTCTGCGCCGGCATCGCGCTCATCCCGCTCGCGTTCGCCGGGGGGACCCCGGGCAAAGAGATCCTGACGCCGGTGGCGCAGGTGATCCTGGGCGGCCTCCTCTCCTCGACGCTCCTGGACATGGTGGTGACCCCCACGGTGTTCCTCCGCTACGGCGGCAACGCGCTCCGTTCGCTCGTGGCCGGCTCGGAGGTCACCGACCCGCTCGAGGCCTCGTGACGCTCGCGCGCCCGCCTTCCTCGCCCCCTCCTTCCACGCCGCCCCCGGCGTGCTCCCCAGCCGATCTCCGGAGTTTCCCCATGCGCTTCCTTCTCCCGCTCTCGCTCGTCCTGCTCGCCGCCGCTTGCTCGTCGGAGCCCCCGGCGCCCGTCGCGCCGCCCCAGCCCGCGGCCCCGGTCGCGGCGCCCGCGGAGCCCGGTCACGCCGCTGGCGCGCACGCCCACGCGAGCCCCCATGGCGGCGAGGTCAAGCCGGTCGGCGACCGCCACGTCGAGGCGCTGTTCATGCCCGGCGGCATCATGTTCTGGATCTCCGACA
>JAUXQH010000100.1 GCA_030685065.1 Pseudomonadota bacterium | reverse complement strand
AATCCGTGTGTTTCTTACGAAACTTGGTCGCAACGTTGCTGGCTAAAGCAACGTTCGAGCCGAAACTCTATTGAACGTTACAGAAACTACTACCAATTTTTCAAAGACCGGTTTGGTTTCCACTTCGGATTGGATCCCGTTGTGTCATTCAAACCAATGTCGAGTCAGGCGATTATTCCTGTCTCGTTTGTGCGACGCTTCTAACTGCGCCGCTACCTGCCGTCAACCATCTTTGTGGGATGATTCGGGAGGGGTTGGAGGAGCGGGGTTTCATCCCCTTCCGTCCGCGCCGCCGGATTAGCCGGCCGGCTGGGGTTCGTCAACCAACTTCCGATGAATCACCGGCCGAAGGAGCGAGCCCGAAGAAGGAGCGAGGTTTCATACCCGCTTCGTTCTTGCCCGACCATTTACCCAGCCCCCATCGGGCTGTCAAGCGCTCTGGCGGGGGTCGAGCCGACTTCTCGCGCTACCGCTCCAGCCAACGGAGGGAAAACACTTCCCCTTCCAATGCAATCGCGAACTTCATGTCTTCGAACTGGATCTCGGTGCGGCTGTTCTGGAGCACCTTGTCCTCGATCACCATGCGCGTGGGGAACTGGCGCCCGCCGAAGTCCTTCACCTCGCTCATGGTCCACACCTTGAGCAGCATGCCGGACAGCGCGTAGAGCTCCTGCTTGAGCGGGATGCTCGTGGCCTGGTCCACCCACACGAGGCGGCGCGGGTAGCCCACGTCGGGCGTGTTGGCCTTCAAGTCGAGCTTCCACACCTTCCGGCCGTCGAGAGTCTCCTCGCCGACCACTGTTCCGGTGTACTGGGTGCGCCATCCCGAGGCCTGCATCATGTCCTCGTAGGACATGTCCGAGCCCATCATGCTCTGGCGGAGCATGTGGCCGGAGATCTTCTGGGTCTTCTCGACGGCCGGGAGCCACATCCAGAGGTCCGACTTGCTCTTGAGCATCTTGGTGCCCTTGTCGCGAGCGGGCTCCAGGTACTCCATGGCCGACTCGTCGGCGCCGCGGCCGTAGCTGTGCATCCGGTAGACCTTGACCCGGTCGCCCTTGGTCACCGTCATCTTCAGGGTGCTCTCCCGCGTGTCGTAGGTCATGTTCGCGTCGACCTTCGACAGGATGTCGTCGAGGGACTGGGCGTGACCGACCATGGGGAGGAAGGAGAGGAACGCGATGAAGAGGAACCGGAGCATGAGGGACTCCTAACGGCGATGACGCATCGCTTCGATTGGTTCGATCCGGGAGGCGCGGTACGCGGGGATGACCCCGCCGACGAGCGCCATGGCGAGGCCGAGCAGCACCGCCGAGACGAGGATTTCCGGGGTGACCTGACCGTAGATCGTGGAATTCATCGGGACGGTGGCGGGCAGCTTGTCGACGACGGAGCCGAGATTGACGCCATGGACCTGGAGCCAATAGCCACCCAGGCCCCCGAGTACCGCGCCGAGAACCCCGCCGATGGCGGAGATCCCGAGCGCCTCGAGCACGAACAACGAGATCACCTGCCTGCGCCGCAGCCCCATGGCGCGCATGACGCCGATCTCGCCGGTGCGCTCGAGGACGCTCATCAGCATGGTGTTCAGCACTCCGAGCCCGGTGATGAACACCATCGCGGACGCTGCCACTCCCTTGATGGTCCCGAGCAGCCCCATGATGCTGTCGAACGGGGGGCGTTGATCCCAGGACTTCACGTCCATCCCAGCGAGCTCGGGGAGCGCGGCGATGCGACCGGCGAGCTCGGCCCCGTCGTCGCGGTCCTCGGCGTAGACGGCGAGCTCGACCGCGCCGTCCGGGATGTCCGCCATGTAGCGGACCTTCTCGAGGGTGAGGAAGATCTGGCGGTTCTGCATGGCGTTCCCCAGGTCGGCGATGCCCACCAGCTTGACCTTCGCTGGAGACATCGAGCCGTCCTGGGTCTGGCCGAGCAGGACGACGTCGTCCCCGAGCTTCGCGCCCATCTTCTCGACGAGCTTCTTCCCGATGACGACCTCTCCGTCACTCGCGAGCATGCGGCCCTCCGCGAGGTGACCGGGGATCGCCAGCGGCCCCTCGAAGAGCGCGAGGGGTCCGCCCTGCACCAGTCCGAACTCCTCGCCGATCTCGTCTCCGACCGTGGCGGTGACGCCCATCGAGATGCGGGGGTACACCGCGACCACGCCGGGCACGGCGCGGATGGCGGCCTCCAGGGGCGCGCTGGTGACGATGTTCTCGTAGAGCGGATTGAGCTGTTCGCGGCGGGCGTAGTCCGCATCGACCACGCGAACGTGCCCGGCGAGGTTGGCCGCCATTCCGACGGTCGACCCGAACAATCCCTCGAGCCAGGACATCGCCACGGTGAGACAAGCCACCCCGAGCATGACCATGGTGGCGGTGAGGAGGGACCGGCGACGATTTCGAAGCGCATTGCGGAGCGCCAAGGAGAGCAACATCAGTCTGCCTTGACCGCGTCGGCGGGGTTGAGGTTGGAGGCGTAGCGCGCCGGCCAGAGCGAGGCGATGATCGCGATGGCGAGGCCGAAGCACCAGGAAACCGCGATCGGGGCCCATCGGAACTGCGTGAACAGCGTGGATCCCATCGCGACCTGCCCGGCGTTCTTCACGGCGTCGCCCAGGCTGATGCCGTTCTCCTGCCAATAGAGCACCCCGGCGACCCCGATCGAGGCGCCGACGAACCCCGCCATGAGCCCCATGCCCGCGCCCTCGAGGAGGAACAGCCCGGCCACGTCGCGCTTCTTCATGCCGAGCGCCATGAGCGTGCCGATCTCCCGCACCCGCTCGTACGCCGCCATGATCACGGTGTTCGCGATGCCGACCCCGGCGATGAGCAGGATGATCGCGACCAGGAAGAGGAGCGCGTAGCGGCGGATCATGTTGGCGGCGATGAGATCGGCGCACTCCTCGCGGACGGTACGCGTGCTCCACCCCAGGCCCGCGAGCCCGGCGGCGGTCTCCGAGGGGTCACCCCGCGCATCCACGGCGACATGCGTCCGGCGGCCCTCAAGCTGGAGGAGGCTCTCGGCCACCCCTGTCTCCACCCAGAAACCCACGCTGTCGAGGCTCGCGTTGTCGGTCGTGACCACTCCGGCCACCCGGAACGTCAGCGCGTTCATCGCGCCGGGAAAGGTGCGCGCCTCGAGGATGACCTCGTCCCCGACCTTCGCGTCCATGAGGCGGGCGAGGCCGTTCCCGAGCACGAGCTCCGAAGCGCCGCTCGCGGGCCAGGCACCGTCGATCGGCCAGGTGTCCCGCGGAAAGACCTTGCCGTCCGTCGCGGCGTCGTACGCGTTCCCGTTCGCACGGACCGCCTCCACCCCCTTCACCAGCCGGGCGGGAAACACCGTGCGGGTGGTCCACGCGCCCGCAGCGTCGAGCTTCGCGGTCAGCTCGGGCGAGACGATCCCGGCCTTGCCGAGCGGGTACTCGATGCCATCCGTGGGGTAGGCATCCGGGCGGAGCAGGATCTCGCCCGTCGTCGTGGTGCGCGACGCACGGAGCATGTTCTCGTCGAGGCCGTCCACCAGTCCCCAGCCGATGATCGGCAACGCGACGCCGAACACCACGGTCACCGACGTGATCAGCGTGCGCGAGACATTTCGGAGCAGGTTTCGCAACGCGAGCTGGACGAGGAAGATCACGACGCGCTTCCGGCCTGGACGGGGGCCCGCCGCGTGTCGTCGATCACGGCGCCATCGACGAGGCGGACCACGCGCCTCGCCTGCTCCATCACCATCGGATCGTGCGTGGAGAAGAGGAAGGTCACCCCGTTCCTGGCGTTCATGTCGCGCATGAGCTCGAGGATGGCCTTCCCGTTGTGGGAGTCGAGGTTCGCCGTGGGCTCGTCCGCGATGACGAGCGCCGGTGACTTGACGAGCGCGCGCGCGATGGCGACGCGCTGCTGCTGCCCGCCCGAGAGCTGCGCAGGCCGCCGGTGCAGGTGCTCGCCGAGCCCCACGTCCTGGAGCGCCTTCTCGACGCGCGCCTTGTTGTCCGAATGATGCCCCGCCAGCCGGAGCGCGAGCTCGACGTTCTCGAACGCGGTCAGCACCGGGATGAGGTTGAAGCTCTGGAAGATGAAGCCGATGCGCGCCGCGCGCAGCGCTCCGAGCTCGGCATCCCCCATCTTGGCGACCAGCTTGTCCTCGAGCAGCACCTCTCCCGACGTCGGCCGGTCCAGGCACCCGATGAGGTTGAGCACGGTCGACTTGCCCGAGCCCGACGGGCCCGCGATCACGGTGAATTCCCCTTGCTCGATCGTGAGGTCGACGCCGCGGAGCGCCTGCACCTCCAAATCGCCCATCGGGTAGATCTTCTTGACGTTTCGGAGCTCGCAGAGCGCCATGACAATCCTCGGGAGGCGGTGCCTCGGCAGTAGCTTCTATCAGTAGTTTCTGGGCAATAGCTTCCTCAGAAGCTGTAGCGGACCCACCCGAGCACGGTCGCGTCGGGGAGGAGCCCGGAGAGGTCCGCCGAGTAGGTGCCGGCGGTGTAACTGAGCGCTTCGTCCGCGGGTCGGAACTCCCCGTCCTGGCCGAAGGGGATCTGGGCGCCGAGATGCACCGTAGCGTGCGGTCCGACGTTGGCGTAGGCATCGGGGACCGCGTACCCCGTCCCGTCGAGCAGGTTCACGATCGCGACGGCCGACACGCCGATGTCCTCGGTGAGCCCGAGGCGCACAATCCCGTCGACATAGTGCTGCCCGAGCGTGCTGCGCGGCTCCTGCACCTCGGCGGTCGGGAGGAACGCGCAGTCGAACGGGTTCGACGCGCCGGTCGATCGCGAGGCGTAGTCGTAGTCCTCCGGCAGCGCCCCCGTGCCATCGTAGCGATACTCGGCCGCGACGTAGAGCAGGTTGAGCACATCGAAGGAGTAATCCGCGCCCGCCACGACCTCGGCGGCGCCGGCCTTTCCGTGCCATCCGCCCTCGACCCACCAGCCCACCCCGAGGTTGCCGCGCAGATCGGCGCCGGCGAACCAGTCCCCGTCGCTCGCGATGTGCCCGACCGCCGACAGGTCGGTGCCCCCTGCGCGAAAGATCGCCTTCACCGCGCCCGAGACGGCGGGGGCGGCGAGCTCGTCGGCGTAGAGCGGCGAGAGGTCGTCATCCACCGCCACAACGGCCACCACCTGGTGCTGACCGACCGGAATGGCGGCCTTCACCGCGTTGACCCCTCGACGCTCGCGCCAGGGCTCGGTGGCCACCACCTCGGCGTAAAGGTCGGTCGGGTGGAACACGAGCCCAGAGCCCCAGTTGAGCGCCTGGCGGCCGATCGTCAGGTCCAACGCCTGCAGGTTCAGATCGATGTGGAGGCGCTCGACGGAGAGGTAGTCACTGACCTCATCGTAGCGAGGCTCCGGATCGTAGGAGCAGCCGCCGGCCTCGAGGAGGGGCCCCAGCTCGGAGGCGAGGATGAGCGAGGCGGCCTCGTCCGTGTTGTCGCGCCCCTGGGTGAAGGCGGCCTCAACCACGGCCTCGACCGTGACACGTTCGCCGATGGGGATTCCAAAGCGGGGACGCACGCGCTCCACGAGGGTCCACGGCGTGCCTTCGACGCCGATGAGGCCGGTGGCGCGGACCTCGGCGTAGCCCTCGATCTCGACCGCTGGCGTCACGACTCCCTCCTGCCTGCCGGGGTCGCGTTCGCCTCCCCGGGAGACGGCGTGCCGGTATGTCCGTCCCTCTCCTCAGTCAAGACTGAACCATGGGGGATGCCGTCTGGTTGCACACAGGATGCCACCGGGACGCGGATGCCGACGGGCGTACGTGGTAGAACACGGAATGCGCAAGCTGGCTGCCCGCACCGATCCCGGAAAGAAGCGAAATCACAACGAGGACGCGCTCCTCACACTGCCCGAGGCGGGGATCTACGTCGTCGCAGACGGGGTCGGCGGGCGCGCGTGCGGCGAAGTGGCTTCGGCCCTTTGCGTGGAGAGTTTTCGTGATGGAGCGGCGCTGCTCGGGCACCGCCTCGCCGCGTACGCCGAAGCCCCCACGCTCGACACGCGCAACGCCGTGCTCGCGACGATCGACGAGGTGCTGCAGACGGCGAGCCGCCGCATCTACGAGACGGCCGAGGCCGAAGGTCGCGCGGGCATGACGACGACTGTCGTGGCGCTCGTGGTCGGGAGCGGCACCGCGTTCCTCGCGCACGTGGGCGACTCGCGGGCGTACCTGGTGCGCGATGGCGAGCTGCGGCAGCTCACCGAGGACCACTCGATGGTCAACGAGCTGGTTCGTACGGGCAAGATGTCCTACGAGGAGGCCCGATCCTCCCGGCACCGCCACGTGATCACGCGCGCGGTCGGCCTCTACCCCACCGTGCAGCCCTCCCTCGCCGCGGTCGATCTCCATCCCGGGGATCGGCTCCTGCTCTGCTCGGATGGGCTCTCCGACGTGGTTGCGCCCGAGCTCATGCTCGAGGAAGGCGGCTCGGACGATCTCGAAGGCGCGGTCGAGGCGCTCCTCCAGGCCGCGCTCGACCGCGGCGGGCCCGACAACATCACGGTCGTGCTGCTCGATCCCGACCGCACCGATCGCGGCGACGACATGGCGGCCCGCGCCGGCATGCTCGAGGCGCTCTTCCTCTTCGAGGACCTCCCCTACGCCGCCCGATTGCAGGTCGGCCGCATCGTCGAGGAACACTACTTCGCGCCCGGCGAGATGCTGGTCGAGCAGGGTTCCCCCGGCACCAGCATGTTCGTCCTCCTCGAGGGGGAGGTGTCCGTGCAGGTCAACGGGGTGGAGGTCGCGCGGCTGTCCGCGGGCGAACACTTCGGTGAGCTTGCGCTGGCGGACGACGGCCCGCGATCCGCCTCGGTCTCCGGCGTCAGCTTCGGCGCGGCCATCAGCGTTTCGGCCGAGCAGCTTCGAGACTTCTGCAAGCGTGAGCCCGAGCTCGGCAACGCCCTGCTCTGGAAGATGATGGGCGCGCTCGGCCAGCGCCTCCGCCGAACGAACGCGCGCATCGCGGACCCGCTCACGCTCTGATAAGGGTCCCGGTTCGACCCCGGAGCCCTCGTGAAGCTACGCTGCGCAATCTCCCCCGACGCCGACGACCTCTTCATGTTTCGGGCGATCACCGAGGGCTTGATCGACACCGAGGGCCTCACGTTCGAGGTCGTCTCGGTGGACACGGACAAGCTCAACCGCATGGCGAAGGGCGACGGGCCCGACGTCACCGCGATCTCCATCGCGCATTACCCGATGGTGGCCGAGAACTACCAGATGCTGGCGCACGGGGGCAGCGTGGGCCGCGGGTACGGCCCCGTGGTCGTCGCCAAGCCGGCGATGCTCGCCACGGCGGGGGAGCAGAAGATGAGCGCGCTCCTCGAGGGGCGGCGGATCGCCGTGCCGGGCCTCACCACCACGGCGTGCCTCGTGCTCCGCATGATCACGCGCTTCGACCCCATCGTCATCCCCATCGCGCCCACCTCCCTCCAGTTCGACGCCCTTCGGGCCGACGAGGTCGACGCCGCCTTGATCATCCACGAGGGCCGCCTGACGTACGCGGCCGAGGGCTTCGTTCAGCTCCTCGACATCGGCGACTGGTGGTTCGTGAAGACCGCGCTGCCCCTTCCGCTCGGCGGCAATGTGATCCGCCGTGACCTCGGCGCGGACGTGATCGCCCGCGCCGACCGCGTGATGCACGCAAGCATCGCCCACGGGCTGGCGCATCGGGCGGAGGCCATCGACTGGCTCCTCGCCCGGGGCGGCACGCTCAGGACACGCGACGCGGTCGATCTGTACCTGTCGCTCTACGCGAACGCGGACACGCTCGATTACGGCTCGGACGGACGCGACGGCATCCGAGAGCTGCTGCGCCGCGGGGCGGAGGGCGGGTGGCTTCCCGCGTGCGCAGAGGTAGACTTCGTGGGGGACCCGCGCCCGGAGTGAGCTGCCCGGAGTGAGCACCTGCTACGCCGGCGCGGCTCCGCTCTTCCACTGCCGGCTGCGCGCGACCTCGTCCCGATAGGCGTTGGCGGACTGGCGGCGCTGTTCATCGGACCAACCGAGCAGCTCTGCCATCCGTTCGGAGACGGCGGTCAGGGCGCCCAGCCCCTGGTCCGCGTCACGGAAGAACAGCTGGGTGCGACGCGCCATGAAGTCCGTGACCGTCAGGGCCATCTCGTAGCGGATCGCCCAGTCGATCTGCCCGACAATCTCCGGGCGCCCCGCGATGATCGGCCGGAACAGGATCTGATCCTGCGCGGACTCCCGCACCAGATCGAGGGCGAGCGTGCCGTACCGATCGGCGAGGTAGCGGCAAGTGGCGACATCGAGCCGGCCTCCCGAGGCCTCGACCACCTTCTGGGCGACCTCGGTGCCGTCGTCTTCCGCGGGCCAACCGACCGCCCCGGGGAGCGGGAGCTGGCCGGTGTTGACGGCGCGGAGCGTGACCGGCGGGTGGCCCGACTTCTTCATCCACTCCAGGGCCTCCTCGACGACCTCGGCGCCCATCCGGCGCGACGTCGTGAGCTTGCCACCGGCGATG
Organism: Pseudomonadota bacterium; assembly: GCA_030685065.1. Taxonomy (GTDB): domain Bacteria; phylum Myxococcota_A; class UBA796; order UBA796; family SXON01; genus CAJBVW01. The sequence goes on along the minus strand of JAUXQH010000100.1, from coordinate 12,463 downwards.
CTGACGAGGCCGTCCGCATCCGTCGTGATGACGTGTTCACGCGAGACCTGGGAAGGCGCGACGCCCTCGGCGCGGATGAGCGGGCGGAGGCCGGCCCAGGTCGCGGTGATCTCGTCGGGACGGATGTGCACGTCCGGAAAGTAGGCGTCGACCGCCTGGAGCAGGTACTCGATGTCCGCGGCGTCCGCCGCCACGTCCCGCGGATCCCCCTCGTAGTCGGTGTCGGTCGTACCGACGTAGACCCGATCCCCCCACGGGATCACGAACATCACCCGTTGATCCTTCGGATGGAAACAGACGACGGTGTGCTCGAGCGGGAGGCGTGCGGCGGGGAGGACGATGTGCACGCCCTTGGTGAGGCGGAGCTGGTGACTCTCCTGGCCGGGCGAGGTGCGGACGGAGTCGGACCACGGTCCGGTCGCGTTGATGACCGCGGAGGCGCGGATGTCCACGGAGCGCGGCGTGCCGCTCCGATCCAACACGTCGACCACACGGACGCCCGTGATCTTGCCGTCGTCACCGCGGCGGAGCTCGGACACTCGCCCGTAGGTGAGCACCGCCGCGCCCGCCTGCCGGGCGTCCAGCACGGTCTCCAGCGTGAGACGGGCGTCGTCCGTCATGCAGTCCCAATACAGCGGGCCGCCGCGGAGCCCCGGCTTGCGAAGGAGCGGGACCTCTTCTCCGACCTCGGCGGCCGAGAGGGTCTTGTGGCGCTTCGGCGACCGGAACAGCGCGAGCCCCTCGTACACGATCAGGCCCAGCCGAAGGGTGGCGAGCCGGACGGGATCGGACGCGTAGATGGGGAAAAGGAACCCCAGGGGCCGCACGAGGTGAGGCGCGATGTGCATCATGGTGCGCCGCTCGCTCACCGACTCGAACACGAGGGAGAGATCACCCTGCTCGAGGTAGCGCAGGCCGCCGTGGATGAGCTTGGACGAACGCGACGACGTGCCCGACGCGATGTCGTCCGCGTCGATCACGGCCACCTTGAGCCCGCGCAGCGCCGCGTCTCGGGCGGACGCGGCGCCGATCACGCCGCCGCCGATGATCACCAGATCGAAGCGCTCCGCTCCGAGCCGCTCCCACACAGCGCCGCGATCGTACGGCTTGTCGTAGTACAAGGCGCCACCCTCAGGGCGGGCGTATGTATCCGGAGCGGGGCTTCCTGTCGCGTGGCGCGTCGGAGCGCCTATCCCAGCTCCGACAGGCCGCGGACGCGATCCGCCACATGCCCGAGATCGCGGACGAAGCGCGCATATGCATCACGACGCCTCCCCTCGTCGGGGGCGCGTAGGACCGACGACGGGTGCACCGTGGCGATCACGTGGGGAGCGAGCGGGGACGGGACGAAGGCTCCCCTCTCGCGGCTCACCCGGAATTCCGGTCCGAGCAGCGCCTTCGCGGCGGTCGCCCCGAGGCAGACGAGCACGGCGGGGCGGACCATCGCGATCTCTGCTTCCAGCCAGGGCCGGCACGCCTCGATGTGCTCGTCGCCCGGCTTCTTGTGGATTCGCCGCTTCCCGCGCGGCTCCGAGCGGAAGTGCTTCACCACGTTGGTCAAATAGACCTCCGAGCGGTCGAGCCCCACCTCCGCGAGCGCCCGATCGAGCAGGCGGCCCGCCGGCCCCACGAAGGGACGACCCGTCAGATCCTCCTCGTTCCCGGGTTGCTCTCCGACGAGCATCACCTGGGCATCCGGCGGCCCCTCGCCCGGCACCGCGCGGCTGGCGCAGGCCCACAGCTCGCAGCCGCGGCAGCCCTCGACCGCCTCGCGCAGCCCCTCCAGGCCAAGCTCGGAAGGGAGAAAGTCGGCTGCGTTCGTCACGTTCCGAATGTAGGTGCCATCGAAGCGGCGGGAAAGCCGGAGCGCCGGTGGCGGGTCGCTGGGCGCACGGGGCTGGGATCAGCCGTCGCCGCGCGCCAACCTCGCCGCGCGCTTGACGGCATCGGCGTCCACACCCAGCGCGCGAAACATCTTGCGCTCCTGCCAGTCCTGGAACACCCGCAGGTGGCGGTCGGCCGCGAGCTGGCCCGTCGTGAGATACACGAACGCACGGTAGGGGGTCGAGACGGCGTGGGGCGGGATCTCGCGGTGGGCCTCCCAGAAGAAGCCCTCGACGGATCGGTTGTTTCCGTACCAGTACCGGGCGAGCCGGACGTACGCCTTGTAGTCCTTCGCCACGTCGGCGTCGTACGTCGCGAGCAGCGCGGCCCGATCGGTGCCTTCATCGCCGTAGGCGCGGAGCAGGGCGAGCGCGGCTTGGCATCCCCCCCGTACCGCGAAGTCGACGCCACCCGAGAGGATCGGGTCGACGAACGCGGCGGCGTCCCCGACGAGCATCCAGCCGTTGCCCGCGAGCCGGGCGTGGGTGAACGACCAGTCGCGCGCGAAGCGCAGGCGCCCGCTCCCCTCCCCCATGGGCGCCGCGCGCGCCCCCTCGAGCGGGAGCCCCGACGCCGCGAGGATCGCGTCGAAGCGCGCCTCGTCCATTCGCGAGCGGTCACGCGTCACGACGCCGACGCTGGTGCGATCGGGGCCGATGGGGATGAACCACACCCATCCGTCCGGCACGGTCACGATCCACTGCACGTGCCGGTTGAGAGGCCCGGGGAAGCCGCCCGCCCCGTCGAACCAGGTGTAGGTCGCGGTGGCCTGAAGATCCGGCACGTTCCGCGTGAGGCCGAAGTGCCGGCCGACCAGGCAGCGTTGGCCCGACGCGTCGACGACGAAGTCCGCGCGCACGTCCTCGTGCTGGCCGTTCGCCAAGAGCCTCGCCCCGACCACGCGCCCGTCCTCCTCGAGGACGCCGACGGCCTCGACCTCTTCGCGCACGTCGGCGCCGCGGCGCGCCGCCTCCTGTAGCAGGAGATGGTCGAAGGCTGCGCGTTCGACGTTGTAGGCGTGTTCGTAGGGGCCGGCGAGCAGCGCGGCCTCGGTGAGCGCCGGGAGGTCGGCCTCGAGCTTCGGGTCGAACAACACGGTCCACGGGTCGCGGGACTCGCCCCAGACATAGGCGGCGCCGTACTTGCGGGGGAAGCCCATCGCGCGAATGGCGGGCCCGAGCCCGAGGTGGCGGTCCAGCAGCGCCACCGAGGCGGGCTGGAGCGACTCACCGACGTGGTGGCGCGGCATGCGGGTTCGCTCGACGACCGTGACCTGGGCGCCGTGCTGCGCGAGCATCGCGGCGGTGGTCGCGCCCGCGGGCCCGCCGCCGAGGACGAGGAAGCGGGGACGCATCCTTTGACTACGCCACGTGCCCACCGCCGTCCGTCGGCTCGTCCGGATCGACGAGGCGGTCCTCGGAGATCTCGGGCGCCTTCGACGGCGGCGACGGCATTGGCCTGGGCTCCCCGCCGCCGGCGCTCGCTCCCTCGCGCACGAGCGTCGGAGGATCGACGAAGATGAAGCCGTTCTGGAAGAGCATGAACATGCTCAGGTTCTTGCACACCGGGTAGAGCAGGACGGTGAACCCGATGGTCGCCGGGATGATGATGTTCTCGGAGCCTTCGAGGCGGCCCATCCGATGAAAAACGTAGCCGAGCACGATGGCGAAGACGGCCCCGGAGCCGTACCCCATGACGGTGGGGATGGTCCAGCTTCCGCTCCAGCGCTCGAAGCGGACGTGGCACACGGCACAGGTCTCGTTGAACTTGAGGAAGGACTGGTAGAGCGAGCCGCGGCCGCAGCACGGACATCGACCGAACAGGGCGGAGAGGAACGCGGAGATCATGTCGACACCTTGTCGCCGCCGAACGGGCGCTTCACGATGGTTCCCATCAGCTCGCGGAGGTCGAGATAGGCGTCCGTCCACACGCCTGCCGCATCCCGGATCCGCAGCGGCTCACGTCGGTCGAGGGGCCCCGGCTCGTGGCGGCCCGCGAACAACGTGATCATCGGGGCCTGGCCCGCGCGGAACACGACCTCCTGCCGCACGTGGAGGTGAAGGCCGGCCGCGGCGTAGGCGGCGTCCCCCCGGGGATCGGCGGCGGCGAAACAGGAGACGAACCATCCGTCCGCGCTCATGGCGCGCGCCGCGGTCTGCGCGTAGTCGATGATGCTGCCGCGCAGCTCCATCCGGCACGCCGCGCGCTGCGCGACCGGCGATACGACGCCCTTGCCGAGCGGGATGTAGGGGGGGCTCCCTGTCACCAGGTCGAAGCGCCCGGCCTCGGTCACGATGGTCGGGTCCCGCAGGTCGCCGAGGCGCAGGCTCACGCGCCCGGCCAGATCGTTCGTCTCGACGGTTTTCCGTGCGAGGCCATGGCTCACCTCTTGAGCCTCGACCATGAGGAGCCGGGCCGCGGGCCCCATGCGCCACAGGGTCATCAGGCCCACCGAGCCGATCCCCGCGCCGAGATCGAGGAGGTCCACCGCCGCGGGCGCCACGTCAGCGGCCAGCCACGCGGTCAACATGTCGTCTGCCGAGAACCGGTGCCCTCGGCGGAGCTGCCAGATCTGCCAGTCCCCCGCGAGGCGATCACAGGTGTCCTCGGAGTCGGGAGCGGGAGCCGCTGACGCGCCGGGCGACCCGCCCGGTGGGAAAAGTCGCTGAGCGTGCATCCGACGCTGCTATCCCGGCCGGACCCGTGGAGCCGTTGCCGGGTTGCGAGGACCGCGGCTCAGACGCCGAGCTGCGCGAGGAGCACCGAACGTTGCAGATCGTCGAGGTGGTACTCGACCTCCATTCCATCCGCCAGGACCCGCGCCACGCGTGCCGGAATGACGAGCGGCTGGTCCAGGCCGGGCCCGTTGACCTCGAACACGCACTCGCGCCCGCTGGCCAGCGGCTTCTCCGTACGAATGAGCGCCCCGCCCCGGCGGAGGTTCTCGGTGTACTCGGCGACCAGGAGCTGGCGCTCGCGGTAGTGCAACTTCACACGGGCAGGCTTGCGAACCGCCTTCTTGGCCTCGGCGCCGCGCTCCTCCGGGTAGTCGTCGTCCAACATCGGAAAGGCGAACCCGCTCTCCTCATCGTCGACACCCGAACGGGAAAAGATCTCGGTCGCGTCGTCGTGCTGGCGACGAGGGGCCGCCTGCCGGGGCTGGGTCGCCCGGAGGCTCGCTCGCCCGTCGCGAGTCGCGGGGCCGGGCCGCGCCTTGCCCGCGGCCGGATTCTCCGCGGCCGGATTCTCTACGGCCGGATTCTTGTCGGCCGGATTCTTGACGGCGGGAGCGCCGTGCTCGGCGAGCGAGAAGCCGAAGCGGTCCCCCCCGTTCGACGCGTCGGGCCCTTTCGCCTCGAGAACGGGCTCGCCTTCCTCGAACGCGTCGGCCAGGGCGAAGCCGAAGTCCTGGTCGCCGGCGAGGGTCCCGGGCAGCGCGGCGGGGTCATCCGAGCCCTCCTCGATCAAGCTCTCGAAGTGCAGGCCCGCGCTCGGCGGATCGCGCCGCGCCGGCGCGCTCGCGGTGACGCCACCTTCCGCGATGGGAAAGCTGAGCCCGGGGTCTGTCGGGGGATCCTCGTCGTCCTCCGCGAATGCGTCTCCGAAAAGCTCGGCGGCGTCGGCGCCGAACAAATCGTCCGCGTCGAGGCTCTCCGCGTCGGGAAGCTCCCACGTGGTCGGCGCGGAGGCGGAAGCGCGTTGCGACGGGGGCGCGGGCGTGGGCGTGGGCGTGGGCGTGGGCGTGGGCGTGGGCGCTGGACGTCGCGGCGTCCCCAGATCCGCGAACGGATCCCCGTTGCGCCCCTCGGCTCCCACCTGGTGTGCGCCCGCCAGGCCGAAATTCGCCGAGGCGGTGGAGGGCTTGTAGAGATCCGCCTCCATCGCGTCGAAATCGTCCGGCATCTCGTAGGGGGAGACCTCCTCGAGCTCCTCCATCGCCTCGACGGCGAGCAGCGCGTCGGCCGGGAGGGAGTCGAAGTCCACCAGCGGCTCGGCCGGCGGCGGGGGGAGCGCCGCGATGACCGGAGGCGGCGCCAGGGCGAGCGGATCGAGCGGCACGCTCACGGGATTGGCGGCCTCGACCGCCTTGGCCGGGGCGTTCGCCGGCGCCTTCGTCTTCTTTGCGCCACCCCCGAAGAGCTGGTCGAAGAAGCCCGCCTTCTTCTTCACCCCCGCCGGCACCTTGGTGGGCAAGGACACCGTCGTCGCGGCCTGGCCCCCCCCCGGCGCGTTGGGCCGCACGATCGAGCGGGTCCGCTCGGCGTAGCTCCGGATCCCGATGTTCCGCTTCTCTCCCGTCGTCGGCTCGACCGCGGTGACGTGGAGCATGCCGTTCGCGTCGATGCGGAACGTGACGCCGACCTTGGTCTCCATTCTCGGCGCCGGCGTGAGCCCCTCGAACAGGAACTCGCCGAGGAATTCGTTCTCCTCGGCAACCCGGCTCTCGCCTTGCCGCACGGTGATGCGGACGGTCTCCTGGTTGTCGTGCGCCGTCGCGAACGTGCGCGACTCGGTGCACGGAATCCGCGCGTTCTTTTGCACGATCCGCGAGAACATCCCGGCCGCGGCGTCGATCCCGATGTCGAACGGCGTCACGTCCAGCAGGACGGCGGGCGTGCCCTCGACATCGCCGAGGGAGGCGGCGTGGACCGCGGCGCCGATCGCCACGGCCTCCTCGGGGTGCACGCTTCGGCTCGGCTCACGACCGAACAGCCCCGCCACCGCCTCGCGCACCAACGGCATGCGCGTCTGGCCGCCGACGAGGATGACATCCTCGATGTCCGAGATGGCGAGGCCGGCCTCGGACACCGCGTCGCGCGCGACCTCGATACATCGCTCCACGAGGCCTCGACAGAGGTCCTCGAGCTGAGTTCGCGTCAGCACGGTCTCGAGGTTGTGACCGGGGGCGACGTGCGGGACGATGACGGTGGCGCTGTCGGAGAAGGAGAGCTCGCACTTCGCCCGCTCGGCGGCGTCCTTCACGCGTTGGAGCGCCGCGCGGTCCTGCCGGATGTCGATGCCGGTCCGGGTCCGCATCTGGTCGGCCAGAAAATCGACGATGCGGAAGTCGAAGTCCTCGCCGCCGAGGAACGTGTCCCCGTTGGTGGCGAGGATCTCGTAGAGTCCGCCCGAGAGATGCAGCACGCTCACGTCGAACGTGCCGCCGCCGAGATCGAAGATGACGATGGTGCGATCGACGTTGCGACGGTGACCGTAGGCGAGCGCCGCCGCGGTCGGCTCGTTGATGATGCGGTCGCACCGCAGGCCGGCGATGCTCGCCGCTTCGAGGGTCGCCTTCCGCTGCGCGTGGTTGAAGTGCGCGGGAACGGTGATGACGGCCTCTTCCACCGGCTCGCCCAGCGCCTTCTCCGCGATCCCCCGCGCTACCTGGAGAATGACCGCGGCCACCTCCGAGGGGGTCATCCACGTGTCGCCGACCTGCACCTGCACGCCGCCGTCCGGCCCCTCCTGGATGAGGTAGCCGACCCGCTTGATGATGCGCTGCACCTCCGGCGAGTCGAAGCGCCTCCCGATGAGCCGTTTCACGGCGTACACCGTGCGATCCGGCCGGGTGAGGATCAGGTTGTGCGCGGCCTGACCGACGACGAAGCGACCCTCTCCCTTCGCGGAGAGGACAGAGGGTAGGACCTTGTACCCACGGTCATCCTCGATCACGCGCGGGCGGCCATTTTCCAAGACGGCAACCGCGGTGTTCGTGGTGCCCAGATCGATCCCGATGATGTGCGGCATGGGCCCGGGACTATAGCAGATGCCTACCGCGCGGCTCGGCCGGTTGCGACTCTTCTGGTGGTGAATCGAAGAGTGGGAGCTGCGCCGGCGGCTTCGGCTCGACGGGGAGCACGGGGTAGTTCCCGGTGAAACAGGCGTCACACATCCGGGTCCCGTCCTCCTGGACGGCCTCTCGCAGCGACTCGATCGAGAGGTACGCGAGCGAGTCACAGTCGAGGAACACGCGCGTGCGCGCCACGTCCATGCGGTGCGCGACCAGCTCCTCGCGACTCGGCGTGTCGATCCCGTAGTAGCAGGGGCCCGTCATCGGCGGGCTCGAGATGCGCATGTGGACCTCGACCGCGCCCGCCTCTCGGAGCATGCGCACGATCTTCTGCGAGGTGGTGCCGCGGACGATCGAGTCGTCCACCACGACGACACGCCGCCCCTGCACCACGGATCTCACGGGCTGGAGCTTCAGCCGCACGCCGAAGTCGCGGATGCGTTGGCTCGGCTCGATGAAGGTTCGGCCGACGTAGTGGCTGCGGAGGAGCCCGAGATGAAACGGAAGTCCGCTCTGCCGAGCGAAGCCGAGCGCGGCCGGGGTGCCGCTGTCGGGCACGGGAATGACGATGTCGGCCTTCGCGGGGAACTCGCGCGCGAGGATCTCGCCCATACGAACGCGCGCCGGGTAGACCTCACGGCCGAACAGCGTGGTGTCCGGGCGCCCGAAGTACACCAGCTCGAAGATGCAGGCGCGGCGTGGCTGCCGCGGGAAGGGGCGGATCGACTCGACGCGATCGTCCTCGAGGATGACCATCTCGCCGGGCTCGATCTCCCGCACGACCTGCCCTTGCGCGAACTCGATCGCGGCGGTCTCCGAGGCCACGATCCAGGCGTTTCCTCGGCGCCCGAGCACCAACGGCCGGAACCCGTGCGGATCGCGCACCGCGACCATTCGGCGCGCCGTGAGGAACAGGAGGCAGTAGGCGCCCTCGACGCGCCGGAGGGCGTCGACCAGGCGATTGATGAAGGTCTTCTGGTCGCTCGCCGCGAGGAGGTGGAGGATCACCTCCGTGTCCGAGGTCGAGCTGAAGATGGAACCGCGCTCTTCGAGCTCCGTTCGCAGCGCCTCGGCGTTGGTCAACGTCCCGTTGTGGGCGACCGCGACCTGCCCCTCCTTCGTCCGCACCAGGAATGGCTGGATGTTCCGCGAGTCGCTGCCGCCCGTGGTGGCGTAGCGGACGTGGCCGATGGCGGCATCCCCCTCGAGGGCGCGCAGCGAGGGCTCGTCGAACACCTCCTGCACGAGGCCCGCGCCGAGATGGGCGTGTAGTTGGCCCTCACGACGCGACACCATCCCCGCGGCCTCCTGACCGCGGTGCTGCAGCGTGTGCAGCCCGAGGTAGCAGAGCCGTGCGGCGTCGGGATCGTCGAGGATCCCGAAGACGCCACATTCATGCTTCAACTCATCAGCCCCCACGCTCAATCCCCCCGCGTCTGAAGGTCCGCGGCGCCGTCACCGGACGAGGTGCGCCGGGCTCGCGGTCGACGTATTACACGTGCTTTCAACGGCCCCTCCAGAGGCCGACGCTTCTAACGCGCGCATGTCGCGCCGGATCCCTCCATGCGATTGTTCCTCGTCACCAGTCATCTCACGGGGCTCCTCGCGGGGTGCTCCGAGTACGATCTCTCGTCGAAGCACGAGGATCCGAAGCCCGAGCCGTCCGAGGACACCGGCACCCCGGCGGAGGACACCGGCACCCTCCCGGACACGGGCGAGACCGAGGACACCGACACCGTCGTCGTTGTGGACACGGGGGAGGTCGCGACGGAGGCGGTGTACATCAACACGTCCTCGACGCTCTTCAGCTACGATCCCGCCTCCGGCGTATCGACGCGCATCGGCGAGTTCGAGGAGGGCTCACGCCCGATCGACGGCGGCATGACCGACATCGCGATCGATCTGAGCGGGATCATGTACGGCGGCAGCTACTCGGCGCTCTACCGGGTGAACCCCAACACGGCCGAGTGCACCTTCGTCGCCAACCTCGACGACGAGATGACCGGCCTCACCTTCGTGTCCGACGGGCGCCTCGTCGGCGCCGGGAGCGCCGTATCCTTCGTCGACACCCGCACCGGCGCGCTCACGCCGCTCGTGCGCGAGGGCGAATACAACACCTCCGGCGACATCGTCGGGCTTCCGGACGGAATGCTGTATTGGACCGTGACCGGAGGGGACTCCCTCGTCCAGGTCGACCCCAACACGGGCACCGCGCGCCGCCGCGGCACCATCGGGGTCACGAGCATCTTCGGCCTCGGCTACGCCTACGGAGAGCTGCTCGGCTTCACGTCCGCCGGCCGCGTGCTGGTGATGGACGCATCGAACGGGCGCCCCTCCGAGAACGACGCGCTCTCCGGCACGTGGTGGGGCGCGACCACCAACCCCGTGTTGTGGTGATCGTCCGCGACACCGGCGTTTTGCGCCTCGCGGACGAGAGTATCGGTCCCGACTCCATTTTCATCGATCAGCGCGCCCCGTCGGGGCGCAACTGGCGCGCCAGCGGGGGCGGGATGTGGGTCCGCGAGGCCGATGACACCCGTGGCCGCTCGCTCGTGGTCACCGCGTGCATTCCCGGCGGACAGCTCGCGTGGCTGGAGCTCTGCTACGCGATCCGCCGCCCCGCCGAGGGGCTGGAGGGCGCGCGCGCCTGGGAAGCGGCCCGAAAGGACTACCAGGACGCAATCGTGCGCGAGTGGTTCGCCAACAGCGTCCACGAGCTGATGTACGCGCCCCCGCCGCAGCCCGGACCCCTCCGGTTCACGTTCGCGTGGGGCTCGGTGAGCTCGGACCTGCGATCGGACGCAAGGGGCGCGCGGATCGAGGTCCGCTACGTGGGCGCGGCGGGCTGAACGATGTTGGTAGGCGGCCGCCAGATCGCTGTGTTGGATCGGGGGCGCGGGCCCCCGGTGGTGCTCGTGCACTCCTCCGGGTTGAGCGCCCAGCAGTGGGGCCCCATCGTGCCGCGGTTGGCGGAGGAGCATCGCGTCCTCGCCCCGGACCTGCTCGGCTACGGGAAGTCCGACCCGTGGCCGGACTTCGACCGATTCGACCTCGAGGCGGACCTCGCGGTCGTCCGCGCCGTCATCGAGTACGCGGAGGCCCCCGTCCACCTGGTCGGCCACTCCTACGGCGGCGTCCTCGCGATGCTCGCGGCGAGGGAGGCCCCCACGCGCGTGCGATCGCTGGCCCTCTACGAGCCGGTCGCCTTCCACGTGCTCGTGGGGCGGGACCCGGAGGGAGAGGCCGATCTCGCCAGCACGGACGACGGCACGTTCCTCGACGCCGCGACCGGCGGCGACGTGCGCTGGATGGGCCGCTTCATCGACTACTGGGGCGGGGCCGGGGCGTGGAGCCGGCTGGCGCCCGCCCGTCAGGAGGCCCTGGCGGCCGTCGGCCGGAAGACCTTCCTCGAGGTGCGCGCGTTGATGGCCGTGACCTTGACCGCGGAGGAGTGGCGCATCCCCTCCCCCACCCTCTTGATGTCCGGCACCCGCTCCCCGATGGCGGCACGCGCGGTGTGTCGCATCCTCGCCGAGTCGCTCCCCGACGCCCGGCTCCACGTGTTCGAGGGCGCCGGCCACATGGCCCCCGTCGAGGAGGCCCGACGGTTCTGGCCGGTGCTCGCGGCGTGGCTGAAGGAGCAGGCGTAGTCAGAACGCCCAAGCGCGTTCTGACTAGTCGTTTCCGGTCGGCGAAACTCCGTTTCCGAGAGCCTCCGTGTTTGCGCCCAGCGCCAACACGGAGCCTCTCGGAACGGTCCGCCTCCGGATCGCCGGCTTCACGGCGGGTTTGGGTAACCCGCCGTGAAGATCGGCTAGGCCTCAGCGCGCGGCGGCGTCCAACGCGGCCGAGATCGTCGCGAGGCCGAAGCGGAGCTCCTCGGCGGTGGGCCATCCCCACCCGAGCCTGAAGTGGTGCGGATCCTGGTCGAACCACCGCCCGGGCCCAACGTGGACGCCCGCCTCGGCGAGGTGCGCGTAGAACGTGTCCGTGTCGACCGGCGCGACGATGCGGGGAAAGCCGACGACTCCGCCGGTGGGCGGGACCCACGCGATGCGCGGCTCGGTCGCGAGCCAGGCGTCCACGATCGCACGTTGGGACGCGAGGTGGGAGCGGATCCCGGGCAACCACTCCCTCCGTCTGCGCCGCACGTGCAGGGCGACGGTCTCGTCCAACACGCTCCCGGTCAGCACGACCTGCTCCTTTGCCGCGAGCAGGCGCGCTTGGAGGGCGCGGTCCTTGCACAAGACCCAACCCAGGCGGATCCCGGGGACGCCGTAGGTCTTGGACACGCTCGCCACCGAGAGGACGCGCGGGGAGAGCGACGCGGCGATGGGGACGGGCGATCCGGCCATGTCCCGGTAGGTCTCGTCGACGAGGAGGTGGCAACCATGGGCTTCGGCGAGCGCGACCAACCCGTGGAGCGTGGCGCTGTCCATCTCCACGCCCGTCGGGTTGTGGGGCGTCGTCACCGAGATCAAGCGCGTGTCGGGGCGCAGGGCGGCGGCGACCCGCGCCAGATCGAGCTGATAGCCCTCCTCGAAGCGCAGATCGAGGTGGGTCACCGGCACCCCCAGCGCGAAGGGGGTCTCGAGGTTGGTCGCATAGTTCGGGCGGACCACGACGAGGTGGCCGCCGTCCCCCAGCACGGTCACGGCGACGAGGAACAACGCCATGGCGGCGCCGGCGGTCAACAGGACGTCGTCCGCCTCGAGATCGGCCTCGGCGGCGAGATCCTCCCGGAGCGGGAGGAGGCCGCGCTGGTCGCCGTAGAGGAGGATCGCC
>JAUXQH010000071.1 GCA_030685065.1 Pseudomonadota bacterium | reverse complement strand
GCCGGCATCGTCTCGGGGGCCTACTTCAAGGAGTACCCCCGCCACATCCTCGGCCGCGAGGTCGGCGACGACCACGGCGAGGACGACCAGACCACCAAGCCGCGCTGGGGCTACCAGGTGCAGGGGGAGTTCACCGGGCTCCCCGCGCTCGTCGAGCGCCCGATCTGCGGCGACTGCAAGGTCATCGCCTTCCCGTCGCGCCAGGCCGCCCCGGGTGCCGCCGGGCGCGTGGGTGTCACCCGCGCCACGGACGCCGACGTCACCAACCTCCCGCGCGAGCTCGCCAGCGCCGTCCTCCTCGGGCTGCGCGTCGACCGCTACCTCGCGCTGGTCGCGGCCGAGAGCGCCGAGGAGCCCCCGCTCCTCTGGCCGGAGCTCCACGAAGGCCTCGCCGCCTGGGTCCGCGCGAACGGCAACCCTCACGCGAGCATCGAGCTGGTCAAGCTGGCGCGCGGTGGAACCACGGGCGCCGAGCGCTTCCTCTCCGCGTTCGACCGCGCCGGGCACCTGATCGCCGGCCTCCGCAACAAGCCGCCGGCCATCGAGCCGCGGTTCGCCGGTCGGGCCGACGACGTGGTCGCCCAGGCCGAGCACCTCTACCGGCACGCGCGGATGCTCTCGCTGCGTGAGCTCCTCGACTACCACGCGAGCCTCGGCGGAGCGTTCGCGCCGGAGCAGGTGCGGGCGAAGGTGCTCGCCGCCGGCTGGTGCCTCGATGGTGACAGTTGGAACGAGCTGTTCCCCGCCGAAGTCTACCTCTCCGGCTCCCTCTGGCCGAAGATGGACCGCGCGATGGCGCGCGCCGAGGACGCGCAGGCGAAGTCCCAGGTCCAGCGGCTCCTCGAGGTCATCAAGCCTGCCATCTTCGACGACATCGAGGGTGTGTCGGCCCGGCAGGGTTGGCTCCCGCTCGACTTGGTCGCCTCCTGGGTGAACACCACCTACACCGGGTACGACGACGTCGAGTTCGTCCGCCAGGGTGGCTTGGTTGTGCCGCGCGGCTGGCAGTACGACGAGCTCAGCAAGAAGGACCGGGAGCTGCACCCCGAGGTGCTGCTGATCGTGGGCTGGATCAACCACGACAAGACGCTCTTCTCGCCGTCCAAGAAGTTCGACGACGACAACGAGAAGGACATCGACAAGATCCGGATGAAGAAGGCAGCCGAGTGGGACGCCAGCTTCAAGGGCTGGGCGGGTGCCACGCCCGAGCGGCGACTCACCATCGAGAACGCCTACAACCGCCAGTTCCGCGGCTACATCGCGCCCACCTACACCGCCGAGCCGCTCGCCATCGCTCGCTGGAAGAAGGACGGGCCGCGCCTCCACGCCCACCAGGTGGCCGGCGCACGGCGCATCCTCGCCAACCGCGGCGGGCTGCTCGCCTTCGATGTCGGCGTCGGCAAGACCTACACCGGCATCGGCGTGCTCGCGCGCGCCCGGCAGGAGGGGTGGTGCAAGCGTCCGGTGGTGTTGGTTCCCAACTCCATCATCTGGAAGTGGTACGCGGACATCCAGCGCGTGCTCCCCGACTACCGCATCGCGGTGATCGGCTCGAAGAAGAAGGTGATCAGCCGCGGGGACCGCAAGGGCTTCGCCACGAGCGACACCGACACGCCGCAGGAGCGCGCGGAGAAGTGGACCCGCTTCCAGGCCGGCGAGTACGACGTGGTGCTGCTCACGTACACGGCGCTCGGCCGCACGCGCATGAACGAGAAGGCTGTCCGCGCCTACGCCGAGCAGACCGAGGCGATCCAGCGCGAAGTGGCGCTCCGGCGTCGCAACGCCGCGAAGCGCAAGAAGCTGTCCGAGCGAGACGAGGCCATCCTCCGCGAGGGCATCGCCGCCTGGGTCGCGCAGCAGATGGAGCTCGCTGACGGGTGGGAGTACGACCCCGGCATCGCGTGGGACGACATCGGCGTCGACATGCTGATCGTGGACGAGGCGCAGAACTACAAAAATCTGTACCTGCCAGAGGACCGCGAGGGCGGCGTGCCACGATTCATGGGGAACCCCGGCGACGGATCCAAGCGGGCTTGGCAGTTGGATTTCCGGTGTGCGGCCGTGCGCAAGCGCACCGGCGGGACCGGCGTGTTGCTGCTCTCCGCGACCCCGGCGAAGAACAGCCCGCTCGAGTTCTACAACCTCATCCAGTACGTCGACCCCGACGCCTGGCGCCGGATGGGCATCCGCGACCCCGAGCAGTTCATCGACCGCTAC
>JAUXQH010000095.1 GCA_030685065.1 Pseudomonadota bacterium | reverse complement strand
CCCTTCTCCCCCAGGGAGAAGGTGTCGCTCGCCTCTGGCGAGCGACGGATGAGGGGTGCGCCGAGGCCCCAGAGGCCCCCTCTGGCAAGCGACATTCCGCCGCGATAGCGCCCGAGTATGAACGACCCGTTGATGCTCGAGCGCGCCCGGGCCCTACGGGGTGCGGCCACCGAGCCGGAGCGGATCCTGTGGGGCCAACTGCGGAGTCGTCGGCTGCTGAACTTCAAGTTTCGTCGGCAGGTGCCCTTCGGTCCCTACATCCTCGATTTCTATTGTCACGCCGCGAGGCTCGCTATCGAGGTGGATGGCGCGGAACACGCGGATCGCTACGATTACGACGATCGACGAACCGCGTGGTTGGCGGGACAAGGAGTCGAGGTGCTTCGCTTCGGTACGGCCAGGATCCTCGGGAGGATGACGGACGTGCTCGAAGCGATCGCGCAGTCGCTCCCTACCCCGGCACCCCAATCACCCGAACCAACCCCGCCGACGTCCCAAACCACACCGCCGCCGGGTCAACCGACCGGTCGACCGTGATCTGCTGCACGCCGTCCGCCGGCACCCAGTCACCGGTCACGACGTTGAGCAGGGTGCCGTCCCACCGGTAGAGGCCGGAGTCGCCGCCGATCCACACGTTGCCCAGGCCGTCGGCGCGGACCGCGCGCGCGGTGGCGGGCTCGGCGTAGAGGTTCACCGGGCTGCCGCCGGCCTCTGCTCCCACGGACACCTGCGCGACGCCGAACAGCGACGAGGCGACCCAGAGGGTGTCCCCGTCGATGTCCAGATCGGTGATCGTCAGCGGCTCCTCGATCTGGACGGGCCAGGTCGGGACGGTCTCCAGCAGGTCGGCGCTCGGCGAGAGGTCACCGTCATTCGAGTAGCGCCAGCGGGAGAGCTGGTACGCATCGCCGTTCCACACATCGCCGTCGGCGGAGAAGGCCACGCCCGCGCTGTACCCATGCGGGTGCGTGGGATGGGCGTGCTCGGCGAACCGCGCGACGTCCTGGTCCCAGAGGCACAGCCCCTCGTTCGTGCCCATCCACACGTCCCCCGCGCCCGCGCCCCACGCTTGTTCACGCAGGCGAAGCACGGCGAGGATCTCGCTGGACTCGGTGTAGTCGATGGGCTGGAGCACGGTGAGCGTGCCATCGGCCGAGACCGAGATCTGCTCTCCCTGGCGCTCGACGGTGCCGACGTGGCCGACCCACACGCTGCCGTTGCTGTGGGCGAGCACGGCGGTGGGGCTGTCGGAGAGGAGGCCGTCCGCCGCGCCGTACACGCGGGAGGTCCCGAGCGCGGGGTCGAGCCGGACGAGGCCGGCCGTGCTCGCGGCCCAGACGATGCCGTCGGCGCCGACCGAGAGCGCGCTCCAGGTGCCCGCGGGCAGGCCGGCCTCGGCGCCGAAGGGGGTCACGCTCGCCTCGGCGGGCACGACCCCCGTGTCGTCCGGGGTGCCGGTGTCGTCCGGGTCCGGGGCGCCGACGCTGATGTACACGTCTTCCTGGGTGATGCCGCAGCTGTCCTCCCCCTGGAAGGTGAGCAGGAGCGCGCCCGAGACATCGGCGGTCCACGTGCCGCTGGCGCCGACCTGGACGAGGTCGCCGTTGACGGCCCATAGAAATTCGACGACATCGCCGATCGCCGAGGTGCCGCTGCCGTCGAGGGTCACGACCTCTCCGTAGGCGTATGTCGCCCCCTCCGCGGGCGCGGCGAGGAGGATGTCGGGCCCCCCGTGGCAGACGCCATCCCCGGCGGTGTCGCCGCCCGTGGTGTCACCCGTCGTGTCGGTGTCGGGCTTGTCGGCGCAGGCGAGGAGCAGCAGGGAAGCGAACATCCCCCTATTCTACCCCGGGTTCGTGTCTTCCGTGGAGCTGGGATTGCGCCCCTGGAGGCGCCACGCGGTGGCGAACCCGAGCGGGACGAGCACGAAGCCGGCGAGGGTCACGGCGGTTTCCCCGAGGAGGACCAGCAGGCCGAGCGACCGGATGCCCTGGGAAGACGCGAGGGAGAGCGCCGCGAAGGCCACGACCGTGGTGAACGTGCCGAGCGCCGCGGCCCACCCGGTGGTGGCGAGCACCTTCTGGATGCGCCCCGGCCCTTCCTGCTTCATCCGGTGGATGAGGTGGATCATCACGTCGATGCCGATGCCGAGCACGATCGGGATGCCGACGAAGTTGACGATCGAGATCTTGATGTCGGCGGCCACCAGCAGGGCGCCCCACCAGACCACGCCGGCGAGCAGCACGGCGATCGCGCCGGCGGTGGCGCGAACCGAGCGCAGGTCGAGGAGCGTGAAGAGGATGACGAGCCCGAGAGCGATGGCGCCGATGACCGGCGCGTCCCGACGCATCAGGTCGTAGAGCACGCCGAGCGTGAGGTACTCCCCGGCCACCTCCGAGTCGGGGAGCTCGCGCTTCACGGCCTGGGCGAGGGCCGCGGCCTCGCGCATGTCCCACATGTTCCCCGAGGGCAGGAGGAGCAGGCGGTGGTGCCCGCCGCTCGCGCCGAGGATGTGCTGCAGGGCCGCGGGCAGGTCCGCCGGGGTCAGCTTGTCGAGCGGCACGTCCGAGAGCCGCGCGAGGTTCTCGCGCACCTGCGGCGGGAGGTAGGCGGCGTTCGCGTCCTTGCCGAGCGCCACGATCTCCCGGAGGAGCACGAGCTTGGACTCCTGGTCCGCGGGGATGGCGGTGCGGATCGAGAGGGCGGTCGCCACTTCGGGGAAGCGCCCGTCCGCGATGCGCGCCTTGATGTTCTCGTACGCGGCGTCGAGCGCCTCGGCGCTCGGGAAGCTGACCACGAGCGGCGAGTAGGAGTCTCGCGCCAGGGCCTTCTCGCTGTCCGAGAGGTCCTCGTAGGCGAGGCCCGAGCGGCGGAGCTCGGACAGATCGAACTCGAACTGGATGCGCGGGATGAACATCGCCGAGACGATGGTGAAGATGCCGAGCACGATGAGGGCCATGGGCGCCATCGCGTAGGAGGCGGGGCGCCGGCGGCGGTTCTTGTGGCGGTGCCGCGTGTGCGGCCGCGGCGCGATGTGCTCGCGGTCGAGCCACACGAGCATGAGCGGCATGCAGACGAGCTCTGCGATGAGGCAGAACAGGAGCCCGAAGCTCAGCAGCCAGCCGAGCTGCCGGAAGCCGTCGAAGTGGGCCGCGAGCAGCGCGGCGAACCCCGCGGCGGAGGTGAGCGCGGCGGCCGTGCACGCGCTGCCGACGAGGTCCCACGCGCGGATCACCGACTCCTCGACCGGGTGCCCGGCCACGCGCAGCTCGCGGTAGCGCGCGTAGAGGTGCACGCCGAACTCGACGCCGAGGCCGATGAGCACGGCATTCACGAAGGACGTGAAGGTGTTCAGCGACCCGACGGTGGCGCCGGCGAGCCCGACGGTCCACAAGTTGGAGACGATGAGCGGGACGAAGATGATGCCGAGCGACCGCGGCGAGCGGAACGCGGCCGCGATGATGACGAGCACCATCACGAAGCTCGCGGCGGTGATCCAGCCGATGTCGCGGACGATGCCCTCGTAGTCCTCGACATTGTGGCGATAGGCGCCGCCGATCCACGGGATGGTCACGCCGTGGCCCGCCGGATCGGAGGCGATGATCGTCGCGTCGACCTTGGCCATGAACACGCGTGCGAAGGGCAGGTTGTGCGCCGAGCCCTTGGGGCGCACGACCATCCTGCCCATGCGATCTCCGCTGTTGAGCAGGATCGGCTGGGCGGCGGACTGGAGCTTGGTGGTCAGCGGGCCGAGATCGCCGAGGAGCCGCGCCGAGATGAAGGGAGAGAGGGCGGCGGGGCCGAGCGCGATGGCCGAGCGGAGGCGGTCACGGATGATCTCGAGGTCGGCCTGCGGCACCTGGAGCAGGCCGAGCCGGAACGCCACGGCGGGATCGAGCTCGTAGAGGACGTAGTCGACCTCGGGGAGCGCGCGGAGACGGCCCGCGAGGTCGGCCAGGTAGGCGTCCCGCTTCTCCCTGTCCTCCGCGTCCACCGCGATCGTGAGAAAGTTGATGCCGCCTTCCTGCTTGTCCAGTCGCTTGAGCGCCTGGGTGGACGGCTCGTCCTCCGGCATCAGCTCGAGGATGTCGCTGTCGACCTTGAGGCCGACCGCGAAGAACGCCGCGAGCACCGTCACGAAGGCGACGATCGCGAGGGTGGCGCCACGGTGGCGGAGCACCATCTGCGCGAGCCGCCCATAAAAGCCGGGAGGATGGGAGCTCATCCGCGGTCGTGGTCCATCAGGGGTCCCATCCGGAGTCCATTCGGGGCGCCCCTATACACCGCCGAGGTTAGGAGGGAAAGCGGGGAGTGTCATGGGGCTGCGGGTCCAGATCCTCGGGGCCACGCGCCTCGCGCGCGTCGTCGTGCCATATCTGCTGGAGAGGCGCGCCGTTCGGGTGGTCGGCCTCGACCCCGGTGAGGAGGACGAGTCCCTCCCTTGGTTCGCCCCCGTGCGGGGGTTGGCGCGGGCGAACGGAATCGCGATCGGACGTGTTCCCGCCGACATCGTGCTCGACCTCGATCCGGACGCCCGCCCCACCCGGGGGGAGGGGCCGATGCTGCGCGTGCTGGCTCCGCCGGGCGCGCGCTCGCCCGATGTGAACCGCGCGCTGCTCGAGGGCGGCGCGTGGGGCGTGGCCTTGGTGACGCCGGACGGCGGGGGGAGCTGGGCACGGCGCTCGCTGGACGTGCCCGAGGGCGCCGACGCGGAGGCCCTCCTCGACTACGCCACGACGCGCGCGGTCGAGGCCCTCGACGAGGGCTGGGAGGCTCTTGTCGCGGGCGCGCCCGCCGTGCCGCTCGAGCGCCCCCTGATCGCGGGCCGGTTCCGCCCGCAGGAGGCCTACGTGCTCTGGGCCCACCCCGCCGCGCGGATCGCGGCGCGCGTGCGCGGCTGCGCGGGGCCGTGGGGCGGGGCGCGCGCCCAGGTCGGCGACAACGCGGTGTACCTGTTGGACGCGCGGGTCGTGTCGGACGTGACCCCCGAGGGCTTCGACGCGGGCACGATCGTGCGGCTGGACGATGGGGTCGAGCTCGCGACGGGGCGCGGGGTGGTCCGCATCGAGCGCCTCCGGCCCGGCTGGCGGCCCCCGCGCGCGGCCGGTGCGTACTTGCGGGAGGTGGGGCTGTCCGAGGGGTACCAGCTGCTGTAGGGCGGAGGCGCGGAGGGTGACCCCCGGCGGTACGCCGTCAGCCCGCCAGCGTGATCGCCCCGCAGGCATACACGTCCTGCACCGCGTGGAGCAGCGCCACGGCGTCGTCGAAGGGGCGCGCCGTGGCCGCGAGCCCCGCCACGAGGCCGAAGCCGCCCGCGCGCTTCTGGAGCACGGCGCCCCGGAGCGCGCGGCGGAGCGGATCGCCGCCCCACGGCACCGTCCCGAGCGTGACCGCCCGGCCGGCGCGGCCGAAGCCGGCGCGGAGCGTCGTGAGCGCGGGGCCGACGCTCTCGGCGATGATCGAGCCCCCGTCGGGCCCGCGTACGTCGGCGCTGCCCGCGTCGAGCGATCCGAGCGCCTTGCTCGGGCGCGGGCGAAAGGCGGGCGGACCCGCGAGGTCCACGCTGACCATCGCCGCGCCGTAGCCCGCGAGGGCGCCGGTCACCCCCGGCTCGGCGGCGGCCACGTGCGGAGACAAGAACGCGGGCAGCCCCTCGGCGGAGGCGAGGGCCACGAGCGTGGTCGCGTCGAGGCCGGTGCCGTCGAGGTCCGTGCCGCCGAGATCCGGGGAGACGGCGACCTCGACGCCCACCACGCCCAGATCGCGCACCCGGCGGAGGGTGGCGGCGTCCGCGTCGACCGGGAGGCCGACCACGAGCGGCACGCGGTGGGCGAAGCGCGGCGCCACCGCGTCGAGGTGCCGCGCATCGAGCACCAGGCCGCTGCATCCGCCGTCGACCGCGAGCTCCGCGAAGCGGCAGGGATCATCGATGGGGCCGACCATGTCGAGCAGGGAGAGGTACCCGGTGCCCGCGAGCCGCCCCGCGTCGAACAGGGCCTGGAAGTTGCGGCGCCACGCGGGGGAGCGGTCGCCGCCACCCCACACGCGGTCGACGTAGTCGGGGCCGGGGAGGAGGCGAGCGCGCGGCCGGACGCCACCGATCCCGCCGAGCAGCGCGGCCGCCTCGTCACCGAGGATCGCGCAGATGCCGTCGATGTCCATGGAGGCGGCGTATCCGGGTGGTCGGGCACGCGCTCCGCGCGTTGACCCCCTCCGCCCCGGCAAGTACGCTCCCGCCCATGTCCTCCCCCGGTTCGAGCGCGGCCTTTCCCGTTACGCGATGGACCCTCATCGCGGAGGCGCGGGGGGACGCGACGGCGCGGCGGGCGGCCCTGGACGAGCTGCTCGCGGCGTACTGGACTCCCCTCTACGTCTACGCGCGTCGCAAGGGGTTGAACGAGGAGGATGCCCAGGAGGTGGTGCAGGACCTGTTCGCGGACCTGTTGGAGCGCCAGTTTCCGGGCACCCTCGATCCGGGGCTCGGGCGGCTCCGCGGCTGGCTCAAGGCCTGCCTCGACCACCACCTCGTGAACCGCCACGCCGCCCAGACCGCGAAGAAGCGCGGGGGCGGTGCGCGGCACGTCCCGCTCGACACCGAGGTCGGGGAGCGGGCACTGGCGGCCGCCGTCGCCTCGCCGGAGGACGCCTACACCCACCTCTGGGCCGCCCAGCTGATGGAGCGGGCGCTCGCGCGGCTCGGGGAGGAGCATCGTGACGAGGCCCGCGCTGGCTCGTTCGATGTCCTGCTGCGCTTCTTCGGGCCCGGCGTGGCCCCCGCCTACCGCGAGGCCGCGGCGGAGTCGGGCATGTCCATCCCGCAGCTCAAGGCCTTCCTCCACCGCGCGCGCGTGCGGTACCGCGCCCTGGTGGTGGAGGAGGTCCGCCAGACCGTGTCCCGGCCCGAAGACGCCGAGCGCGAGATGGCCGACCTGCTCGCCTTCCTCGGACGCGCGTGAACCCCACCTACGCCGCGGATTGTCCGCGCTGCGGCGCTCCGTTCGGCCCGAGCGGCGTGTGCGCGCGGTGCCTGCTGACCGGGCCGGCGGGAAGCGGCGCGGGCGCGTCGACCCCCTTCGATCTGTTGGAGGAGATCGGCCGCGGCGGGATGGGGACCGTGTGGCGGGCCCGGCACCGGGGGCTCGATCGCGTGGTCGCCGTGAAGTACCTCTCCGACGCGCTCGCCGAGCGCCCGGCCTTCGTGGCCCGCTTCGTCCAGGAAGCGCGGCTGATGGCGCGCCTCCAACACCCCCGCATCGTGGCGGTGTACGACGTGGGGGAGGACGAGGGCCTCCCGTACATCGTGATGGAGTACGTGTCCGGCCTCGCGCTCGCCGCGGTCCTCCCGCTCTCGCCCGCGCGGGCGATCGACATCGGCATCGGGGTGTGCGAGGCGCTCGCCTTCGCCCACACGAACGGGGTCGTGCACCGGGACGTGAAGCCCGAGAACATCCTGCTCGACGACGCGGGCCAGGTGAAGGTGGCCGACTTCGGCATCGCGCGCCTGCTCGACACCCCCGGCACCACCCGGACCGGCGCGCTGATCGGCACCCCCGCGTACCTCTCGCCGGAGGCGTTGGCGGGCGCTCCCCCCGATCCGCGCATGGATCTGTACGCCGTCGGCGCCGTGCTCTACCAATGTGTCACCGGCGCCCTCCCCGTCGGCGCGCTCGACTCCGTGGGTCCGGCGCTCGATCCAATCGTCCGCCGCGCGCTCGCCCCGATCGACCGTCGCTATACCGACGCGACCGAGCTCTTGCGCGCGCTCCAGGCGGCGCGGTCACGGCTGGGCGCCGAGCTGGTTCCCGCCGGACCTCCGGGTCCCGTGTCACCCTTCACCCCCGAGGAGGCCCTGCTCAAGCGGGTCGCCGCCCTCATCCTCACCGCGGCCACCGGAACGGCGATCGGCGCGGTGCTCGTGAGCGTGACCCCCCGCGTGCTCGCCCCGGAGGATGTCCGTCCGCTGGTGATGGTGGGGCTCCAGCCGTTGGCCGACGGCCGGCTGCTGTCCCGCGCGCGCTTCGAGGAGGGCCCGCTGCTCGCCGCGGTGACCGTCGGCGCGGCCGGCGTGGCGGTGTGGGCGCTCCTGCTCCGTCACTGGCGGGGCGCGGGCCTCCTGCATCCCCAGCCGGAACGCGCGGTCCCGGAAGGCCGATGGTTGCTGGGCGCTGGCGTCCTCGCGCTCGGCACGGGGATGATCCGGCAGCTCTTCCTGCCGCCCACGTCCCCCATCGCGCCCTTCGTGCCGTTGTTCGGCGGCGCGTTGGAGATCGTGTGCCTGGCCCTGTTCTGGTCGGGCATCCTCGAGGCCCGGCGCACGTCACGGGCGCTCGGGCGGGAGTGGAAGATCTGGGCGGGTATGGGCGTGGCGCTGTTGCCACCCATCCACGCGACGTGGGAGTGGGTGGAGAATTGGGTGCCGTGAGGGTGCGGTGAGGTGAGTGCGGGCGCCCCGGCGGCGCGGCGCCGCCGTCGGGTCGGCTCCAGGCTCGCGCGTTCGCGCTCGGTCCGCGCGCGCTCCAGGGGCTGGAGCACGGGCGGGACCGGCCGGTCGGGGCGCCCGGCCGCCTTGCGCGCCCCTGGCGCGGGCCAAGGCGGTTTTCTGCTACGTCGTCGGGCGGAGCTTCCCGCTGGCGAATCAGCGGACTCGGACGCCTCCGTCGGGGATGTGTGGGGCCCTGGGCCCTGGCTCACCGTCAGCGCCGGGCTGAACCCACCTGCGCGGTCAAGATGGACGGGGAGGGGGTGTGCCGGGGGGGGGGGC
Source organism: Pseudomonadota bacterium (assembly GCA_030685065.1). Classification (GTDB taxonomy): domain Bacteria; phylum Myxococcota_A; class UBA796; order UBA796; family SXON01; genus CAJBVW01. The sequence continues at coordinate 306,444 of JAUXQH010000095.1, read as the reverse complement.
GACGCGGGCGAGACCGCCGTTCCGCCAGGGGAGTGGATCGGCTTGGCGCCAGGCCTCACCCAAACGTGCGGTGCCCGGTCGGACGGCACGCTCTACTGTTGGGCTCGGACGGAACCGACCTCATCCCGCCGCCTCTCGGAGGAGCGCCAGGTCGCCATTCTTGATCGCGGCCTGCATGACAGTCTCGCAGACGCTCCCCGGGACGAGGGCGGAGCTGCACGTAGCTGACCCCCAGGCAGGTGGAGAAGCGTCGCTCTCTGCTCAACCGCCCGTGGTGACGCTCGGGACGGGCGCTGTCAGTCGGTCTGCTACTCGATCTCCCTGTGCGGTGCGCTCGCTGACAAGCGAGTAGGACGAGTGCCGGACGACCTCGCCGTCTCTCCGCCCCGGCCCGGACGCCAGCGGCCTCTACCGGGAGGAACGGTGGGGGTTCACCCACGTTCTCGAGCTCGGCCATCCGCTGATCACGCACATCCGGCCTGGGCCGGGCGTCGGGCTGATAATGAGAGGGTCGTTTTTGTAACATGGCGTACACGCTATCTGAGTGCCATGGCTTCCACAACGCGCATCGTTTAGCCTGCGTGAGGGAGCATAAAAGACATGTCTTCATGGATCGGAACCGGCGCGTTTCAGTGGGAACATACACGCAAGTGGCATTTGGCCACTAGCGGAGTCGAAATCACTCGCGCCGAAGGGGCGCTCGTCATTCCTGGCGGAGTGGACAGCCTCAGCTTTTTCTTCCGGCGAGCAAGCCAGGACTCGGGTACTAATTTCACCCTGGGAGTGGCCACTTCGCCGATCTACTTCAAGCCGCTCGATGAAGTCATGGACACTACGGCTGCCGACGCCTACCTGTTCGGCCTAGAGTTCGGTGCGGCCACTGCCCTCAACATGGATGCCTCGAACGGGACGTCCCCCAAACTGTTCGCGGGACGCCTCAAGCCCGGCCAGCCGATGGGCTCGCTCCTGTTCTGGCGAATGGTGAACGAGGGTTCTGCCGGCGGCGTGGTGGGGGATCTCTACGTGGTCGCAAACCACTCGGGCGTCATGACTCAGCCGAGGATTCTCCGCACCGTGGACGGTGTGGAGTCTAATGCCATGAGTCTGAACGGACGCATGTTGAAGTAGATGTGAGTCCAACGGTGGCTCCTCGCAGGGACTCTCGGAGGGCAAGGGCACGGCATCGCTTCGTCCGACTCTGAGCGCGGAGCGTCCATCTCCGTCCGCGCTGACGGAGTGCGAAGGGGGCCGTCAGATGTGTTAGTTCGCTTTTGGCGTCATGAAGCCAGAAGAAATCAACGGCTTGGGCCGTCACGGGGGGCAGGATGCCTGAAACTGGATACTTGACCGAGCCTGACTACTGGGCCAACACCCTCTGGGAGACCGTTGGCTACGTTAAGAGCATTCGGACGGAGATGGAGGGTCCTCGGCACGCGATGTTTTTTACATTGGCCATCCATAAGAGGCACATGGAGGAGGTGTACCGCTATCAGCAGTTCCTCGTGTACCTCGATGTTGGCACGACAGTCGCCGTGACGCAACTCCAACTTCTGCGTGATGCCATGTGGTCTATGGGGGTTTTCGGTTACCCATATCTTGTCCGCGTGCACTTCAATTTCATGGACAGCGAGGAGAAGTACGCCTTTCCATACTATTTGGAAGTTTCCCGCGAGTCGAGCTATCCCGTCTCTGTGGAAGACTTCTACGATTTTGGTTCCTCGTCGTGGAAGGTCCACCTTCCTTTATCATAGCAGGGCAGCGGAGTTCAGGATGGTCACTTTTCGCTCGTGTTTGTACGGATTCGCAGGGCTGCTCCTTAGCTCGTGGGCCTGCGTGTCCGATGATAGGAAACAATCAGGCGACACAGGCGATACCCTCGCCCTTGAGTGCCCTACGGACATCGAGTCATTTTGTGAGCTGGAGTTGGGCGGGCCCTGTCCTACTTTCGACGAGGCCAAGGCGCTGACCTGTGACGGCCACCGCTTCGCCGCCAGTGGCGGGGGTACAGCCGCGCGGTGGTCCGAGCGAGAGGAGGATGACTGCCCCCCGATCGTCTCGTGCGACGAGGGCCTATTGTTTACGAGGCTGTGGTTCGCCTCCAATGGCGACGGAGAGATCGGCTGGATCTCGGTGAATTGGCCCGAAGACGACGAATGCCCCGGGTACTACGTCTTTGGTCAGGCGTGGTGTTAGCTAGGTCACCCCTTACGCGAAGCAATTCGGCCTCTCACTTGCACTTTGGTGGGCTCTGGCCAGCGAACACTCCTCTGAATGCCGGGTGCGCGGGTGGACACGCGCTGCCTGTTTGCCATTGGAGAATCGGATCTTCTGCAAGACGGACCTACATAGTCCCTCGCAGGTCTGCCGGGGTCAGGTCGCTGCGTGACGGCTGCTACTTGGGAGGATTCTCGCATGAAGTTTGGATTGACCCCAACCAACACTGACGCATTCTATAATGTGCGAACACGGCCGGGGCAGCTACCGCTAATTCCGCTGAACATTCGTATCTATATCCCTGAACCGCCAGGCTCGGACAGTTCGTCGAGTGCTGATGCTGCATTGCTCAACTTCAACGAGAGTCGCGACTTCTGGAGGCGGCGTGCCAGCATCGATCTCCGACTCATTAAGGGAACGGTGGAGATGGTCCCCGATGATGACGGTTCTCTCGCCAACCCAGATACTGCGCGTGACCCGCTAGACGCTCTCCATCAGCCGAACCAGTCCTGGCTCTCCGTAGTATACGTCGACCGGCTTGGGCCCGAGCCCACCTTGGATCCAGCGGGGGTCGCGGAATTCGCCAAGCGCGAACAAGGTAAACTGGGATACGGCGCCGTCATGCTCTCGCGAGAGAGTTTCGTATTCGCCCACGAGATCGGCCACTGCCTGGGTCTCTCCCACACGCCCTGGAGGACAGACAGTTCCACTGGTTCATACGAGGGAATGGATTACAGCACTTTCTGCTTGCAGCCGTTCCCCAATGACCTAAAGAATCTGAGATCAGAGGTGGAAGCCTCGAATTTGATGGAGGGTGGAATGCCAGGCTCCGGCGCTGCCCTTGAGGACCGGTGGCTATCGACGTCCCAGGTACACCGGGCGCGGCTGACCATTGTCTCCCGGCGGTGCCCGTTCTCCCGCGTCTATCAGACGACCTTTGGGGGCGTGGAGCCGATGCTCGACGACATCTCCGGCGCCTTTATCGCGGAAGCGTTTACGACGGACATGCCTCGCATTGGTGCAAAGGACCCGTCTAAAAAAGACTAGGTTCCCAAGTTCGCAACGGCGTACTCGGCCGTTCTGCCGCGTTTCCACTCGCGCGAAGGTACCCTGCCAACTTCCTGCTTGTTTTCCGAAGGCCTCCACCTCGTCATTCAGCTGCCCCTTGGGCTGCCAGCCGAGCGAGGAGCTGTGGCCGCTTCTCAACGTCGAGGTGGCGGCGCACGAGTGAATCATCAGCCAACGCCCCACACCGACGCGGGTGGTCACCATTTACGATGGTGACCACGCGCGTTGCTCGCCGTGAACGATGGTGCTGCTCGCGTTGCTCGCCGAATTGGGACGGGTTTGGGACGCTGCCAACAGCGCACCGCTTTGGCCGGGAGCCCCGCCCGACGGCGGAAACTACGTCATGGTCGCGAACCTGCATTGCCACTCGTGCGCCCTCGACGTGGATGGGGCGATCTCCTGCTGGGGGGACGGCGATCCGCAATCGTACGTTCCCGCTGAGGCATTCGTGCAGGTGACGGCCGGATACGGCCATGCATGCGGCATCACCGCGGACCGGGAGCACATCCGCTGTTGGGGTCGGCCTTCAACCTCGGGAGGCTGAGCCCTCCCGACAAGGCCCGCGATGAGGGAACCGGACCGGCGCGCCGGGGCTGCCCATCCCCCCGCGCTTGTCGCCGGGCCCCGTGCGGATCCTTGCCGCCTACCCCTCCGAGATCGCGCTCATGATCATGAAGCCCACCCCGCCCACCCAGGCGCTGAGGAACACCGTGAGCGTGCGCCGATGCAAGCCGATGGCGGTGCCCTCGAGCGCGGTGCCGACCATCCGCGTGGTGCGCACCACCACCGCCAGCCCGACGATGACGAACAGATAGGAGCAGAGGTACACCTTGTCCATCAACATCAGGTAGCCGACGTCGGGGAGATCCTGGTTGAAGGTCATCTGGAGCGCGACGATGGTGAGGAGGGACGTGATGCCGACGTCCACGCGACTGTCGACGAAGTTGGGCGCCAACAGGAACATCAGCGCGGCGCACATGATCACGCAGAAGACAGGAACGAAGAGCTTGATCCCGTAGGCCACCACCGGTCGGCTCACGGGGACCGACAGCGATGCGCGCGTGTAGCGGCTCGGCTCCTTCAGGCGGGTGTCACCGAAGTTGGTCGGGTAGCCCGTCTCCTCGAGGATCAGTGCGGGGACGCCGACGTTGTAGCCCGGGAGCACCAGCTGGGGGTTGAGCGTCACCGCCTCGTCCTGCTCGTACACGAGGTCCGCCGCCTCGTGCGTGGTGTCCTCGAAGATCATCGTGAGGACTTGCCGGTCGAACGGGTAGTTGAACAGCGGCATCTTGCGCGAGAAGCGGCCCTGGATGCGCACCACCTGGTACAGCTCGCCGCTCTCGAGTTCCTCAGGCTCCTCGTACACGGGGGTGAGCATGTGCCCCCAGAGCTCGGCGGGGTTGATGAACTCCATGGTCGCGGCGGGGTTCACGTCGGGGTTGCGCCAGCGGAACCAGATGTAGGCGTCGAGCGCGTAGGTGTGCGTTTTCAGATCGATGCTCTGGATGTCGTTGACGTACACGCCCACCTTCACGCGCTCGGGCTTCGCGTAGACCACCGCCGGCTCCTCCGCTTCGCCACCCTCCCCGGCCTCGGCCGGTGCGACCTCTTCGGCGGGTGCGGCCGCCGCACCCTCGGTCGCGGGGGCGGCCCAGGCGGACAGGAGAAAAGTGAGGACAGCGAGAAAAGCGTACATCGGACCTCCGGTCAGCGGACGCTACCACGGACCGGCGGGCAGAAATCATCGTACATTCTTCGCCCCGCGCGCAACCGGCCCCACCCGTTCCTGAAGAGTCATGCAGAGGGGCGCACACCGCGCCTCCGAGCCCGGAGAGACCCCATGGAACCGACCGACTACACCGTCCTCACCTACGCGAGCTACCTCTTCATCAGCATCGCGCTCACCGTCTGGGTCGCGCGCACCCTCGTGAAGAACGGCCGCATCTTCCTGGTCGACGCGTTCGGCGGGAACGAGCCGCTCGCGGACTCGGTCAACCACCTGCTCGGGGTCGGGTTCTACCTCGTCAACCTCGGGTACGTGTCCCTCAAGATGCAGACCTACGATGTCATCGAGGCCTATCCGTCCGTGTTCGAGGTGGTCGCGGGCAAGATCGGGATGGTCATGCTCACGCTCGGGTTCATGCACTTCTTCAACCTCTTCCTGTTCTCCCGCATGCGCCGCCGCGGCCTCGCGCACCTCGCGCCCCCGCCGGTGCTCCCCAACGAGTTCCTCGCGCCGCGGATCGCCGCCAAGGTGGCGTGACGTCATGCTCACCAAGCTCTTCATCCTGTACGACGCCGACTGTGGCTTCTGTACGCGCTGCGCGCGGTGGCTGGCCGGCCAGCGCCGCCACATCCGCCTCGAGTGCCTTCCCAATGGTTCGCCCTACCTCGCGGAGCTGTTTCCCACGCTCCGCACCCTGCCGAAGGCGGAGCTCACGGTGATCGACGACCAGGGGGGCGTCTACTTCGGCACGAACGCGTGGATCATGTGTCTGTGGGCGTTGGAGGAGTATCGGCCCTGGGCCGCGCGCCTCGCCACGCCGACGCTTCGGCCCTTCGCCCGAGAGGCGTTCGAGCTGGTGTCGACCAACCGGCGGGGGATCAGCGCGCTGTTCGGCCTGCGCACCGAGGCCGCGATGGCGAAGGCGCTGCAGGCCGCCGTCGATCCCGAGAACCATGTGCGGTGCGCGGACGGACGGTGCGTACCCGACCAGCATGCGCCCGAGCGGCACGCGGCGCCCGTGCCGGGGTAGCGAGGGCGGGCCCGGCGTGCCCCCGGAGGCGTGCACCGGGAGGGAAGGCAAACACGCGCGGTCTGGCGATGTGCTTGCCTTTCCAGGCAGCCAACCTATGTTTCTGGAGTCAGCTGGCCGACGCGAACACAGGGGAGGAGACCGAATGAACACCGGAAACACGAACAAGGGTATCGAACACCTGAACTCGTTTCTTCGGGGAGAGATCAGCTCGGTCGAGACGTACCGCCAAGCGCTGGACAAGATCCAGGATCCGCGGGTGCGCAACGAGCTGCAGAACATTCTCCGCTCGCACCAGGAGCGCACGGATCTGCTCCGCCTACGCATCGTCGAGCTGGGTGGCAACCCGGTGGGCACGTCCGGGGCGTGGGGCGCGTTTGCCAAGCTGGTAGAGGGTGCGGGCGCCGTGTTCGGCGTCGGCCCGGCGCTCTCCGCGCTCAAGCAAGGCGAGGACCATGGCTTGAACGATTATCGCCGGGACCTCGGTGATTTGGATCCAGTTTCGCAGGAGCTCGTCCGCAGTCGCATCCTCCCCGAACAGGAGAGGACGTACCGGGCGATCGTGAACCTGCAACAGACGGTGCCGGCGTAGGAGTTGTGAAGGCGCGGGCTCCTGTTGTAGCCTCCGCCCGACGCGCTCCTGGGGGGAACGCCAGTGCCGCGCCGCGGTCCCGACACGGAAACGTGTCGTGTGGCCGCGGCGCCTATTTTTGTGGCATTCAGGCTTCGAACGAGTAGGCGGAGTATCCCGACACCTGCGGCGCCGGCACAGGCACATCTTGGGGTAGACGGCGGGTACCGGCATCGACAGTGGCGGTGATCCTCAGCAGGCTCGCCCGCGCCTGCGTGAGCGCCTCCTTGCACCGGGTGTCCTTGGAGGTGGCTTCCACCTGCTCCAGCGCTCGGATTGAGGCAACCATCTGCTCGTGAAGCAGGACAAAGCGATCGAGGATCTGTGGCGCCGGCAGCGGCTTCGGGGTGGGCATGCAACACAAGCAGAGCAAGCCGTGTGCCAGCAGACCAGCCCCGATGTGGACGCCATCCGGCCTTGACCCCCGGCCCTGCGTGAGGACGGCCCCCGCTCACACGCGGTGCCCCGCGCCTTGGCGGGGCCGAGCCCGCCTGGTCCAAACCACGCAGCCAATTGTGCCAATTGGCCCTACGGGCTGGACAGCGTCTCCGGCAACGCCTATTCCTGGACGCTCGGCTTCCGGCGTGCGCCCCCGAAGATCAACCAACCGAACGCGCCGAGCACCGCGAGGAACAGCGCGCCCGCCGCGATCACGGCCGGGTGCCACGGCCTGTAGCTGAGCGTGTGCACCACCCACTCGCCGACCTCATGGATGGACGCGCCGCCGTCCGGCCCGTCAAACGTGAAGCTCGCGCTGGTCGCACGGATCGCCGACTCGAGCTCGGCGGCGCTGTCGGGCTCTCCCACGCCCCAGGCCACGATGGTGCCGCGATCGTAGGGGATGGCGGCGATGCGGAGCGCCTTGCCGCTCACGTCGGGCGCAAGCAGGATGCCGAGGCGGTCGTTTCGCTCGAGCTTGAGCGCCACGGGCACCTTGTCGGCGGCCTTCCCGAAGAAGCGCTTCTTCAGGAGGTCCTCTTCGACGAGGAACGAGTCCTCGTCGAGGATGCCCATCTTCCAGGACTCCCCGCAGAACAGGATCAGGTCGACCTCACCGGAGGGGCTCGGGCGGATGGCCCGGAGGCAGGCCGAAGGATCCTTGGGGCCGACGCCGATGGCGGCCAGGGCCTTGTCCGCCTCGGGCTCCTCGATGGGGAGCGGGCGGCGCCAGCCGCCGGGGAGCGTGGCCCCGAAACCGAGCGCGGTGGTCGCCGGGCCGCCCAGCGCCAGGATCTCCGCGGCCGGCTTCTGCACGGAGAGCCGCGCCAGGACGGTGTCGAGCGCGGCCGTCGCACGGCTCGCGTTCGGCGCCGCCGCCAGCATCGCGACGTGCATCACCTTCCCCTCTACGGGAAAGGCCGCGACCACCATTACGCCCTTCGGCCCCCCCTTCTCGAAGGCGAAGTGCATGGTCGTCCGTGCGGTGGGGCGGCCCCCGACGTCCGCGAGGCTCACCGTGTCGCGCAAGACGCCGACGGCGCGCATGTCGTCGAGCTTGTCGCCATAGAGGCCCGCCCAGCGCTCGGCGGCCTCCTTGGTGATCGGGACCTGGAACGGGGTGTACCAGACCTCGACGGCCACGGCGCCGTCCCCCGTCTTGCCCTTCCAGTCCCAGTCGGACCAGCGGGTCATCTCCCAGCCGGCTGGCACATCCAGCGTGATGCCGGCGTCGGCGAGCGCGAAAACGTCGGCCCGTGCCGGGGAGAGCGCGAGGAGGGCGGCGAGCAGCATGAGGAGGGCCCCGAGAGAGGGGCCGATCTAACCGGGCCCCGGAGCCTCCGGAGCCCTCACCCGCTCATCCGGATGCCGCGTCCACCCGTGTTCGGCTGAGGTTCAGTAGGCCTGGAGGTAGGCGTACGCGTCTTCTTCCGAGTAGTCCGTGCGGGTGGCGCCGAAGGTGTTCGAGCCCGAGCAGACCGTCGCGACGGAGAGCTCGCAATCGTCGTCGTCGCACTCCTGCTCGTCGGACTCGTTCTGCTGCGCGAACTCGTCGCCGTCGTCCTCATAGACGAGGTAGGAGCTCGAGGGGATCTGACCGGAGCCGCCGATGAGGTCCTCCACGTCGTTGCTCCACTCGTCGCTCTCCCGCCACGACATCTCGTTGTTCGAGCTCGCGGTGATGTCACCGGACGCGGTGCCGCCCTCGCCGAAGGTCAGCGAGACCACGACCTCGGCGCTCTCTTCCGTCGACTCGATGAAGCGGTACCCGGACTCGTGGTCCGCGCGCTCCTCGTCGCCGTGGGTGTCGGCCCACGAGAAGGTCCACGTCGTGCCGTCCCAATCGCCCGGAAGTACCTGCCCGCCCCAGATCAGGACGGCCTGGTCGGGCGCGGTGGTCTCGACCTGGGCGAACATCAGCGTGTCGCTGCCGGTCGAGCTCTGCTCGTAGGTCCACTCGCTGTCGTCGTCCGGTTCATCCGCTTCGGGCGCGTAGCCGTCGCTGAAGTTCTCGGAGATCTGCCCTTCGCATTCGACGCCAGCGTCGGCATCGTAGATCACACGAATGAGGTAGATCGCAGAGGGGTCGGAGCCAATGCATCCGGTCAGGAGCGCCAAGGTCACTGTAAGTAGGGTCATGCAATCCTCGAGGGCGGCACTTTGTCTCGAAAAGTCGCCCCTGTCAACCCGATTCGGGTCGGCAGGGGCGATGCAATCGGGACGCCGGCGTGGCCGCGGAGGAAAACCCTGGCGATAGCTCGCGAGAGCTGCTGGCTATCGGCACCACGTGAGCGAGTACGACCCCGAGCCGCTGTCGGAGACCACCTGGGTACGGTAGGTCCCCGAGCTGCCGCTGTAGCTGATCGCCTCGGACGAGGTGCTGCCGGTGGCCGTGGCGACGTTGGACCAGGTGCGGCCCGACTTCTTCTGGAGGTACAGGTCGAAGTCCGCCGAGGAGGGGCCGGTGAGCGTGGCGGTCTGGCTCGTGGCGGTGACGGACGCGCCCGACGAGCCCGGATGGTAGTTGCTCCGCCCGGTGCGCGAGAGCGAGCTGGAGTAGGTGTAGCTGGTGCAGCTCGGCGCGGCGCCGACCCCGACCGCCGTCCAGGCGTTTCCGACCGTGGCGTACTGCGTGCTCGACGTACCGTACAGCGCCCCCGCGGCGCTCAACATCGCCGCGCGCGCGCCGCTGAAGTTGGTGCTGGAGGTCATGTAGCTGGAGAGCGCGAGGTACCAGATCTCCGCGGCGTCGTCCGCGCCGATCGCGGTCACGACGGTCGTGGACTTGCCACGGGGGTGGGTGCCGCCCTCGCTCATCAGGTAGAACGCGAGGTTGGGGACGCCGGAGCCGTAGTGCACGTCCGCCGAGCCGATGCTGCTGCTGTAGTAGTCGTAGCTGTAGCCGTCGTCCGCGGGGTCGTTCATGTACCGCAACGCGTCGCCCGACACGGAGGGGGTCCAGGTCTGCTCGCCCACCAGCCAGGTGCCGGCGCTGTCGCCGAGCGCGGCACGCTCGACCATGGCGCCGAACACGTCGGAGGTGGCCTCGTTGAGGTGTCCGGGCTCGCCCGAGTACGTCAGGTTGGCCTCGTACTGGGTGACGCCGTGCGTCATCTCGTGCCCGCCGATGTCGAGCGTGGTCAGGGAGCCGGAGTTGACGCCGTCCCCGTCTCCGTAGGTCATGTACTCGTTGGCCGAGTCCCAGAAGGCGTTGACATAGTTGGTCGAGTAGCTGGTGGTCGACGTGATGAAGTTGTACCCGTGCGAGGTGATGTACGCGGGACCCCCCGCCCCGTCGATGCCGTCACGGCCGTGGGCGGTGGAGTAGTAGTCGAACACCTTCTGCGAGACGTAGTGGGCCTCGTTGGCGTTCCGGGTGACGGCGGTGCTGCTCGGCATCGTGCTCGTCGCGCTCGAGATGTAGTAGAGCCCGCTGGTGGTGTTGTTCCAACTGTAGGTGCCGAGCAGGTCGGTGGTGTTCTCGAGGTAGTAGCTCGCACCGTCGGTGTAACAATCGAGCGCGACGGTGCCGTAGTAGTTGGTGCCCGCGGAGCACGATGCGGTCTGGAAGTTGTTGTACGTCCACACGATCTCGCCGTCGTGCGCGTCGATGAAGACCACCGGCATGCTGTCGTCGGCGCGGTAGTTCACGTGATGGAGCTGCACCCGCCAGGCGAGGTGGTCCGCGCCCTCATGGCGGAGCACCCAGAGGTCCGCGCGCGGATCGTCCGAGAGCTCGGCCCAACCGCCGGGCGCGGCGGCGACGGCGAGGTCGATCGCCTCGTCGGCGTCGTAGGCGGGCGTGGGATCGACGTCGACCTGGGCGAGCAGGTTGTCGGTGAAGCCGGCGAGCTTGCCGTCCTGCGCGAGGTGCACGATGGCCTCGCCGCCCCACACCGGCACGCCGCCGGAGAGCTGCTGGACCTTGGTGTGCGCCATCGCGGTGATGTCGACCTGCACCTTGAGCGTGCGGAGCTCGGTGATCCCCTTGCCGATGGCGGGGCTCTCCTCGGCGTCGAGCAGCTGCTCGTACGCGATCGCCTCCGCGGTGACCAGCTCCTCGTCGGAGCCGGTGCCGAAGGAGGGGAGGTCGCTCTCTCCGGTTGCGCAGCCAGAGGAAGCGAGCACGAGCGCGAGGAGGCCGAGGCGGACGTTCATGGACGACACCGGGGTGGGGGGGGAAATGTACCAGAGCGGGGCGGGGCGAACCGCCAGCTCTAGCTTACGCTCCCCTTACGCACGGCCGGGCGGCGGGGGTAGGACCGTCTACGATCAGCGCGCGGGCGCGCAGTCCAGCCACTCGGTCAGCAGCGCCACGTCATCTTCCAGGAGGCCGCCGCCCGGGGGCATCGTGGAATTCGTGAGGACGGTGCGGCGCACGGCGGCCGCCTGCTCGCGGGTTTCCGCCTCGGTGGCGAAGTCAACCCCCTCCGGAGCGCCATGGCGATCCGGCGTGGTGCTGGCGTGGCAGGACTGGCAGTAGGACGCGAAGTAGCCCTGGGCGAAGTTCTGCCAGGTCACGGCTGTCTCGCAGGTCCCGCTGTCCGAGGCTGCGGTGTCCGCGGGCTCCGTGCCGCAGGCGAGCAGGAAGAGGATCATGCGATCACGGCGTCGATCGGCTGGGCGCCGTCCGTGATGACCTCGCCGGGATCGATGTCCGCGAGCGCCAGCAGCGTCGCGCCGAGGTGGCTCGGCAACAGGCCGGTGCCCGCGTCGGTCGGCTCGCCGGTGCCGAGATCGATGGGCAGGCCCTGGAAGTCGGTGTTCATCTGGCCGATCACCTGCCCACCCCGCACGCCGGCGCCGAGCAGCATCGCGGAGGTGTACGTCCAGTGGTCCTTGCCGCCGGTCGTGTTCAGCTGCGGGTGGCGGCCCATCTCGGACATGACCACCACTGTCACCTCGTCGATCAGGGCGCCGCCGGTGACCGAGGTGCGCGTCGCGAGGTCGTCCATGAGCTGGGTGAGGTAGCCGAACAGGAGCTCGTAGTGGGTGGCCTGCATGTCGTTGCCCGAGTGGGTGTCCCACCCGGTGGAGCACCAACCGTCATCCTCGATGAGCGCGCACCGGGAGAGCCCGAGCGCGAAACAATCGAAGGCGGCCGCGGCGTCGGCGGCCAGGTCACGGGCGCATCCGGCGTCTTCGGGGGCGAGGGAAACCCGCCCGGCGATCGCGTCCATCTGGCCGAGGGTGTCGAGCGCGCGCGCGTAGCCCTGGCCCACGGCGGCGCCGTGCCCGCGCCCGGCGCCCGCGGCCCACGCGGCGGTTCGGCCGCGCACCCGCGCGTCCACCAGGGCGTCCAGGTCGCCCGGGTACGCCACGGTCGGCACCCCGGACTGGGCGAGCGCCGTCCCGTCGAGCAGGTCGCGGAGCTGGCCGTTGCTGCCGACGCGCACGACGCGGTCGGTGTACTGCGCGGTATAGGCGGGGCCGTATACGACGAGGTGCGGAAGCAGCGGATCCTGGGTGGACCGCGCCGCGATGGTGGCGGCCCAGTCGTCATGTCCGGCGGCCGCGCTGCCGGTCATCAGGATTCGCTGGCACCGGTCGTGGGTGACCGAGCGGACCTCGATGCCGTTGAGCACCGCCGCGCTCGGCGCCCAGCGCTCGAAGAAGGTGCGCACGGCCGGCCGGCTGGCGTGGTCCACGAAGGTGACACCGCCCTCTTGGGCTACGTCGGCGTCGGGCTCGCAGCTGACCAGCGCGTTGTGCTGGCTCGGGGTGAACACGAACGTCGTGTCCCACCCACCCTTCGCGAGCACGAACAGGAACCGGCGCTCGGGGCCCGCCGCCGAGGCCACGCGGCTCGGCAGGAACAGCCCGCCGCTCGCGAGGCCGAGCGCGGAGAGCTGGAGCAAAGAGCGCCGGGAGAGCCCGCCGTGCGAGGGGCGTGGGTGAGAGGGGCGTGTCATCCGGTAACGAACTCCGGATCGCGCAAGAGGATGGTCAGGAGCGCGGTCCAGCCCGTCATCGGGTCACCCGCGGCCTCCCACGTGGCGATGTCGGCGGCGCGCTCCTCCGCGGTGGGGCGGCGCGCGAACAGGCGGAGGTAGAGGGTGTCGAGCTGCTCGGTGAACGCCGGGTCGGTCGGGAGGGTGTCGAGCGTGACCGCGAAGAGGCGCCGCTCTCCCCCCTCGACCAATTCGCGCTGCACCGCGGTGACCGCGCCGCCCTGGGCAAGCCGCTGGACCACCAGCGCCCAGGTCAGGCTCGGATCCTGCTGGGATCGCGTCACCTGCTCGCCGTCCACTCCGCCCGCGAGTACGCGGTAGCCGTAGTCGTCGTTTCCGAGCTGGTCGCAGCCGTTGTATCGCCACGTGAAGCCGGTCAGATCCGAGACGGCGCTCGCGAGCGCGTCGGGGCCGAGCATGCGAACCGTGCGTTCACGCGCTTCGACCGTGGCGTCCGCGCTCTCTGCCAACGTGCCGGCCCGGTACTGGGGCGTGTCCGTCACCGCGCGGAGCAGCGAACGCGCCCGCCAATCTCCCGCCGCGAATTCTTCCTCGAGCGCGGCGATGGTGGCGTACTCGTCCACCGCGACCGTCCGCCGCCACAACATCCCCGCCATCGTCTCGACCGCGCACGTGTAGAAGCGGGGATCCGCCGCGATCTGCGGGCCGAGATCGCTCGGTGATTCGAGCGGGATGCCAAAGTAGCCCATCGGCACCCCGAGCAGCTCGGGCCCGAGGGACTCGCGCTCGGGGTGGTAGTTCACCAGCTCCAGGCGGTTGTAGTCGATGGCCGGGTAGTAGCCGAACAAGGTCGCGGCCAAGGGCTCGATGGACGCGTGGCAGGCAAGGCAGGCGTCGTCCGTCCGCAGCGCCGTGGCGGTCGCGTCGGTGTCGACGAGCGAGGGCGACGACGAGAAGGAGACGGGCCGCTCCAGGTAGTCCACGCACAACAACAGGTCGGCCAGCGCCGCGGCGCGCGAGCGGTTCGCGTTGGATTGGGAGGTGTAGTAGCGCAGCCACAACCCGTTGGTGGACAACACCCCGTTCGCGGGGCGGCCGTCCGTGTAGGTCGATTCTTGCCACCCCGTCGCGCCCTCGGGGTACTCGATCGGCCAGAGACCACCGAGCAGCTCGTTGGCCATCGTGTAGTCGGCGGTCACGACTTCGGACCAGGGGCGGTCCTCCATGGTGACGTGCGCGACGAGGCGCAGCGGCTCCTCCCCGACCGAGAGCTCGAAGTCACACTCCTGCTCGGCGGGCAGCTGGTAGTCGTAGTAGCGCACCTGGAACTCGTCGATCCGCGTGCGGTAGCGCTCCGCCCAGAACGCGAGGAGGCGGCCCTCGAGCCGCGGATCGTCGAGGAAGGCGTCCCGGTAGCGGTCGAGGGCGGCGGGGTCGGCCTCGACGGCGGCGAGCTCCTCGGTGGAGGGCGTGACGCCGCGGAGGTCCAGGCTCATCCGTCGCAGCAGGCGGCCGGCCTCCAGCGGGACGAGCGTGTCCTCGGTCGGAACGTCGGCCGGCGGTTTGGTCCCCACGCACGAGAGCAGGAGGAGGATCACGGCGTCGACGCTTCGACCAGGCGGTCGACCAGGCCGTCGAGGGCAAGACACGCGTCCGTCTCGACGGGGAGTCCTTCGAACCGCACCACGCCGCAGGGCGTGCACGTGTCCCCGAAGTCGACCGACCAGGTGCCGCCGCCGGGATCGCGCACGTCCACCTCTCCGGTGGGGACGCTCCCGCAGCCGTCGGCGCCGAGCGACACCGCGTGGAAGACCAGCGTGGTCCCCCGGAGGGTCAGCGCGCCTTCGAGCGCGGCGCGCCGGCCATCCAGCCCGTCCGTGCCGTCGTAGTTGAGCCAGGCGCTGATGCCGGTGGCCAGCCAGTCGGCGTCGGACATGGGCTCATGCCACGAGCCGTTGAGGACGGCGCTCCAGGAGGCAGGCCCCTCGCGCAGCCGGATGATCCAGTGCCCGCCCACGTCGATCGTCTCGCCCAGGGGCGCGACCATCGTGAGGTCCCCCATCATGTTGAGCTCGACGAAGGGGCCCGCCTCGTCGTCCGCGAAGGTCTCGCTGTACCCCCCCACGCCGAGGTAGTACCAGCCCTCCTCCGACGTGCACCCCTCGAAGCTCGGGCCCGACATGAAGGTGCCCGGGCCGGGGCAGCCGCCGTCGCCGTGGCGGAACCAGTCGTTGAGCGCGCCGCGCACCCGGAGGGGCGAGGGAAAGGAGCCCGCGAGCGCGGCCTCGATGGCGGCGATCGCCTCTTCCGGAGCCCAGTCGGGCGTGAGGGGCTCGGACGCGAGGTCGGGGATGCCGAGGTCCGCGCCCTCGGGGACGTCCGCCACGTCCGGCGCGTCCGGCGTGGAGGCCGTGGGGGCGCAGGCGAGGAGGAGGACGAAGACCATGGGGGTGGGAGATACCCTGAGCGTGTGCGGGTTGGTGGACTTCAGAGGCCGGCGGCGTCGAGCTCGCCGCCACGCCGGTCGAACCAGCTGAACAGATCGGCCTGGCAAACGCGGACGGCGCGCATCGTGTCCTCCATCCGCGGATCCTCCATCAGGGAGGGCTGGAGGAGCGTGATGGCGGCTTGGATCTCGCTCTCGAGCGCCGAGCCGGGCAGCGTGGTGTCCAGGGTGTCGAGGGTGGTGTGGATGCGCGCGTTGCAGGCGGGGTCGGCGTAGCACTTGCCGGAGATGGCGCCGTAGAACGCCGTCACCGCCGTAGCGCTGTAGAACGCCCAATCCGGATCCCACGGCAGGAACACGGCCTTCCCGCCGCGCGCGGGGTCGAAGTAGACCCGGTAGTTGTTGCTGTAGTAGGTGTAGCTGTTGTAGTGGCCGATCCACGCGGAAAAGGCGATGAACGCCGCGTGTTGGTCCCGATCGACCAGCGTGTCCAGGCTGTCCACGAACGTACCGCCCGCCCGGAGCGCGTCGGTGATGGCGGACACGTCCGACAGCGCCACGTCGGCGCCCTCGTCCAGCTGGAAGTAGGGCTGCCCCGCGTCGGTGAAGTCGACGAGGGTGTAGCTACCGTTCGGCCAGAGGTAATAGTCGCCGTCGTAGAGGTTGCCGGTCGGATCGCTGAAGTTCTTCTGCAGGAACTCGTCGTCGTAGTCTTCGACGAGGCTGTAGACGCCGAAGTCCTCGCCGTCGACAGTCACGCGGGCATAGGCGACGCGCGGCGCCGGGATGTCGAGCATCCGGCTGACGCCGTAGGCCGCGTACTCGTGCACCTTGGCGCAGTCCTGCACCATGTTGTTCAGGTTGATCTTCTCCAGCCCCTCGAGCTTGGTGGCCTCCCCGAACTCCAGGAAGTCGACCTTGAAGCCAGCCTTCTGATCGAGGGTGCGGTAGGAGCCGAGCCGCCCTTTGATACGAACGCCCACGTTCGGGAACGACGCGCCGTCGAACGACACGTCGGCGGCCACGTAGGTGTACGGGTCGGCCGCCAGGGCGCGGCGCCCGTCGGCGGGCAGGGTGATCGCGACGGTGTGGATGGCGTCGAGGTTGAAGATGCGCGTGTCGTCGGCCTCGATTTTCTCGCCGGTGTCGGTCGTCCCGGTGTCGTCGGGGACGTGCTCGAACCCGGTCTCCGAACCGGTGTCCGCCGGATCGGTGTCGGTCGGATCGGTGTCGGTCGCATCCGTGTCCGCCGGATCGGTGTCCTCGCGCGGCGGCCGGTCGGCCGGACCGCCGCCGACCTCGAGCCCGGTCGGGGCGCACGCAAGGGCGAGGCTCAGAAGCATCTCCACAGGATAGCCCGACCTTGCCCGGGTCGAACCCCACGAGGTGCGATACACGGCCCGCCATGGCAACGACCTTCCAGCTCCGCGTTTGGACTCGCTTCCTCGCCCCCCGCGAAGACGTGTGGGCGCTCAAGACCGACGCCGCCGCGATCGAGGCGGAGTTCCGCCCGTGGATGTCGTTCTGCCTGCCCAAGGGCGATGAGCTCGCGCGCGCGCTCGGCGGAGCCGCGCCCGTCGACCTCCCGTGCACCTTGCGGATCGGGCGCGTCCTCCCGATCGCGTGGCCCGCGCGGCTCGAGTCGGCCGTGTTGCACGAGTCGTTCCGGGACACCTCCACGAACGCGCTGTACTCCCGGTTCGAGCACGATCACCTGTTCGAGGTGACGCCGGATGGCTGCCGGTACATCGACTCGGTCACGTTCACCAGCACCTCACCGGCGCAGAAGTGGTTCGCGATCGCGACGCAGCGGCTGTTCCAGCATCGCCACACCGTCGCGGCGAAGCGCCTGCCGACGGATCCGCAGGCGACGGCGATCTCGGTGCTCCGCGTGCTCGTCGAGGAAGAGGCGGCGTAGCCGGACACCCTTCCGCGCGATCCGCGGCCCGGCCGCGGCGCGGATCGGGCGGGCGCGACGCCCCTCCCACCGGATAGACGCCGCCCATGCGCGTCCCGGTGTCCGTCCTCCGAAAGCTGGTCCCCCTCCCGGCCGACCTCGACTCCCTCGTCCACACGATGAACGCTCGGGTGAGCGAGGTGGAGCACGTGATCCGCTTCCCCGCGCGCGCCGCGTTCGCGGGTGTGTCGATCGTGGAGGCCGTGCGCCCCGTGCAGCGCCAGGGCGAGCACACGCGCTGGGAGATGGTCGGGGGCCATCACATCGTGGTCGGGGACCGCTTCGGGGTCGAGGCGGGCGGACGCTACGCGGCGGTGCTCGCCGGGCGCGCCCTTCCGGACGGGACGGCGATCGACGAGAAGCCGGTCGCCGGGATGGCGAGCGACGGCGCCCTCGTCAGCGAGGCCATGCTCGGGATCGGCAAGGACGCGGCGCGGCCGCTCGGTTTTGGGCCGGACACCGCGCTCGACGCCAACGCGTGGGACGCGCTCGAGCTCGACGACGTCGTGCTCGAATTCGATCTGGAGCCCAACCGGCCCGATCTCTACTCGCTCCTCGGCATGGCGCGCGACGCCGCCGCGATCTGGAGCCACGCCGTCCTCCATCCCGCCGCGCTCGACCTCGCCACGCTTCCGCGCGCGTCCACGCCCCGCATCGAGCTCCGCACGCCGCGCGCCCGCGGCTACCTCGCCGTCGCGATGACCGGGGTGAAGGTGGGGCCCTCTCCCCAGTGGCTCCAGAACGTCGTCCGCAAGCTCGGCATGCGGCCCATCAACAACGTCGTCGACGCCGCGAACCTCGCGATGTTCGAGCTCGGCCAGCCGCTCCACACGTTCGATGCGAAGCGGCTCCACAGCGGCGCCATCGTGCTCCGCATGGCCGAGCCGGGCGAGAAGATCACCACGCTCGACGCGGTCGAGCGGAGCTTGACCGACGAGTGCCTGCTGGTGTGTGACGGCGAGCGCCCCGTCGCGATCGCGGGCGTGATGGGTGACGCGACGAGCGAGGTGGACGCGGGCACGACGGACGTGCTCATCGAGTCCGCGGCGTTCGACATGGCGGCGGTGCGCCGCGCGTCGCGTCGCCTCGCCCTCCGCAGCGAGGCCTCCTTGCGCTTCGAGAAGGGGCTCCCCTTCGGGGGCCTCCATCGTGGCGCCGCGCGGCTCGCCTGGCTCCTCGGCGAGGTGGCGGGCGCCACCCCCGTCTCCCTGACCGAGGTGGGCGAGGCGCCGCCGCCGGCGGCCGGGATCCGGGTGGACCGCGCGCGCATCCGATCGCGCCTCGGCATGGACGTGCCGGACACCGAGATCGACCGCATCCTCACCGCGGCGGGCGCCACGCTCGAGGGGGGCGTGGCCTACCCTCCGGAGTTCCGGCCGGACCTGCGGATCTTCGAGGATCTCATCGAGGAGGTGGGCCGCGTGTTCGGCTACGACCACGTGCGCGCCGAGGCGCCGCGAGTCGAGCTCCAGAATCCCCGCGCCAACCCGAGCGTGGTCGTGGCCCGGCGCGCGCGCCGCGTCCTCACCGCCGCCGGGTGGGACGAGGTGTACCTTCCCGTCTGGATCGGCGACGCCGAGGTCGAGCGCTTCGGCTACGACGCGGCGGGGCTGGTGAAGCTCATCAATCCGCTGGCCGAGAACCTGGTCTACTTCCGGCCGAGCGTGCTCCCGGCCCTGGTCGAGGCGGCCGTGCAGAACCGAAAGGAGCTCACGCGCTTCGGGATCTTCGAAGTGGGGAAGGTCTGGAGCCGTGGCGCGGACGGCGCCCTGGTGGAGCGCGCTCACCTCGCCGGCATCGCGATGGGCGAGCCGCTCCTGGCCGTTCGCGACGTGCTCCTCGCGTTCGGCGCCGCGTCGGGGGCCTCCTTGGAGCTCCAACGCCCGCTGCCCGGCCAAGAGGGCGAGCCCGCTTTTCATCCCGGTCGCAGCTTCACCCTCGGTGACGCCGGCCCTTCCGGCCGCTGGGCCTCCGCCGGCGAGCTCCACCCCCGCCTCGTGCGTGCCTTCGGCCTCCGCGAGGCCCCCGTCGCCTTCGCGGTCGATCTGCAGGCGCTCTTCGGCCTCGTGCCCGCGCCCGTGCGGTTCGTGGCGCCGCCGCGCTTCCCCTCCGTCGAGTTCGATCTGAACGTGACCGTGCCCCCGAAGACCGAGGTGGCCACGGTGCTCGGCGCGGTGCCCCGCACCACGAACCTGCTGTCGAGCGGCGTCGTGGACATCTACGAGCTCCCCGCCGGCGGGGTGGAGAGCGGCGCGCGCCTCACGCTCCGGTTCGTCTTCAACGCGGGTGACCGCTCGCTCACGCAGGAAGAAGGCGCCTCCGCGATGGAGGCCGTGCGCGGCGCGCTCGCCGGCCGGGGCTGGAAGGTCGGGTAGCCAGAACGCCCAAGCGCGACGCGGCGCGTTACCCCGCCGCCATGCCCACCGATCCCTACGGTTTCGAAGACTCCGCGCCCGTCGGCACCTCCTCCGGGGACGCGTCGCGCGCGATGTGGTTCTCGGTCAGCTCCGCCATGCTCACGTCCGTCGGGATGTGCGCTTGCTACGTGCCCTACTTCGTGGCGCTGCCGCTCGGCATCTACGGCGCATACCTCGGGTCGCGCGCGCTCTCGACGACGACCGACGTGAACGGCCGGTCGATGGCGACCGCGGGGCTGGTCGCGGGGATCATCTCGTCCTTGGTGAGCGGGATGTTCGCCTTGTTCATCGCGCTCTACGCGCTGGTGATCGTGGCCTACATCGCGATCGTCTTCGTCGCGATCGTCTTCGCGGCGGCGAGCGGGGGCGGCGGCTACTAGTGTTCGTGCTCCTCGCCCTCACCCTCGCGTGCACCCCCGCGCCCGCCGGCAAGGTCGTGGTGCTCGGGCTCGACGGGCTCGAGTACACCATGCTCGACCGCCTGATCGGCGCGGGCGAGCTGCCGAACTTCGCCCGGCTGATGGAGGAGGGCGTGCGCGGCGAGATGGAGGTGACCACCCCCATCATGTCGCCCATCCTGTGGACCACGATCGCCTCGGGCTACCCCGCGGACGTGCACGGCATCGGCGGGTGGACCACCGGGCACGGCCACTCGTTCTCGGGCGCGGACGTGCGGGTGAACCGCATCTGGGACGTGGCGAGCGGCGCGGGCGCCCACGTCGTCGTGAGCGGCTGGCTGATGACCTGGCCGGCCACCCCGCTGAACGGCTTCATGCTGTCCGAGCGCTTCGTGTGGTCCTACCCGATGAACAAGGACCCCGCCGAGAAGAGCGTGGGCCTCGAGTCCGCGGTCGATCGCGTGGCCACCACCTCTCCGGACGCGCTCGCGGCCCGTGCCGAGGCGCTCCGCCCGGATGACGCCTGGATCGCGACGAGCCCGTTGGCCTACCAGGTGCGGCAGTACGGCGCCCCGTTCCATCCGCTCATCCGGGACGAGACGCACGTGCGCGTTTTCGAGTCGCTCTGGCCCGAGGCGGACGCGCGCTTCGGCGCGGTCTACCTCAACGGGGCGGACCAGGTCAGCCACATGTACTGGTCCTACTCCGACCGCGGCGTCCAGGAGATGATCCGCAAGGACCCCGCCGCGCACGCCGCGGCGGCTCAGGCTGGGAGCAAGCCCGGCCGCCGCCTGGCCCCCTACGCCGACGGCATCGACATGGACGAGCTCGTCGAGGCCGGCCGGTACGTGCCCGACTACTACCGATACCTCGATACCGTGGTGGGGCGCGTACGGGCGCTCGTCGGCGCCGACACCACGTTGGTCGTGCTCTCGGATCACGGCTTCCGCGTCTCGTCCGCGCAGCCGCTCACCAACGGCTCCCACAATGACACCGCCGTGTTCCTCGCGGCGGGACGCGCGGTGAAGCCGGGCCGGATCAAGCTCCACGTGTTCGACGTGGCGCCGACCCTCTACGCGCTGCTCGGGCTCCCCGCGGCGGCGGACATGCCCGGAAAGGTGCTCACCGACGCCTTCGACGTGACGCCGGTGCCGACGGTGCCCTCCCACCGGCTGCCGCGCGTCGCCGTCGAGGCGGGCGCGTCGGGCGGGGGCCTCGCCGACGACCAGCTCCGCGATCAGCTCGAGGCCCTCGGGTACATCGACGCCGAGGGGCTGCCGGACGCGAGCATCGGGCAGAGCCGAAAGTTGCGCTGATCGGCCCCGAGCGGCGCGCTACACGGGAAGCTCTCCGCCGGACAGTTCGAGCCTGACCCACTCGACGGCGGTGTCGTCCTGGATGACACCCAGCAGCGTGCCCGACTGGATGGCCGCGAGGATGTCCGCGTTCCCGCTCACGTCGACCTCGACCTCGCTGTACTCGCCCTGCGGGAGCGCCGCGAAGTCGTGGTACACGTCGTAGTGGGCTCCACTCGCCCCCTGCAGGATCAACGAATCGGTGTCGGTCAGCCCGCCCAGCGGCTTCACGCGGAACGTGACCTTCGCTTGGGTGATGGTGGCCGGCGCGCCGCTGATCGGGAAGCTGAACGACGCCCATTGATCCGCGGCCGCGGTGTCCCCGAACGGCCGGACGGTGTTGCCGATCGCCAGCCCGTTCTCGCCCGGCACGCCGTCGATCATCAGAGAGGCGCCCGCGGGCCGCTCGGTGCATCCGTTCGCGTACAGCGCGTCGAGGTTCGTCTGCGCGTGGTCGCGCATGTACGTCAGCTCCGTCTTGAGCGGGCCGTCCGGCAGCCCCGCGAAGGAGAAGTCGTACTGAAGCAGCGCCATCTCCAGGCCCATGATGCCGCCGAGGCAGTCGGTGCCGCTCCCGCCGTGGTTCGGATCGTAGTTCGCCAGGTCGAAGGCGTATTGGGTGGCGAGGGAGTAGGTCTCCTTCACCATCCGGTCGTCGCCGAGGATCAGGTAGTCCTCCGCGAGCCACAACAGGCCGTCCACGTCCAGCTTCTGGATCGCGAGGTCCTTGGCCGCGGTCAGTGCATAGGTCGCGTCCGCTGGGTTGGCGCTGAAGAGCAGGTTTTCGGCCTCCATGATCTTGGCCTCCACCGCGGGATCCAGGGCCGACGCCGAGAGCGGCGCAACCAACGCCACGGCCAGCAGGAGCCCCTTCGCCAGGAGTCCTTTCGAGAGCGTCATCATCCACCTCCACCCTGGACGATAGGGCGGCGGGCGCAGCCGTCACGACACGGCCGCGCGCGCGTGGCTCACCCGTGGGCGCGCGCGAGCTCGACGAGCTTCTCGATCACGTTCCAGTTCCGCGCGGTCGCGACGGCCTTGAGGCTGAACTTCCCGCCGCCGGCCCCGTTCGGGTAGTACACGTAGACCTCCCGCCCCGCCGCGGTCCACTCGTCGGACCCGAACGAGCGCGCCCGAAGGGCGTGGAGCGCCGCCTCGGGGAGGGGCTCGGAGAGGAAGAAGACGTGCAGCCGGGTGAGATCCTCCGTCCGCGCCGAAAACGGATGCGCCATCGCGATGCGGGCGAGCTCGTCGGCGGTGCGGACGAGGACGTCGATGGTGAGGCCCAGGTCGTCCTGGAGCTGCTTCCGGATGCGCGCCTCGGAGACGCGCGGGGGTTCGTCCGTGCCGAAGAGGACGTTGCCCGACTGGATGTAGGTCACGGCGTCGGGGTACCCGGCGGCGACGAAGGCGTCGCGCAGGGCCTCCTTGCGGATGCGGTTGGTGGTGCCGACGTTGATGGCGCGGAGGAGGGCGATGGAGACCGGCATCGCCGCATCGTAGCGCGTGCCGCGGGGTTAGCTTCACGGCGTGAATTCCCTCGATCTGCATTCTCTCGATCCGCGCGTCGTGAACCTGTGGCGGCTCCAGGGGCTCACCCGGCTCGGCACCTTCTGGATCCCCGTCCTCCTCGTCGGCGCCGGCTGGCTCGGCTTCCGCTACGGGGTGGCCGCCGCCGCGAGCGCCGCCGGCGTCCTTGCGCTCCTCCTCGGCGGGAGCACGCTCCTCTGGCCGGCCCTCGCGTGGCGTCGGTTCCGCTACGGCATCCGGGCGGACGATCTGTTGGTGGAGAGCGGGGTTCTGTTCCGCCACACGGTCAGCATCCCGCTGGATCGCATCCAGCATGTCGACACGCGCCAGGGCCCGCTCGAGCGCGCCTTCGGGCTGTCGCGACTGGTCGTGTACACGGCCGCCGGAATGTCGGCGGACGGGTCGATTCCCGGCCTCGAGGAGGGCCAAGCCGACGCCCTGCGGGACACCCTCGTGCGCCGGCGAGGTGACGACGGTGTCTGACCCGATCCGCGCGGCGAGCACCCCCTTGGAGTCGGGGGACTGGCGCTCGCTCGAGCCCGCCTCGCTGCTGGTCAACCTCATCCCCGACCTCTGGCGCACCGCGCGCGGCGCCTGGCCGCTCCTGCTCGCCCTGTTCGTGGGCGGCGGCCTCGCCAACTTCGTGAACCTCGGCCTGATCGTGATGTTCTTCGGGCTCGCGGTCGGCCGCACCGTGGTGCACTTCCTCACGCTCCGGTACCGGTTCCACGAGGGGAAGCTCGAGATCCAGACGGGGCTCATCGGCCGCCGCTTCCGCGTCATCGATCCGGCGCGGATCCAGAACGTCGAGATCGTCCAGAACATGTTCCACAAGCTCGCCGGGCTGGTGGAGCTCCGCGTCGAGACCGCGGGGGACACCGGCGCGGAGGGGATGCTCTCCGCCCTCTCGATCCAGGACGCCAACCGCCTCCGTGAGCGGCTTCATGGCGCGTCGACCGGCGCCGGCGCGGCTGCAAACGCCAACGTCGCCCCGACGCCTGGGGACGAGATCCTCGCCATCACCTTGCCGGAGCTCATCGGCTACGGCGTGAGCGCGGGGCGCGTGGGGGCGGTGGTGCTCGCCTTCGGCGTGGGCGTCGAGGTGCTCGGGCAGGTGTCGCCCACCACGATGGCGCAGGGGTTCTCGGGGCTCAAGCCGGGCGCCGCCGTCGGGCTCGGCCTCGTCGCGCTCGCCGTCGGCTACACGTTCTCCGTCGCGGGCACCATCCTCCGCCACTCGGGCTTCCGCCTGTACCGCTCCCCCCGTGGCCTGCGCTTCGAGGCTGGGCTCCTCACCCGCCGCGGCGTCGAGATGCCGCTGAGCAAGGTGCAGGTGGTGCGCGTCGACGAGCCGTGGATGCGCCGGCTCATGGGCTACGGCACCATCGTCGTCGAGACCGCCGCCTCGGGCGTTCCCGGCGAGTCCGCGGCGCCCGAGGGCATCCTCCCGATGGTGCCCACGGAGGACCACGCCACCCTCGCCGGCGTCATCCTCCCCGCGCTCGACGTGGATCCGTGGGCCGCGCCGCTGCTCCCCCCCGCGCCCCGTGCGCTCGTGCGGGCCTGCCTCGGCGGGGCCCTCCGTTGGGGCGTCCTCGGCGCCGTGCTCGCGTGGTGGATCGGGCCGATGGGGCTCCTCCTCATCGGGATCGGCATTCTGCTCGGTTGGCTGGACTGGCGCCGGCAGGGTTGGGTCGTCACCCCGGGCTTCGTCGTGTCGCGCAGCGGCTTTCTCACCCGCCGGACCTGGATCGTGCCGCGGAGCAAGATCCAGTCGGTCCACCTGATGTCGGATCCGCTCCTTCGGCGGCACGAGCTCGCGCGGGTCGTCGTGTGGGTGGCGGGCACGAGCGTGGGGCTCCCGGCCCTGCGTGAGGCCGATGCCAGCGCGATCTTCACGGACCTCGGCCGGCGTCCGCCCGTGGCTTCAGCCGATCAGCCAGTGGCACGCCGCGACCGCCGCGAGCACGCCGGAGATGTCGGAGACCAGCCCGGTGGGGACCGCGTGGCGGGTCTTGATGATGTTGACGGCGCCGAAGTACACGGCGAGCACGTAGAAGGTGGTCTCGGTGGTGCCCTGCATCGTCCCGGCGACCTGCCCGATGAGCGTGTCGGGGCCGTAGGTCTTGGTGAGCTCGCCGGTGAGGGCGAAGGCGCCCGATCCCGAGAGGGGGCGCAGGAGCGCGAGGGGCAGGACCTCGGGCGGCATGCCGATGAGGGCGACAGCGGGGCTGGCGAGCTTCACGAGCCAGTCCATGGCGCCGCTGGCGCGGAGCATGCCGACAGCCGTGAGGATGGCGACCAGGTACGGGATGATCCGCATCGCCGATGAAAAGCCGTCTCGGGCGCCCTCGATGAACACCTCGTACACCTTCACGCCGCGCACCACGCCGACCGTGAGCATGCCGAGGATCAACGTCGGGATGATCCACGCGCTCGCGGTCTCCTTGTAGAGCGCCACCACGCCAACCAGCGCGCCGAACGCGCCGGTCACGACGATCAGCGGCAGCAGGTCGATCCAGCGCTCGGTGGTCTTGTGGACGTCGGGAGGCGTCGGCGTCGGGAACAGGCGGGAGAAGCCCTTCGCGGCGAGCACGGCGATGACCGTGTTGAACGCGCTCGCGACGAGCGTGGGGATGAAGATCGCGGCCGGGTCGTTCGAGCCGGCGGCCGCGCGCAGCGCCATCACGCCGGTGGGCAGGACGGCCACGCCCGAGGTGTTGATCGCGAGGAACAGGACCATCGCGTTCGTCGCGGTGCCAGGATGCTTGTTGAGGGTGTCCAGCTCCTGCATCGCCTTGATGCCGAAGGGCGTGGCGGCGTTGCCGAGGCCGAGCACGTTCGCCGCGATGTTCATGACGATGGCGCCCATCGCGGGGTGCGTGGCGGGCACGTCCGGGAACAGGCGCACGAGCACCGGGCGGATGAGCCGCGCGAGCGCATCGAGCCCGCCGGCGGCGTCGACCACCTTCATCAGGCCGAGGAAGAGGGTCATCGCGCCCGCGAGGCTGATGGCGAGCGTCACGCTCGACTTGGCGCCCTCGAACGCCGCCGTGCCGACGGCGGCCATGGCGGTGGGCTGGCCCACGCCCGACACGATCGCGGAGACGTCTCCGAAGCCGGCGCAGACGACCGCGGCGAGCACCAGCACGAAGAAGACGATGTTCATGGCACCCGTCTAATCCCTCTTGACGCGGCAAGGGAGGTGCCTATGCGGCGTTCCGTCCGGAGCGAGGACTGCGTGATACGGGCCACGCCGCCCCCCCGCCTCGGAGCCCGCGTGTACGTCCTGTTCCTCGATGAGTCCGGCTCGGCCCGCGCGCCGATCGCGGAGGCGTTGATGCGCCACATCGCGCCCTGGCACGAGGCGACCGGCGCGGGGTGGGTGCCCTCCCACGTCCGTCCCGAGATCAAGGACGTGCTCGAAGAGGCGGGCGTCCACACCACCGGGCTGCGCGCCCGCGGGCTGGCCCAGGTGGCCCTGGACGAGGTGGAGCTGGTGGTGGCGTTCGTCCCCGACGAGGGGCGCCTCCGCGTCCCCAGCCAGGCGCGCCGCATCGCCTGGAACCTGCCCGATCCGCTCTCGTCGCCCGCGGACGAGCGGCTGGACGCCTGCCGCGCCGCGCGGGACGAGATCGAGCGCCGCATCAAGCTGCTCGTGGAGGAGCTCGGATGATCCGCATGTTGCGTGACTGGGGCGCGGCCGTGGCGGTCGGCCTCGCGGTGTTCTTCCTCGTCGACCTGCTCTCCAGCAGCGCCGACCCCACGGGGGACATGGCGCCCGCCTTCGAGCTCGCCAACGCTTCGGGGGGCACCACGAAGCTGGCGGACTACGCGGGGAAGACCGTGGTGCTCAACTTCTGGGGCAGCTGGTGTGGGCCCTGCGTGCAGGAGATCCCGGAGTTCGCGACCTGGGCGGAGCAGCACGCGGACGTGCCGATCCTCGGCATCGCCCAGGGCAGCGGCTCGGGGGAGAAGCTCGCCAAGAGCGCGACCCGCCTCGGCGTGACGTGGCCGGTGCTCGAATCGAGCCCGGCGGTGCTCAGCGCATACGGGGTCCAGGTGTACCCGACGACCGTGATCGTGGGCCCGGACGGCGCGATCAAGCAGGTGGTGCGGGGCGCCATCGACGCGGACGGGCTCGAGAAGGCGGTCGCGTCGGCGCGGTAGCCAGACGCTTCCCGTCCCGTCACGGGCAGCTCCCCCCCACCCGCACCGACGATGTGGCGGTGCGGTACACCAGATCCCCGCCCCCGCTCCCGTCGGTGTCCCCCACCGCCCAGAGCGCGCTCCCGAGGGCTTCGGCCGGGGCGCCCGCGCGCCAGAGCGTGAGGCCCTCCCGCCAGACGCCGCGCCAGATCGCGCCCGCGCCGCCCAGCGCGCCTCCATCCCCGAGCCAGGCCTCGGTCCTCCCGTCCCCATCGAGGTCCGCGATGGCGAGGGCCTCCACGCCCACCTCCCACCGTGCCCCGAGGAGCAGCGGGCAGGCGGCCCCGGAGAGCACGCGCACGCCGGTGCCGCCCCCGAGGAGCGCGTCGTCCACGCCGTCCTCGTCCAGGTCCCCGCCGATGGCGAGGGCGGTGCCCATCTGTTCGCCGTGCTCGCCGTAGAGCTCCAGGGAGGATGCGTCGTCCATCGCCGTGTCCTCTGCCGGGACCCGGAGGAACACGTAGGCGCGGCCGTCGCCGTAGGCGCTCCGGGGGTTGCCGACGAGGAGGTCGTCGTGTCCGTCGTGATCGAGGTCGGCTGTCGCGCCCGCCCGTCCCGACGCGACCTCGAGCGTGTCCCAGCTCTCGGGCGTGGCGAGGACCACCCCGTCATCGACCGTACGCGCGCCCCCGTCGAGGAGCGTGTCCCCGAGCAGGAGCGCCACGCCGAGGCTCCCGCGGGCGTCGAGGACGCCGATCCACAGGTCGGAGAGGCCGTCGCCGTCGAGGTCTCCCGCGTGGCCCACGCGCCCTTCGCGTGCCCACCGGGTGCCGTCCATGATGGTGCGCTCGGCGAGCTCCTCCGCGGCGCCGGACGGGCCCGCCGTCAGGGCCCACGCGGCCGCCTCTCCGCTCACCAGGAGCTCCACGAGGCCGTCCCCATCGGTGTCGCCGATGCCGGCGAAGGGGTACGGGACGGTCGGACGGCCGCCGGTCACGGTCGCCCGCGCGGTCACGAGCCCCTCGCCGTCGAAGAGGGTGATGGCGCCGCTCGCATCCAGCGCGCCGAGCTCGCTGTTGCCGTCCCCGTCCATGTCGCCGAGCGCGGCCGTCCAGATGGCGTGTGCCGGCAGGGACGCCTCCGCGGGCGCGTCGATCACGCCGTCGCAATCGTTGTCCACTCCGTCACACGTCTCCCGACCGTAGGCGGGGGTGGCCGTGGCGTCGGCGTCGTCGCAGTCCCCCTCCGCGTAGCCGGCGCCGTCCCCGTCCGCGTCGCAGCTGCCGGCGAACGCGAGCGCGCCGTCGAGCGCAGCCGCGAGGGTCGCCGACCAGGCACGGGGATCCGGCACGCCGTCGCCGTCCAGATCGGTGGGCGGTGCGAGGGAGCGGTCGGACTGGAGGGTCATGGGGATCGGGTACGTCCCGAACGCTCCCGCCGCGCCGACGGCCACGATCCCCTCGGCGGTGGAGACGAGCAGATCGCTCGCGCCGTCGCCGTCGAGATCGCCGCCGTCCGCGAGGCCGGTCGCGACCCGATCGAGCGTCTCCTCGATGCCGGCGGAGCCGAGCCGCACGGGCGTGGTGCCGGCGAGGGTCCACGTCGCATCGCCCACGCGCACGAGCGCGGCCCCGATCCCCGTCGTCTCCCCTCGCGCGTAGACGAGATCGGCGGCCCCCAGCGCCCCCCCGCCCGCCGCGGCGATGCGGCCGCTGTTCCATTGCCCGACGAACCCGACGCCGAGGTCGTCCGAGAGGGTGGGCATGCCGAGGAGCAGCTCGGGGAGCAGATCCCCGTCGGTGTCCGGCGCGGTGGCGTAGCTCCACGCGCCGCCGCCGGTGTTCATCACCCACGTGGCCGCGGCGTCCGCGACGTGCGCCACCGCTGGCGGCGTGCCGGAGTAGAGCAGGACGTAGCGGTAGTATCCGACGATCAGCTCCGCGCGGCCGTCCCCCGTCAGGTCGGGCGCCAACGCGAGCGTCGTGCCGATCTGCCCGTCGAGCTCGCCCCCCTCGATCATCGACACGGCGTCCGCCAGCGTGGTGGTCGCGTCGATCGGCCCCGCGAACACGAAGACGCGCCCTCGGTTCGGAACGTCCCCGACCACCGCGAACGGGGCGCCCACCACGAGGTCGTCCACGCCGTCACCCGTGAGGTCCCGCCCCGAAGCCACCTGCGCGCCGAAGCTGGGGCTCTGCCCGGTGCCGGCGATCGTCACCACCAGCGTCCCGTCGAGGTCGTAGAGGGACACCGCGCCATCCACCGTCGGCACGGAGCTGGTCGTCCCCACCACCAGCGCGGGGGCCCCGCCGTCGAGCAGCGCGGCGCCGAGGACCACGGTGCCGCCGGCCTCTACCGTGCCCGAGGCGTCGACGGCGATCGCGTACGCATCGTCCACGCGGCCGTCGCAGTCCTCGTCCACGCCGTCACATGTCTCCCGCCCGGTGGGCGCGCAGGCCTCCGTGGCGGGCCCGTCGATGCCGTCACAGTCGGCGTCGACGCCGTCCACCACCGCGTCCACCGCAGCGGGGTTCACCCCGAGGTCGAGGTCGTCGCAGTCCGTGCCGCCGTCTTCCACGTTGTCCCAGCCGTCTCCATCGGCGTCGCGCGCGACCGGGCACGCGGAAACGCCGGCCTCCCCGGTATCGACCGTGACCGGGACCTCGTGCCGCCCCGTGTCGGTGTCGATCCCCGGCCCGCCGCCCTCGCCGCGACATCCGATGAAAAGGAGCAAAAACGTGTGGCCGGACAACATCGTCTGCCAGCATAGGCTGCGCCCGTCCTTGCCGCGAGCACCGCAGCCCGTTAGATCCGCGCCTGTTCACCGAGGTACCGTTTGGCGAGTGATGACCTGATCGAGATTGACGGCGTCATCAAAGAGGTTTTCCCCGGCGGAGCCTTCCTGGTGCAGACCGATGCGGGCACCGAGGTGCACGCGCACCTCGCGGGCAAGCTGCGTCGCTTCCGCATCCGCGTGGTCCTGGGGGACAGGGTGACCGTCGCGGTCTCCCCGTACGACCTCTCGAAGGGCCGGATCACCTTCCGCCACAAGTAGGCGCGCGGCGGTTCCTTTCGCGCGCGGGCAGCTGGGATCTGCGGCGATTCCGTCGTAGAGTCGCGCGATGTACAAGATGTCGACGCGGCGGAAGCTGGCCATCGCGACCTGGGGCGCCCCGGACGAAGGCAATATCTTCGGGAAGCTCACGTTGGACGCGACGGAGGCGATGGCCTACCTCGCGCACCTGCGCGCCACGACGGGGGAGAAGGTCTCGATGACCCACCTCGTCGGCAAGGTCGTGGGCAACGCGCTCGCGAAGGCCCCGGGGCTCAACGGCTACATCCGGTTCGGCGCGTACGTTCCCCACACGAACGTGAACGTGACCTACCTGGTGGCCCTCGAGGATGGCGCGGACCTGGCCAAGGCCAAGGTCGACGACATCGACAAGAAGTCGGTCGTCGAGGTGGCGCAGGATCTGCGCCAACGCGCCGAGCGCCTGCGCGCCGGCAAGGACGCCGCGTTCGAGAAGAGCAAGGGCCCCCTCCAGATCCTCCCCACCTGGCTCATCCGCCCCCTGCTCAAGCTCACCGGCTGGCTCACGGGCAGCCTCGGCGTCTCCATCCCCGCCTTCGGGCTGGAGGCCTTCCCGTTCGGCAGCTGCATCGTGACGTCGGTCGGCATGTTCGGGCTCGACGAGGGCTTCGCGCCCTTCACCCCGTTCGCGCGCGTCCCCGTCCTCGTGCTGGTCGGCGCTGTGCGTGACGGCGTGGTCGCCATCGACGGAGTTCCCACCGTCCGCAAGCAGGTGACCCTCACCGCCACCATCGATCACCGGTTCTTGGACGGCTTTCAAGGCGGCGTTCTTGCCCGCATCATCCGCGAGCAGATCGAGGATCCCTGGCGCCTCGAATCGGGCGCCGGCGGGGTGGCGGGGGCGGCACCGGCGGCCTGATCGCGGGAGAGAAGCCGTCTCCGTGGCGATGGCGGGTTAACGGGCGCGGTGCGCTACGTTCCCGAAAATCCCCTCATCGTTCAGTCCGACTACACCCTTTTGCTGGAGACGATGGGGCCTCACTTCCGCGCCGCCCGTGACGCGTTGGCTCGCTTCGCCGAGCTCGTGAAGTCCCCAGACTACGTCCACACCTACCGGGTCACCCCGCTCTCGCTGTGGAATGCGGCGAGCTCCGGGATGACCGTCGAGGACGTGGTCGCCGCGCTCGAGCTGTACGCGAAGTACGAGGTTCCGCCCAACGTTCCGGTCAACATCCGCGAAACGATGGGGCGCTACGGCCGGCTCAAGCTGTACAAGGATCCGCGCGGGCTGCGGCTCGAGTCGGCGGATCCGATCCTGATGACCGAGGTGTGCAGCCTCAAGCCGGTGATCCCGCTCCTCGGCGCCCGCCTTGGGGACAACGCCGTCCTCGTCGATCCGGCCAACCGCGGCGAGCTCAAGCAGGCCCTCACCCACGCCGGCCACCCGGTGGAGGATCTCGCGGGCTACCGCGATGGCGAGGCGCTCGACTTCACCGTCACGCAGGAGATGAAGAACGGGCAGCCGTGGGCGCTGCGCGACTACCAACGCCTCGCGGTGGAGACGTTCCACGGGGACGGCATGGCCCAGGGCGGCTCCGGCGTCATCGTGCTGCCGTGCGGCGCCGGCAAGACGATGGTGGGCATCGGCGCGATGGCGCGTCTGAACATGAAGACGCTCATCCTCTGCACCAACGTCACGGCGTTGCGTCAGTGGAAGGCCGAGATCCTCGACAAGACCACGCTCACCGACGAGCAGGTCGGCGAGTACTCCGGCGAGATGAAGGACATCAAGCCGGTCACCCTGTCGACGTACCAGATGTTGACGTTCCGGAAGTCGCGGAACGAGATCTTCGTGCACTTCGGGCTGTTCGACAAGGAGAACTGGGGCCTCGTCATCTACGACGAGGTGCATCTCCTCCCCGCGCCGATCTTCCGCGCCGTGGCCCACCTCCAGGCGCGCCGGCGGCTCGGCCTCACGGCCACCCTCGTGCGGGAAGACGGCAAGGAAGCCGACGTTTTCGCGCTCATCGGCCCCAAGCGGTACGACGTGCCGTGGAAGGATCTGGAGCACCAGGGGTGGATCGCCGCGGCGACCTGCACCGAGATCCGCGTCGGCTTCTCCGAAGAGGACCGCATCCGCTACGCCGTGGCGGATGACCGGGAGAAGTTCCGGATCGCCAGCATCAACGCCCGCAAGGGGCCGGTGATCGAGAAGCTGCTCGAGAAGCACAAGGAGGATCGCGTCCTCATCCTCGGGATGTACGTCGAGCAGCTCGAGTTTCTCTCGCGCCGGCTCAACCTGCCCCTCATCGAGGGGCGCACCCCGCAGAAGCGCCGGGACGAGCTGTACGAGCGCTTCCGCACCGGGCAGGACAGCGTGCTGGTGATCTCCAAGGTCGGGAACTTCTCGGTCGATCTTCCGGACGCCAACGTCGCGATCCAGATCAGCGGCACCTGGGGTAGCCGCCAGGAAGAGGCCCAGCGCCTCGGCCGGATCCTCCGGCCGAAGCAGGGCGTGAACAAGGCGAGCTTCTACACGCTCATCACGCGGGACACCGTCGAGCAGACCTTCGGCGAGAAGCGGCAGCTCTTTCTGACCGAGCAGGGTTACGCCTACCGTATCGAGGCGCGGGAGTAAGTATGGCCGTGAACCATCCCAGTGTGATTCATCACAATGTGGCGGTGCTCCGCGTTGCCGATCCCGGCGTGCTCGACGAGATCCGCGCGGTGCTCCCGCTCGACGCCCACGTGATGGGCTGGATCTCGCCGACCGAGGCGGTGCTCGATCCGCACGAGCTCAAGCCCTTCCTCGATGCGCTCGAGGCCCGCGGGATGGGCGCCTTGGTGCGCCGAACCGGGCCCGGCGGCGGGTGATCGGCCTCGCCGCGCTCCTCCTCGGGACGGAGCTCGCGGCCGCGGCGCCCCGCCTCGTGGAGATCGACGGTCCGCTGATCCCCGCCGTTCCGTGCGCCACCTCGGCGCCGCCCGCGCTCGTAGCGGCGCTCCGCGACGGGATCCCGTTGCGATGGGCCCAGGCGAACCGATTGTTCCCCGAGATCCAGCTCGAGCGCGCCCTCGTGCGCCGGGTGATCGTGCGCGCGAGCGACGCGCGGGCTTGTGGGGGCCGTCTGATCGCCGAGAACGTCGCGGTGCGGCTGCTCGGACCGCGTGGTCTCCCGATGGAGGCCGTCATCGCGACCAACCTGCGTCCGGGCGTTCTGCTCGGCGTCACCGAGCAGGATGTGTCTCTTGCCCCGCCGCCCGGGATCCTGCGGGTCACCGCGCGGGACGGCTTCACCGCCTACGGCGTGTGGGATCTCGGAGGCGTGCGCGGCAGCGTCGAGTCGGGGGACTCGCCTCCCGCGTCGCCGGGATCGGCGTCCTCGACGTAGCCGAGGGCCTCCAGCACCGCGTTCTGTTCGTCGTCCGCGCCCACTGCGGCATCACCCGCGGGCAATGGCAGCGCCGCGTAGGTGACCTCGAGCGAGCGGCCTTGGGACGAGAGCCGCGCCAGCGCCTTCCCGGCGCCATCGAAGGGGAGCGGCTTGAGCGCCGTCCCGGTGACGTTTCGCTGGGCGAGACGCACGGTCACGGTCGGCGCGATCGCGGGGGCGTCTCCCTTCGGGACCACGAACACCTCGCGGTGCGTGCCCCGCATGCTGGTGAAGGAGGCGGCGATCGTCTCGTCGTCGATGGCCTCGACCGTCGCGGCCGACATGTTCGTCGGATCATCGCCGACCCACGCCATCGCGATGCCGCCCGGCACGTGCATCTCGACCTTGAACGGGCTGGATCCTCGTCCCCGCGGGGAGAGTCGGTACCCCACCCCCACGCCGCGGCCGAGCCCGACGCCGAGCGAGGCGCGCGCCGGCGCCGGGTCCAGGTCTGCGCGGAGATCCTTGGTTTCTTCAGGATTTTCTTGGAGATCGAACAGGAGCTCCTCGCCGCTCCGGCTGATGTACTTGAGGCCCGCCGCGACGCTGCCCCACGCCTCGTTCCCGTAGAGCGGCCGCCCGAACGCGATCGGCCTTTCGGCCAGGGTCGGGTCCAGGTCGCCGCGCGCCACCGGCACCAGCGAGCGCCCCTGAAGTTCCGGATCGGCCAGGCCGAGGAGCTCCAGCACGGTCGGCGTGAGATCGACGAGCGAGACGGGGGTGGTGACGCGCCGCGGCGTGAGGCCGGGGGCGCGCACCACGAGGGGAATACGGAGGAGCTCGTCGTAGAGGGTGTGCCCGTGTTCGAGGCCCCCGTGATCGAAAAATTCCTCGCCGTGGTCGGCAAACAACACCACGGTCGCGTCGGGACCCGCGGCGTCGAGCAGCCTGACCACCTGATCGTCGACGTACCGCAGGTTCTGATCGTAGCGCGCCGTCAGGTAGTTTCGGACCGACTCCTGGTTCCCGCGCGCCGCCGACATCAGGGTGTTGCGGTTGAACACCTCGGGGAGCCCCGCGGGGCGTTCGCCCGCGTAGAGGCCGCGGTAGGCGCTCGGCTCCTTGTAGGGAAGGTGCAGGTCCATCAGGTGCACCATCACCATCGCGTCCTGATCGGCGTGGCGCTCGAGGAAGTCGAGCGTGCGGTCGACCTCGACGCGAGCGTACGGCCAGTTGATGCAGCCGTGCTCGCCCCAGCCACCGGACATGTCGAAGTTCGACGACAGATACACGTTTCCGACGAAGGCGGCGGTGGCCCAGCCCTGCGCGGCGAGGCGCATCGGCAGGGTTCGCGCGTCGGCCCAGAATTCGGGCTGCATGCCGGAGAGCGCGGCGCGGGAGCTCGGGAGGGTCCACGGGGCGACCGAGCGGGCGTCATCGAACACCACGGCGCCCTCGGCCCAACGGTCGATCCCGGGCGTCGCGCCGCGGGTGTGGCCGTACACCCCGAGGTGATCGCGACGGAGCGTGTCGATGAACACGAGCACCGTACGTTTGGGGGCTGCCCGCGGCACGTAGAGCGAGGGCGCGACGACGAAGACGTGGTCGCGCGTGCTCTCTCCGTCCGCCGTGGTGAGGGTCAGGCGCACCGTTCGCCCGCCCCACGTCGCGAGCGGAACCCGCACGTCGGTGAATTCACGAACGCGCGCGCGCACGGTGGCGACGAGCTCCCCGTCCACGCGGACCTCGACATCGGCGCCGTCGCTCGTGGTGCCGTCCGCCATCTCGGGCGGCAGGATCCCCGCCTCGAAGCGCAGGATGCCGTCGGCCGGGATCGCGATGTCCCATCCCGCCGTGGAGGGCACCGGCAGGTAGAGGCCCCGGCGGGTCACGTCGTCCACCTGCGCCGACCGCACGACGAACGCGGTGTCCCCCTCGAGGCCCGCGGGGGCCTCGTCCCGCGCGCGCCACAAGGCATCTTCCCGGTCGCGCGCCGCGGGGTAGGTGAGGAAGAATTCGCCGGGAGCGGGCGCCGGGGCATCGCCGCGGATGCGCACGGTCAGCGCGTCTGCGCTGAAGTCCCAGGTGCCCGGGAGCTCCGCGTCCTCCGCGTCCCCCGCGAAACGCAGCGGCGCGGTGCCGCGCACGAGCCTCATTCCCTGGGGCGGCGAGTCGAAAAAGAGGGCGCGCGGGCGCACGGGGATCGGCGCCTCATAGGCGCGCACCCCGCCCACGACCCCGACGAGCCGGAACGGCCCCAGCACGGCGACCGCGTCCTCCGCGAGAGAGGCCGACGTGCCCGCCGCCGACGGAGCTTCCGGGCGGCCGACCGCCAGCTCGGCGAACCGCTGGTCCGCGAGCCCGATCCCCGCCGCAGCCGACTGCTGGGCCAGCGCCCCGCCAATCAGCGCAACGGTGACCCCACCCAGGAACATCGGGATGCCTTGGCGCTACGCCCGACGACGACGAACGCCGGCCACCGCTGCGAGCAGGCCGCCGATGAGGCCGAAGCCGCCCGTGGAGCCGCCCGTGTCGCAGCCACCACCGCCGCCCTCGGCGGCGCGATCCTCGACCGTCACGGCGAGGAAGCTGCCCTTGAGCCCGCCGGGGCCGCCGATGTTCATCATCACGACGTAGTTCCCGGCGGCGGGAAACGTGATGTCCGGCGACCAGGCGCCGAGGGTGTCGGTGTCGCCGTCCCCGTCGAGGTCGACCAGGTTCTCCGGCTTGATGTCCGCGGCGCTCGTACCCGTGTAGATCTCCCACACGATGGTGTCGACACAGCCGTACACCGACACGTCGGTGTGGTTGACCGTGCTGTAGGTGAGGCCGTCGGAGTGGCCGATCGTGAAGAAGCCGTCCGTGCCGTCGGTGGGGCGCGGGGCGTCACACGCGAGCACGAAGCCGAGCTGGTCGTAGGTGTACTGGCTCGTCCCGCAGACGGGATCCTCGAGATCGATCACGGCCTCGACCGTGAACTGCCCAGCCGAGAGGTAGGAGTGCGTCGGGGCCAGCTCGGTGCTGGTCTCGCCGTCGCCGAAGGACCAGTTGACCCCGATGACCTCGGAGTCGCTCACGATCTCGAAGCCGACCGCGAGCGGGTTCGCGCCGATGCGGTCGGTGGTGGCCTCGAAGAACGCCGAGCTCCCGTAGAGCGTGGTGATCGAGAGGATGTCGTCGGCGTTGATGTCGGCCTGCGTCGTGTCGCAGGAGCCGACGGACCAGAACATGGTGGCGTCCTGCAGGTCGATGTCCGTGCACGGATCGCCGTCCTGACAGGAGTGCTCGAGGCCATAGAGGTGCCCGATCTCGTGCGTCGCGACGCCCTCGATCGAGGTCTGCCCAGCGCAATCCTGCTCGATGTCTTCGACCGAGCCGAAGTCGACGCTGTCGTTGAAGACGATGTCGGCGTCCGTGAGGTGCCGGTAGATCTTCCCGCCGATCTCCTTCACGATCACGTTCTCGGTCTGGGAGAAGGTGACGCCGAGCACGCCGGGCTCCAGCTCGTCCCCCGGGTCGTCCCAGTGGAACGTGATGACGCCATCGGAGGAATTACGCGTGGACTGGAACGCGTCGTCCCCCTGGTACGCATGGCTGATGGCGGCGCACTCGGCGTCGTACCAGTTGTCCCAGGAGAGCTCGATGACCTCGCGGCCGTACCCTTCGGCGAGGCTGTCCTCCTCGAGGGCCTGGCCGGTGTACCACTGGAGAGGAAAGTCGTTCTCGGCCCAGGCGCCACCGAGGTGCTCCCAGGCGTGCGCCGAGGGGAGAGCGAGCAGAAGAAGGGTAATCATCAGCGCACTCCCGGCTGGAGACGGTTGATCGTGCGGAGCTGGGCGTCACTGATGCCGGGGATCGACTTGCCGTCCCATCCGAGGGCGGCCCGAGCGCGTACGCTGGTCTCGACCGAGGCGAGGGTGACCTGCTGGTCGATTGGCGGGACGGGGAGGAAGCGGGCGTCGTACGCCTTGTCCTGCGAGAGCATGAACCGAACGAGGAGCGGCGTGCCGTCGATCGGGCTCGGCCGCACCGTGAACTTGCCGACGCCCATCCCGATGGTGCCGTACACGCCCTTGCTGGGCTTGTCAGAGAGGAAGAGCAACGTTTCTTCCCCGACGCTGTACCGGGCGGAGCCCGCCACGATCGACGCCTTCGTGCCGATCGTGCCGCCTGCGGCCTCGACGGTCACGTAGTCGCCCGGATCGGCGTTGCCCTTCATCCCCTCGTCCACGCGGACGAGGGCGCGGGTCCAGATGACGCCCTTCGCGTCTTCCTCGACCCAAACGGACTCGACCGTGCCGCGGACGACGAGGTCGGACGCGTCGGTCATCTGGTCAAGGGTCATCGGCGCGACCGAGGTCGCGGAGGCCGGCGCCACGCCGACTACGGAGACGGTGAGCATCGCGGCGAGCGCGAGGCGGACAAGAAGGGGCATGGTCAACCTCTGTTCCCAGGGCAGTAGCGCCGCACGGTAGCCGATCGCGCCTACCCCCGTCAAGATGCAGGGCGGCGACCGGAGCCGGTGCACGCGGGCGAAAGGGGCGCGCGACAAGCGTTGATGCGAGCCCACCGGATCCATCCGGTTGACTTCCTGCTCCGGCTCAACTATTCCTTCCCGTTCGTCAGACTGGCTGTCCCCAGGCACCGCCGCCCGGAGCGCCACCCCCGCGAGGATCCCGCGAATGTTGACTGTGCGCACCCTGACCCCCCGCTTGATGGGGCTGTTCGGCGCTCTGCTCGCCCTGTCGGGCCTGGCCTACGCGTCGGCCACCTCAGGCACCATCAAGGGCCAGGTGATCGATGACGGAAACCTGTCCATCCCCGGCGTGCTCATCACGCTGTCGTCTCCCGCGCTCATCGGCGGCGCGCAGCAGCTGACGGCGGATGAAGAGGGGCGGTTCATCTTCGTCGAGCTCGCCCCGGGCACGTACGAGGCCGTGGCCCAGAAGCAGGGCTTCGGCCAGGTCCGCAAGACCAACATCGAGGTCGCCCTCGGCCGCACGACCCAGCTCGTGATGGAGATGAAGGTCGGCGCCGAGGAGCTCACCGTCGTGGCGAAGAAGCCCACGGTCGACACCGAGAAGGCCAGCAAGGGGGACACCTTCAGCAAGGAGTTCCTCTCCCGCATCCCGAGCGGCCGCAGCTACCAGGACGTGGTCGGCCAGACGGCCGGCGTCGTCGGCGGCGGCAACCCCTCGTCCGGCGGCGCGGCGACGAACGAGAACACGTTCATGCTCGACGGCACGAACATCACCGACCCGGTCACGGGCACGTTCTCGCTCAACTTCAACTTCGACGCGATCGAAGAGATCGAGGTCATCACCGGCGGGTTCGACCCGGAGTACGGCGAGAGCCTCGGCGCGGTGGTGTCGGTCGTGACGAAGTCCGGCGGCAACTCGCTCGAGGTCGTGGCGAACGTCTTCTACTCCAACGGTGATTGGGGTCCGAAGATGGACGCCCGCTACACCACCGACGGCCTGCCGCTGTCCCCGACCGGGTTCGACGAGACCGCGCAGACCGCTTCGATGGGCGTGGTCGTGTCGGGTCCCATCGTGAAGGACAAGATCTGGTTCCTCGGCAGCTACACCTTCGAGCGCAGCCTGTACGCGAACGTGGGCGTCCAGCTCCCGCGCGACTTCGAGGGGCACTACTTCTTCTCGAAGCTCACCGCCCAGCCCTCCAGCGCGCACCGCTTCACGGTGCAGTTCGCGACGAACCCGACCACGATCGACAACACCGACCAGTCGGACACGCGCATCTACGCCGAGGCGCAGTCTCGCCAGGCGCAGGGCGGCTACCTCACGTCCCTCAAGTGGAACTGGTTCATCAATCCCGAGACCAACCTCGAGACGGCGGCCTCCTTCCAGAAGACCTTCATCGAGTCCGCCGGTGTGCCCTGCACGCATGACGGCTCCCTCGGCTACCACCCCTGCGAGCCGACGGAAGAAGAGAACTACACCGACTACGAGACGCCCGGACACGTCGGCCTGTACGGCGCGTACGACAGCGCGAACAACCCCGGGTACTACTTCGACGATCGGTACCGCGGCCAGCTCTCGACCAAGTACTCGCTCCTCCAGGTCAACTTTCTCGGGAAGCACGATCTGAAGGCCGGCGTCGACGGCAGCTACCTGTTGTGGGACCAGATCCAGGGCTACAACGGCAACCTGATCTTCTACGACATGTACGAGAACGCCTTCGATCCGGACACGTTGAAGAACTTCTACTGGATCGAGACCTCGGGCCCGTCGATCTACCGGTCGACCGGGTACCACGTCGGCGCCTTCATTCAGGACGTGTACAAGCCGGTCGAGAACCTGACCGTGCGCTACGGCATTCGCTACGACCGCGCCGTGCACCGCAACGACGCGGGCGTGCCCGTCATCGACGTGGGCCTCTTCGGGCCACGCGCCTACGCGGTCTGGGACCCCTGGGCCAACTCCAAGACCAAGATCTACGGCGGCTACGGGCGCTTCAACGACACGGGCCGCCTGTCGGTCGCCTCGTACCTCTCCCAGTCGAACCTCGGTCAGAAGGTCGTGACGGGCGAGTACTTCGGCAACTCGGAGTCGGTCGCGGCCGCCAACGCGGGTAGCTACGGAACCGACAACTCGGTCACCGTGCTCGACGGCACGACGGCGCCCCACTCGGACGAGTTCAGCCTCGGCGCCGAGCGCGAGGTCATCACCGACATCGCGGTAGGCGTGGACTTCACCGGAAAGTTCACCCGCAACATCTACAACTTCGACGAGACCAACCTCGTTCACGACGAGGACGGCTACTCCTACATCGGCTCCGGGGACGGCACGCTCGACGCGTACTACCGCCTCCGCACGCCCTCGATCGCGCTGCGCGACTTCTACCAGACCGACGTGACCATCCGCCGCAACTGGGCGGATCGCTGGCTCCTCTCGGCCACCTACTCCTACGTCGTGAGCCGGGGCCGCGTGCAGAACGGCACGTCCTCGGTGTTGTCGAACCCCGCGCAGCTCGACCTCTGGTACGGCAATCTGCCGTACGACTTCCGGCACCAGCTCAAGGTCCAGGCCGCGTGGGATCTTCCCATCGACCCGTGGACGACCACCATCGGCATGAGCGGCCAGCTCTACTCCGGCGGGCCGCTCTCGCGGTTCTACTACTCGGGCGCGGACAGCCTCTCGGCGGGTGGCGACTCCTACAGCCTCCTCAAGGAGCCCCGTGGCGAGTATGCCCGCGCCGGGGCGACGTGGGACGTGTCGATCCTCATCGAGCAGGACATCCCCGTCCGCAAGGGCAAGCTGTCCGCGACGGCGCAGATCGACAACCTCACGAACAACCAGTACCCGTACTACCTCGCTGACAGCTACGAATACTACATCGACACCCAGAACCGGTACATCATCGGCTACCGCCAGGACACGATCCAGGCTCAAGTCGGCGCCAAGTACGAGTTCTAGGGGAGGACGGCATGAGCACCTCGATTCTGATCCTGGCGCTTGGCTGCGCCTACAATGAAGCCCTCCCCGAGAAGGACATCTTTGGTACGGTCATCGTGCCTGCGGCCGCGGCAACGCGTACGCAGGCCGACGGCACCGAGCTCAAGGATGCGCGCTTCATCGGGCCGATCTTCCTTGGCGCGTACGCCGGCATCGACTCGGTGAGCTTCGGCTACCCGCACCCCTCGATGGGCCCCATCGTCACGGCGGACACGCCGGGCGACACGTTCCCGTTCGGTGGCACCACGGTCGGCCGGTACGACTTCGCCTGCTACGAGTCGCTCGCATGCAAGGTCGTGACGGGTCGATTCACGGACTACCAGGACATCCTGGACTACTTCGGGACCGTCCTGGGAAATCCCGTCAAGGACCAGAGCGGGGAGGACGTGGCGAACGCGAGCACGTTCCAGCAGGCTTGCTTCGACCACTTCTACGCCACCTCCGACGACGAGATGGCGTTTCTCGGCGATCTCCAGTTCTCCGAGAACGCGGACGGTGACTTCGAGGCCGCGTTCACGATGCCGCACACGGTGTTCGTCGAGGGCATGACGATCTGGGGCTGGATGGACGCCCCCGAGATCGTGGCCGCGAACCCCTCCGCGAACGGAGACTTCTCGACCTGCGAGGAGGGCGCGGGCCGGGAGTTCGAGGAATACAACAGCGAGTTCTTCGAGGGGCGCGTGTACTACGACGCGCTCAACACCCCGAGCCGGTACATCTACTCGGGTGATTGGGTCGCCACCGGCGGGGAAGAGTCTGTGGTCAACAGCCCCGATGATCGGCCGGTCGTCCGGCTCGACATCGGCTTCGGCGTGGGGGGTTAGGCGTGATGCGTATCCACGGAATCCTTGCGCTCGGTGCGCTCGTCGGTCTGTCTGGCCTCGCGTCGGGCTGCTCCAACACGCGGGACGCCTTCCGGCCCGTCCTGACGGACGCGCCGTTCGTCTACGACATCGGCGAGCTGCGCGTCATCGACGCGGACGAGTTCGCGGCGGCCGCTCCGCTCGACATCCCGGACGCACTGCACTTCGGGCAGCTCGGTGCCTCGGAGAACCCGGGCATCTACGGCGGCGCCACGTTCCAGTTCCGCGGCACCGGGCGCGACGTGTGCGTCGTGGTCGATCCGGAGGCGATGTTCTGGAACAAGGAGATCTCCACCCAGGCGGGCTCGGTCCAGTACAACTACGAAGACGTGTTCACGGACGACGGCGATCTCGACCTCTCCGTGGGGCTCACCGCCTACTACACCGGGTCTCCCGGCACCGAGATTGGCGACTTCAACGCGGTCTATGACGATCCTTCGGGCGTCGAGCACAACCTCGCGTTCAACGAGTGCGTGCAGGCCGGCTACCAAGGGGTGACCCCGGTGAATGCCGGGCGCGGCACGGTAGAGTACTGCGACATCGACACCTCCCTCCGTGAGGGCATCCTCTACACGGCGGTCCTCGAGACCTTCGCGCTCCCCATCGACGACAGCAAGCTCGCCTTCGGCACGATGGCGTTCGACGGTCCGTGCGCCGAGCTTCCCTGGGTCGACGCGAACGGCGCGAACCAGGCTGGCCCCGCCGAGTGCGTCATCCCGAACGAGGTCGGCAACGCCGACCCGAACGGGCTCGCCGAGGACAAGGCGTGGTTCCCCGAGCTGGAAGCCGCCTTGTGCACTGGAAAGGGCAAGGTGAACACGTTCTGCAAGGACAACCCCGACGCGGGTTGCCAGCCGCTGGACGAGTAGTCCGAGGTCCCTCGTTCAACCGGGGATCAGCGCGCGGGGGTGGGAAACCATCCCCGTTTCGCGTTTTGGCCGCTGTCTCCGAGCGACGTGGCCCCGTCCCCGAGGCGACGGGCCCCGCCGCGCCCATCCTGACCGCGGACCTGGCTACTGGGCCAGCGTCCCGACGGTGCGATCCTCGATCACGGTCCCCGGGACGATGCGCCGGAGCTGCACGGCCTCGGCGCCCGGCCAGAGCGTACCCGGCTTCGCGCCGTCGAGCTTCTGGGGCGCGGCGCCCTGAACGCCGTACCAGACCGCGCCGCCCGCTTCCTGGGTGAGGTAGTAGAACGGTCCGAATCCAGCGGGGAGGAGCGACACCACGCTTCCGGGCGCGGTCCAGGGGAGCGGCGGGGACTCCTCGACCACCTTGCCCGACAGGTCGGACCACACGGAGCGGTAGGTGTCCCCGTGCGTGAGGACGGAGAGCAGCGCGAGGCCACCGGCGTGGTCGCCGCGATCGGGGAGGGTGTCGAACGCCAGCGCGGCGGCGGTCCACCCGTCGGTGAGGGGGGTGACGCGGCTGCCGCGCACGCCGATCTCCGCGGGCAGCGCCGGATCGATGCGGTACACATCGACGCCTGCGGCGTGTCCCACCGCGAGCACGAGGTTGGAGCCCGCGTCGACCGCGGTGTTGACCGCGCTGGGGCGCGCGGGGAGGTGGGCCACCTTGCGGAGGATCTGGCTACCGCGATCATCGACACACAGCGCGAATACGGTCCCGCTGGTGCCCGCGGGGTCCGGCACCCACATCGGGATCACGACGCCGCCCCGCGCGTCCGTGCCGCCGCGGCCGAGGAGCTCGGACGTGGGGTACGGGATGGAGACCGC
This sequence comes from Pseudomonadota bacterium, assembly GCA_030685065.1. Taxonomy (GTDB): domain Bacteria; phylum Myxococcota_A; class UBA796; order UBA796; family SXON01; genus CAJBVW01. The sequence continues at coordinate 262,694 of JAUXQH010000095.1, read as the reverse complement.
GCGGGGCTTGCCCCGGAGCGTCGGCCCTTCGAGCCGGGCGAACGTGTACGTTTGCGGGCCGGACTGCCAGTAGAGGTAGCGGGAGAGCGCGTCCGCCGGGCGCGCGCGGGAGAGCGTGGGCTCCATGCGGGCCGGGAGCCGCGCGAGGAAGAACTGCCCCACCACGCGCGTGGGCGCCTTGGGGTCGAGCTGCATCAAGTACAGGTCGAAGCCGCCCGCGGCCTGGTGCACCCAGGGCACCATGGCCCCCACGGACTGCTGGATGGCGGCCTCCCAGGAGTACGAGCCCCCGACGGGGGCGGCGGGGGCGAGGCGCACGCGCTGGGAGGGGAGGGTGACGACCGCACTGTCGTGCACCGCGACGCCCAGCTCCCAGGCGCCCGCGGCGAGCCCGCTCGAGGAGGGGATCTCGAGCGTGACCTTTCGCTGAGCGCGCGCCGGGATGGCCCACATCGTGGTCGGCTCGACCGCCGGGGGCGTCGTGTAGCGCTCCCAGCGCGTGCCGCCGCTCTTCATCGTGAAGCGCACGAGGTGGGGCCGCGCGCCGAGATCGGGGAACGGGAGCGGCTTGTCGGTGTCGTTCCGGACGGTCACCGTGACGAGCATCGGAAACCCGGCCAGGTACTCGTCGTGCACGTCCGCGGAGACGCGCAGCCCCGCCGCTGTAGCGGCCTCGGCCCCGGCGACACCCGAAGGGGCCGGGGATGGCGCGGGAGGCGGCGGCGGGGAGGCGGCAGGGGCCGCGAGCGCCGGCGCGTGGAGGACGAGCAGGGCAAGGGCGCACGTGCAGTGGAAGACGGTCCGGGGATTCATCGGGGGCACTATGTCACGGGCTCCGTTCGGCTTCCAACAAACGCGCGAGCTCGCAGCGCGCTTCCGCCGAGGTGGAGATCGCCCCCTCGAGCTGGCGCGCGCGCAGGGCCGCGAGCAGCCGGCCCATCTCGGGGCCCGGCGGCACGCCGAGCGCGGTGAGCTCCGCGCCGGAGAGCAGCGTCGGGAGCGGGGCGTGGCGCACTCCGAGCCGGGAGGCCGCGTCGAGCAGCGCCGGGGACTCGACGAGCGCGGCGAGGAGGTCCATGTCGCCCTCCTCGGCGAGGCGTCGAACCGTCGCATCGTCGGGGGTGCCGCGGGCGAGATCGCGGCGGGAAACCAGGGAGAGCACCATGCGGCGCACGGGGTAGCCGGCGACGCGGAACACCCGGAGTCGGTCGAGGACGCGCTCGACCTCCGCCGGTGTATTGTGCGCGCACGCGGCCGCATACAGCAACGCGAGCCGACGAAACGGCTCCTCGACCGGCACTCGCGCGATGCGGTCGAGGGCTTCGGGGGCGTCCTCCCACTCCGGGAGCACCTTTTTCCAGATGCCGGCGCGCTGCGCGAAGGCCCATCCGGCCGCGAGCGCCCGCCCCTTGAGCAGCAGCTTTTCGACCTCGCCGCGGATGCGCTCCGGCGGGAGCTCTTGAAGCGGCATGGCCGCGCAGAGGGCCTCGAGCTCGGGATCCACCGCGTAGTCGAACCGGGCGGCGAACTGCGCGACGCGGAGCGCGCGGAGCGGGTCCTCCCCGAAGGTGCGCGGATCGACCGCGCGAAGCAGGTGCCGAGCGAGGTCTTCGCGGCCGCCGAAGGGATCCTCGTAGGCGCCCGTGAGCGGGTCGTAGGCGATGGCGTTGATCGTGAGATCGCGACGACGGGCGGCTTCCTTGACGCCCAGGTCGGGGTCACACGTGGCGCGGATCCCGGTGTGGCCTACGCCCTCGCGCTGGTCGCGTCGGGGCAGGCTCACGTCCAGCTCGGTGCCGTCGTAGCGCACCTTGAGCACCCCGAACGCGCGCCCGACCTCGTTCACGGGCCCCAGGCGCCGCAGGATGCGCAGCACGTCGTCGAGGGGGAGCCCGTGCACCTCGATGTCCAGGTCCTTCCCGGGCTGGCCGAGCAGCGAGTCGCGCACGGAGCCGCCCACGACGAGGGCGCGCCCCCCCGCGTCGTGGAAGCGGACGAACAGGTCGCGCAGCGGTTCGGGGATCATCGGATGGGCTCCTATCGCCCCGCCCACCGCAGGAGTCGCCGGAGTTTCGCCCCAAGCAGGGATCACCAGGGCGCCCCGTGCGCGTCGTGGTTAGCCGATTCCACCTGGGAGGCTCCGTGCTCACCTCGCTCCTGTTCGCCCTGGCCCTGATCGCGCCCGCCACCGCCGCGCCCCTCCCAGGGCCGAACGTCCACGTCGGCGATGCCGCCTTGTTGTTCTCCCTCCCCGCATTGAACGAGGAGGCGTCGCTTCGCGCGGTCGCCCGGCCGACCGTGGCGCTCTCGGACTTCACGGGCGTGCTTCCCGGCTTCCCGGCTCGCGTGGTGGTCATCCACTTCGTCCAGAAGAGCGGATCCGAGGGCCAGCTCCAGGCCCTCAACCGCCTGCACCGCAAGTACGGCAATCGAGGCGCGCGCTTCCTGGCGATCGTCGCCGATGGCGGCGAATTGGCCACGCTCTCGGCGTGGGTCGAGGGCCAGCGGCTCGAATTCCCGGTGCTGCGGGACGCCCATCGGGTGGTGATCGATCGGTATGGGGCGCGTCAATTCCCGCTCACCGTGGTGGTGAACGCGTCGGGCGACATCGAGGCGCTCGGCGCCCCCAAGGAGGACCTCGAGGCGAGCCTCGAGGTGCTGTTGGCGCCGTTCCTGACGGACTGACGGCCCGCTCGCCCCCGCCCGAGCGGGAGCTAACCCCGTATCAGGACTTCCCGGTCTCGTCGGCCGCCGGGGTTTCGCCCGGCACGTTCACGAGGATGACCGAGATGTTGTCCTTGCCGCCGCCCATGTGCGCGGCGCGGATGAGCTCGCGCGACACGATGCGGTTGTCCTGGTGCTGGTTCACGATGGACTCGATCTCGGAGTCCTCGACCTCGCCCCAGAGCCCGTCCGAGCAGAGGAGCAGGCGATCGCCCTGCTCGAGCTCGACGCGGAAGATGTCGATGTCCACGTTGCGCTCGGTGCCGACCGTGCGCAGCAGGATGTTCGAGTGCGGGTGGTTCCGCGCCTCTTCCGCCGTGATGCGGTTCTGCTCGACCATGCGGGCGACCAGCGAGTGGTCCCGCGTGATCTGGTGCAGCGTGTTGTTGCGCACGAGGTAGCCGCGGGAGTCCCCCACGTTCGCGCAGAGCGCCACCGAGTCATCCACCACCATGCACGCCACGAGCGTGGTGCCCATGTCGTTCCCGCGGGCCTCCGCGTTGCCCTTGATGGTGTTGTTGGCCTCCTGGAAGGCCTCGTCGAGGATGTTCTCGATCGCGTCGACCGTGGGGCGGGGCGAAACCTCGACCCGCTGGCGCGCCACCGCGATGAGGGTCTCGACCGCGAGGAGGCTCGCCACTTCGCCGCAGTCGTGCCCGCCCATGCCGTCGGCGACGACGAAGATCTCGACGCCGTTGGTCAGCCGGGCCCAGCCCCAGTTGTCCTCGTTGAGCATGCGCTGGAGGCCCACGTCGGTCATGCCGGCGTGCGACGTGGTGACGCGACGCTTGGCGTGGCGGTGGGCCTCCTGCTGGAGCGCCCGGCCGAACTCGGCGGCGGTGGAGAACAACCCGCGCTCCGCCTCGACGAAGAACTCCTGCCACCCGCGCTCTTCGAGGGCGGTGTAGCGGCGGAGGATCTCTCCGAGCTCCATCAGGGACTCCCGCGTCTCGTCCGGGGAGAGCGGGGTGTCGGTGACGGCGGCCACGTCGGGGTCGAACAGGACGGACTCGCCACCTGGGCGGATCATGAAGTTCGAGCGGTGAAGCCAGTTCAGACGCACGCCGTTGAACGCGAGCATGCCCAGCATGCCGATGGCCCGCTGCGCGAACGCGATGACCCTGTCGATCGGGAGGGGCGCGGCCTCGTCGAGCAGCAGGAGCTCGTTGTTGTAGGGCACGACCGAGCAGATCTGAGTGGGATTCTCCTCCGGGAAGGGGAACACATCACAGGGGGCGAGCATCGCCGGGTGGCTGATCTGCTTGTTGAAGAACGCGAGGAAGGGTTCGAACCCGGCGCGCTCCCAGCGGCTCGAGAGGAGGAATTGGCGGGTCGCCAACGATCCGCCGCACTCGGTGCACCGCTCGACGGTGGTGGGGTTGTCCTCGTTGCCGCACTCCCAGCACCGACGCGTCGCGCGATCGGGCCGATGGTCGTCCACGAGGTAGAACATCCGCCCTTCGGCCAGACGGATCAGCCCCTCGACCCGGTAGTAGTCGGAGAGGTTCATGCCCGGTTGAAAGCTCGGGGGGCGGGCACGGTTGCCGCTGGCCATGCGCGGGGAGTCCTTACCGGTGGGGGGTTCCGGACGAGAGGGGGCGAGTGTAGACCGCGGTCGGAAACGAAAGCAAATGCACCCTGCAGCGATGCGCGCGGACGACTCTATCGCGGTACTGAGGCGACCGGAGAAGACGATGACCTGTCCTGCCCCTTGGACGCTCGAGCACGAAGATCCGAGCGGAGCCCGGGCGGGCACCCTGAAGCTCGGCAGAGCGAGCGTCACGACGCCCATCTTCATGCCGGTCGGCACACAGGCGGCGATCCGCACGGTGTCCCCATTGCACCTGAAGGACGTCGGCGCCCAGATCATCCTGGCGAACACGTACCACCTGTCTCAGCGCCCGGGCGAAGACGTGGTGAAGAAGGCGGGCGGCCTCCACAAATTCATGGCGGTCGACCTCCCGATCCTCACCGATTCCGGCGGGTTCCAGGTTTTCTCGCTCGACAAGAAGGAGGTCACCGAAGAAGGCGTGTCCTTCAACTACGAGGTCGACGGGAAGGGGACATTCTTGACACCCGAGCGGGTGATGCAGATCCAGATGGATCTCGGCAGCGACATCGCGATGGTGTTCGACGAGTGCCTTCCATTCGGCGCGGATCGCGCCTACGCGGAGCGAAGCGTGGCGCGCACGACGCGCTGGGAGCGCCGCAGCAAGGTGGCGCACACCCGCGAGGACCAGACGTTGTTCGGGATCGTCCAGGGCGGCTTCTGGCCCGAGCTGCGCAAGCGCTCGGCCGAGGAGATCCAGGAGATCGGGTTCGACGGCTACGCGATCGGCGGGCTGTCGGTGGGGGAGGGCCACCAGAACATGTGCGACGTGCTCGACGTCACCGTGCCGCACATCTCCAAGCAGCACGCCCGCTACCTGATGGGCGTGGGGCGGCCCCTCGATCTGGTCGAGGGCGTGGCGCGCGGCATCGACATGTTCGACTGCGTACTCGCGACGCGGCACGCGCGCAGCGGCACCCTCTACACGGCGGTCGGGCGCATGCGCGTGACCGACGCACGCTGGCGCAAGGACATGTTCCCGCTGGACACGTCGTGCGACTGCTACACGTGCAAAAATTTCACCCGTGCCTATCTGCACCACCTCTTCAAGGTGGGGGAAGTGCTGGGCGCCACCCTGTGCACCATCCACAACCTGCGTTGGTTCGCCAACTTCATGGCGGCGATGCGCGCGAGCATCCAGGACGGCACGTTCGCGAGCTTCCGCAAGCGGGTGGCCGAGATCTACCCCGAGGACACCGAGCCGAAGCCGGTGGCGTCGTACCCGTCGCCTGGGCAGAGAGGCCCCCAGAAGGCGCCGCCCAGGGCGATGCCGGGGAAGCGCCACGGAAGGTGATGGCGGTCGTTCACCCGGCCGCTTGCAGCGCCCAGGCGATCACCGCGGCCGCCAGCGCGAACAGCAGCGCGAGCCGTGGGGCCGTCGCGCCTGAGAGGGTCGCGTCGGGCGGGCCACCGTCCGAGTCGCGCGCGTCGGGTGCCCGCGCGCCAGCCAGGCTGTCTCGCCGCGGGAGGGTGTCGAGCGGGGGGGCGCCGTCCGGCGAGGTCGCGTCGGCCTCGTAGCGTCGGTCGAGCATGCCCTCGAGCCCTTCGATCTGGGTGGCCGTGTCCTCGCGCTCGGGCGCCAGCTCGCGCCGCGGGGCCGAGGCGAGCGCAGTCGGGCGGGGCCGAGGCACGCCCTCGAGCGCCGGGAGCGGATCGAGCGGCTCGTCGGCCACCAGGCGCTTGAGGGGCTGGCACGGAGGTCCCTGGACGGGCTCGTCTCCCTGCGGCGGGGCGAGGGCATGGCCCTCCTCGGCGGCGATCCACGCGAGCACTGAGGTGCGGCGCTGCTCGCCCGCGCGGTCGAACCCCGAAGGCGCGCCCTCGGTGTGCTCGCCGGTCGCCGCGCTGGTCGGGGAGTCGAACAAGCCCAGGGCGTCGCCGCGATCGGGGCCGACGACGACGCCCACCTCGTCGAGGGCCGGCGTGTCGAGCCAGACCACCTCGAGCGCATCCATCGTGTCGGCACCCTCGTTCGGGGTCGCCCAGACCCCGATGCCACCGATGTGCCCGAGCCAGTCGGCGCCCGCGGGCGGCGCGTCGCGGTGGAGGCGCAGGACCCTGCCCGCCTCGTCCCGCACGATCCGGGGGAGGGCGCCCTCCCGCTCGAGGACCTCGCAGCGGAGCCGCGCCATCAGTCCACCTCGAACTGGGGCGCGTCGGGGGAGATCGGATCGCGGGGGAAGCGCAGGGTCTGGAGGACGATGGACCAGCCGAGCAGGACGGTGTCGAGCTGGCCGGCCGGCGCCTGGAGCGTGATCGCGGCCACGTGCGGCCCGACGCGTGCGAACACCGCGGTGTAGTCGCCCTCCACGAATTGCCACTTCCGCCGCCCGGTCACCGCCCAGGCCTCGTGGTCGTCGAGCGCGATGTGGTGCATCTCCGAGCGGGAGTTCACCACGCCGAGGGTGCGGCCCATGGACAGGGCGCGGGTCTCCGCGAGCAGATCGAGGGGCACGTCGGCCGAGGCCGCGTCGACCCGGAGGAGCTGGATCGTGATGGTGGCGCGCGCGGCGGGTTCGACCAGGACGAACACGTCGTTGCCGAGCCAACGGCGGTTCTGGGTGATCGTCCACCCGTCGGGCACCACGAGGTCGAACCGCCCCGGCGCGTCCGGGCGCCAGGCGGCCACGCAGCCAAGCAGCGCAACGATCGGGATCATCCGCGTCTCATCGCACTGGTGGTAACATCCGCGCATGGCGCGACTCGAATTCTACCGAGGCCCCTACGCGGCCGGGGATCCTCCGTTGTTCGTCGCCCGCCTGCGCGAGGGCCGAACCCGCATCGGACGCGTCGACGACTGCGACGTCGTGCTCCCCGACGACGAGGTGAGCCGCTCGCACTGCCTCATCGATCCGCACCACGGTGGCTGGTCGCTGGTGGACCGATCGAGCAACGGCACCTTTCGCAACGGCGAGCGCGTGTCGCGGTGCGAGCTCGAGCACGGCGATCTGTTGCGCTTCGGCCCCTTCACCGCGCGGGTCGACATCCACACCGACGTGCTCGCCGCCCCGACCGAGGAGGCGCAGACCGAGCAGCGCGCGGAGGAGATCGTCTCCTCCGGGGGCGAGCAGCTCACGATCGCCGAGGCGTGGCTCACCATCGCGAGCGGCCCCGGTGAGGGGCGGCGGTTCCGGCTTCGCGGCGGGCGCGTGGCGGTGGGCGGGTTCGGCAGCCGGGTGGTCCTGCCCGACCCCGGGCTCGTCAAGGATCACGTGCGGGTGCGGCTCCTCAACGGGCGGACGATGATCGAGCCCGGGCTGGGCGCGGCGTTCCTCGGGCCGGCCCGCATCCGCGACATCCTCCCGGTGTTTCCCGGCGAGGAGATCCGCATCGGAAACACCGAGTTCGCCGTGGGATGGGACGTGCGCGAGGACGCCCCCATGGCCGACCGCTTCGGCGAGATGGTGGGCGTCTCCGAGCCGATGCGGCGTGCGTTCGGGATGTTGCGACGGATGGCGGCGCACCACGCGCCCGTGCTGCTCATCGGCGAGTCGGGCACCGGCAAGGAGCTCGCGGCGCGCGCCCTCCACGACGCGAGCCCGCGGGCCGGGCGGCCGTTCGTCGCGCTCAACTGCGGGGCGATCACCGCGTCGTTGTTCGAGTCGGAGCTCTTCGGACACGAGAAGGGGGCGTTCACCGGCGCCACCGAGCGTCGGGACGGCGCGTTCCAACGCGCGGACGCCGGAACGCTGTTCCTCGACGAGGTGGGCGAGCTGCCCGAGGAGGCCCAGAGCAAGCTCCTGCGCTCGCTCGAGAGCGGGGAGGTGCGCCGCGTCGGCGGGAGCGAGCCCACCTTTCCCGACGTGCGGGTGATCGCGGCCACGAACCGCAGCCTCATGGAGGACTCGAAGAAGGGGACCTTCCGCACCGACCTCTACTTCCGCCTCGCCGTGCTCGCCGTGCGCCTCCCGACCCTCCGCGAGCGCCCCGACGACATCCCCATCGTCGCGGAGACCCTCGCGAAGCGCATCTCCCCCAACATCACGCTCTCTCCCGACGCGCACGAGGCGCTCAAGGCCTACCCGTGGCCCGGCAACGCCCGCGAGATGCGCAACGTGTTGACGCGGGCCTTCGTGCTCTACGGCCCCGCCATCGACGCGGCGAGCCTCGTCTTCAACCCGCTCGAGCGCGACAGCGGCACGACCGCGGTGTGGACCAACCGGAACGCCATCGAGGAGGCCGAGCGGGAGGTCATCGTAGAAGCCCTGCGCAAGGCGAACGGCAACCGGTCGCAGGCGGCGCGGATGCTCGGGGTGGCGCGGTCGAGCCTGTTGTACAAGCTGCGCCGGTGGGGGATCGAGGACTGACTAAACCCCCACTTCCCCCCGGCTCCCCATCGACACCCACCGCCCGCCGCCGACCACGAGGTGGTCGCGCAGGGTGACGCCGAGGGTCTTTCCCGCCGACGCGACGATGCGGGTCGTGCGTACATCCTCTACCGACGGCTCGGGGTCACCGCTCGGGTGGTTGTGGCCGAGGATGACGTAGGTGGCGCCGAGCTCGATCGCGGGGCGGAGGATCTGGCGGGGATCGATGATCGTGGCGGCGTCGCTGCCCGTGGTGAGCCGGCGGTAGGCGAGCGGCCGGCCGCGACGGTCGAGGTAGAGCGCGTGGAGCTCCTCGTGGTCGAGCCCCTCGAGCGCCGGCGTGAACCACGTCGCGGCGTCGGTGGCGTCGGAGATGGCGCTGAGGGTGGGCGCCACGTCGGCGCGCGCGCGCTGACCGAGCGTGATCCCGGCGTGGAGGCGCACGGCGCGAACCGGGCCGACCCCGCGAACCGCCGCGAGCGCCGCCGGCGGCGCGGTGGCGATGCCGCGGAGCCCCCCGAACTTGTCGAGCAGATCGGTCGCGATGGCCCGCGCGGTTCGCCCGCCCGCGCCGGTGCCGAGCACCAACGCCACCAGATCCGATGCCCCGGCGCCGTCCGGGCCCGCGAGCAGGTACCGTTCTCTTGGTCGCATCCGACCTCCCGGCGGGGCCCCGAGCACGCGGTGTGCCAATGGTAGAACGCCGGCTTTGGTGATGGAGAGCGCCGACGTCCGTCGCGGGGTGCCGGACCCTCGTCGGCGGGGTGGCGTCAAGGGGGGCGCCGCACGTCCTCCCGGGCGCGCGGAATCTTCCGCCCGGGTGGCGCGATAGACGTCCGGCGATGTACCCGACCCTCCACACGCAGCAGACGGCTTTCGGCGAGGTCCCCTACAACAGCTGGGGCCTCATGATCACGCTCGCCTTCCTCGCGGCGGTGATCGTGTCGCACCGGCGCGCGGCCCGTGTGGGCATCGACCCCGACAAGATGGTGGGCGTGTACCTCGTCGCGATCTCGCTCGGGCTCGCGGGCGCGCGGCTCCTCCACTTCCTGATGGCCACGCCGGACGTGTTCTTCGCTGACCCGATGATCTTCTTCCGGCTGTGGCAGGGGGGCTTCGCGTTCTACGGCGGGTTCATCCTCGCGGGCATCGGGACCGTCCTGTACGCGACGCGCAAGGGCATCGACGCGTGGAAGCTCGCCGACGTCATCGGCCCGACCGTGATGCTGGGGCTCGCCTTCGGCCGGATCGGCTGCTTTCTCGCCGGGTGCTGCCACGGCGCGGAGTTCAGCCTGCCGACGAACGCCACGCCGCTGTTTCCCGACACCTTCAGCGGCGGGCAGCTCTTCGCCTTCGGGCACTTCCCCTTCCTCGGCGAGATGACCCGCCACGGCGTGGGCCACAACAACGTGGTCGTGTACCCGACCCAGCTCTGGGAGTCCGCCGCCGCGCTGACGATCTTCGCCATCACGTCCGTGATCTGGCGCTACCGGAAGTTCGACGGGCAGGTCATCGCGTCCGTGCTCCTGCTCTACTCGATGTGGCGGCCGATCAACGAGTCGATGCGCGGCGACGAGGTGCGTGGGCTCGACTACTTCGGCCTGTTCACGACCTCCCAGCTCATCTCGATCCCGGTCGCGGTCGCGGGCGTGATCATCGTCCTGCTGCAGTTTCGCAAGGGCGTCTCCCCGGAGACCCCGTTCCGCCCCGAAGACGAGCCCGAGACAGCCTCCGCGCCGCGGCTCTGATCCGCTACGGATCCGGATGGACGAAGGGCGTCGGCGGCTGGCCGTCGCGCGCGGGCGGGTAGCGGTCGAGCCAGGCGTCGATGCGGGGGAAGATCTCGGTGGGGGCGCGCTCGCCGAGCCCGAGGTCGAGGTGGCCGTAGTCCTCTCCGAGGCCCGACGCGATGCCCGCGTGGAACACCTCGACGGGGCCGCCGAACGCGGGCGCGTAGGCCTCGACCCACGCCGGCGCGACGAGACGATCGCCCGCGCCGACGATGAGGTAGGCGGGCACCTTCACGTCCGCGAGCGCGTCGAGGTAGCCGATCGTGCCGTCCCAGCTCTGGAACCGCTCGTCGCGCAGCATGCGGAAGAAGTGGCGCATCTCGCCGCGCGACATCGGGCTCACGATCGAGCGGAGCATGCGGTCGATCGTGCCCGGCTCGAAGTTTTTCGGGTTGTAGAGCCGCTCCTGGATGGTCAGCTTCAGCGGGCCGCGGCTCATGTCGGCGGCGAGCGCGCTGAACGAGGCGCTGTCCACCGACGCGAGCGCGAACCCGCCCGCCGCGAGGCCGGCCTGGGCGAGGCCCAGGATCGGATCGCCCTTGGTGAACGTGCCCGGGCTGCCGACGAGCACCATCGCCGAGAGCGAGTCGGCGCCGCCCGTCGCGGCGTAGATGGCCCCCACCATCCCGCCCATGGAGTGGCCCACGAGCGCGACCTGGTCGTACCCGGTGCAGGCGCGCACGTGATTGACGGCGGCCTTCATGTCGTGGCGCCCGTAGTCGTCCACCCGCCAGCCCATGAGCTGGGGCTGGCCGTTCTTCTTCACCGTCGCCGCGCCGTGGCCGCGCAGGTCGAGCAGCCACACGTCGTGCCCGCGCGCCTGGAGCCAGGCCGCCAGGGAGTGCGCCGGATCGAGGTCCCAGAAGGTGTGGTTGCTCGAGATGCCGTGAACCAGCACCACCGGGGGCCCGCTGGCCGCGTGGCGGTGGAGGGCGATGGTGGCGCCGTCTTCCGTGAGGACGCGCGTGGTGTGCGCCAGCTCGCACTGGGAGCGATCCGCCGGTTCGACGTCCCAGCAACCCAGGAGGAGCAAGAGCCACATCGCCCGCAAGCTACCGCCCGCCGCCGTGCGCCGCTACCGGTCCATGTCCGTCTTCGGGCCGAAGAACGGGAACAGGAGGTGCCGCCAGAACCCCTCGGGCACGTAGTCCCCCTTGACCCCATACCGATCGGGCCACGCACGCTCCGCCTGCACCGCGGTGCCGAACAGGTGGTCGATGAACGCGAAGTGCGCGGCGTAGTTCTTGTCGATCGCCTCGGCGTCCTGCGAGTGGTGCCAGTGGTGGAAGTTGGGCGTGACGATGACGTACCGCAACGGACCGAGCCGGATGTTCACGTTGCAGTGGTTGAGCACCGCCTGGAGGCCCAGCCCAGCACCAGGGCGAACACGCCCGAGACCATGCCGACGCCGCGCGGCATGTGACCGTGCGAGTCGGACAGATCGATCAGCTTGTCGAGGGAGGAGGGCCCTGGCGCGGGCTGGTCGGACATCCGGCCGCTCTATCCGAGCAAGGGAGATAGATGGGGCCGCGCCGCCAGCGCAGACCGCACGCAAGGGCAGACCGCACGCAAGGGGGAGGCCGGATGTTCCCGATGGTGTTCTCGCTGTTTCTCTCGCTCCCCGCCGCCTCGGCCGCCACCCTCGAGGAGGCGTGGGCCGCCGCGGAGGGCGGGGGCACCGAGCTCCGCATCGTCCGCGAGCAGCGCGTCCAGGCGGAGACCGTGAAGGTGCAGGCATGGTCGCTCTTGTCGCCCAAGCTCGTCCTCGGCGGCACCTACACCATCAACGAGTACGAGATCGCGCTCGACTTCGCGGAGATGATCCCGGAGGAGTTCCAGTCCTTCTTCGAGGACGGCGAGCCCATCGTCGTGAACAAGAAGGAGTACCTCGCTTGGAACGCGAGCGTGATCCAGCCGCTGTTCTCCGGGCAGGCGCTCCCCTTGTTCTCGGCCGCCACCCTCGCGGTGAAGGCGAGCCGGCTGGACGAGTCGGCGCAACGCACGACCGTACGTTCCGGGATCGCCCAGGCCTACTACGGCGTGGTCGTCGCGCGGGAGGCGGTCGACCTCGCGGAGCGCGCTCTGTTGCACGCCAAGAAGCACGAGGCGCTCGCGATCCAGCAGGTCGACGTGGGGCTCGCCCCGCCGACGGCGAAGCTCCAGGCCGAGATCGGCGTGTCGCGCACCGAGCGCTCGCTCGCGGCGGCTCGCCAGGGCAAGGGCGCGGCGGAAGAAGCGCTCGCGCGGCTCACCGGGTGGCCGATCGACACGCCCGTCGCCTTGCCGGAAGAGCGGGCCCTCCCCTACGCCGACCGGGACGCCGCCGAGGCGCGCGCCCAGGGCCACCGCCCCGAGATCCTCTCCGCCGAGCACATGGCGCGCGCCGCGAAGTACGGCCGCACCGCCGCGAACCTCGCGTGGCTGCCCACGCTCGATGGGCGTTTTACGTGGAGCTACACCGAGAACACGGGGTTCTCGGACGACAAGGACATGTGGCAGGTCGTCTTCATGGCGGACTGGGTGCTCTGGGACGGCGGCGCCCGCATCGCCCAGCAGCAGAAGCGCGCGAGCGAAGCGCGCATGGCGGGCCTCGCCGCCGAGCGCGTGCGGGAGACGACGAACGAGGCCGTGCGCGGCGCCTGGGGCACCTACGAGAGCGCGCGGGTGGCGCTCGGGTCGGTCGAGCGCGAGGTCGAGCTGTCCCGCGAGAACCTGCGCCTCGCCGAGGTCGGCTTCGCGTCGGGCAGCCTCTCCTTCCTCGAGGTCGAGGACGCCCGCGTGGGCCTGCTCTCGGCGGAATTGGGGGCGCTCCAGGAGCGGACCAAGCGGGATCTGGCGGCGCTGACGTTGTTGGCGGCGACGGGGGATTTGTAGCGCCAGGCGCCTGGACGGCGGCCGCGTCCGCGCGGCCGGTCTCGACGGGCGCTCTGGCCCGGCGGACCGAGCGGAGCGAGCCGGGAAGGGGCCGACCGCGAGTCCGCGAGCGGGGGCGCCCAGCTCCGCATTGAACACCGCTAAGATCTGCGCAACAGCCCAACGAGCGAAGCCGGCACCTCGTCCAACGCCGTCGCGAGCAGCGGCTCGAGCGGGCGGCTGTTGGCGGTGTGGAGGAACAGGCGCGTGCCGCCGGGCTCGGCCAACATCGCGGCGTAGGCCTTGGAGGTGTAGGTGCTCTCCAACGTGAGGCCGAGGCCCTCGGCGCGGGCGCTCGCCTCTTCCGCGGCGGCGGTGGGGCGCGCGTAGCCGGGGCCATACTCGCCGTGCACGATGCGCAGATCGGTCAGGCGCGCCGCGGGGGCGCCGTGGCGGCGGAGGAGCGCGAGGGTGTTCGCGGCGAGGCGGCGCACGCGCACGGGAGAGGCGAGCCAGCTCGGGGCGGCGCGGACGGCGACGACCTCGCTCATCAGGCCGCCGAGCCGGAGCCCGACCAACAGCCCCGCGGCGGTGCCGCCCGAGCCGAGCGCGACGTAGATGCGGTCGGGCGCGGGGAGCTCCCCCGCCGCCACCTGCGCGGCGATCTCGAGGCCACCGCCGACCCAGCCGATACAACCGAGCGTGTTGGAGCCCCCCACCGGAAACACCGCGGGCGCGTGGCCGCCGAAGAGGCGGATGGCCGCCCACGCGCGGGCGAACACGAAGGGGATGGAGGCCTCGGTCCCGGCGACGTACAGCCTCTCGGCGTGCGCGTGGAGGATGCGTGCGTTCCGACGCGCGGTGGGGGTGTCGGGCTGGGGTGCGACCACGGCCGTGACGTGGATGCCGACCGCCTGGCCGTACACCGCCGTCGCGACGAGGTGGTTGCTGCCCACCGTGCCGAGGGTGAGCACGTCGAGGCCCGATTCGAGCGCCTCGCCCAGGAGCCATTCGAGCTTGCGCACCTTGTTGCCGCCGTAGCGGGTGCCCGCGCGATCCTCGCGCTTGACCCACGCACCGTCCGCGCCGAGGGGCTCGACGGCGGTGGGCCCGCCGAGCAGCGGGACGCGGGCGAGCGGGAGATCGTCGAGGGAGAACATGCGCGGGACTCTCCTGCGGGCTCCCCCGCCCGCTTATCCCGCCCGGTTATCCTGCACCGACGATGGACTGCCTGCTCCCCGATGTCCTCGCCGCGCTCTCGGGAGAGGCGCCCGCGGACACGCGGATGGTGGTGCCCCCGGCGGCGTTCACGGCCGGGGCCTCCGGGAGATCCCCGGGGAGCGCGCGCGCGGTGGGAAAGGGCGCGTACGGCACGGACCTCGCGTTCCATGTGGACGGAGCCAACTTTACCGTCCAGTGGGAGGATGCCACGGTCGATCCGGCACGCGCCGACGCCATCCTCGCCCAATTGGAAGCCGCGTGGCCCGTGCTCGTGGACGACGGGGGGTGGCCGGCGCCCGTGTCGTCAGACACGTACCTGTTGCGCGTGGTGCTCGACCCCGAGCTGGGCGGCTCGGGCTACACCACCGTGTACCCGACGGACGACTACCCGGAGGGATACCCCGTATCGTATCTAAACCCCGCCTATGACATAGCGGACCCCGAGTTCGGCCTGTCCGTGGCGGTGCACGAATTCGGCCACATGCTGCAGTACCGCTTGCGCGATTGGCAGGGGGGGCGCGCGGACAGTTGGTACTGGGAGGCCACGAGCGAGTGGGTCGCGGAGCGCGCGGCGCCGACGCTCGATACCTACGCCGAGTCGTCGTATTGGTACGCCCAGTGGCCCGACGCGCGCTTCGATCGGGTGGAGCGATACCACGGGTATGGGATGCTCCTGTTGAACGCCTACCTGGACGAGCGGGTGTTCGGGCTCGAGGGGATCCGCGACGTGTGGATCGCGGGCGAAGGAAATGTCACGACCTGGGACGTGCTGATCGAGGGGGTGGCCGGGCGTGACTTCGGCGAGCTGATGGCGGGCATGGCGGGGGAGGTGGCGGCGCGGACGCTCCGCGAGAGCAACCTCTATGACACACCCATCCGGGTGGCGACGCACGACCAGGCGCCGGAGTGGGAGGTCATCGACGCGCCCGAGCTGTATGGGAGCCATCTGATCGATGTCGGGAGCGGAGAGGTGACGGTCGAGGGAGATGTAGCGCTCGCCTATGTCATCGCGGGCGAGCTCGGGGAGATGCCAGCCGACGGGCCCTACACGCTCGTGGTCACCGCCCTGTCGGAGAATGGGGAGGTCGCGTACGGGTTGGCGCGGCCGGTGGAGGAAGAAGAAGAGGTGCCGGTGGCGGCGTGTGGGTGCGGCGGAGGATTCGGCGGGGGGTGGTTGGGTGTCGGCCTGGGGCTCCTCGCCGTGCGTCGGCGGGCGGGCGCGCGCTTGCCTTCCCGCACGGGCCCATTGTAGAACGCACCCTTCCCCGGCCGGCCCGATGCCCAATGTCCACCTCGAGCGCCTCACGTCGCTCTCGTCGTTCCGCCGCATCGCCGCGGTGGCGTGGCCGGAGCCCCGCGATCCGCACATGTACGGCTCGATGGAGATCCGCGTCGAGGCGCTCGAGGCCTGGATCGCGGCGGAGCGGGCCCGCTCGGGAGAGAAGATCACGGTCACCCACGCGGTCACGCGTGCGCTCGCGATGGTGCTCGCCAACCATCGCGACGTGAACGGCGTCGTGCGCTTCGGCTCCATCTACCTGCGCCGCGACGTCGACATCTTCGTTCAGGTGGCGGTGGAAGGGGACGACGGCAAGGCGGCGACCGCCGATCTATCCGGCGTGAAGATCCTTTGCGCGGACACACTGGACACCGTCGGCATCGCCCGCCAGATCCGGGAGCGTGCGGCGAAGATCCGGGCTCGGCAGGACGCCGACTTCGAACGTACCAAGGGCCTGCTCGACATGCTCCCCGGCTTCCTGTTGGGTCCCCTGCTCGCGTTCTTCGATTGGACGTCGTGGACGCTCAACATGAGCCCGGCCCTCCTCGGCAGCCCGCCGGACCCCTTCGGCTCGGCGATGGTCACCAACGTGGGCGTGTTCGGGCTCACCAAGGCGTGGGCGCCGTTCTTTCCGTTGGCGCGCTCGTCGATGATCGTGACGCTCGGCGCCATCGAGGTGCGGCCGTGTGTGGAAGGGGATCGCATCGTGGTCGGGCGCGTGCTGCACGTGAATGGCACGTTCGATCACCGTTTGGTCGACGGCCTGCACGCGGGCCTGGTTGCCAGGGAATTGCGGCAGCTGTTGGAGGAGCCGGAGCGCCTGGCCTTGGCTACCCCCGTCCCAGCGCCCTGAGCACCTCGTTCACCAGGGCGTCCTCTACGGATGACCCGCCCGAAGCTCCCATGAGCGGAGCGCTCACCACGCGCGCCAGCTTGAGCTCGCTCTTGGGTGCCACACCGGAGGGCGTCGGGTGCGCGCACCCCGAGCAGGACTTGCATGCGTCCGGAAGGTCGGCGTGCGGGTGGTCGGCCTTGGCGACCGCGGACGGCGGCCCGCCGTAGCGCTTGAGCCCCATGGAGCGCAGCTTCACGGCCTCCTCGGGGGGGAGCTCCTTGATGCCACCCAAGTCTCGCGCGGTCTTCGTGATGAGCGCGGTGTGCTCCATCGTCTCGAGGTTGCAGAACGCGGTGAGCAGATCCTTCCCCAGACACACCGCGCCGTGGCGATCCATCAAGATGGCATCGTGGTTGCGTACGTACGAACGGATGCCGTCGGCGAGGGACCGCGTGCCGGTGGTCGCATACTCCACGGTGGGGACGGTGCCGAGGGTGAGCACGACCTCGGGCAGGACACACCGCGCCATGCTCACGCCGGCGATCGTGAACGCGATGGAGATGGGTGGGTGCGTGTGGATGACCGCGCGCACGTCGGGCCGCTCGTCGTAACAGGCCAGGTGCATGGCCATCTCGGACGTGGGGCTGCCCTGGCCCCGGAGCTTCTTGCCGCTCCGGTCGATGACGACCAGGTCGTCATCGACGAGGAACCCCTTGTGACACCCGGCCTTCGTGCACAACACGTTCCCGTCGGGCAGGAGCGCGGAGAGGTTGCCGTCCATCGCGACGAGCAGGTGCCGCTCGTAGCAGAGGTGGGCGAACTTGATGATCTCTTCGCGGAGGCGACGTTCCGGGACGTAGGACATGGGCGGGATGCTAACCCGGGCCCCCGAACCCCTACCCCCCCCGCTTCGCCTTCAACTCCATCCACCCCCGCAACATCCCGAGCGTGAGCCGGTCCGCCGGCGTCGTGACCGTCGCGACCCCCGCCCCGCGCAAGCGCACCTCGAGCGCCCGGATGTCCTCTTCGATGCCCATCGCCGTGACCTTGGCGAACGCACCGAGCGCATCCGACGGCACCGCGCGCGCGTTCTGGGCGACGGCGGGGTCCGCGAGGTTGACGAGGAGCGGGCGGTGGCGCCGGGCGAGCGCGATGAGGCTGCCGGTGAGCCGATCGGCGGTGCCGGGGTCGACCACCGACGTGCACACCACCGCGAGCGTGCGGCGGGGCAGCCCGACGGCGCACCACCGGACGAGCGCGTCCCAGTCGGGCTCGAGCGTGTCGGCCTGCTCCCGATGGAGGGCCTCGAACACCGCGGCGAAGTCGCGCGTGCGCCCGCCGGTGCGTACGACGCGGCGGATGGTCCGCGAGAACAGGACGATGGTGACCTCGTCGCCCCAGGTCGACGCCACGCGGGAGAGGGCGATGGCGGCGGCGAGGGCGTGGTCGAAGCGGGTCCAGACGCCGTCCGTGCCCGCCATCGGGCGGCCGATGTCGAGCAGGATCGCGAGGCGTTGGCGCTGCTCCCAGGTGCGCTCGGCGGTCACCGGCTTGCCACGTCGGGCGGTGGCCTTCCACTGCACGGTGCGGAAGTCGTCGCCGGGCTGGTAGTCGCGCAGGGAGGCCACTTCGGTCGAGGGGCCGTGCAGGTTGCGCGCGTGCGCCCCGTCGCGACGTTCGAGCGCTTGACGCAGCACCATCCCGGTCTCGCCCTCGTGGTGGACCTTGGGATACACCTTCACGGCGACGGGGGCGCCGAGGCGACGCTCGGCCCAGGCGAGGCCCCAGCGGCCGGCGAGGCGCACCGCGGCCGTCGTGAGGACAACCCGCTCGCGCACGCGCGGGACGAGCGTGACGGGCTGCGTGATCGTCGACATCGGGGGCACGGTGAGGAGGAGCTCCACGCTCTCGTCGGAGAGCGCGGCGGGCAGCACCTCGCGGACACGGACGCGGAGCGGGCGCGCGGATGGGTTCGTCACGGCCACGGTGAGGACCGTGGGCTCGCCCTGGTACACGGTGGGCGCCAGGGTCCGCACCAGCTCCATCGGGCGCCGCCGCGCGTCGCGCCCGTCGAGGAGGACGAGCACGGCGATGGCCGCGTCGAGCCCGAGCGCCACCCAGGCGAGGGACGGCACGAGCCACGCCGCGACGAAGAGCAGCGTGACGGCACCCCACAACCAGAAGGCGCGCGCGCTCGGCTGGATCACCGGGGGACCTCGACCCGCCCGAGGAGGGCCGCGAGGACGACCTCGCCGGTGGCGCCTTCGAGCTCGGCGTCGGGGGTGGGGACGAGGCGGTGGCGGAGCACCGGGCGCGCCATGCGCTTGATGTCGTCGGGGAGCACGAACGCACGGCCGTCGAGCGCGGCCCAGGTCCGGGCGGCCGCGAGCAGGGCGGTGCCGGCGCGGGGGCTGGCGCCCGCGGCGAGGCGGGGATCGCGCCGGGTCGCGGCGATGAGGGCGAGGAGGTAGTCCAGGACGCGCTCCTCGACGTGCACGCCGCGGAGCGCCACGCGCATGGCGGCGAGCTCACCCGGAGCGAGCACGGGGCGCACGTCGTCGGGGCGCGCGGCGGCGCCCAGGGAGCGGCGGTAGACCTCCTTTTCGTCGGCGGCCGCCGGGTAGTCCATGCGCACCTTCACCATGAAGCGGTCGAGCTGGGCCTCGGGGAGCGGCCAGGTGCCCTCGTGGTCGAGCGGGTTCTGCGTCGCGACGACGAAGAAGGGCTCGGTGAGGAGATAGCTGTGCCCGTCGATGGTGACCTGCCGCTCCTCCATCGCCTCGAGCAGCGCCGCCTGGGTCTTGGGCGGGCTGCGGTTGATCTCGTCGCCGAGCAGCACGTTGGTGAAGACGGGGCCGCGCTGGAGCCGGAAGGAGCTCGTCTGGAGGTCGAAGATGTTGGTGCCGATCACGTCCGACGGCATGAGGTCGGGGGTGAACTGGACGCGGCGGAACGGCAGGCCGAGCGCGGCCGCGAGCGTACGCGCGAGGAGCGTCTTGGCGAGGCCGGGCACCCCCTCGAGCAGCGCGTGGCCGCCCGAGAGCAGGGCCACGAGGAGCTCGGAGACCGCGTCACCCTGCCCCACGACGACCTGGGCCAGCGCGGCGCGCAGGGTGTCGGCGCGCGCGGCGACGGCTTCGAGGGGGAGCGCCTCCGGGAGCCCCTCTGTGGGACGCTGCGGGGACGTCGAGGGGAGATCGGGGACGGGGGCGATCAGGGGGTCGATCACGGGGGGCCTCGAGGAGTCAGAAGCGTTGGTCGCGTTGGGCGGCGCCGATGCGCGCGGCCCACGCGGCGAAGCGGGTGTCGGAGGGGGCGGAGGGCGGCGGCGGAAGGAGGGCGGGGTCGAGCCCCTTCCGGTCGCTCCGGGCGCGCGCGAGGGCGTAGAGGCGGGCGGCGGCCGAGCCCGCGTGGCCGCTTCCCTCGTGAAGCGTCGCGAGCGCGTGGAGCGCGCGGGCCATGGACGGCCCCGCGAGTCCCGGCGGCGGGAGCGGATCGCCGAAGCGGCGCGCGAGGGCCAGGAGGCTGACGAGCCAGAGCACGCCGAGGTGAACCGCGAACAGCCCGGGGACGTAGGGGGGGACGGCGCTCACCACCGTGGCCACCCCGTGATGCCACTCGTCGAACCGGACCGTGCGCCCGGCGAGGAGGCCGTCGAGCAGCGCGAGGTTGTCGGCGCGGCCGAGATGGTCGTTCTGCCAGACCGTCGCGTCCGAGACGAGCACGATCTCGCCCTTGCCCCAGGCGAGCCGGCAGACGCTTGGCACGCCCGACGCGTCCGTCGCGAGGAATTCGGCGTTGGCGGGGCAGGTCAGGTTCCAGAGCGGATCGGCCAGGGCGAGGGTCCCGGAGGGGCCGTCGGGCATGCGCATCGTCGCGGTGCGTCGCATCGCGGACCACGTGCGCCACTCCTCCCAGGACCACGGCGCGATGGGCTCGTCCCGGACGAGGAGGCCCTTGAGGGTGCCCTCCACGAGGGTGTACGGGTGGCCGTCCTCCGCGGACAGGTCGAGGAGGAGCACCGTGCGGCCGCCGTTCCGGACCCAGGTCACCAACGAGGCGGCGTCGCCGCTGCCGTCGAAGCCGCGCGACACGGGCCAGGCGGTCACCAGCGTCGTGCCGAGGGGGGCGTCCAACGCGTCGAACGGCGCGTCCCACGTGCCGATCTCGCCGCCCGTGGCCTCGAGATACGCGAACGCGGCGCGGTATCCACGCGGGGTGCGGTCGGTGACGCTTCGGCGGCCTCCCGCCGGCGCGGTGAGGAGGACCATGGCGGCGAGGAGCCCGAGCGCCGCGAAGAGGAGGAGGATCCAGAGGCGCGCCTTCACCGGGCCACCTGCTCGGCGAGGGGGAGGAGCGCGCGAACGGCCGCGGTATCGAGGGGCACGCCGCCGTAGAGATGGCCGTCCACCGCGTTGGTGAGGCGCGTGAAGGTCGGGAGCCGCTCCCAGCCCGGGGCCGCGCGGCGCACCTCGGCGAGCAGCTCGCGGTTGGTGCGGTCGGCCGAAGGGTGGGCGAAGCCGCGCGCCTCGATGCCCGCGGCGACCCACCGCCACAACGCGCGGAGCGCCCCGGGCGCGTCGTCGAGGCCCAGGAGGCGCTCGATGTCGTTCGACGAAGGCGGCGCCGCGGGCGTGACGAGGGCGGTCACCTCGGGGGCGGCGCCGGCGCCCGTCGCTCGCCGCCGCCACCCGACGAGCAGGGCCACGACCACGGCCGTCGCGAGCAGCCCCGACACGCCGAGCACCAGCCCCGCGAGCCACGGCGCGGACGCGCCCATCGCGGGCAGCGACGCCTCGAAGGCCTCGCGCAGGCCGCGATCGACGACGGCGGAGAGCCAGCTGGTGGCTGTCGGCTCGGAGGTGGAGGTCGCGATCCCCTCGGCGTCGAGGATCTCCGCGAGCCGCGCGGCGTCGGCTGTCGCCTGCTGGCCCGCGCTCGGGTCGACCGGGCTCACGTCGCGCGCCCGTCCACGAGCGCCTCGAGGTCCTCCCCGCCGCGCACGCGCTCGAGGTCACGCCACAACAGGACCACGCCGGCCGCGAGGAAGATGTCCGCGAACGGGCGCAGCGCCGCGCCGAGGATCACACCGGTCGCGCCGATCGCGAAGGGAGGGTTCGACTGGAGCGCGCCGAGGATGTCGCCCGAGCCGAGCGCGTTGATCCCGCTCCACACGAACCACCCGAGCGACGGGATGGCCGCGAGCTGGCCCGCGACCGAGTTGACCCCGTACCAGACGAGCGTGATGGCCGCGAGCTTGAGGCCCGGCGGGCCGGCGTCGCGGGGGCTCGCCCGAACGGTGGCGGCCGCGAAGGCCTCCCCCCACGTGCTGAACCACACTCCGGGGCGCGCGAGCACGGCCGCCGGAGCGAACCCGACGAGCGCCGCCGCGACGGGCCCCCCCACGACGCATCCGAAGCCGGCGAGCACGAGGAGGAGCGGGACGCCACCCACCAGCAGCATCCGGGGCGAGAGCGCCGTCGCGAGCACGTCACCTACGTTCGGGCGCTCGCCCGCGAGCACGCGCGTCGCGATGACGAAGGCGCCGAGCTGCGTGGCCACGTAGGCGAGCATGAAGAAGAAGAGTGCGGGAAACAGCGCGACGAGGCTCACGAGGTCCGGCATCGCGCCCGGCGTCACGTGGGTGAGGCGGGCCATGAACCACTGGACGAGCACTGCCGGTACGACGCCCATCGCGGCGAGGGCGAACGCGGCGGGCGCCCACATCGAGAAGCGCGTGCGGAGGAAGCGCCACGGCTCGTCCAGGGCGGCGACGAAGCTGGTGGCGGGCGTGCGGAGGTTCATCAGGAGGCTCTCCGCAGACGGGTGGCGCCGAAAAACAGGAGGAGGAGCGCGGCGCCGATCCCGACGTCGAGGATCAGGGGCAGGTCGAGCGGCGAGACGAAGCCCTCGATCGCGCCGAGGAGCAGGAACCAGGGCAGGGTGCCCGTCGCGAGCGCGAGGGAGGCGCGGGCGGCCTCGGGGGCGGTGATCGCGCGCGGGCGAGGAGACGCGACGACGAGCCCCGAGGCCAGCTTCAGGCCGGCGCCCGCGGCCACGGAGATGAGGTAGAGCTCCAGCAGCCCATGCGCGGGCACGAAGGCGAGCAGCCGGTCGAGGGTGCCGAAGCGCACGCACGCGGCGACGATCACGCCGAGCATGAGCCCGTTCAGGACGAGCACGTAGAGCGAGCCGAGCCCCCCCGCGATGCCGCCGATCCAGGCGACCAGCGCCACCGTCATGTTGTTGCGGGCGATGAACCCGGAGAGGGTGCCGCCGGGCGTCACGGACGTGAGGTGGTCGGTCCACATGTCGCCGCGCCGCATCCCGGCGAGCTGGTCCTCGCCGAGAAACCAGGCGGCGGCGCCCTCGTCGAGGGTGCCCAGCACGAGGCCGAGCAGGCCCGCGCCCACCATCACCGCGAGGGCGACGGCGCGCTCGGGCGCGGTGTCCGCGAACGCGCGGGGGAAGGTGTCGAGGACGTACGCGCGCGCCCGCTCGCCGAGCGGCGCGTCGCGCGCGGCCAGGAGCTGGTGGCCCGCGAATGCGATGCGACGGAGGCGGGCCTCGGCGGGGGTGCCGGGAAAGGCGGTGCGGGCCCAGGCGAAGTCGGCCACGACGCGGCGGTGGGCCGCCGCGAGCCCGTCCAGCGCGGCGTGGTCGAGGCCGGCGGGGCCGCGCTTCGCCATCGTCCCGAGCCGCCGCTCCACCTCGTCCCACTCCCGCTCCCCCGCGACGACGAAGCGCGCGTACGTCGACGTGCCCGGCTCCACGGGGAGGGGTTCGACGCTGGCGGGCTCGGCGGGGAGCGGCTCGGCCACGGTCACGTCAGCCAGCCGGGGCGGGGGGCACGGACGCGGGCTTCACGAGGGAGACCGGGGGCTTCACCGGCACGGGCGTCCCGGCGCGGGGGGCGAGCCGCTCGAGCGCGCCCACGGGCTGGCCCCCGGCCTCGAGGAGCGCGGCGTCGAGCAGGCCCGGATGGCCCTTGGCGAGCCGCGCGACGAGGCGGGCCGCGATGGCCGCGCGCCGCGGCCCCAGGAGGTCGGGCGCACGCGCGAACCAGATCTGGAGCAGCGCCACGTCGGCGGCGGGCAACGCCGGCGGCCACGTGCGGGCCTCCGCGGCCCGCCCCTCGTCCACCACCACGGTGCCGGCGGCCAGATCGCCCAGCCGCTTTCCCGACGGGTGGAGGTACATCACGACCAGGTCGAGGAGGCTGATCACCGGAAACGAGTCGACGCGCAGCAGGTTGCGGAGGAGCGCGGGCACGAGGGTGAGCGAGCCGCCGTCATCCCGCACCGTACGCAGGCCGAGCAGCTTCTTGCCGGGGGTCTGGCCGCGCATCCAGAGCTCGACCGTGGTGCCGAGCGACCACTGGAACACGAAGTACAGGATGAAGAACACCCCCGCGAGGAGGCCGAGCCCGGCGATGTCCGCGGCGTACCCGAGGCCGAGCGCGAACGCGAGCACCACGGCGAACGCGAGCTGGACGAAGAGGTAGACCACGGCGTCGACCGCGCGCGCGAGACCGCGGCTCCCCACGTCGGCGAGCGGCAGGTCAATGGTGACGTCGAGGCTGGCGCCGAAACGCCCGCCCTCTGTTCCCGGCTCGGTCGGCACGGGGGGATCGTGACAGAAGCGGGGGCGGGGTGCAAGGAACGAGCCCCGCCCGGAACTGGCTACCCCCGCTCGGCCTTCCGCTCCCGCCCCACCAGGTCCTTGAGCACGTCCCGCACCGGCTTGTCCTCGTAGAGCATCCGATACACCTGCTCGGTGATCGGCATGTCGACGCCCGCCTGCTGCGCGAGCGCCCAGGCGCTCCGCGCGGTCACGACGCCCTCGGCGACCTGCCCGAGCTCCTCGAGGATCGCCGCGAGCGAGCGCCCCTGCCCCAGGCCGAGGCCGACGCGCCGGTTGCGGGAGAGGTCACCCGTGCAGGTGAGCACGAGGTCACCGAGGCCGGCGAGGCCCATCAGCGTGAGCGGGTTCGCGCCGCGGGCCACCGCGAGGCGGGTGATCTCGGACAGGCCACGGGTGATGAGCGCGGCCCGGGCGTTGGTGCCGAGGCCCGCGCCGTCGCTCACGCCGCACGCGATCGCGAGCACGTTCTTGAGCGCGGCGCCGTACTCCACGCCCACGACGTCATCGGAGTGATAGACGCGGAAGTAGCCGCCGTGGAACGCGTTCGCGACACGATGGCAGGCGTCCTCCGAGTCGCCGGCGACCACCACCGCCGTGGGCAGGCCCAGCGCCACCTCGCGGGCAAAGCTCGGCCCCGAGAGCGCGCAGAGCGAGGGGTGCAGGCGCGCGGGGAGCGCGGCGTGGAGCACCTCGTCCATCGTCTGCAGGCTCCCGACCTCGATGCCCTTCGACGCGCAGCAGATCGGCACCCCGTCGCGGAGCTTGTCCGCGAGCGCGCCCATCACGGGCCGGATGACCTGGCTCGGGACCACCGCCACGACCAGGTCCGCGCCGTCCAGCACGCGGTCGGTGTCGTGGGAGACGTGGAGCCGCTCGGGAAAGGTGGCGCCGGGCAGATAGCGGTCGTTGACCCTGTCGATCTCCATCCGCGCGCAGCGGTCGGCGTCGCGGTCCCACAGCCAGGTCTCGTGGCCGTTGCGGGCGAGCTGGATGCCGAGGGCCGTGCCCCAGGAGCCGGCCCCGATGACGGCACACCGCAGGCGAGGAGAGGGCGTCTGTTCAGCCATTCCAGTCCTCGAAGAACGCGATTCTACGGGTGTCGACGCTCGCCGGGCGCGCGCGCGGGCGTGCCCACTCGCGGAGCTCCTTCAGGCGATCGTCCATCGTCACGGCGAGGGGGATCGTCTCCCGGGCGACGCGGATCAGGTCTTCCTGGCCGAGCTCGCGGTCGGCGGAGAAGGAGTAGAACATCGCCGAGATCAAGAGCTGTTCGAGCTCGGCGCCGGACCACCGGTCGGTCTCCTCGGCGACGGCGAGCAGATCGTACCGTTCGGGATCCCGCTTGCGACGACGCAGGTGGATGTCGAGGATCTCCAGGCGCTCGTGCACGTTGGGGAGGTCGACGAAGAAGATCTCGTCGAAGCGGCCCTTGCGGAGGAGCTCGGGCGGCAGGCCCCGCACCTCGTTGGCGGTGCCGACCACGAACACCGGCTTGGTCTTCTCCTGCATCCACGTCAGGAAGGTGCCGAACACGCGGCTCGTGGCCATCCCATCGCCCAAGAAGGCCTTCTCGATCTCGTCGATCCAGAGCACCGCCGGTGCGAGCGACTCGGCGATGCGGATGGTCTCCCGCAGGCCCTCCTCCGCGCGCCCTTCGAACAGCGCGGCGACGTCGAGGCGCAGGAGCGGCACGCGCCACAGCTCGGCCACCGCCTTGGCGGACAGCGATTTTCCGCAGCCCTGCACGCCGAGGAGGAACAGGCCCTTCGGCTCCGGGAGCCCGTAGATCCGGGCCTTCTCGGTGAACGCGGCGGCGCGTTGGCGCAGCCAGTCCTTGAGGTTGCCGAGCCCGCCCACGTCCCCCATCCCTACGTCGGGCCGCACGAATTCCAGGTGGCGCGATTTGCGCAGGAGCCGCGCCTTCTCCTCGAGCAGCAGATCGAGGTCGCCGGCGCCGAAGCGCGTACCGTCGAGCAGGACCCGCGCGTAGGCGCGCTTGATCTCCTTCTCGGAGAGGCCCAGCGAGGCGGTCACGAACTGCTCGAAGCGCTCCGGGGGGAGCTCGATCTTCTGCGAGAGGGTGAGCAGGCCTAGGAGCCGGGCCACCTCGTTGCGGTTCGGGAGCGGGATGTCGAGGATGGCGACATCCTTCTCGAGCTCGGCCGGCAGCTGCACGCGGTGGGACAGGATCAAGATCGCCTGCCGACGCGAGGCCACCTCGCGCTGGAGGTCCTTCAGGCGCCGGACGACGAGGGGATTGTCGAAGTCATCCGCGAGGTCCTCGAACAGGAACAGGGCGGGACCATCCACCTCGTTCACCGCATCGAAGGCGGCGATGGGCGATTCGGTGTCCGGAAACGAGAGGCCGCCGGTCGCGACGAGCCCGGTGGTGCGCCGCCACCGCAGAAGGGCCATGTCCTCGGCCGCCGCGAGGCGTTCGAGCCCGCGCTCCACCCGCTCCTCCTCGTTCGAGACGAGCCAGAGGATGGGGTAGCGCGCGGCGACGAGGTGGGGGATGCGGGAGAGAACCTCGTCCATCGGGGCCTGTTATCGCGCTCCTTCATCTTGGCGCGAGAGGATCGGGCCGGCCCGCCAGAACCGCAGCCGGGGCCCCCGCCGGTCCCCCCCCGGGGGGCCCCCCTCACGGCTCGCTTCGCGCTCACCTCCGGGGGCTGGCTACGTCGGCTCCGGCCCTTGCCGGGCCGGGCGCTGCGAGTCTCGCGCACGCCGACTCCGCGAGCCCTTCGGGCTCCACCGGCGGACCCGGCTGCAAGGCGGGCCAGCCCGATCCTTCGCGGCGGCTGGGTACGCGTTGGGCCCTCCAGGATCAGGACGGGAGCGTGAGTCTGGAGGGTGGGGTGACCGTGACCGTGACCGTGACCGTGGGCGGCCCGGCGGCCGGGGCGGCCGCCGGCGGGTGTCCTGCAGGGTCGCGGCGGGGCCGCTCCGTCGGCCCGCTTCGTGCGGGCCGACCGCCACGGGCATGGCGCGCTGGGAATGGCCTTCGGCCTGGGATTGTCGCGTGCCCGTGGCGCCTTCCGGCCTCCCTGCCGCGGGGGCGGCGGACACCTCGGTCAGCCCAGGTCGGCCTCGGGCACGTCCGCGTAGATGACCGCGAGCGGAAGCGTGACCCCGGCGAGATCGATCACGTCCTCGATGGCCCTGAAGCGGCGCGTCTCCCAGCCCTCTGCCGTGCGGCGGACGTGCCGCACGTCCGGACGATCGGCCTCGATCAGGAGCACGTCCTGCAAGGTGGGGATGGTCTGGTAGCGCTCCAACTTTTCGCCGAGGTCGTAGTCCCGGGTGGAAGGCGAGAGGACCTCCACCAGCATCGACGGAAAGTGGAGCGTGTGGGTAGATTTGTACTGCACCAACACCATCTTCCCGCAGACCACGAGCACGTCCGGGTAGGTGTGAAGGCCATCGGCGGTCGCGATGCGCTGCTGTGACCCGAGCACCCGGCCGCGGCCAGCGAAGAGGCCGTGCAGCGCCGCGGTGATGTTCGACACCACGACGTTGTGCTGCGGAGACGCGCCTGCCATCGCGACGATCTCCCCGTCGACGAACTCGAACTTCTCCACGTGATCGAACTCGAACTCGAGGTACTGCTCGAGCGAGAAGCGGTGGTGGCGACGAGAAGCGGGCATGTGCACAAAGTACCGCATCGTTCGCCGCCCGGGAGAGCCCCCCGGGCCCGCGGTCGGCGCCGCTCGGGGCGACGGGCACCGCGGGCCTCGCGCTCTTCGGCCGACCTGTTTTCTCCGTCCTGGGATACCTGGGCGCGTGCGGATCGGAATCGTCCTCTCGAGCGCGGCGTCCGCGGCGCTCACACACACTACGATCCAGCTCGCGCACGCGGCCCTCCAGCGGGGCCACGTCGTGCGGATCCTGGAGCCATGGGACCTCGAGATCGACCCTCGTGGCCGGCTGCGCGGCCGTGCCCACCTCTTCGACGAGCCGGCCTCCTGCGAGGCCATCGTGGCCGCCCTGCACGGGCGCACCGCCGTCCGTCGTAACGTCGAGGTTGACCGGTTCGACGTGCTCCTTCTCCGCACGAACCCGATCGACCTCGCGGTGATCGGGTTCGCGCAGCTCGCCCAGGCGGCTGGCGTGCGGGTGTGGAACGACCCGGGTGCGCTGCTGCGCACCTCCCACAAGGCCTGGGTCGCGACGTTGGAGGGCGTGCCGCGGCCGCGCACCATCGTCACGCGCTCCCGGGCCACGATCGAGTGCTTCGCCAGCGATTGTACGGCCGGGATCGTCATCAAGCCGGCACGCTCGTGCGGAGGGAAGGGGGTGTCCGTCATGCGCGGCCGCCGCCGCCCACGCCTCGACGTGGCGATCGACGCCGCGGCCCGCGCGGGCGATGGCTACGTGGTCGTGCAGGAGTACGTGCCGGCCGCGGTCTTCGGGGAGAAACGGCTGTTGTGGCTCGACGGAGCGCTTGTCGGCGGGTACCTGCGCCAACGTGCGCCGGGCGAACTTCGCCACAACCTCAAGGCGGGCGCGGTCCCGATGCCCTCTCCCCTCACCGAGGCCGACCATGCTCTCGCCGCGGCGCTCACGCCCCACCTCGCGCGGGACGGCGTCTGGTTTGCCGGGGTCGACGTGATCGGGGGCCTCGTCATCGAGGTCAACACGCTCAACCCCGGCGGGGTTTACTGGTCCGAGCAGTTCAGCCAGCCCGACATCGCGCCTCGCCTCGTCCAGAGCCTCGAGCTCGCCGCGCGGCCCTCCCTCCTGCCCACAAGAGCCTCATGACCCGGCGTAAGACCCCCGCTTCCCCCACCGCGACCGCCTCCGATCCGCTGGTCACCGATCCCGACAAGGAGGACTTCTCCACCGGCCGCCCGCTCACGCGGAAGCAGGTGCTGGAGATGATCCGCCGCAAGGAAGGGTTCGAGGAGGCCGATCTGCGCGGCTGCGATCTGGTCGGGATCGCGTTCGACAACGCGAACCTCGCGCGCGCCAAGTTCGCCGAGGCGAACCTCTCCCGGTGCACGTTCAAGGGCGCGAACCTGGTCGGCGCCAGCTTCTTCGGCGCCAACCTGAAGGATTGTTCGTTGGAGGAGGCGAACATCGAAGACGCCGACTTCGACTACGCAAACCTCGACGGCGTGACCTTCCGCGGCGCCAAGATCCGCAAGGCGATCTTCCCGATCCGTCGCGTCCCGCTCAAGGACATCCAGGAGTCGGTGCGCACCGGCAAGCGCGTCCAGATGGAGGCGATGCCCCTGGACGAGGAAGACTGAGCCCGGATGCCGCTCCTCGCCGCCGCGGAACCTTTGCTGCACGCGGGTGTCGAAGCCCTCCGCATGCTTGAAGACTACTGCGGCGGGATGGTCGGCGTACTCCTCGCGGCAGTGGCCTTTCCCGGCCTTCGTTTGCCCGGCCCCACGGACACGGAGCTCGTGGAGCGCTTCCGCGCCGGCGATCGGGACGCCTTCCGCGAGATCGTGTTGCGCTACCAGGACCGTGTCCACACCCTGTGCTACCGCTGGCTGGGGGATGCCCCCACCGCCGAAGAGACAGCTCAGGACGTGTTCCTGGCGGTGTTCCGCTCGCTCGGGACGTTCCGGGGCGAGGCCCGCCTGTCGACCTGGATCTTCAAGGTCACGCTCAACCACTGTCGCAACCGGCGGCTGCATCGGTCGCGTCGCGGCTGGGGCCGCACCGAGTCGCTCGGCCCCAGCGCCGACGGCGAGACGCCCGAGCGCCAGATCGCGGACGACGGGCCCGCCGCCGACGCGGGCACGACCACGCGAGAAGCGCAGGCGCTCGTGACCGCGGCGCTCGACCGGTTGGACGACGACCACCGCCAGATCCTGCTCCTCCGCGACGTCGAGGATCTCTCCTACGACGAGATCGCCGAGATCCTGGAGCTCCCCCGAGGCACCGTGAAAAGCCGCATCCACCGCGCGCGGGCCGAGCTGCAGGCCATCCTCGCGCGGAAGATCGGGCCGGAGGACGTGCGCTGATGGACCCCTTCTTCGCCCGAAATCGCCTCTCTGCCTACCTCGACGGCGAGCTCCCCACCGGGGAGGCCCGCGAGGTCGAGGACGCCCTGGCCCAGAGCGCCGAGCTGCGCGCCGAGCTCGACGGGTTGCGGGCCGCGATCGCGCTCCTCCGCCGCGGCGGGCCCGTGCCCGCGCCGCGTGACTTCGCCCGCAAGCTCGACGCCCGGATCGCCAAGGAGCCCCTCCGCGTGGGCTGGCGGCGGCACCTCCACGGCTTCCGGATCGAGGCGGGCATGCTCGCCGCGGCGGCCGCGATCGTGCTGGTGTTCGCGGCCCAGAAGCCGGAGAAAGCCCCGGACGACGGAGCGGACGGCGCCGCCGTGCCCGCGCCCAAGATCGACGTGGCGAGCGTGCCCGGGCTGGAGATGCCCTCCCTCGGCGCCGCGCCCGCTGCCACCCCGCCGTCCCTCGCGCCGCCGTCCCTCGAGGCGGCGCCCGCTGCCAACGGCGTTCTCGGCGACGAACCCTCGCCCCAGAAGGTGCTCGCCAGCAAGAAGGCGGCGAGCAAGCTCAAGAGCGCGAAGGCGGCGTACGAGAAGGAGCCCTTCGTCCCCGCCTGGGAACAAGGCGCCGAGGTGCCGGTGGCGCCACCCACGGTGCAGTCGGTGGCGACGTTCAAGTTCCGGCTCAACGCCCACAGCGACCGCGGCCTCATCGATCTCGAGATGCTCGCGGCCTCCCTCGGCGGCCAGCTCGTCGATGAACGGGGGCGCCCGTTCAAGGCCTACCCGATGGAGAGCGGCGACACCCGCAAGGTCAAGCTCCTGCTTCCCTCGATCACCGCGGGTGGGGTGGCGGCGCGCCTGGGAGAGTACGGCGAGAGCGTGATCGTCTACGTCCCGGAGACCGCGCTCTACGCCACCGGCGCGACGGTGCCGGTCGTGATCGAGGTCACCGCTCCGTAGGGCCCCGGAGCCGACGATGGCTACTTCGGCGCATCCGGCGTGCGCTCGCCGAGCCGCGTCCCGGTGGTCGTCAGGTCCTCGGCCTTCACCTTGATCTCGGTCGGGGCCGAGGCGATGGGGGCCGCAACCGCCGTCCAGCTCGTGTTGAGAAAGCCGAGGAGGAGGCTCTCGAGCGTCGGCTCGCGGTTGAACATGGTCGTGCCCTTGCCGGCCTTTTCGAACACCTGGAGCATGTGGGGCCCGGTCGCGACGGTCTCGAGCGCGGTCGCGGAGCGGAGGCCGTAGGTGTCGTCGCGACTGGCGGCGTAGAACACCGGGCGCGCGCCGTACGCCTTCGCCGCCTCGCCCGTGGCGAGGCCCTTGTAGTCGAGGCCCGGGGAGAGGAGGGCCACGCTGGTGATGGTGATGTCGTTCGCGGCCGAGAGCAGGGCGAGGTTGGCGCCCACCTCCGCGCCGACCAGCGCCACCTTCTGCGCGCCGCGCTTGCGGAGCTCGGTGACGGCCGTCGCCACGTCCTCGGTCATCGCGCTCCAGTCGGCGCCCGTGAGCGTCGGGGCGGTGCCCGTGACGTTCGCGCCGTGGCCGCGCAGGTCGACCGTGAGCACGAGCAGCCCCTGCCGATAGAGCTTGTCGGCGACGCCGTGCCAGTCCTCCTTGTTGCGCCCGGCCATGTGCACGAACACGACGCCGTTCACCCCCTTGGCGGGGACGCCGAGGTTGGCGTGGAGGGTCTGCCCATCCGCCGTGGTGAGCACGACGGAGGTCGGAAAGGCGACACCGGCCGCCAGCGCGACGGCCGAGAGGAGAGCGAACAGGAGGGCCATGACAGCTCCGCGGACAGCTTCTATCGGCACGCCAGGAGCGCATTGAGCTCTCCCAGCAACATTTCGAGAGGGAAGCCCTCACCCGAGGCGGCCTCCGCGAGGGTTTCATCAACGCCTACGGCACAATCCAGGCAGCGCGGCAGGCCGTGGCGTGCGAACACGCCCGTGACGCCCGGGTGGCGGGCGTGAGCCGCGTGCACCGTGGTGGCCGCGGAGAGCGGGCTGCGGTCGAGCCGGGCGACGGCGGCCGCGCTGCTGCGCTCGGCGAGGAGCAGGGAGGCGCGAACCGCGTCGGCGTCGGCGCGCGCCGCCACCAGGGCCTCGGCGCGCGGGGCGAGCAGGGCGCGCGCCCGCAGGGCGAGGAAGGCGCGCACCCGCGGGGCGAGCTCCGGGCTGATCCGGAAGATCCCGGCGCGAAGGCCGGCCTCGATCCGCTCCCGCATCCCCTCGCCCGGCCCCGTGTCGGCTGTCTGCCCTTCCGTCGATCCTGCCATCGTCCAAGTTTACTCCGACCGGTCGCGTTGACGCGATCGCACTGCTGCCTTAGACTCGCGGGACTTTCGCGTGGGGGCGGGTTGCTGCACTTCGAGTGCGCAAGCCGTTCGCGCCGTTGGGCTCTTTGACGTACGAATATGGATCCTTCCAATAGCGATTCTCCAGAGTTGACGCAGCTCGAGCGCGATGAGCGCTGGATGCGGCGGGCGCTCGCGCTCGCGGCGGAAGCCGCGGTGGCGGGCGAAGTGCCGGTCGGCGCGGTGGTTGTCTGCCGCGCGAGCGTCAGCAGCACTGCCGAGAGCACGTGCGAAAGCACGGCCGAAAGCAAAGCCGAAAGTAAGCTCGAAACCGAGCTCGCGATCGGGGTGAACACGCGCGAGCGTGACGCCGACCCTTGTGGTCACGCCGAGGTCAACGCGCTCCGCGCGGCCGCGAAGGCCCGGGGGCACTGGCGCCTCGACGGGTGCACGCTCTACGTCACCCTCGAACCCTGCGCGATGTGCGCTGGAGCCATCGTGCTCGCGCGCATCGAGCGGGTGGTGTACGCGGCGGCCGACCCGAAGGGCGGCTTCTGCGGCACACTCGGAGATCTCTCGGCATGGCCCGGCCTCAATCACCGCTTCGCGGTGACGGGCGGCGTCTGTCGGGATGAAGCAGCGGCTCAGCTCCGCGGCTTCTTCGCTACGCTTCGAGCGCGCCTTCGGGCGGGGAAGGTTTCCAACTGAATGCGGAGAGGTGGCCGAGTGGTCGAAGGCGATAGACTCGAAATCTATTGTAGGGCAACTTACCGTGGGTTCAAATCCCACCCTCTCCGCCATTTTCTAGGAGAGGTGACCGAGTGGTCGAAGGTGCACGACTGGAAATCGTGTGTATCGAAAGGTACCGCGGGTTCGAACCCCGCCCTCTCCGCCATCTATCGTTCGCGCGTGCGCGGCGGTGATGGTCGGGTCCCCATGATTGGGCGCCGTGAACCCCGCCAGGACCGAAAGGTAGCAACGGTGTCGTCGTCCCGAGGCATGGGGGTGCCCGGCCATCTCCCCCGCGCACGTGCGCCGCTTCGAGTGCAGCTTCAAGGCCGCCTTGAAGCCCAGCTTGAAGTAGCCAGTCTCACGCCGAGCGTGTCATGCGTGCATCGCACGCGTGCCCCGGTGGCGGAGCCTCCCCCCAGGGCCGCGGCGCTCGGGGGGCGGCGATGCCCGGTGCTCGACCGGCAGCCCCCGGAACCGTCGTGCGAGGAGGATCGCCCGTGGCCGAACAGCCCGCGTACGTAGCGATTGCCCGCAAGTGGCGTCCGCTCACGCTCGAGGACATGGCGGGGCAGACCCACGTCACGCGCACCCTGAAAAATGCGCTCGCGTCCGGTCGTATCCACCACGCCTTCTTGTTCACCGGTGCCCGAGGCGTCGGGAAGACCACGGCGGCCCGCGCGCTCGCGCGCGCCCTGCAGTGTCTCGAGGGCCCGACCGCCAGCCCCTGCGGGGTGTGCGGCCCCTGCGTCGACATCCTCGCCGGCACCTGCCCCGACGTGGTCGAGATCGACGGCGCGAGCAACAACTCGGTCGACGACATCCGCGATCTGCGGGACGGCATCCGCTACCTCCCCGCGGTCGCGCGGTTTCGCGTCTACGTCATCGACGAGGTCCACATGCTCTCCAAGGGCGCGTTCAACGCGCTCCTGAAGACGCTCGAGGAGCCCCCGCCGCACGTGAAGTTCATCTTCGCCACGACGGAGGTGAACAAGATCCCGGAGACCATCCTCTCCCGCGTCCAGCGCTTCGACTTCAAGCGCATCGCGGCGAGCGTGGTGGTCAACCGCCTCCGCACCATCTGTGATGCCGAGGGCATGGCGATCTCCGACGCGGCGCTCCGCATGGTGGCGCGCGCGGGCGAGGGCTCGATGCGCGACGCGCAGAGCCTGCTCGACCAGGTGATCAGCTTCGGCGGCACCGACGCGAACGACGCGCAGGTGGCCGAGATCCTCGGCATGGTCGACCGCGGCGTGCTCTACGAGATGTTGACCGGCCTGGTGAAGTCCGAGCCCGACCGCTGCCTCGACGCGATCGCGTCGGTGCACGAGAGCGGGTACGAGATCGCCCAGTTCACCGGCGAGCTGCTCGAGCTGGTGCGCAACGCGGCGCTCGTGGCGCTCTCCCCGGGCGCGCGGAAGCACCTCGACGTGCCGGAAGAGGAGAAGGACCGCCTCACCGGCCTGGTCGAGGGCATGAGCGCGGAGCACCTCTCGCGCACGTTCCAGACCCTGCTCGAGGTGCACGACCAGGTCGCGCGCGCCAACCGGCCGCGGATGGTGCTGGAGATGGCCGTGGCGCGGCTCGTGGCGATCCGCCCGGCGCAGAACCTCGGGCCCCTCGTCGAGCGCCTCGTCGAGCTCGAGCGTCGCCTGCGCGGCAGCGGTGTGACCGTGCCTCCGCCGCGCACCGTGCCGCTCTCCAGCACCGGGGCGCGCGGTCGTGAGCCCTCCGACGACCCGGAGGGTGAGAGGTAGGCTCCCGCTCCACGAGCGCACGAGCGATGGCGCCGGCCCCCGTGGCGCCGGCCTCCGTGGCGCCCGCCGCTCCGAGCCTGCCCGCCCCGCGCCTGCCCGCTCCAGTCGTGGCGGTAATCCCGGTGGAGCCGCCGCCCCCCGTGGTCCCCGCCGATCCGGCGGAGGCGTGGAAGTGCGCGCTCGGCGTCCTCTCCCCCCACCAGCGCGTCGTGGTCGAGGAGAACGCCGCCTTCGTCTCCTTCGAGGGGGGCACGCTCGCGCTCGTGGTGCGCGTCGAGCAGTGGCGTCCGGTGGTGCGCGAGCACCTCCAGGAGGTCGACTTCGTCAGCGTCCTGCCCGGGTTCCGCCGCTTCGACATCCGCCGTGGGGACGAGGGCCAGACCGGCCGGGAGTTCCGCAACGAGGCGGACGAGCGGCGGGCGGCGGCGGCGCGCGAGGCGGTCGCGGCCTCCGCCGTCGTGAAAAGGCTCGTGGCGATGCTCGACGGTCGCGTCGAGTACACCGAGGCCTCGAAGCTCGACGAGGGAGATAGATCAACGAACAGCGAGGAGAGTTCCGATGACTGATCCGTTTGGCGGCATGGGTGGGATGGGGGGCCTCCTCGGCGGCTTCCAGAAGCAGATGCAGGACTTGCAGGCCGAGGCCGAGCGCGAGGAGGTCGAGGCCACCGCCGGCGGCCTCGTGACCGTGCGCATCAACGGCGCGCAGGAGGTCCTCTCCATCCGGATCGATCCGAAGGCGATGGACGATCGCGAGCTCCTCGAAGACCTGCTCCGCGCCGCCACGAACGACGCGGTGCGGCGCAGCAAGGACGTGGTCGCCAAGAAGCTCGGTCAGCTCGCCGCCGCGATGGGGCTCCCGCCCGGGCTGCTCTGACCGTGCCCGCCCCGGAGCCCCGATGAGCGTCGATCCCTTCCGTCGCGCCGTGGCGCACCTCGCGCGGTTCCCCGGCGTCGGCGAGAAGACCGCCACCCGCTATGCCTACTGGCTCCTGCGGCAGCCCCCCGAGGTCGCCGCGGGCATCGCCGAAGCCGTGCTGTCGTTGCGGGCTTCGGTGCACGAATGCTCTCGCTGTCGCGACCTCTCCAGTGACGCGCTGTGTCGGCGGTGCGCCGATACCCGTCGGGACGCCGCGACCCTCTGCGTGGTCGAGCGCCCACAGGACATCAACGCCTTGGACGGTGCGGGCACGTACAAGGGAGCCTTCCACGTGCTGCACGGGGCGCTCTCCCCGCTCGACGGCGTGGGCCCGGCGGAGCTGCGCGTCCGCGAGCTGCTCGCCCGCATCGGCGGCGTGGACGGCCTGCCTCCCGTGGCCGAGGTCATCCTCGCGACGGACCCCGACGTCGAGGGGGACGCGACGGCGCTCTACGTAGCCCGCCTGCTCAAGCCGCTCGGGGTGCGCGTGACGCGCCTCGCGCACGGCGTGAGCGTCGGTACCGAGATCGAGTTTGCCGACCGCGTGTCCCTGGCGCGCGCGTTGGAGGGGCGCCGGGAGATGTAGCGGGCTCCGGTCAGTGCCCGAGCGCCTCGGCGTACGCGTCGCTCATGTCGGCGTCGGCCGCGATCTCGACCAGCAGCGCCTCGAGCTCCTCAGCGGACGATCCCGCCTCGGCCAGGGCGGCTTCGGCCCGGTCCGGGTCGGCGCGAACGATGTCTCCGAGCTCGAGCGCACGGGCGACCATCTCCGTCGGCGTGGCCGGCGGTTCGGGCGTGGCGGGACCGACGGCGCAGGCGAGGCCGAGCGCCAGGAACACCGGCAGAAGCAGCGAAGAGGGGAGCCGCATGGCTACTTCTTGCCCTTGCCCTTGCCGTGATCGTCGTCATTGCCGTGGTGCGAGCCACCCTGCGACGAGCCCCCGCGCGACGAGTTGCCCTTCCCCGAGCTGCCCTTCCCCGAGCTGCCCCTGTCCCAGCCGTCGTCGTGTCCCCCGTGGCCGTTGTCGTGCTTGACCTTGTAAGAATACCCGCCGTCCTTCTCCTTGTACTTGATCCTGTCCTTGCCGTACCCGTGCGAGCGATGCTCCGCGTGGATCGCGTCGGCGAGCGCGCGCCCGTGCAGGTCACGGTCCAGGCGCGACACCACGAACACGCCGTAGTCGGGCACCGGTCCATACCTGCGCATCGCGACGACCGACTCGTCGAACACGACGACGAGATCCCATGCGTGGATCCGGTGGAGACGTACCGCGTCGAGGGTCACGAGCACCTCGGCGTGCGGGACCCCCGCGTGCCGAACCGCCCGTGCGGCGATGGGGAGCTGGAGGGCGCGCACCAGCGGCGGGTCGACCAGGGCCACGACCACCGGCCGGGCGAACGCGAGGCTGGCGAGGAGCAGAAGGATGTGCATGGGAGGGTTGTAACGGCAGCCTTCGCCCGCACACTCACACTCCGCTTACGTCAGACGGCTTACGTCAGACGGCTTACGTCAGCCGCCGCCCACGGCCCGGATGACCTCCACCCGATCGCCCGCGACGATCACGCGTTGGCCGTGCTCCGCGCGCGGGATCACCTCCGCGTTGAGCGCCACCGCGACGCCCTCGGGTGGCGCCCCCAGGAGCCGCACCAGCGCCACGATTGTGGTGCCGGCGGGCACCTCCCGCGCCTCCCCGTTGACGTGCACCGCGACCCCGGCACCCGGCTCGGTGCTCATCGCATCATCCCCACCGCGCCTGCGCGCGCCACATCGTCGAACAGCTTCGGGTTGTTGGTGACGCGCACGGCCTCCTCGCGGGAGATCTTCTTCTTCAAGGCGAGGTCCTTCGCCGAGGACTCCATCAACACCTGCCCATCGGCCCGGCCCGCCTGCATGATGCTGGGGATCTGGTAGAGCTTGCTCTCGCGGATCAGGTTCCGGATGGCCGGGTTGCAGAGCATGATCTCCTGGCACGCGACGCGGCCCGGCTCGCCCATCTTTCGCACCAGCAGCTGGCTCACCACGGCCATGAGCGAGGTGGAGAGCATCGTGCGCACCTGGGACTGCTGCTCGTGCGGAAACGCGTCGATGAGGCGGTCCACCGTCTCGGGCGCGGAGTTGGTGTGGAGCGTGCCGAACACGAGGTGGCCCGTCTCCGCGGCGCTGATGGCGAGCGAGATGGTCTCGAGGTCACGGAGCTCACCGACCAGGATGACGTCGGGGTCCTCGCGGAGCGCGCTCCGGAGCGCGGCGGCGAACGACTTGGTGTCCGCGCCGATCTCGCGCTGGTTGATCAGGCACTTGTCGGGCTTGTGCACGAACTCGACCGGATCCTCGATCGTGAGGATGTGCTCCCGGCGGTTCTTGTTGATGTGGTCGATGATGGCGGCGAGCGTGGTCGACTTGCCCGAACCGGTGGGGCCGGTGAGCAGCACGAGGCCGCGCTTGAAGCTGGCGATCCGCTCGAACACCGGCGCGAGGCCGAGCTCCGCCATCGTCAGCACGCGGGTGGGGATCTGGCGCATCACGAAGCCGATGCCGCGCGCCTGGGTGAACACGTTCACGCGAAAGCGCGCGAAGGAACGGAAGGACAGCGCGAAGTCGGTCTCGAGCTGGTTCTCGAAGGCCGTCCGGTGCTTCTCCTGCATCATCGAGTAGGCGAGGCGCTTGGCGTCGTCGTTCGTGAGCACGGGGAGGTCGAGGCGGAAGATCTCCCCGTCGATCCGGATCGCCGGCACCTCTCCCGCGGAGACGTGGATGTCGGAGGCCTTTTGTTCGATGGCCACCCGGAGCAGGTCGTGGATGCGGACCGTCATGGGCGCGAGGATATCGCACCCGGGGCCAGGGCCGGCTAACAGGGGCCGTCTGCAGGGGGCGCATGGGCGGAATCGCCGGCATCTTCACGATCGACGGCGAGCCCGAACAGGCCGAGACTCGCGCGCTCGCGGGGGGAGCCGAGTTCGCCGGACCGGGCGCGTTCGTGAGCGCGCGCCCCCGCTCCACGCTCGCGAGCAACGACCGTTTCGTGGTGGCCGTCGCCGGGCACTTCGATCGCGCGCCGGTCACCGGGCAGTCCGCCGCGGACACGCTGCTCGATCTGTGGACCCGCTCCGGGGTCGGCGCGCTCGCGCACCTCGAGGGCGCCTGGGTGGCGGCCGTGCTCGAGCGCCAATCGCGCCGGATCCACCTGCTCCGGGACCCCTTCGGGATCCGCCGCCTCTACTTCGCCGAGCAGGGCGGCCGGATCGCCTTTTCCACGAGCCCCAAGCCGCTGCTCGACCTGCCGTGGGTCAGCCGCGAGATCGCCCGGGAGCACCTCGCCGAGTACCTCTCGTTCCGGTACGTGCACGCCCCCCGCACGCTCCTGCGGGATGTGCGATCGCTCCCGGCGGGCCATCACCTGAAGTTCGACGGTCGCGCGCGCATGGAGCCCTGGTTCCATCTTCGTTATGCGCCCCCGTACGCCGCGATGCCGGATGACAAGCCCACGCTCGAGGAGATCGAGCGCCGCCTCAACCGCGCCGTGGCCGCGCGCGCGTCCGGCAAGGAGCGCGTCGGGGTGTTCCTGTCGGGCGGGCTCGACTCCAGCGCCATCACGCTGTTCGCATCCCGCCTCGGGCCGGTGCACACGTTCACGGTCGGCGTGCAGGATGCCGATGACGACGAAGTGCCGTACGCCGGTCGCGTTGCCCACCTGCTCCGCGCGAAACACGAGGTCGTGCGGGTCGACTTTGAGAAGTTCCGCGGCGCGTACGACTCGGTGATCGCCGCGTCGGACGAGCCGATCACCGATCCCGCGGTGATCCCGCAGTTCCTCCTCGCCCAGGCCGCGGCGCAGCACGTCGACGTGATCCTCGCGGGGGATGGCGGGGACGAGGTCTTCGGTGGCCGCATGGTCGGCCTGCTCGCCTCCCAGCTGCGCCTGTCGACCTGGCTCGGGCGCATGCCCGCCCCCGCGCGGCACGCCGCCAGCCGGTTCTTCGGCGGTCGGCGCCCCGAGATCGACGAGCCCAGCGTGCCGTTCGGCCTCTCCCGCAAGATCGGCGGCGTGCACGTGTTCGACGCGGAGACGCGCGGCGCGCTCATGCGCGATCCGGGGTGGGTGCGGGACGGCGTGCGGCGCATGTGCCTCGAGCCGCTCTACCGCGAGGTCGTGAGCGACCCGGTCAACGAGATCCTGCACGTCTACCTGCGCGGCCGCATGCCGGAAGACGCGCTCGCGCGCACCGGCACCTGCGCGGCGCTCGCCGGCATCGCCATCCGCGAGCCCCTGCTCGATCGCGATCTCGTGGCGTATTGCGCGGGCATCCCGGGCCCCTGGAAGGTGCGGACCGGCGTGGGCGGCGCCACGACGAAGTGGCCGCTGCGGGAGATCCTGCGCCCGGTGCTCTCGTGGGGGCTCGTCAATCGGCCCAAGCGCGTGCTGCCCGGGCCCTGGGGCCGCTGGCTCGGCGGCCCCGCGCGCGGGTGGCTCGACGAGCGCGTGGCGACGCTGCGCGAAGATCCGCACCGGCTCTTCCTCCCCGCCGCGATCGACGCCCTCGTCGGCGAGGTCGACCGCACCGGCACCGACGCGCGGCTGTGGACCCTCCTGTTCCTCGACGGGTGGATGCGCGAGGTCGGCGCGACGTAGGCACGACGCAGGCGCCGCGCGTGGAGTAGGTAGGTGGCATGAACCTCTTCCTGCTCCTCGCCTGCGCCTCCGGGCCAGCACCGGAGGTTCCCCCGGAGCCGGCCGCCCAGCTGTCGTCCGAGCGCGATCGTCCCTTCGTCGGCGCGGCGCGCTGGGAGCTCGAAGGGCGCGTGCTCACCCTCGCCGCGGGCACCCTCTACGCCGATGGCGCCGCGATCCTCGCGCACGTCTACGACGATCCGGTCGGCATCGACGATGCGCTCTACGTCCCGGCGGACCCCGGCGAGGGGGACGGTGGCATCTACGTCGTCCGGGTGCGCGAGGGCGCCGTGACCGTCGTCCCGCTCGTCACCAGCGGCCGCCCCGATCGCCTCGCGCTCTCGCCGGACGGGAGCGCGGTCGCCTATGTCGGCGGGCACACCGGCATCACCAGCGTCTGGGCGCTCCCGACGCGCGGCGGCGTGCCGCGGCAGCTCACCAACGTCGGCGTGCAGGCGACGCCGGGGGAAGCCCCGCTCGGCTTCGTTCCTCTGCCCGAACGCGGGCCGGTGCGCTTCGACGGCGCGAGCGTGGTCTGGACCGCCGAAGGCACCGAGCGGAGGGCGACGTGGCGCTGATCCCCGCCTTGATCCCGGTCTTGATCCTGGCGCACGCCGCGCATGCCCAGGACTACGCGTTCCCGAGCTCCGCGGAGGACTACGGCAACTTCTACCCGACGGCCTACGTCGACCACGGCGGCGTGACCGACTGGAACTGCGGGGACACCTCGTACGACGGCCACCGGGGCTCCGACTACGGCGGCGGGAGCTGGACCGGGATGGACGCCGGGCGCGACATCACCGCGTCCGCGCCGGGCACGGTGGTGGCCACGAACGATGGTGCGTACGATCGATGCGACACGGGGGACTGTGACGGCGGCGGCGGGTTCGGCAACTACGTGAAGCTCCAGCACGCCGACGGCAAGGCCACCTACTACGCGCACATGAAGACGTGGAGCGTGGCGGTCACGACGGGCCAGACCGTCACGTGCGGCCAGAAGCTCGGCGAGATGGGCTCCTCGGGCAGCTCGACCGGCCCCCACGTGCACTTCGAGGTGCGCGACTCGACCGGCTCGTCGTCCGATCCGTTCGACGGGCCCTGCTCCGCGCCGCCGTCCTACTGGGTGGACCAGGGCGCGTGGGGCGGCCTCCCCTCCATCGTGTGCGAGGACGTGCCCGCGTGCGCCGTGGTCGACCGTCTGCGCTGCGGCCAGACGATCGCGTCCGCCAACAACGGCGGCGGCGCGACGAGCAGCCACGCCTCCTACGGCTGCGGCGAGTACAGCTACTCCGGGCCCGAGATCGCTTTCGAGTTCGCGACGAACCTCGCCGAGGGGGTGACCCTCTCGATGAGCGGGCACGCCTCCGACCTCGACCTGTTCGTCCTCACGTCGGAGGCGTGCGACGGCAGCGGCGCCGTCGGGTGCAGCACCAATCCGAACGCGGACGCCGAGGGCGTGGCCTTCACCGCGACCGCCGGCCAGCGATACGTCGTGGTCGTGGATGGCTACGAGGGCGCGACCAGCGGGTTCTCGATCACCGCCTCCTGCGCGGGCGTGTACCCGGGAGAGGAGGTGCCGGTCGACACCGCGGTCGAGGACACCGACGTCGCCGACACCTCCGGGGACACCGCGCGCGCCGACACCGCGGCGCCCGACACCGACCGTCCGCGCGCCCGGGCCGCCGACTGGGTGCGGCTCGACCACATCGGCTGCGGCGGCTCGGCGGCCGGCGTGCTCCTCGGGATGGGGCTGCTCGGGCGGCTGCGCCGGCGAACCTGACGGGTCAGCGCTGACGCCTCAGCTCGAGCGCCGCCGCCGCACCAGCAGGAGCGCCACCGTCAGGCCGAGCCAGGTCGGCGCGCCGCTCGTCCCGCAGACGGCGGCGCCCCAGCCCTCCGCGATCTCCTGCACGCCGTCGCAGTCACCGTCCCGTCCGTCCACCGTCTCCAGCGCGCCCGGGAACGCGTGGGCGTTGCCGTCGTCACAATCCCCCTCGCGCTCGGTCCAGCCGTCCTGGTCGTCGTCGGAGCCGAGGGTGTGGTTGTCCACGATCGCGTCGCAGTCGTCGTCGCGGCCGTTCTCGAGCTCGGGCGCCCCGGGCCAGGCCTCCGCGCGGAGGTCGTCGCAATCGTGCCCGGCTTCGGTGTAGCCGTCCCCATCGTCGTCGAACGCGGCCGTTCCGTCGTCCACGAGCACGTTGCAG
Source organism: Pseudomonadota bacterium (assembly GCA_030685065.1). Lineage (GTDB taxonomy): Bacteria > Myxococcota_A > UBA796 > UBA796 > SXON01 > CAJBVW01. The sequence continues at coordinate 219,896 of JAUXQH010000095.1, read as the reverse complement.
TCTTCGTCGTGACCGTCGATGCGTTCGAGGGCGCCCGGGAAGGTGAGGGGCGCGGCGTCGTCGCAGTCGCCGGCGTCCTCGGTCCAGCCGTCATGGTCGTCGTCGTAGACGTCGGTGCGGTCGTCGACGAGGAAATTGCAGTCGTCGTCGCGACCGTTGACGACCTCCTGGGCGAGCGGGAACACGCCCGGATCGGCGTCGTCGCAGTCCCCGTCCTGCTCCGCGAAGCCGTCGTCGTCGTCGTCCGCTACCCGCGTGCCGTTGTCGATGCGGCCATCACAGTCGTTGTCCGCGCCGTCCGCGATCTCCGGCGCGCCGGGAAACGCCTGGCGGTTGGTGTCGTCGCAGTCGCCACCCACGGAGGTGAAGCTGTCGCCGTCGTCGTCCCCGAGGGTCGAGCCGTCGTCCACGAGGCCGTCGCAGTCGCCGTCGAAGCCGTCCGCGGTCTCGTGCGCGCCGGGGAAGCGCGTCGCGTCGAAGTCGTCACAGTCCCCGGCGAGCTCGGTCCAGCCGTCGCGGTCGTCGTCCGAGGCGGTCGTGCCCTCGTCGATCGCTCCGTCGCAGTCGTCGTCGCCACCGTCCGGTTGCTCGGGTGCGGCGGGGAACGTGAAGCTGTCGGCGTCGTCGCAGTCGCCGGACACCTCGGTCCAGCCGTCGCTGTCGTCGTCGAACACGGCCGTTCCGTCGTCCACCGCCCAGTCGCAGTCCTGGTCGATGCCGTCGATCGTCTCGTCCGCGCCGGGGTGGCGGGTCGGATCGAGGTCGTCGCAGTCGCCGTCGCACGTGCGGTAGCCGTCACCGTCGACCTCGTAGCCCTCGTCGATGTCCCCTTCGCAGTCGTTGTCCTCGCCGTCGCACAGCTCGAACGCGCCCGGGTAGGTCAGCCGGTTGGTGTCGTCGCAGTCGGTGTTGTCGGCGAGGTAGCCGGACGGTTGCGTACACGCACGGCGCGCCGCGCCCGGGTCGCCGTAGCCGTCCCCGTCGGCGTCGCGGTACCAGGTTGGGGCGTCGACCGCGTCATCCTCGTCCACGGTGCCGTCGCAGTCGTCATCGGCACCGTCACAATACTCGGCCGCGCCGGGATGCACGCTCGCGTCGCCGTCGTTGCAGTCATCGGTGGTGGTGTAGCCGTCGCCGTCGGCGTCCACGCTGCCGCACACGAGATCCGGCAGGCCGTTGTAGCCCCCCTGGCCCACCCAGCTGGTGGACGACGCGCCGCAGCCGCCCGCGAACGGCTCGACCGGCACGTTTCCGCTGGTTCGCGGCTCGAAGTGCAGGTGCGGCCCCGTGGAGTTGCCCGAGGAGCCGACCTCGCCGAGCTTCTGGCCGCACGTCACGGTGTCGCCAGCGCCCACCGTGACCGTCCACTTGCGGAAGTGCCAGTACAGCGTGCGCCGCCCGTCCGCGTGCGCGAGGATCACCGAGTTCGCGGTGCCGCAGGTCCCCGTGGAGCAGGTGTCGGACTCGCCGTCGTGCGCCGAGATCACCGTGCCGTCGGCCGCCGCGACGACGTCCACGCCCGCCGACATGTTGCCCCAGCCGCCGATCGCCATGTCGGTGCCGTTGTGGCCCGAGTAGTAGTTGCCCCCGCAGTTCCAGTCGCGGCTGCCCTCGTCCTTGTAGGCCGACACGCCGAAGTAGTGGACGTCGTCCTCGGTGCTCGGCATCGAGTAGCTCTGCGCGTGCGCGAGCATTCCCGCGATAACGATGATCATGGCACGACCGCGGTGTAGGCCAACCCCTCGGCCACCCACGTCAGGCCCGCGTCGGTCCACGCGTAGGTGGTGCCGTCGGGCGGCGGCACGAAGCCGGGGGGCGCCTTGCCCGGGCGGCCGCGCGTCACGCCCACGTTGGTCACCTGGCGGCCGGACGCCTCGGGGACGGGCAGCCCGTCGGGGCCGGGGAGATCGACGACCCACCACGACGCGATCCCGGTGCGGCCGGAGATGAAGGCGACCCGGCGGCCGTCGGGCGAGTGAACGGGGCGATCTTCGGAGCCGTTCCACGCGGTGATCTGCACCGGGGCGCCGTTCGGGAGGCTCACCCGCCAGAGGTCGGTCTCGACGAGGCCTCCCTGGCGCGCGTACACGAGCGACCCCGGGGTCATCGCGACGCGGGGATCCACGAGCTCGTCGATCGCCATCTCGGCGCCGAAGCGCCCGGCCGGACGCACGGAGAGGGCGCCGCCCTCGGCGACAACGGCCTCCCAGGCGCCGCCGGGCGAGAGGGTACGGCGGCCGGGCAGGCGGTCCTGGGCGGCCGGGTTCCACCCGCCGGGCGCGCTCGCTTCGATCCCGGGCCGCGGTGCGGCGCTCTCACCGGACGGACCCCCGGGAGCGGCGCAGGCACCGAGGAGGATCGTGGCGGGGAGGAAGCGAAGCACGGGCTGTGCCGAGCATTGCACGTCCGGTGCCATCGCGGAGATCGCGCCTGTACGTGATCCTCTGCGACACTTGGGATCCGGGGGCCGGGGCGGGCGGGTCGCACGTGTGGTGTCGGAGGGGCAGCCTCTCGCCGGGCGCGTCCTGGCTACCCGGGCGCGTCCTTGCTACCCGGGCGCATGCCCACCTCCGCGCCTCGCTGGCTCCTTCTCCGCGGCCTGGTCCGCGAGCGCCGCCACTGGGGCGGCTTTCCCGAGCAGCTCGCCGCGCGCACCGGCGCCGAGGTGCTCACGCTCGACCTCCCGGGCGTCGGCACGGAGCGGGACCGGCCGTCGCCCACGTCCATCGCCGCCATCGTGGCGGACCTGCGCGCGCGCTGGCTGGCCGCGCGGGCCCTCGCGGCGCCCACCTCCGAGGACACGGGCCCCTGGAGGCTCTTCGCGCCCTCGCTCGGCGGGATGATCGCGCTCGCCTGGGGCGAGGCACACCCCGACGACTTCGCGGGTGTCGTGGTCTGCAACACCTCCGCGCGGGACGTGGCCTCGCTTTTCGATCGCTTCTCGCCCGCCGCGCTCGGCACCGTCCTCCGCGCGCTCCCCGCTCGCGGCGCCGCCCGCGAGGCGCACATCCTCGGGCTCGTCTCGAACACCGAGCACGGCCGCGCACGCGCCGAGGCCTTCGCGGCGCTCTCGAAGGAGTCGCCCATCGGCACCGACGTGCTCGTACGCCAGCTGTGGGCGGGGTCGCGCGCGGTCGCGCCCCAGTCGCTCGCCGTGCCCCTCCTCGTCCTGTGCTCGGACGGCGACCGCCTCTGTCACCCCCGCGCGTCCCACGCGCTCGGGAAGCGGCTCGACGCGCCGGTTCGCGTGCATCCCGACGCGGGCCACGATCTGCCGCTCGACGATCCGGGCTGGGTGATGGATCAGATGGTGGGGTGGGACGCTCGGCGGGGCTGAGGCCCGTCCCGCCTGCGTTATCGGGGCGCTTCCGCGCGCAACGCGAGCGCCACCGGCCCGGCGATCATGACCGGCTCGCCGTAGGGGAGGGTGGCCGCGACGGTGACCGTGGGCCGCCAGAACAAGACGGGGTCCGCGCGGCGCCACGCCACGACGGTCTCCAGGCCGGCCTCGCCGATGGTGACGACGCCCATCTGGGCGGCCCACTCGGTGCCGTCGGCGTCCGCGACGCGCCAGTCCATCTGGCTGCCCTCCTGGAGCATCGTGTGGCGGGTGCCCCCGACGTACACGTCGGGCGACGCCTGGCCGGACACCCACCGGGCCTGCGTGAGCCGTGCGATGGGGCGCGCAAGGGGCACGGGCGCGGCGAAGCAGTCCGCGGCCCCCTCCGCGCTCACCCCCTCCGAGATCACGACGGTGAGCGCATCGCGGGACCGCCCCATGCCCATCGCGCTGCAGCCGGCGGCGCTCCGCGACATCATGAACATCGACGCGCCGATCGCGCGACCGTCTTCCCACCGTTCGAACTGGCCCTCCCACCCGCCGCCATCACGCGCGGCGACGTCCAGCTTCCACGGCGCCCCGCGCCACAGGAACACCGCCTCGGCGGTGTCGGTGATCGGCTGCTCGGCGAGCACACGACCGGACGGAGCGACGACCTGCACGGTCGAGGCGAGGGCGGCGGAGAAGAGGACGAACATGCGGACGGGTAACCCAGGCCGGAGCGCTGCCGACCCGGGTTGATGTCACGCTCGGTCCCAGCACGGCACCGGAAGCCGGGCGTGCGGCGAGCGCTGGTAGCCGGCGCCACCGATCCAACGGCCGGGGTCCCGACGCGTTGACTCGCCGGAACGGTCAGACTATAACCCTTACGTTCACGTGAGGGTTGAACCGTGTCCGCGCTGACGTCATCCGAACCGAGCCAGATGAAGATCGGAGAGCTCTCTACGATCAGCGGGCGTACCGATCGTACCCTGCGCTTCTATGAAGAGCTCGGGCTGCTCGTTCCGGCGTCGCGTACGAAGGGCGGGTTCCGCCTGTACGACAGCACGGCGCTCGTGCGCATCCACTGGATCTCCCGCCTCCAGGAGCTCGGGTTCTCGCTGCCCGAGATCAAGGACTTCCTCACCGAGATCCAGGGCAACCCCAATGGCCCGGCCATGATGGGTGACCTCCGGGCGGCCTACGCCGCCAAGCTCGCCGACACCCGCGCCACCCTCGTTCGCCTCTCGGCGCTCGAGGCCGAGCTGGCCGCCTCCATCGACTACCTCGACACCTGCAAGACCTGCGCGCCCGCCACCCAGAAGTCCGCCTGCCGCGCGTGCCGTGAAGACGATCACGCCGAGAAGGAAGCGCCGGCCCTGGTCGCGGCCGTTCAGTCCCCCTCCTCAAACGGATGACTTCCATGTCCGCCCCCTCCCTGAAGATGCCCGTCTACCTCGACAATCACGCTACGACCCGCTGCGATCCGCGCGTGGTCGAGGTGATGTTGCCCTACCTCACCGAGGTGTACGGCAACGCCGGCTCGCGCAACCACGCCTACGGCTGGGCCGCGCAGGAGGGCGTCGAGCTCGCCCGCGAGCAGACCGGCAGGATGCTGGGCGCGGACCCCAAGGAGATCGTCTTCACCTCCGGCGCCACCGAGTCCGACAACCTCGCGGTGCTCGGCGTCGCGCGGTTCTACAAGGACAAGGGCCGGCACATCATCACGTCGAACATCGAGCACAAGGCCGTGCTCGACGCGTGCCACGCCTTGGAGAAGGAAGGGTTCGAGATCACCTACCTGCCGGTCGACCAGCAGGGCCTGATCTCCGCCGACCAGGTGCGCGAGGCCATCCGCCCCGACACCATCCTCGTCTCGATCATGTGGGCGAACAACGAGATCGGCACGGTCAACCCCATCGCCGAGATCGGCGCGGTGTGCCACGACAAGGGCGTCCTCTTCCACACCGACGCGGTGCAGGGCTTCGGCCGGCTCCCGTTCGACGCGAAGTCGATGAACGTCGATCTGGCGAGCGTCTCCGGCCACAAGATCTACGGGCCCAAGGGCATCGGGGCGCTGTACGTGCGCCGTGGCCGGCCCCGCATCCGCCTCGAGCCGATGTTGTTCGGCGGCGGGCAGGAGCGCGGCATCCGCTCGGGCACCCACGCGGTGCACCAGATCGTCGGCCTCGGCATGGCGGCCGAGCTCTCGGTGGACGCCCTGACCAACGGCGAGGTCGAGCGGGTCAAGGCCCTGCGCGACCGCCTGTGGGACGAGCTCCGCGCCAACATCGACGAGCTGTACCTGAACGGCTCCTGGGAGCACCGCCTCCCCAACAACCTCAACGCCAGCTTTGCGTACTGCGAGGGCGAGGCGATGATGATGGCGATCAAGGAGCTGGCGGTGTCCTCGGGCTCCGCGTGTACGTCCGCTTCGCTCGAGCCCTCCTACGTGCTCCGCGCCCTCGGCGTCACCGAGGATCTCGCCCACACGTCGATCCGGTTCGGCCTCGGCCGCTTCAACACGGACGCCGACGTGGACTTTGCCGTCGCGCTCATCACCAGCAAGGTGAACTGGCTGCGCGAGATGAGCCCGCTCTACGAGATGGTGAAGGAGGGCATCGACTTGAAGTCGGTGTCCTGGACCGCGCACTAGTCCCCTTCGCATCTCGCACAAATCCCGCCGCTTTCAGAACGCATTCGGAACAGGAGTCCCCCATGGCTTACAGCGACAAGGTCATCGACCACTACGAGAACCCTCGGAACGTCGGCTCGCTCGACAAGAACGCCGAGGATGTCGGCACGGGCCTCGTCGGCGCGCCCGCCTGTGGCGACGTGATGAAGCTCCAGCTCCGCATCAATGACGACGGCATCATCGAAGACGCCAAGTTCAAGACCTTCGGCTGCGGCTCGGCCATCGCGTCGAGCTCGCTGGTCACCGAGATGGTCAAGGGCCGCTCGATCGAGTACGCGATGGGGATCGAGAACTCGCTCATCGCCGAGGAGCTCAACCTGCCCCCGGTCAAGATCCACTGCTCGGTGCTCGCGGAGGACGCCATCAAGGCGGCCATCGCGGACTACCAGAAGAAGAAGGCCGCGAAGCTCTCCTCCACCACTGAAGAGGCCGCGAAGTAGGATGGCAATCGAAGTCAGCGAACGCGCGGTGTCCCGCATCAAGGAGCTGGCGATGAAGCGCCAGACCCCCGATGCCTTCTTCCGCATCGGCATCCGCGGCGGCGGCTGCTCGGGCCTGTCGTACTTCGTCGACTTCGCCGAGACGGCCGACCCGAAGGACAAGGTCTTCGAGTTCGGCCCTCCGGACGCGCCGACAGGCAAGGTGAAGGTGCTGATCGACCGCAAGTCCTACCTGTTCCTCAACGGGACCCAGGTGGACTGGAAGAGCGAGCTGATGAAGACGGGGTTCGAGTTCCACAACCCGCTGGCGGGCCGCACGTGCTCGTGCGGCGAGTCGTTCTCCGTCTGACGGCTTCGTAGAGGATTGGGTACGATCGTGATCTGCTTCAACTGCAACGAGGCGGTGAAGGGGCCGCTCTGCGTAGGGTGCACTGCCCTCCAGCCGCCCCCCCAGCGCCTCGATCCGTTCGCGCTGCTCGGGCTCGCCCGTCGCTTCCACATCGACCCGGTCGACGTGGACGCGGCCTACCGCGTGGTCGCCAAGCGCGTGCACCCCGACAAGTTCGCGGGCCGTTCGGCCGTCGAGCGGCGCATGTCGCTGCAGTGGACCGCCACGCTCAACGAAGCGCGTCGGGTGCTGAAGGACGCGGACAAGCGCGCGCGGCTGTTGGCCACGGGCCAGGCCGAGCCGCGCGAGAGGGGTGGTCCCAAGCTCGATCCGGCGTTCCTCGCCGAAATCTTCGAGTGGCGGGAGCAGGATGAAGAGACGCCCGGCGCGCTCACCGAGCAGGCGCGGGCGCGAGAGGGAGAGCTGCGCGCGGAGCTCGAGACGATCTTCGAGGCCTGGGAGCAGGGCGCCGGGGATCTCACGCTGGTAGAAGACCGCCTCGCGCGGCTGAAGTACGTCACCGGTCTGGTGCGGGAGCACGTTTAGATGGCAAATATCGGCATCGATCTGGGGACGACCAACTCGCTCGTGGCGGTGGTCATGAGCGGCCGGGCCCGCTGCCTGCTCGACGAGACGGCGAACCCCCTCCTCCCGAGCGCCGTGCGCTACCCGCAGTCCTCCGGAGGCGACGGCAGCGTGGTCGTCGGGCGCGCCGCGCGTGACGAGGCCGCCGCGTACCCCGACCGCACGTTCACGAGCGTCAAGCGCTTCATGGGCCGGGCCCCGGCGGACTGCGTCGCGGACGCCGCGCTGTTCCGCTACACGATGGACGAGTCGGAGCAGCGCTTCGTGCGCTTCGCCGTGCCCGGCCGCGAGGCGGTCACCCCGGTCGAGGTGAGCGCCGAGGTGCTCCGCGTCCTGCGGGCCCGCGCCGTGGAGTGCCTCTTCGGCGAGCCCGGCGGCGCCGTGATCACCGTGCCCGCCTACTTCGACGACGCCCAGCGCCAAGCCACGAAGGACGCCGCGCGCATCGCCGGCCTCGAGGTTCTGCGGCTCCTCAACGAGCCCACGGCCGCCGCGATCGCGTACGGTCTGGACAAGCGCGAGACGGGCACCTTCGCCGTCTACGACCTCGGCGGCGGCACGTTCGACGTGTCCATCCTCGAGCTGAATGACGGCATCTTCCAGGTGCTCGCCACCGCGGGGGACACCCACCTCGGCGGCGACGACTTCGATCGCGCCCTCGGGGAGCACGTCCTCGCGAAGGCCCGGCTCGATCGCCGCGGCGACGCCGATCACCGTGAGCTCCTCCTCGCGGTGGAGTCCGCCAAGCGCCGCCTGACCGACGCCGACGAGGCCACGGTCACCATCAACGGCACGAGCGTCACTGTCACCCGCGCCGAATTCGACGCGCTCATCCGCCCCACGGTGGAGCGCACCGGCGCCGCGTGCCGCCAGGCGCTCGCCGACGCGAAGCTCACCGCCGCCAAGATCGACGCTGTCGTGCTCGTGGGCGGTTCGACCCGCGTTCCGCTCGTCCGCGCCTACGTCGGCGAGCTGTTCGGGCGCGTCCCCTACACCGATCTCGATCCGGACCAGGTCGTCGCGCTCGGCGCCGCGATGCAGGCCGACATCCTCACCGGCACCAGCCAGCTCTCCGACGATCTGCTGTTGCTCGATGTCATCCCGCTCTCCCTCGGCCTCGAGGTCATGGGCGGCGTGGTGGAGAAGTTCATCCCGCGCTGCTCGACGATCCCGTTCTCGGCGGCGCAGACCTTCACCACCCACGTCGACAACCAGACCGCCCTCGATCTGCACATCGTCCAAGGGGACCGCGAGCTCGCGCGCGACAACCGCTCGCTCGGCCGCTTCTCCCTCCGGGGCCTGCCCCGACTCCCGGCCGGCATCGCCCGTATCCGGGTGGAATTCCTGGTCGATGCGGACGGCATCCTGACCGTGCACGCCAAGGAGGAGCACACCGGCATCGAGGCGCGCACCGAGGTGAAGCCCAGCTACGGCCTCTCCGAGGACGAGATCGAGCGCATGCTCGAGGACAGCATCGATCACGCCGAGACCGACGTGGACGTGCGGCTGCTCATCGAGTCCCGCGTGGAGGCGGACGGCATCCTCACCGCCGTCCAGAAGGCGCTCCGGACGGATGCCGGCATGTTGGTTCCCGGCGAGAAGGAGGTCATCGACGCCGTCGTGGCCGCGCTCCAGGCCGCCATGCCGACCGAGGATCGCAAGCGCATCGCCGACCTGGCCCACAAGCTGGACGAGGTGACCGCCCCGTTCGCGCAGCGCCGCATCGAGCGGGACCTCACGCGGGCGCTCTCCGGGCGCGACGCGGGCGAGGTCGGCAAGCAGCTCGGCCTCAAGGAGCTCCCCGTGGTGACCGACGAGACGCCGGCGCCCGCCGAGCGGGAGTCCTGATGTCCGGCAAGAACCCCTACATCAAGCCGCCCAAGACCACGCTGCCGACGCAGTCCTACCGCATCTTCCTCGAGGGGCTCGACGCGCCGATCGTGGTCGAGCCGAGCGAGCTGCCGTACAACCAGCCCGGGCTCCCGGGGAGCCTGCTCTCGACCCTGCTCGCGAAGGGCATCGAAATCGACCACGCGTGCGGCGGTGTCTGCGCGTGCTCGACCTGCCACATCGTCGTGAAGAAGGGCCTCGACTCGACCAACGAGGCCAATGACGACGAGGAGGACATGCTCGACGAGGCGCCGGCGCTCACGTCGCAGTCCCGGCTCGCGTGCCAGTGCGTGCCGGACGGCACCGCGGATCTCCACCTGAAGATCCCGGAGTGGAACCGGAACATGGTGAAAGAGGGCCATTAGTCTCAGCGGTGCCCGAGCCCGGCGGCGACTATCGTAGTGCATGGCTTTTCTCGTGCAGCTCCTGGCGTGCGTGCTCGCGGACAAGGGCTCCCCCGACGATGGGGCCGGGCCCGACGATACCGGTGAGATCGGCGTCCGGACGCTGGAAGTGCGCGTCGTCAATCGGTATGGCGCGTGGGTGCCCGTCGACCAGGTGGGCTGGTTCGACCCCACCCGGCTCCCGGTGCCGCTGCGCCCCGCCGTGACGGCGATGGTGTGCGCGGACGGGCTCCCGCCGTGTGCCGTGTGGGTGTCGGATCGTCCGCTTCCGGAGCACGTCCAGGTCGTTACCGAGCAGTTCGGCGATGGAACGTGGACCGACGAGGCGGGCTTCACCTGCTTCGCCTGGGACAGCCCATGGACGCGGGTGGTGGTGCCACGCACCGCGTCCGCGCAGATCGTGCACCTCGTCGTGAACACCGAGCAGATGTGGTGTGACGACGGCATCGCCGCCGAGCCGGTGCCAGCGCTCGTGCCCCCCGTGGTCCACGCCGAGGATGAGCGAGTGGAGGCCGTGACTCCGGGTGACGCGCCCGTCGTGACGGTGGGCGCCCTCGACCCCGCCGATCTCCCCCTCCCGCTGGCCGTGGTCAATTGGTACTACCCGCCCGAGAGCGCGCAGTACGACGGTGAGCATCCGCTCACGTGCGCCGACGCGCTCTGTTCGACCTGGGTGATTTCGGAGGGCGAGGGGCCGGCCCTCGCGGGGCCGTTCTACGTGAGCGGCACGTGGACCGGGCCCCTGCACCCGATGGAGGACGTGACCTGGACCGACTACCAGGGCGCCCCGACGGAGCTCGGTGCGACGGTGGCCCTGCGGTTCGACACGACGGTGGGGCTGGTCGAATAGGTCCGGCACGCGCTCGCGAAAATTCGTCGGCCCTTGTCCCCCCTTCGGCCGCGACGCGGGTCCAATGGACGTGAACCCGATGGCCGCCACCCTCCCGCACGCCACCCCCGCCCTCGACGAGGCAGCGTTCGTGCGGGTCCTCGAGGCGGGCGCCCCGCGGCTGCACGCGCTGGCGCGGCGGATGCTGGGCGACAACGACGACGCCCGGGACGCGGTGCAGGAGGCCTGGATCCGCGCCTGGACGCGCCGCGATCAGCTCCGCACCGAGGCCGCCGCCGCCGCGTGGACCCGCGCCATCGTCGCGCGGGAGTGCCTGCGCACGCTCCGGTGGCGCGCGGTGCGCCGCTGGCTTCCGTTCGGGGAGTCCGTGCCCGACCTCCCGACCTCGGACCCCTGCCCCGAAGCCGCCCTCGCGGCCGCCGAGGTGGCCCGCCGGGCGCGCCTCGCCGCCGAGCGGCTCCCCCCGCGCCAGCGCCTCTGCTGGGGCCTCCGCTTCGACGAGGGGTGGACCGTGGGCGAGATCGCCGCGGCCACCGGCCTCTCGCCGGACACCGTCAAGACCCACCTCGGCCGCGCCCTGATCGCGGTGCAGGAGGCCGTACATGCGCCCTGACCCTCTCTGTCACGCCGTCAGCGCCGCGCTCGCCGCGGGCGAGCCCGCCGATCCGGCGCACCTCGTGACGTGCGCCCCGTGCCGCGCTCGTGCCGAGCTGGTGGGCGTGCTGGGTGGGCCCACGCGCGTCGAGCGCGTCGTGCCCGGGCCGACCGCCGAGGGGCTTCGCTCCGCGGTGCGGGTCCGCGCGGCCCGTCGCGCCGCTGTCGTCGGGACCCTGCTGGTGCTCGTCGGGGCGGCGGCGTTCGGGCTCCGCTCCCCTGCGGCGGCCGACATCGACCTGCTCGCGGTGCTCGACGACGCCGATCGCGCCGTCGCCCCGGTCGAGCTTGCCGACGAGGACCTGCTCGCGCTCGTCGACCCCCTTGATGACGACCCCTTCGAAGACGATCCGTCCGCGCCCGATCCCCTGCTCGATGCCCTCCTGGGCGAAGGAAGTCTGTGATGTCCACCCTGATCCTCACTCTTCTCCTCTCGGCCGTTTCTCCCGCGCACGCCGACGACACGATGGGCGCGGCCAACGCGCTCGCTTCCGGCCGGTTCGAGGCGATCGCCGAGCAGCTGAAGCTCTCGGCGACGCAGCGGGCCTCGGTCTCCGACGCCGTGTACCAGGCGAACGCCGCGAAGATCGACATCGAGGCTCGCTCCGAGAAGGGGCGCCTGGAGGTCAAGCACCTGCTCGCCGCGGCCACGCTCGACGAGAAGGCGGTCCTCAAGGCCACCGACACGCTCTCCGCCGCCGAGGCGGACCTGCGCAAGAACCGCGTCCAGCTCGTGATCGCGGTGCGCAAGGCGCTGACGCCGGAGCAGTGGCAGGCGCTGGTCGCGATCCGGCAGGAGCACAAGGCCGCGCGGCGGGCGGAGCGGGACGAGGACGAGGACGAGTAGGGACGGGCCTGGCGGCCGGCGCCTCCGGGCGTTGCGGGGGGACCCCGCCCCAAGAACCCCCGAGCTACAACCCCGCGAAGATCTCCAGCGGGCGCCAGACGCGCTCGGCCCACGCGGCCTCGTTGTGCTCGGCGTCGGGCGCGTGCCAGTGCCAGAGGTCGGTCTCGAACGTGTAGCCCCCGGTCGACAACACATCGCGGAGCTGCACGTTCTCGCAGTAGTTGTCGGCGGCGGTGGGATCGTCGTCGTTCGTGCCGTCGCCGTCGGAGTCGGCGCAGGTGGTGCCGGATCCGCCGGAGTCGAGGTACAACGCCGTGCCGCGGTGGCCGGCGGCGCCGTAGCGGTCGATCATCGTGTCGTTCTCGGTGCCGATGCTGCCCCAGCCCATCGTGCCCGACAGGCTCGCCGCGAAGGTGTACTCGCCCGGGTACCGATCCGCGATGTGGAAGCTGATGAGCCCGCCGAGCGAGGAGCCCATCACGCCGACCGTTGCGGGCTCGCCCCAGGTGTCCGCCACGAGCGGCCGCACCGTGTCCTGCACGTAGGCGGCGTAGGCGTCGCCATTGCCGCCCTGCTCTTCCCCGCCGCGCACGTCGATGACGTGGGTGTACTCCTCCATGCGGTCGGCGGTGTTGTCGAGCCCCACGATCAACATCGCGGGGGGCGCGCTCTCCTGGAGGTGCCACCCGCCCCAGATCGCGGCGGGATCGAACAGGTTCTGGCCATCGTGCACGTAGAGCACGTGCGTGGCGGGTTCGGCGGGCACCCAGGCGCGGACCGTGCGGGCACGCATCGCGTCGCTCTCGACCTCGAAGAGGCGCTCGAGGTGTGCGCTGGCGGCATGGACGAGGCTCATCTCGCCGAAGTCGTCGTACGCGTACTGGCGCGACCAGGGGTCGGCGTTCCAGTCCGTGCCGTCGGTGAACTTGTACCCGCTCTCGGCGGTGACCTCGGCGACGACCCAGGAGTAGCCGCTCTCCTGCGTCATCGGCAGGCCGGACCACCCCTCGAAGTCCCCCGCGAGCGACCACGCGCCGGGCTCGGTGGTGACGAAGAGGTAGCCGCCATCGACCTCTGCGGGCCACCCGGCCCCGCCCGAGATGGCGAGCAGCGTCGCGTCGCGGTCGGCGCCCAGATCGGAGAGCACCTGGTCCAGTCCCGAGGGACCGTCACTCGTGTCGTCGGTGTCCCTGACGTCGGTGTCCTCGACGTCGGTGTCCTCGACGTCGGTGTCGTCGACGTCGGTGTCAACGGGAGCGGTGTCCTCGACGCCCGAGTCGTCCTTCGCCGCTCCGTCCGGCGCCGAGCAGGCGGCCAGCGCCACCCACGCGACTACCCCGAGCAGTCCTCGCCGCCATCGACGCGGATCACGTTTCCGTTCATCCAGCGCGTGCCCGGCCGGGCCAGATCGACGAGGCATGTCGCGACGTCCTCGGGCGTCGTCAGACGCCGATGCGGGTTGCGCCCGAGCGCCTTCTCGATGAGCTTGTCCGCGCCCGGGATCTTGTCGAGCGCGGCGGTCTGGGTGACCCCGGCCAGGATGCTGTTGGCGGTGATCCCGCGCGGGGCGAGCTCGATGGCGAGCTGGCGAATGTGGGCTTCCAACGCAGCCTTCGCCGCGCTGACCGGCCCGTAACCCGGCCACGCCATGTGCGAGCCGCTCGACGTCATCGCGAAGATGCGGGCGTTGTCGCTGAACAGGCCCGCGCCGACCAGGTCCTGGGACCAATAGACGAGCGAGTGGCCCATCACGTCGACCGTCATCTCGATCTGCTTGCGGGTGGCGCCCTTGCCCTCTCCCTCGGACGGAACGAAGGCCTTGAGCGTCCCGAACGCGAGCGAGTGGAGGAACACGCGGAGGCCACCCGTGGGGATGGCACCGGCGAACGTGGCCATGGCCTCGGCGCGCCGCACGTCATCCGCGGCGTTCACGTTGAGGAACAGGGCCTGGCGCCCCATCCCGCGGAGCTCGTCCGCGAGGGAGTCCGCGTGCACCTGGCCCGCGCGGCGATCCAGGTGCACGCCGGCCACGTCGTACCCTTCGGCCGCGAAGGCCCGCGCCGCGGCGGCCCCGAAGCCCGAGGAGACGCCGAGCACGAGGATCCAGGGCGCGGGCACGCCGACCTAGTGGGGAGCGGGGGCGGGGGGCGTAGCGGGCGCTGCACCGGGCGCGGCGTCCGTCTGCACGGCCGCCGGGGACACGGTCGCGCCACCGGCCGCGGGGGCGGTCGGCGTGGTCATCGTGGCGCCCTTCTTGATCTCTTCGATGTAGGCTTCGACCACGTCGTTGCGGAGCTGCGACTTGATCTTGTCGGCCACCTCCTCGACGGGGATGGCCTCGCGCTTGTCGTCGATCGAGATGATGTGGAACCCGTACTTGCTGGCGATCGGGCCCACGACGGCGCCCTTTTCACCGGCGAACGCGGCGTCCGCGAACTCGGGCACCATGCGGCCGCGCTCGAACCAGCCCAGATCCCCGCCTTCCTTGGCAGAGCCCTTGTCCGTGCTCTTCTCCGCGGCGATCTTGGAGAAGTCGGCCCCGCCCTTGACGTCGGCGAGGAGCTTGTCGGCCTCGGCCTTGTCGGCCACGAGGATGTGGCGCGCCTTGACCTGGGGCTTGGCGAACTGGACGAGGTGGTCGTTGTACCAGGTCTTCACGGCCTCGTCGGTCGTGCGCTGCTTGACGACGTCCTCGAGCAGGGCGTTCGCGAGCGCGTTGCGGGCGGACAGCGCGAGGCTCTGCTTGGTCTCGGGCTTCTCGTGCAGCTTCTGCTTGATCGCCTCTTGGTAGAGGAGCTCGCCGATGACGACCTGGTCCTTGACCTGGGCGAGCTGGCCCTTGGCGATCACCTGGTCGCGCACGTTGGCGGGCAGCTGCGCGAGGGTGGCGTCGACCATGCCCTGCGTCACGTTCTGTCCGTTGACGATCTGAAGAACCTCACCGACGCGCTCGACCTCGCCGGGGATGGGCGGCGGCGGCGGCTCGCAGGCGGTCAGGATCACGAGGAGGGGGAGGAGGAAACGGGACATGAGGACCTCGATCGGCCGGCCCATCTAGACGTTTCCCCCGCGCCCGTCAAGATCCGGAACCGGCGTTTACCGCTTGCCGCGCCTCACGGATGCGTTCGCGCCGGGCATCCTTGCTCGCCTCGGCGTCCGTTCCCGCGTAGGGACGGCGGGTTCCCATCAGCTGATCGCACCAGGGGCGGGTGACGCACCAGTTCGCCTCCTGATCGGGGCCCATGTGGTGGTCGTAATGCCAGGGGAGCTTCTCCCTCGCCCAGGCGGGATCGAGGTGCGAGCGGCGGTGGCAGCGGTAGTAGTTGATTCCGCCATACACGAGCGTGCCCGCGAAGATGGGCGCGACGGGGAAGAGCGCGGCGACCGGCACGGAGAGGAGGACGAGCCCGAGGAGCTCGCGGCCCTGCGCATTCCACTGGAACGGCGATTGTTCGTAGGCGGGATCCCGGCCGCGTGTACGTAGGGCAGCGACGTGGTGCTCGTCCAGGTGGAAGTTCCAGAAGCTCGCTCGGTCACGACCGAGCCCGTGCAGCACGTACTTGTGGATCAGCCACTCGGCTGCGTTGCAGGTGAGCAGGCCCAGGGGGATGCCGATCAAGCCGATCATGGGGTGCTCCGCGTGCCGCCGAACCACGGCGGATTGAATGCCGACCGAAAGAATGACGAGTGTGTCATAAACAAGGTCATAAACAGATCTGACACCATCGTCATCTTTTTCGGCGCGATAGAAGGCGCGCCATGGGAAGGCGCGAACAGAACAAGGCGGACAAGCGCGAGCGCCTCCTGGCGGCGGGCCTTCACGCCTTCCTCCAGGAGGGGTGGTCGGCGGCGAGCGTGGAGCGCATCGCGGCCGATGCGGGGGTGGCGCGGGGCACGTTCTACCTGTACTTTCGTGACAAGGAGGCGCTCTTCGTGGCCTTGATCGACGGCTTCGTTGCGCCGGTGGGCGCGGTCCTCACGACGGCGCGCCGTGACCTCGCGGCGTGTCCGGACGCCGAGAGCACCTTCCCGGTGTACGCGGTGCTCGGCTTCCAGCTCGCGGCGCTCCTCGCGGAGCGCGCGGACGAGGTGCGCCTGTACTTCGCGGAGTCGCGGAGCCCCGGTCCCGCCGGGGAAGCGGTGCGCGCCTGCGCGGCGTCCATCGTCGCCCACACGGAGGACATCCTGGAAGACGCGGTGGCCCACGGGGTTCTCCGCCCCCACGCTCCCCACGCGGTCGCCCTGGCCATCGTGGGCGGGGTGGAGCGCCTGGTGGAGGGCTGGTTGGCGGGAGATGCGAGGATCGACCCGGAGAGTGTGCCCGGCGAGGTGACAGCGCTGTTTCGCCGGGGGCTCGCCCCGGTGATCGGTTAGCGTGACCCCATGACCCTGGCGATCGGGATCGCCCTCGTCCTCCTGGCGATCCTCCTGGGCGCGGCCGCGTTCAGCAGCGGCTACCTGGCCGGCTGGGTGGGGCATCGCGTTCGGCGGTTGCCCGGCATCCGCCGGGTGCCGCTGCTCGGGGTGCGCACGAACCTGCCGCCCCTGCCCGTCCCGGAGGAGGGCGCCGATCTGTTGGCCTACCCCCGGCGCCTCGCGGAGCTGCAGGACCGCCTCATCGAGCGCCATCGCGCCGTCCAGCAGCAGCTGCAGCTCCTGGCCGCCCGTCGCGACGGAGTCCGCGCGAAGGGGGACCGCGACGACCTCGCCCGGAAGTACGAGGCGGACGTGGTCATGCTCGATCGCCGCGCGGAGAGCATGCGGCGGGTGATGGGCCTGGTCTGGAAGACCCGCGCCGTGCTGCTTCTGCGGGTGCACATCGCCATCACGGCGCGTCGGCGCCCGTTGCTCGGCAAGCTACCGGATCCCACCGCGCGCAAGGGCGCCCTCGCCGGAGCCACGGCCGCCTACCACTCCGCGGCGTCCGCGATCCTGTTCTACCGGGACATCGTGCTGGAGCGCGCGCGCGATCTGGACGACGTGGTCCCGCTCCCGCCCATCTCCGCCGAGCTCGAGGCGCGCCACCACCAGGAGATCGAGGACGAGCGCAAGGCCGCCCGGTCGGCCTACTCCATGCTGGCGGCGAGGATGGACAAGCTCGCGGACAACCTGACGTTCGTGGGAGACCACTTCGCGGCGCTCGCGGTCGTCGACACCGAGCCCGAGGATCTCGCCATCGACGGCGGGCCCGCCCAGCTGCTCGAAGAGGTCGCCGCAGCCGTGCGCGGCCTGGACGACCTGGCCGGGCGCGTCGATCCCGCCGTCGTGGACAGCGCCGTGAGCCACCTCGCGGAAGAGATCACCCACCTCGAGGAGGCCGGGCTCGAAGCCGAAGCGGAGGCCGCCGCCCACCTCGAGGTCGAACGCCTATTGGAGCAATTTTCGTCGTCATGAGCTTCTCCGACATGAATGGCATCCTCGCCGCCCTCGACGCGCTTCCTCCCGGCGAGGCGCTGTTCGACCTCGACGGCACCCTGATCCACCACGACATCGGCGAGGCCACGCTCCGCCGCCAGATCGCACGCGGTCCCCTCCCGGCGGCCGCGACTGCCTGGCTCGGCACCGAAGATCCGTGGGCGGTTTACGAAAAGCTCGATCCGGTGAGCCAGTGCGTGGCGGCGGCCGTGGCGCTGGCGGGCCTGGATCGTGCGGCGGTGGAAACCCTGGTCGACGAGGCCTTCGCCGCGGGGGACGTGACGCCGAACGCGGCGATCTGCGAGCTCGCCGCGGCGATCGGCCGGCGCCACCGCGTATGGATCCTCACCGGCAGCGCCGAGGTGCTCGGCGAGGCGGTCGCGCCCCGGCTCGGCATTCGCCACGTGCGCGGCGTGCGCCTGATCGAACGGAACGGGATCCTGGGTGACCGTGTCGACGGCATCGTGAGCTGCGCGGAAGGAAAGGTGCGCGCGACGTGGGTGCACTTCGGCCGCCGCCCGGTGTTCGCCATCGGCGATTCCCCGTGGGACCTGCATTTGTTGCGGCTCGCGCATGTCGCCCGGACTACAGGGCGCATCGCCGGAATGGAGTTTCCGGGGTACCCGGCGGAGCCCCCTCCGGCTGCCTGAACCTCGAATGATGCGCGTTCACGGGTCGATCCTTCGGCCAGACTGCGTTAGAGCGCGCGCCCCTGACGGATTGAGCGGGAGAAAGGTCGATATGAACCGCGTTGAAGTAGCCATCCAGGAAGGCCGTTGCGTGCTCGTGTTCGGAGCGCGTGCGCTCTCGGACCCCGAGGCACTCGGCGAGCTGCGTCGTCGTGCCGCAATTCCTGCCATCGTGCTCGGCACCGACATCCCCGCCCCCGCCGTCGCGCTCTCCGCCGAGGCCCTCGCTCCGGCGATCGGCCGGGACAGCGGCGTCATCGTGCTGTTCGAGGCCGACTCCGCCGACGGCGCCGCGCTGAACGCGTTGGCGGCCATCATCGCGGCCGCGCCCCACAAGCCCCGGCTCGTGGTGGCCGCGCGCGCGTTCAACCCGTTCCTGCTTCCCACGCCGCTCCGGCTGCTGAAGTTCGAACACGAGAAGAAGCGCTCCAAGGAGCTTCTCTTCACGCTGCCCGTGCCCGCGCCGGTGGCCACCGTGGCCGCGGCCGTGGCGGAAGAGCCGAAGAAGAAGACCGGCGGCGCCCCGCGCGCGGTGTTCGTCGGCCGCGAAGAGGAGCTCGCCGCGCTCGGCGAGCTGCTCGGCAAGGGCGGCCCCATCGTCGTTTCCGGCCCCATGGGCGTCGGCAAGCGCTGGCTGCTGGAGCAGGCCCTCGTGGGCTCGGCCTACACGCGGCTGCCCGACTTCCACGTCGGCTGGGGCTCCGAGGCAGACAGCCTGTACGCCCGCATCGCGATGGCCGGCCAGCTCGCGGGCGACATGCGCCTGGTCGACGCGCTGAAGGATCCCAACAATCGGCCCGCGCCGGTCGAGCTCGCCCAGATCGCCGTGGCCGTGCTCGCGAACCCGGTCATGGCCGACCGCGTCATGGTCATCGATCGCCTCGAGCATGTGCTCCGTCGCGACGGCACGTTCCACCGCGAGGGCCGCTTCGAGCTGCTCCTCCGCGCGTTGCTGCTCGCCGAGGGCGGCGCCCGCATCGTGTTCCTGTCGACCATTCGCCCGCGCTTCTACCGCGAAGGCGAGGGCCTCACGCTCGGCGCGCTCGAGCTCGCCGGGCTCAAGGGTCGCGAGCTGCACGAGATCTTCGACGCGTACCGCGTCGAGGACTTCCCGCGCGATCACTTCGGCGACATCCAGAACCGCATCCACGGCCACCCGATGGCGGCGCGCATGTTCGCCATCGCCGTGCGTGAAGCCCCGGATCGGGAGGAGCTCCTCGCCAAGAAGAGCTTCTTCCAGATGGACACCATCGGGGATGTCGAGCCCATCCGCCGCCGCATCCAGAAGGCGGTCGAGCACCTCACCGAGGAGGAGCGCATCGCCCTCGGGATGCTCGCGCACTTCCGCATGCCCTACACCTCGGCGGACGCCGAGATCGTCGAGGTCACGCGCAACGTGCGCCTCGCGCTCCAGGCGCGTGGCCTGCTCGACCAGCTCCCCGACGCCGTCGGCGAGCGCACCTGGCACGTCCACCCCCTCGTAAACAGCGTGCTCGGCCACCGCGAAACGAGCGACTTCCGCCTGCTCGAGGCGCTGGGTGACCACTACCTGGGCCGCGCCACCAAGGCCGAGGGCATGCAGAAGCTCGCCCTCGCCCAAGAGGGCAACCGGCTGCTCTTCGAGGCGCATCGTGTGCGCAACCGCATGCGGATCCCGTACCCGGACAACGATCCGGTGCTCGAGTCCGTGCGCGGCCTGATCCGCTCGAAGAAGGCTCGCCCCGACCTCGCCGAGCAGCGCCTCGTCGAGGTGCTCAAGCAGGACCCGGCGAACACCGAGCTCCAGCTCCTCAAGGCCGAGCTCATGGTCGGCCTCAAGGCCCCCGTCGAGCCGATTCAAGAGGTCTACGCCACCGCGCAGGCCCTCGGGCCCACCCCCGAGGCGTTCCACACCGAGGCCAGCTGGCACCAGCTCAAGGGCACCTCCGGCCGCGGTCGCGCGGCGGGCGCGCTCGAGCGCGGCGCCGCGGTGTTCCCGGAGAATGCGCGCCTCAAGCGCCGCCTCGCGGGCATCTACCTCGACCAGAACCGCGCGGAAGACGCGGTGACCGTGCTCAAGGAGGCGATGGACCTCGAGCCGATGATGCCCGACACCTACGGGCTCCTCGGCGAGATCTACCTGCGCCAGGGCGCGAGCCACTTCGACCTCGCGGAGGCCGCCCTCGGGGAGGCCCGCCGGCTCGATCCCGACAATGCGCTGCACATGGCGCGCCTCGGCGCGCTGCTGGTGGAGCGCGGCGGCGAAGACGAGGAGCGGGCCAAGCAGGCGGACGATCTGCTCTCCGCCGCGATCGCGGCGGACGCGAAGAACATGCTCGCCCACGTCTACCTGGCGCGGCTCGTGCTCGCCCGCAATGGCGACCTCGAGCGGGCCGACTGGGCGCTGAAGAAGGCCCAGAAGCTCGACGAGAAGGCCTCGCTCCCCCTCGTCCTGCGGGCCCGGATCGCGATCCGCCGCCAGGCCTGGGCCGAAGCGGCGACCCTTCTCGAGAAGGCCGTGCGCCTCGAGCCCGCGTCGCACGAGGCGTTCTTCGTGCGCGGCGAGCTCGCCGAGGCCCAGGGCCAGCTCTTCGCGGCGCTGCCGGAGTACCAGCGCGCCGTCGAGCGCTCCCCGAAGGACAGCTCGGCGCGCCCCCGCTATGACGACGCCGTGGCCCGCGTCCGCACGCTCATCGAGAGCGGCGCGTACTCGGAGGTCATCAAGGCCGCCGAAGGCACCGCGGTGATCGCGCCGCCGGTCGGTGGTGCGCGCCGCGAGCCGGGCAAGACCACCCAGCGCCGCCGCCGTCGTGGCGGTCGCGGGGGTGCCGAGGGTGCGGAAGGCGCCGAGGCCGGCGCGGAAGGATCCGAGGGTGCCGAGGCGGGCTTGGACGGCGTGGACGCCGCCGAGGGCGTCGAGGCGGCCGAAGCGATCGAGCCGGACCTGCTGATGGACGCCGAGGCCGGCGGCGAGTCCGGTGGTGACGACGACGTGGTCGTGGTCCCGCCGCTCGCGGACGTGGGGCCGGTCGACGCGGATCCGGTCGACGCCTCCCCCGAGGACGCCGCTCCGGTCGAGGTCGTCGCGGCGGACGAAGACCGGGCGTAGAGCCCGCGCTTCGATCGCAACGAGCCCCGCTTCGGTTCGCCGGAGCGGGGAGTTAGTCCGTCCCGATGCATTCCCTCTCTCCCGCCGAAGCGCGGCGCGTGCTGCTCGGCGCCGCCGCCCTCGGTGAGTCCCTCGGCGCGGGCGGCGAGGGCGTGCGCGCGCTCCTGGATCGTGTCGGCGCCATCCAGATCGACCCGATCGATCGTGTGGGCACCAACGCGGACCTCGTCGCGTTCGCGCGAGTGGAGGGGCTCGGGCGGGGCGACCTGTACCGCCACGCGCGGGGCTCCAGCTTCGAGCACTTCGCCAAGGAGCGCTGCCTCCTGCACGGGCGCTACTTCGCGCACTACCGGGGCCGCGCCGTGGAGACCCCCTGGTGGCGTCACTCCGACCGCATGAAGCGCATCCCGGCTTCGCTGCTGGACGACGTGCGTGCCGAGGTCCACGCGCGCGGCCCCGTGAGCGCCCAGGAGCTCACGCCCCGCGGCCAGACCGAGGCGATGGACTGGAGCGGCTGGAAGGGCACCACCAGCCTCGCGGCGCTGGCCGTCGAGGTGTTGTGGACCCGGTGCGAGGTCGTGGCGAGCGGGCGGGACGCGCGCGGCAGGCGGCTGTACGCCTCACCGGAGGCCGCGCTGGGGCCCTGGGCCACGGCCACCGCGGAGGGGGACTTCGGCGAGTCGATGCTGCTCGCACGGGTGCGCTCGGCGGGCCTGCTGGCGCGCGCTGGCGGCCCCACCTGGTCGATGCTGGCCGAGACCCGCGTCGACGGCACCGTGGAGCGCCTGCTCGCGGAGGGGCGCCTGCTCGAGGTGCGCGTGGGCCGCCGGCCCTACCTGCTGCTGCCCGACCCGCCCCCGCCGCCCCCGGACGACGGCGCGGTGCGCATTCTCGGGCCGCTCGACGCGCTCGTGTGGGACCGCGCGCTGGTGCGCGAGGCCTTCGACTTCGACTACATCTGGGAGATCTACAAGCCCGCGTCCGAACGCACCTGGGGCTACTACGTCTGCCCGATCCTCGCGGATGGCGCGCTCGTAGGGCGGATCGAGGCGCGGAGGGAAGGGCGCACGCTCGTGCTCGAGCGGTGGTGGGGTGCGGTCGAAGCGTCGCGCCTGATCCCGGCGCTGGAGAGGCTCGCCACGTGTAATAATTGCACTGAACTTACGACGCTTCCCGCGGCATCGCCGCATCCAAGCTCCACCCCTCTACCGATTCCCTCCGATTCTGACGAGTCTGTGAGGGCGAGGACATCAAAAGACGCGTCAAGAGCAAACCTGCGCTGAGGCCGAGCCCAGCGGGTTTCTAGGCGAACGGCGCTACGCAGGGGTGCGTAATTTCTTGCGCGGGTCGCTTCCCATCGGGGAGGCCCGTTGCTAAGGTCGCGCTCCCAGCGAGAGTAGACGTGCGGAGGATGAGTATTTGACCTTGGCTTGGTTCGTCACAATGACGGCGTTCGCCGCGGAGTATGGTCCCACCCTCGAGGGGGAGCTGCTCGCGACCGAAATGGTGGCCGTCAACGATGACACCGGCGCAAGCAGCGCTTGTTCCGATCAGTACCTCGAGGACGGGGTGTTGCTCCCCGACCTCCCGCTCTTCTACGTACGGGCCCAGCCCAACGGCTCCTGGGGCTCCGCAACCATGGTCGACCTGCTGGTCGAGGCGGGGCGCCACATGAGCTGGCTGCTCCCCCAGGCTTCTCCCTTCGTGGTGGGTGACATCTCGTCGCGGAACGGCGGCTACCTCGCCGGCCACCTCTCGCACCGCGGCGGGATCGACGCGGACGTGGGGATCTACCGGAAGGATGGCTGGCAGCACAGCCGCGGCTTCACCCAGCTCGCCCCCTCCGAGCTCGACGTCGAGGCCACGTGGACCCTCATCAGCACGATGTTGTCCACGGGGAACGTACACTTCATCCTGCTCGACCGCAAGCACATCGACCGCCTGCACGCCTACGTGCAGTCTGCGGGCCTCCTCACCGAAGCGGAGGCTGCGCGGATCTTTCCGGTCGAGGGCACCCGCGCCGTCTGGGAGCACACCGGCATCCTGCGGCACGCGCCGCATCACCAGGACCACCTCCACGTGCGGGTGCTCTGCGGGGACGGGAAGCGGGCGGACTGAGCAGGCGGACTGAGCAGGCGGAGGCGTGGTAGCCTCCCCTTTCGGAGGCGCTCATGCTGCTCTTTCCCGTAAGTGTCGCCCTGGCGACGCAGGTGGTGTTGCGGAACGACACCAACACCGCCGATACCTATGACTCCTCCGACCAGGTCGCGTGGCTCGAGTACCCCGAGTGTGCCGTCACCGTCCTGACGGCCGACGCGGCGGATCTGCCGCTGGCGATCGATTTTGTGTACGTCTACCTGGGCAGCAACACCGGCAACCAGGACGGCACGGAGACGTTGACCGAGGTGTCACTCCAGATCCTCGCGGACGGGGAGGACCCCTCGTCGTCCCACATGGAGTGGGGCCCCGAAGCCTTCTACGTGAACATCTCGTCCGAGTACATCCTCGAGTTGCCGCTCGTGGATGAGGCCAACGGCCTCTACGCGCTCGACTACACGTCCGGCCGCGTCGCGGTGTGGGTGTGCACGCCCGACCCGGAGACCGGCTACTCCTGGCCCCGCACGAGCGAGCGCGACACGTCCGGCATCGTGATCGACACCTCGTCGCCGAGCGCCGGCAACTGGCTCTACTACGGGAGCGAGGTCCTCCCGTTGTCGGGGTTCGTGGCCGGTAGCTGGATCATCCGGGCGGCTGCGGGCGAGGGGTCGGGCAGCGGGGGTGACGACACCGGTGGCGACACGGATGGGGGGGACGACACGGACGACACGGACGACGGTCCGGTCTCGATCGCGTCCGTGACGCCCTCCACGGCGAAGGAAGGCGAGGCCGTCAGCATCGCCATCCTCGGCGAGGGCTTCGAGGCGGGCTCCACCGTGTTCATCGGGGGGCTCGCCGTCTCCAACGTGCAGCTCTCCGGCGACACCGCCCTCTCCGGCACGTCCCCCAGCTCGCTCTCCGCCGGAACCCACGACGTGCTCGTGAACACGCCGAGCGGCGCCTCGGACACGCTCGAGGGCGGGTTTACCGTCGAGGGTGGAGGCTGCGGCTGCTCCTCGGGCGCGGGCGCCTGGGGCCTGGCGGGGATCGTCCTCGCCGCGGGGTTTGCGGGTCGGCGTCGGCGCGTCTCGCCGTCCGCCTAGCGCCTACGAGCCCGTAGTGTATGCACTACGGGCTCCTACCCTCCGATCTCGCCCATCTGCAGCGCCATCTCCTCGAGCTTGCGGACGCGATCGCGCAGCTCGGCCGCGCGCTCGAACTCGAGCTGGGACGCGGCCGTCTTCATCTCCGCGCGCAACCGCCGGATCTGCCCCGGGATGGCCTCGATGCTGACGCCCGGAAGCGTCGCGAGCTCCTTGGCGTTCTTCGGGACCTTGACGTAGTCGGCGTCGAGCAGCGCGGCGAGCGGGCTGTCCATGTTCTTGATGATGGTCATCGGCGTGATGCCGTGCTCGTCGTTGTAGGCCATCTGCTTCACGCGGCGCCGGCTGGTCTCGCCCATCGCGAGCTCCATGCTGTCGGTGACCCTGTCCGCGTACAGGATCACGCGCCCCTCGACGTTGCGGGCGGCGCGCCCGATGGTCTGGATGAGCGACGTGCCGCTGCGGAGGAAGCCCTCCTTGTCCGCGTCGAGCACGGCGACGAGCGCGACCTCGGGCAGGTCGAGCCCCTCGCGCAACAGGTTGATGCCGACGAGGATGTCGAATTCGCCGAGGCGCAGCTCCCGGAGGATCTGCATGCGCTCGAGCGTGTCGATGTCGGAGTGCAGGTACTTCACCCGCAGCCCGAGCTCCTGGTAGTAGTCCGTGAGCTCCTGCGCCATGCGCTTGGTGAGCGTCGTGACCAGCACGCGGTGGCCCTTCGCGACGGTCTCCCGGAGCTCGCCGAGCAGATCGTCCACCTGCGACGAGGCGGGCCGCACCTCGATGATCGGGTCGAGCAGGCCGGTGGGGCGGATGACCTGCTCCGCCACGATGCCCATCGCCTTTTCGAGCTCGTACTTCGAGGGCGTGGCCGAGACGTAGATGGCCTGGCGGATGTGCTCGTTGAATTCCTCGAACATCAGCGGCCGGTTGTCCAGCGCGCTCGGCAGCCGGAAGCCGTACTTGACGAGCGTTTCCTTGCGCGCGCGATCACCCTTGTACATGCTGCCGATCTGCGGGATCGTCGCGTGGCTCTCGTCGATGACCAGCAGCCAGTCGCCGCGGAAGTACTCGAGGAGCGTCGGGGGCGGCAGCCCCTGGGGCCGCTGCGTCAGGTGACGGCTGTAGTTCTCGATGCCGTTGCAGAAGCCGAGCTGCTCGATCATCTCCAGATCGAAGACCGTGCGCTGCTCGAGCCGCTGGGCCTCGAGGAGCAGGCCCTTGCCGCGTAGGTCCTCCAGGCGCTCCTGGAGCTCCGTGCGGATCGAGTCGATCGCGCGCTGCATCTTCTCCTTGGGCGTGACGTAGTGGCTCGCCGGGTAGATGCAGATCTTGTCGAGCTTGGTGAGCTTGACGCCGCGGAGGGGATCGATCTCGGAGAGGGCCTCGACCTCGTCCCCGAACAGCTCGATGCGGTAGGCCTTCTCGCTCTCGTGGGCGGGCACGATCTCGATCACGTCCCCCCGCGCGCGGAACGTGCCACGGTGGAGATCCTGCTCGTTCCGTTGGTATTGGAGCTCGACCAGCCGGGAGAGCAGCGTGCGCCGCGGGATGGTGTCCCCCACCTCGATGGGGATGACCATGCCGTCGTAGGCTTCGGGCGAGCCGAGGCCGTAGATGCAAGACACGGACGCGACGATGATCACGTCCGTCCGCTCGAGCAACGACCGCGTGGCGCTGTGGCGCAGCTTGTCGATGTGCTCGTTGATGAGGCTGTCCTTCTCGATGTAGGTGTCGGAGGAGGGGACGTAGGCCTCGGGCTGAAAGTAGTCGAAGTAGCTGACGAAGTACTCGACCGCGTTGTCCGGGAACAGCTGCTTCATCTCGCCGAAGAGCTGCGCGGCGAGGGTCTTGTTGTGCGCCATGATCAGCGTCGGGCGTTGGTAGGCCTGGATGACATTGGCGATGGTGAAGGTCTTTCCGGTGCCGGTCGCGCCGAGGAGCACCTGGTGCATCTGGTTGCCGTTGAGGCCGGCGACGAGCTGGGCGATGGCCGTGGGCTGATCACCGGCGGGCTTCATGTCGGTGGCGAGGCGGAAGGGAGGCATCGCGCGCGCTTAACCGGGATGCGTACGGATGTTCAGGTGCTCGGGGTGGAGAGCAGCTTCGCCGTCGCGACGTCCTCGGGGCGCGTCGCCGCCGCCACCTTGTTGCTGCCGCGCCACGCCTGCAGCCGCTTCGCCTGGTGCCCGCGCGTCTTTCCGCCGAAGCGCCACGCGAGATCGACCGTGTTCAGCAGCCACGCGCCCGGCACCGACGAGATGCCGCCCCCTACCCGGAGGTCGACGTTTCGCCAGGAGAATTGCCACGCGAGGCTCGCGGTGTAGGTGTCCGTGATCGGCACGAAGCCGGACTCCTCGGACACGAAGCGCTCGGCGTAGTTCGGGTAGCGGGTCCATGCCCAGAGCACGGCCTGGCCCTGCAGGATGATGCTGTCGCGACGATTGATCCGGAAGTCCGTGGCCGCGCGAAGCGTGACGGCCTCGATGCGGACCTCGTACGCGAGCCGCTCGGACAGGTATTGGAGGCTCGCGTCGGAGGGCAGGTTCCCGACCAGGGGCTCCACGACCTCGGCGGTGGCGGCCAGGTCGGGCTCGCCGATCGCGGCGGCGTAGGTCCACTGGGCGCCGCCGTGCAGGGACCACGCGGGGGTGACGATGACCGACGCGGTGCCGCCGGCGGTGACGTAGAGCGCGTTGAGCGTGTCCGTCCGCATGTGGCCGAGCGAGCCGTTCACGGCGCCGTCGAAGCGGTCGCCGAGCTGGAGGAGGTCCATCTTCAAGGCCACGTTCGGCATCCGCACCGCGTCCAGGAGCGGCTGGGTGGAGAGCTGGACGCCGGGGAAGAGGGCGATGCCGACGCTCCCGATGCCGACGCGAACCTCTCCCCAGTCGAGGGTGTAGGCGGTGAAGTCCGTCTGGCCGCGCGGGTTGGGAGGGAGCGAGGCCCAGGTGGGCCGAGAGCCGTCCTCCGGGAGCTGAAGCGGAGGGGGCGGCGGCGGAGCCCACGGATCGACCTCGACCTCGACCGTGGTCACGGAGACCGCGGGCGTGGAGAGCTGGGTGGGGGTCCCGGCGAGGGCGGCGGCGAAGAGGAGGCTGAGCATGCCGTACCACTCGGGCCGTACGCCGCGCGACCTGAGTGTAAGCGTCCGCTAAGATGCAGCGATGCGATTCGCCCTCCTCGTGGTCATCCTCTCTCTCGGCGGTGGCGGCTGCTCAGCGCTCGACACCGGTTTTCAGAAGCCCGACACCGACGAGCCGGTGGACACCGACGACTCGGACACGGACACCACCCCCATCGACACCGCCGACACCGACGGGGATCTCGACGACGACGGGTTCACCCCCGAGGAGGGAGACTGCGACGACGCCGACGTCCGCGTCTCCCCCGCGCGAGAAGAGGACGACGGGGACGGCAAGGACAACGACTGCGACGGGCGCACCGACGAGGAGTGGTCGGGCTTCAGCGTCGGGCGCGTGGATGATGACGGCGCCGGCTCCATCATCGTGCTCGACACGATCGGGCGCGACGACGACACCGTGAACCTCTCGAACGGCTGCGGGCCGAGCTGGCTCGATCACTACGGAGACGGCTGGGTGATCAGCAACAACGGCGCGGCGGTGTCGATGGTCGATTCCGATGGGACCTGCACCGACATCGGGGACTTCTCCGACGCCGAGGTCTACGAGTACGGCGTGTGGGGCATCGCGACGATGCCGGACGGGTTCGGGCTCGACGGGATCGTGCTCGCGACCACGGTGGGCTCGCTGGTGGGCGTGGCCCCCGACGGCACGATCACCGAGCTCGCGAGCTGGGTCGTGGACTTCGAGGACCCCGCCGCGCACGAATTCACCGGGGTGTCGGCCGCGGTCGACCCCGCGACGGGGGAGGTCGGGCTGTTCGACTACTTCGGCGGCTTCGGCACGTGGACCGCCGAGGGCGGGCTCGTGGTGCATCGCAAGGGCGACTACGAGAGCCCCACGCTCCAGACCTCGTCGGGAACGCATCGCGACGGGGGCGGGTGGTACACGCAGGGCACCGACGCGACCACCGGGGCGATGGGCATCTACCGCTTCGATCTGGACGCGGGGGACTGGGCCCTGGTCGAGGGCTGGGCGGACGACACCTGGTCGCCGTACCAGGTGGCCATCGACGGGGACAGCGGCGACTTCTACGTGACCGCGAACGTGAGCGGGATTTTCCCGACGGTGTACCGCATCGTGGACGAATCGGGCTACGCGGCTGACTTCTTCCGGATCGAGACCGACTATGCCGGGTACTTCTACGGGATCGCCACGCGCTACACCTATGGTGGATGATCCGGCGTTTCCGCTGTGGAGCGGCGGGATCGGCATCCGCCCCTTCCGCGAGGACGATGCCGCCGAGTTCGTGGAGGCGGTCCGGGAGTCGATCCCCGACCTCGCGCCCTTCATGCCGTGGGCCCACCCCGACTACTCCCTCGACGAGGCGCAGTCCTGGATCGAGGACACCCGGGGTTCGTTCGACGCCTGCACCAAGCACGAGTTCGCCATCGTCGACACGGACGATCACCTCCTCGGCGGGGTGGGCCTGAACATGCGGAACGACCTACATCGGACGGCAAACCTCGGCTATTGGGTGCGCAGCTCCGCGTCGGATCGAGGCGTCGCGACCACGGCCGCGCGCAGCGCCGCCATCTTCGGGTTCAAGTCCCTCCGCTTGCAGCGCCTCGAGATCCTCGTCGTCCCCTCCAATTCGGCCAGCCTGCGCGTCGCCGACAAGCTCGGCGCGCTCCGGGAGGGCGTGCTCCGCAACCGCCTCCGCATCTACGACGAGCCTCTCGACGCGGTGATGCACTCGCTCGTGCCGGAGGACATGGGGATGATCACCGCCCGGCTCAGGGAATAGTCGGCGCTGCGACTCCCCCGCCCCAGCGCCGCCGGGATCCGCGCGCCCCAGCGACGCGGTGTGGCCCCGCTCCCAGCGCGGCGGGGCCCCTGCGATCCCGGCCGCGCCACGCTCGCCGGTTCGTCGGGCGCCGTGGTACATCTCTTGCTGTGGTCTTCATGCTGATCGTGTCCCCGTGAGCCTGCGCGGCCAGTCCACCGTGGAGCCCATGCTCGGGGTCACCGGCATCCTGTTCGCGCTGGTGCTGGCCGGGTACGTCTGGCACGACGCGTTCGAAGCCCTGGTGGGAACGATCGCCGGCTGGGTCGCCGCGCGCGTGGAGATGCCATGAACGACCGTCGGTCCCGTCGCGGACAATCCCTCGTCGAGTACGTGCTCGGCATCTCGGTGATCGTGGTCGGCCTCGCGGCCGGCTTCATCGCGTTCGGCGACGGCGTGAAGGACGTGTTCCACAACGTCCGCACCACCGTGCAGCTGCCCTACCCCTGAATGGCTCCCCTCGGCCCCCCCGATGCGGTCCTCCTGGCCTTGCTCCTCGGCGCCATGTGGACCGACTGGACGACCGGCAAGATCAAGAACGTGCTGACGTTCCCGGTGATGGTCACGGGCGTCCTGATGGCGCCGTTGTTCGCCCCTCACTTCTACGATGGCGCGCTCGGCCTCCTCGTGGCCTTCGCGGTGGGCGTCGTGCTCTGGAAGTTCGGCGGCGCCTACCACCCCGGCGACGTGAAGCTGGTGATGGCCGCGGGCGCGCTCGTCGGGCCCGAGACCATCGTGCGTGCCATCCTGCTGGGCCTGATCATCAACTTCCCGGTCGCGCTGATCGTGCTCATCGCCAAGGGGCGCCTCGGCAACGTGTGGCGCTTCTGGGTCAAGGGCGAACGCGAAGTCACGACGAAGATGATCTTCGCCCTCGTCATCTCCGCCGGCGTGATCGCCGCCCGCTTTCAACCCTGGCCGAATCTCTGGGGAGCTCCATGACCCGTCGTCGCCGTGGCCAGGCCACCACCGAGTATTTCCTCTTGATCAGCGTCGCCGTCGTGGGGCTCGCGGTGGCGGCCTACGCGTTCATCCCGGGCTTCTCGGAGGGCATGGACAACCTCGGAAGCGACGCGAGCACGCTGGTGGGCGCGGGCGCGGCCAATGGCAGCGGGGACAAGCGGTAGCACGGCGCGCGACAGGCTCGCAGCGCACACGCTCGAGATGTCGTAGACTCGCCCTCTCTGTCCCGTCGAGGCCCGTTTGAAGAACCCCCGCGCGTTCCTGTTCGCCCTGGTGGTCGCGCTCGTCGCGACCTTCGCGCAGTGCCGCTACGTGCACCAGCGCGAGCAGGACCTCCTCTACGAGACCGCTCCGATGATGACCCTCGTGGCCAAGCGCGACATCCTCGACAACGTGCGGCTCGACGAGACCATGGTGGAGCTCGTGGAGGTGCCGCGCCGCTGGCAACAGCCCAAGGCGCTCACGTCGACCGAGCTGATCCGCGATCAGATCAGCGCCGTCCCCATCCTCACGGGGGAGCAGATCGTCGCGACCAAGCTCGTGACCGCCGACGAGGCGGGGCTGGCGCTCTACGTGCCGAAGGGCCTGCGCGCCATCTCGCTCGACGTGTCGGTGTTCAACGCGGTCGGCGGGCACATCCGCCCCGGCAACCACGTCGACATCCTCGGCACCTTCGACTTCGGCACCGGAGAGAAGTCGGACGTGCGCACCGTCACCGTCATGCAGGACGTGTGGGTGCTCTCGGTGGTCGACGACATCGGCCGCATCACGACGCGGGACGTGGTGACCATGCCCCCCGAGGGCCAGCCGATGGTCCAGAAGGAGCCATCCCCCTCGGAGCTGCTCGGCAACAGCGCCACCATCACGGTGGGCGTGCGCCCCTCGGAGGCCCAGAAGCTGGTGCTCGCCCAGCAGATCGGGGACCTCACGATCAGCCTCCGCTCGTTGTGGGAGATGCCCGAGCCGGTCGCGCTCGACCACGCCACCGTCGCCTCGACCCTCGGCCTGGTCCAGCAGGTCCGGTATCGCTCCGGGCCCCGCTACCGCGTCATCGAAGGGGGTGGCTTTTGATTCCCCGCATGGGCCGCGCTGTGATTCCCCGCATGGGCCGCGCTGTGAGCGCCCCGGTGCGCCCCGCGCCGCTCCTCGTGCGCGCCTGGGTCACCCGCGCCGCCGTCTCGCTCGCGCTCCTCGCGCCGCTGGTGCTCGCGGTGCCGCAGGTCGTGCCCGGCACGTACGCGGCCGAAGAGGTGCCCGACCAGGTCATCGTCGTCAACACGCAGCAGGCGATCGACATCCCGTACAGCTTCGGGGACGTGTCGGTCGGCTCCGCCGAGATCGCGAAGGTGGTGCCGCTGCGCGAGGCCCGCCAGATCCTGGTCGCCGGACGCGAAGTCGGCACGACCAACCTCATCCTCTACAACACGCGCGGCGCCCGGGTCGACGAGATCGAGATCACCGTCATCCCAGCCAACCTCGCGAAGGTCATGAAGAACGTCCAGGCGCTCCTCGACGACATCGAGGGGCTCTCGTTCAAGATCATGAACGATCGCGTGTACATCCAGGGTGAGGTGAGCCTGGATGACGAGCTGGAGCGCGTCCAGGACCTCGACGAGCGCGAGCCGCTCATCGAGTCGATGGTGACCCTCTCGCCCATCGCCCAGCGCCTGCTCGCGTCGCTGATCCAGAAGGAGATCGGCACCCCCGGCGTGAACGTACGGCTCGTCGGCAAGAAGATCATGCTCGAGGGCATCGTGCACTCGGAGATGGCGAGCAAGCGCGCCGAGGCGATCGCGCGGGCCTACTACCCCGACGTCGTCAATGTCCTGGAGGTGCGCGAGGTCGACCGCATCCCCGGCCGCGCCGAGACCATCGTGATGAACGTGCACTTCGTCGAGCTGACCAAGTCGCTAGTGACCTCGTGGGGCGTGGAGTGGAGTCCGCTCGCGGTCGACGGCGGCGTGCAGTTCAACTTCCTGCACGACTTCTTCGATGCGTCGGCCGCCGAGGGCACCGCCTCCGCCACGATCACCTCGCTCCTGCCCCGGCTCGAGCGGGCGCGGCGCAGCGGCTACGCGCGCGTCCTCGAGAACCCCACCGTGTCGGTGAAGAGCGGCGACACCGCGCACATCTTCTCGGGCCAGCGCATCCCCTTCGTCTTCATCGAGAACGGCACGCAGACCATCATCTTCGAGGAGGTGGGCATCACCCTCGACGTGACCCCGTACGCCCAGGGCTCCGAGGTCGATCTGAACATCAAGGTCGAGGTGTCCTCGCTCGGCGAGGTCGGGACCAACGGCTACCCCGCGATCGACCAGTCCGACATCACCACCTCCCAATACGCCCGCGCCGGCGAGAGCATCGTCATCGGCGGCCTGCAGCGCGTGAGCGACCGGGTGGACTACAACCGGCTCCCGGAGAACAGCGCGGCCCAGTCCGCGGGGCTGTTCAGCTTCTACAACGCCAAGGACTACAAGAAGCAGAAGCAGCAGTTCCTGGTGTTCATCACCCCGCAGATCCACGAGTCGTCCTCGACCGCGAACCGCGAGATCCAGGAGAAGTTCAACCTCCTCGAGGTTCGGCAGTAGATGGCACGCGTGGTCGCGGTCGGCGGAGCACGGGACGGCGTCGGCAAGACGACGTTCGCGGTCAACCTCGCGTTGTCCTTCGTCAAGGAGACACGGGAGCGCGTGCTCCTGATCGAGCTCGACCGCGCCGGCGCGGGCGATGGCGCCGCGCTCCTCGGCCTGACCGAGGTGCGGACGATCGCCGACTTCGCGCCCTACCTCGAGCAGCTCACCTCCGAAACGGTGGGGCCCTACATCGCGGCCCACCCCGCCGGGCTCGGCCTCCTGCCCATCGCCCCCTCTCCCGACGCCGCCGACAAGGTGCCGCTCGAGGCCGTGAAGCGGATGCTCGAGCTCTGCCTGCCGCTCGCCAACTACATCGTGGTGGACTGCGGCGCGGGGGTCGATCCGTTCGGCGTGGCCGCGATGGAGAAGTCGAGCGGCATCTTCCTGGTCACGACGCCCGACTTCAACGTCATCCAGTCGACCCGGCGGATGATCGACCAGCTCCAGCAGCTCCAGTTCCCGCAGCAGCTCGTGAAGGTCATCGTCAACCGCCTCGACGCCGCCGGGCCGATCACCAAGGAACTCGTGTTGGGGCGCCTCGGCCGCCCGGTGCTCGTGACGCTCCCGAAGGACGACACGCTCACCGCCACGCACGCGGCGCGCGGCACGCCGTTCGTGCTCGACGCCCCCCGCGAGAAGCTGACGCGCCACTACGACGAGCTCGCGCGCCAGCTCGTGGAGAAGGGCGTGCTCGATCAGCTCGGCCAGCTCGCGCGGCCCCAGGACGTGGGCGTCACCGACGCGCGTCGGCAGGTCATCGCCGACGACAAGGCGAAGGAGGTCGCCGGCTGGATGAAGTCCCGCGGCGGGCGCGGCGGCTCGCGCAAGGGCGAGATCGACGCGCGCACGGGCGTGAAGATGCTCATCCACAAGCGCCTGGTCGAAGTGTTGGATCTGAAGCGCCTGGATCGCGAACTCGCGAACAACCAGGATCGCGACAAGGTCCTGCGCGAGCGCGCCGAGGTCGCGATCTCGCGCGTGCTCGACGAGGAGGGCGGCACCATCACCGATCGCGCCGACCGCAAGCGCATCGTGAAGGAGGTCCTCGACGAGGCCCTCGGGCTCGGCCCCCTCGAGGATCTGCTCGCGGACGACCGCGTGACGGAAGTCATGGTCAACGGGCGCGACAACGTGTTCGTCGAGATCAGCGGCAAGCTCCAGAAGACCAACCTCTCGTTCACCGACGATCAGCAGCTGCTCGCCGTCATCGAGCGCATCGTCCAGCCGCTCGGCCGCCGCATCGACGAGAAGTCGCCGATGGTCGACGCGCGCCTCCCGGACGGCAGCCGCGTGAACGCGATCATCCCGCCGCTCGCGATCGACGGCCCCGCGATCACCATCCGAAAGTTCGCGAAGGAGCCCTTCAAGGTCGCCGACCTGGTGCGCTTCGGGGCGTTCACCCCCGAGCTCGCCGACCTGTTGCGCGCGTGTGTGGAGGCGCGGCTCAACATCCTCATCTCGGGCGGCACGGGCTCCGGAAAGACGACGCTCCTCAACGTGTTGTCGAGCTTCATCCCGGAGGACGAGCGCATCGTCACCGTCGAGGACGCCGCCGAGCTCCAGCTCAAGCAGCCCCACGTGGTGCGCATGGAGTCGCGCCCGCCGAACATCGAGGGCATCGGCGAGGTCAAGATCCGCGACCTGGTCAAGAACTGCCTGCGCATGCGCCCCGACCGCATCGTGGTCGGGGAGTGCCGCGGCGCCGAGGCGCTCGACATGCTCCAGGCGATGAACACCGGTCACGACGGCTCGCTGACGACCGTGCACTCCAACTCCCCGCGGGACGCGATCTCCCGCCTCGAGACGCTCGTCATGTTCGCCGGCCTCGACCTGCCGAGCCGCGCCATCCGCGAGCAGATCGCGAGCGCCGTGCACATCCTGGTGCAGACCACGCGCATGTCGGACGGCTCGCGCAAGGTCATCTCCGTGGCCGAGGTGACCGGCATGGAGGCCAACACCATCACGCTCCAGGAGATCTACAGCTTCAGGCAGACGGGCCTCGACTCGAACCGCAAGGTGCTCGGCCAGCACATGGCGACCGGGTTCATCCCCAAGTTCGTGAGCAAGCTCGACGCGCTCGGCATCGAGCTGCCCCGTGGCATCTTCGCCGCGCCCCCGATGGGGCCGGGCGCCGTCGCCTCGGGTGCGTCCGGGCCCTCGCACGCGCCGATCCCGCGCGGTCGCGCCTGATGCTCCCGCAGATCTGGGACCTCCTCACCGCCTTTCGCCTCGTGTTCGCGGGCGCCGGGGTCGCCGCGTGGCTCATGGTGGGGTGGTTCGCCGCGCCCTGGTTCGGAGACCGCTTCGACAACGCCACCAACGGCTACGTCCGGTGGATGCAGGGCATGTTCGACCGCATGTTCCTCCAGATCCCGGCGAGCTGGTGCATCGCCTCGATCGTCGGGTCCGTACTGGTGTTCGGCAGCGCGGGTTGGCTCCTCACCACCGGCATCCCGTACGAGCCCTGGGGCTACCACATCATCCGGGTCATGGTCATCGGCGTGCTGGTGATCGGCCCCTTCGGCCTGCCCGTCGGCTACCGACTGCCCCGCTACGTGGTCGAGACGATGTGGGAGAACCGGGTCGCCCGCTTCGAGGATCAGCTGCTGGACGCGCTCGCGTTCATGTCGAACGGCCTGAAGTCCGGCCTCTCGCTGCTCCAGGCGATGGACATGGTGCGCGAGGAGCTGCCCGATCCGATCTCGCAGGAGTTCGGGCTCATGCTCAACGAGCAGCGCCTCGGCGTGCCGCTCGAGGACGCCCTGCTCGCCCTCGAGAAGCGCATCGGCACCGAGGACATCCAGATCATCGTGACGAGCATCAACATCCTCCGGCAGTCCGGCGGCAACTTGTCGGAGACCTTCGACACCGTCGCCCAGACCATCCGCGAGCGGAAGAAGGTGCAGGGCCGCATCCAGAGCCTCACCGCCCAGGGCATCGCGCAGGGCGTGATCATCGTGTTCATGCCGTTCGTGCTCGCCGGGATCCTGTGGGTGATGGACCCCCAGCTCATCTCCCGGCTCTGGACCACGTGGCTGGGATGGATCTTCATCTTCGTGATGCTGACGCTCCAGATCATCGGCGGCTGGATGATCAAGCGGATCGTGAAGGTGCAGGTCTGAGGACGACGTAGAGCTCCGGGCGCCCCGCCGCCCGATCGGATAGCGCGTCGCCATGCCGATCACCCACGACGGGATCTCCTGCCCCCTCCCGATGAACCCCGTTTCCGTCGGGGTCGGGATCGCGCTGGGCTGCGGCGCCGCGGCGCTCGCGTACCTCGCGTACTACGTCCCGGCGGTGGGGCTCGCGGTCGTCGGCCTGATCGTCCTCGTCAACCAGTACGGCACCCGCCGCATCCGGGTCATCTCCAGCAAGCTCGTCGTCGAGGACGAGCGGCTGCTGCGGAACCTGCTCATCGGGCCCGCGCGCTCCCGCGTCGAGTGGAAGCAGGTCCGGGCGGTGCGGATCGACGGGAGCCGGCTGGTGTTGGAGACGAGCGGCGCGCCGTTCGTCACGGGGCAGGGCGCGGCGCGCGAGGATCTGGAGGCGCTCAAGCTGCGGGTGGACGCCGCGATCGCGAAGGAGCGGGCCGGAGGCTGACGCCCGGATCCGTCCGCTGATCCGCGCCGGAGCCAACGCTTGGGGTCGATGCGTCGGTCCTACGTTGCTGGCGGAGGCGCCATGTGGCTCTGGATCGCGGCGGCGGTGGCGGCGGAGGTGACCCTGAGCGGGGGAGAGGTGCGGGTGGATGGCGCGGTGGTCGCCACGTACCCGCGCGCCCCGCGCGCGGCGCAGGAGGCGGGCGGTCGTCTGTACGTGCTCACCGCCGAGGGGGCGCTGGAGACGTGGGAGATGTCTCCGCCCGCGCTCCTCACGACGAGGGAGGTGCCGGGGGCCGAGGGCCTGTTCGTGGCGGACGGGCGGTTGTGGGTCGAGCTGCGAGAGACGCGCGCCGTGCCGGTGACCGAGGTGGCCGGCGCGGAGGGCACGCCGCCGGAGCCCGCGCCGAGCTCGGCCCCGATGGCGGCGCCCGCGCCTCCCGCGCGGGTGCTCACGGTGGGGAACGGCGTCGCGGTGGTCGACCGTGGCGCGCTCGACGGGCTCGCCGTGGGCGACGAGGTGCGCTTCCTCGGCGCCGAGACGCGGGTGGTGCCGGCGCTCGACATGCGCGGGATGGAGCGCCGCCCGGTCGAGCGGGTGGTCGCGGCGGGGCGGGTCCGCCTCACCGAGGATCACCGCGCCCTGGTCGACCTCGCACGGGGCGGGCGGGTGGACGTGGGGGATCGGCTCGAGCCGCACCGCGGCGCCTACGTCTACCCGGTGGCGCCGGAGCGGCTCGGGGAGCTTCGTGAGATGGGGCTGGTGATCCGCCCCCTCCTCGCCCTGCAGACCGTCGGCGTCGCGACGGTGGACGAGCTCTGGGTGACGTGGGTGTTCCGCGCCCCCTGGTACGTGCAGGCCCGCCTCGCGCCGGTCGGGCTGGGGTGGAGCCGCGAGGGGAGCCCGTTCACCGTCGCCGCGCTCGGCACCGCCGGCTTCGACAGCCGCTACTTCTCGGTAGGCCTGGGCGCCGGCTGGTCGATGCTCGACAGCGACCCCGGCGTCAGCGGCTTGCCGACCGGCCCCGACGCCCCCGAGGTGTCGGTGCCCCACGTCGACCGCGCCTTCGCGTTCGTACAGGAGGCCCGCCTCGGCGCGCGCGACGGGCTGCGCGTCGGCGTCCGCAACACCCTGCTGCTCACGCCGACCTACCGGGTCGAGTACACCTGGGACGAGACCACCAAGACCGAGGGCGCCTACGCCGTGAGCGAGGGGGAGGGGTTCGTGTTCGGCGGGATCGCGATGGAGCTCGCGATCCCGACCGGCGACCGCACGGACCTCTTCGTGGACTGGGGCACCGGTCGCGCCGGCGCCACCTGGGTGGAAGGCGGCGTTAGCTCCTGGCTGCGCGGCAACGGCGACCGGGGCAGCGTCGGGCTCCGTGTCGGGGCCGGCTATGCGTCGGTGCGGGGCAACGCGGACCAGGAGCCCGTGGAGTTGTACGGCCCGATGGTGAGCGTGGGGGGGCGGGTCCGGTTCTGACCGGGCCATCGATGCGGCGGATCGCGCGCCCCTTCGCGCGCGTCCTGGGCTAGGCTCTCCGGTGATGCTCCTGCTCCTCCTCGCCGCTTGCACCGGCCCGGCCGTGACCGACGAGCCGGGCGCCACGTGCCCGGAGAACCCCGGCGCGGTGACGGCCGACGGCCCCCCGCACACGGTGCTCCTCATCAGCGTGGACACGGTGAACCGCGATTTTCTCGGCGTCCATCACCCGGAGTGGGACACCACCCCCACGATCGACGCCCTGTTCGCGGAGGGGGTACGGCTGGACAACGTGCTCGTGCCACGGGGGCTCTCCGCCGTGTCGATGGCGACGATGGTGACCGGCGCCTATCCGGTGACACACCGCGTGCGGGACAACGAGCCCCCCGAGGCGGGCGGGGCGGGCATCGCCGCGGGGGTGGAGACGCTCTACCAACGCTTCGGCGCGGCTGGGTACACCACGTACGGTTGGTTGGCCAACATGTGCTTCCTGCTCGACGGGGATCCCGCGGTGCAGCACCGGAGCTGCCAATCCGACGACGAGGTGCCCGGCACGCAGCAGGACGTGGGCGACGCCCGGCTCGCGACGGAGGCCGCCGAGGCCATCGCGGCGCTGCCGACGGACGAGCCGTTCTTCGGTTGGGTCCACTTCATGGACCCCCACGACCCGTATGATCGGCGCGATCCCTGGTACGCGGAATTCCATCCGGACACCTACGAGGGGGCGTTGCAGGATCCGACGGAGGCCGAGCTGTTGGCGGTGTCGCGTGGGGACACGCCGTATGGGGACGACGACCGACGCCACGTCGAAGCCATCTACGCGAGCCAGCTCCGCCAGACCGACGAGCACGTCGCCGCCTTGCTCGCCGCGCTCTCGGCCGCAGGCCGCCTGGAGGACGCGGTGATCGTCATCGCGTTCGACCATGGCGACGAGCTCGCGCGGCGCTCGGGCTATTTCTTTCACGGATGTTCGCCCTACAACGGTGTCATGGCCTCGACCTTCGGGTTGCGCGCGCCTGGGCGTTTGCCTGCCGGCGAGGTGCTTGCGAATTGGGTGCCCTCCGTCGACCTGGTCCCCACCCTGCTCGAGGTTGCCGGGCTCCCGTTCGGCGGCCCGGGCGAGGGGAGGTCCCTCCTTTCGAACGTGCGCGGCTGCATCGAGCCGCAACACCCCGCGTTCTTCGAGCGTGGTTCGGAGACAGCAGGGGTGATCCTCGGCAACTGGAAATACATCCTGGACCCGAAGGCCGGGTACAGCAAGTGCAAGCACTATGACGGGGAGCTCCCGTTCCCCGGCGCCCCCGAGGAGCTGTACCACCTGCCGGACGACCCTTCGGAGCTCACCAACCTGGCCGACACCCGGCCAGAGGTGGCTGGGGTGCTGCGCACGCAGGTGTGTAACTGGGTGCGCGCGAACGACTGGTCGGACGACCCCGAGAATGCGCTGCTCGTGGCGTGTGAGTGAGGCGCCGCCAGAGCGAGATCTCGCCGCGACGGTGACACATCCTGTAAAACGGATCCGTCGATGCGGGGAGGGCGCGTCGTGAGCCGCTCCTGCGCCTAGCTTCGGCCTATGGGTCCGGCCCGGACTGACAGTGTTGCGTAACGATGAAGGAGGCGTTTCCGAACGCTGCGCCGCCTTTGCGCCATGGGTTCGTGGCGCTACGAGCGCTTGCGTTCTTCCTCGTGTTCATGGCGATGACACAGGTGGGCTACCTGTTCGCCTTCCCTCCCCTGGTGGGCATCGGGGTGTTCTGGCCCTCGGCGGGGCTGTGCCTCGCCGTGTTGCTCCTGGACGACGTGCGCACGTGGCCCGCCTATGTGTCGGCGATCTTCGTGGGCGAGCTGGTCGGCGTCTTCGCCCAGGGGCTCCCGTTGCCCGTGTGTCTGGCTTGGGCGGTGGCGGCCAGTGGGGAGCCGCTCCTCTCCGCGAGCCTCCTCCGACGGGTTCGGGGAGCGCCCTTCCGACTGGGTAGTGTGAAGGACCTGGTGGCGCTCGTAGGGGTGGGCGTCGTGCTGTCGCCGTGTGTCGGCGCCGCGATGGCCGCCACGGCGGCCGTGTGGTGGCTGGACGCGCCCTCGTGGCGGACGAGCTGGAGCGCCTGGTGGTTCGGGGACGCGCTGGGCGTGCTCGTCGTGGCGCCGGTGCTGCTGGTGTGGCTCGGGAGCGGCCGGACGAAGATTCGCCCGTTGGAGGTGCTCCTGGGCGGGCTGCTCCTGGGGGCCATCGCGCTGGCCGCTCAGGCGCTTTTCGGGGGTCGGCCCATGGGGACGGAGCTACGCAGCATCCCCGGCGTGCTGGTTTTCCCGCTCATGTTGTGGGCGGCGGTGAGGTACGAGCTCCGGGGGGCCACGGCCGCCGCGGCGATCCTCAACGTCCTCGCGGCGTACCACACCACCCGGGGCCGTGGCATGTTCGCGGAGCTGGGGGGCTCGCCGATGGATCGGTTGCTCGCCCTCCAGGCCTATCTCTCGTCCGCGACCTTCTCTTCCCTGGCCCTGTCCGCGGCGCTGGCGGAGCGCCGCCGCGGTGACCAGCAGAGGCAGGACGTGATCGACAACGCGAGCGCTGTCATCTTCGCGGTGCGCCCGGACGGCCGGTATCTTTTCGTC
The DNA here is from genome assembly GCA_030685065.1 of Pseudomonadota bacterium. GTDB lineage: Bacteria > Myxococcota_A > UBA796 > UBA796 > SXON01 > CAJBVW01. The sequence continues at coordinate 179,212 of JAUXQH010000095.1, read as the reverse complement.
AACCGCGCGTTCGAGCGGATCGCGGGCAGGCCCCGCAAGGAGCTGGTCGGAATGACCGCCCGGCAACTGTGGCCCGGCCGCGCGCAGCAGGCCGAGGACGCGTACCAGGAGATCCTGCGGACCGGCCAGGCGCGTACCACCGAGGACACAATCCCGACGTCAGCGGGCCCTCGGATCTACGTCACGGTCCGGTTTCCCCTCATGGGGGACCAGGGCCGGCCGTATGCCGTGTGTGGCATGTCCACGGACATCACCGAGCGTACGCGAGCCGAGGACGCGTTGCACCGGAGCGAGGAGCGCTTGAGGCTCGTGGTGGCCGCCACACACGACGCCATCTACGACGCGGACATGGTCACGGGGAAGGTGTGGCGCAACGATCGGTGGCGGCAGTCTTTTGGTACGGCGGAGTGCCTGGAGGGGTGGAGGGAGCGCATTCATCCCGACGACCGTCCGCGGGTGCTCGGGAGTCTGGACGCCGCGTTGGAGGCCCGTGCGTCCACCTGGGAGGCGGAGTATCGCTTCAGGCGGCTGGACGGCAGCTACGCACATGTCCTGGACAACGCCTGCCTGCGCTACGGGCCGGGCGGGCGTCCGCAGCGTGTCATCGGCGCCATCGCGGACGTGACCGAGCGGCGCGAGGCGCAGCTCGCCGTCGAGCGGGCCAACGCGGAGCTCGAGCAACGGGTCGCCCAGCGAACGGCCGAGCTGGCGGTCGCGTTCGAGCACATGGAGTCGTTCGGCTATTCCATCGCGCATGATTTGCGCGGGCCGCTGCGTGCCATCAACGGGTTTGGCAAGGCCTTGGAGGAGGAGCTCGGGTCCGGGCTCACCCCCGACGCGGCGGATTACCTCTCCCGCATCCGAGTGGCGGCGAGCCGTATGGGTGACCTCATCGACGACCTCCTCACGCTGTCCCGCGCGAGCCGGGCCGAGGTACGCCACGAGGACGTGGATCTCGGGCAGATCGTGGGTGTGGTCGCCGAGGAGCTGCGTGAGGCGGCGCCTGCGCGCGTGGTCACGCTCTCGGTCGAGCCCGACCTGATCGTGTGCGGAGATCCGGGCCTGCTCCGGATCGTCATGCAGAACCTGCTCGACAACGCATGGAAGTTCACGAGCGGGCACCCCGCCGCGCGCATCGAGGTCGGGCGGACCCGGCTGGAGGGCGAGACCGTGTACTTCGTGCGCGATGACGGAGCCGGCTTCGACCCCAGCTACGCCAGGAAGTTGTTCCGTCCCTTCGAGCGCCTGCACCGGCCGGCCGAGTTTCCCGGCACCGGGATCGGCCTCGCGACCACCCACCGGATCATCGGCCGTCACGGAGGGCGCGTGTGGGCCACCGGCGCGGTGGAGCGCGGCGCGACCGTCTACTTCACCCTGCCAGCGCCCGTGACAGGGGCGTGTGGGCCCACGATCCCGACCTCCATCTCGAATCCCTGAGCCGCCCGGGGCCACGGCGGCGCCCACGCGGCCTCGGAGGCGCAACGGAGGGTGGCCTCGGAGAGGGCCATGGCCTCGGCGAGGGGCCTGGCCTCGGACAGGGGCCCGGCGGGCAGGATCCAGGCCTCGGAGAGCCCGTTGGCGTCGAGCCGCACGCTGAGCTTGCCCTCGGCTCCGCACGCGGCCAAGGCGGTTGCCGCGGCGTCCATGGCGGCGACGGCGGCCTCGATGTCGACCACCTCGGGTGCCTGGGCGCCGCCGGGCGCAGCGGTGGGTGGCGGTCCCGGGCGCGGGAGCGGAACCCGGCGATCGGGGGCCGCCAGCGCGGGCGGTGCCTCCGCCGGGTCCTCCGCGGCGTTGTCTTCCTCTTCGCCGCCCTTCCCGCGCATGATCCACATCGCGTACGCGAGCAGCGCCGTCCAGAAGAAGAGGCGGATCGCGAGCGTGCGCGGGGGGAGGATCATCGGGGTCCGGAGGTAACCGATTGGGCGATGCCGACGCGCACCGCGCTACCATGCCGCGTGCCCTCTTCCTGGACCCAGCTCCTCCCCGCGCTCGCGTGGGCCGCCCTGGCGGCTTCCGGGCGCGTCGACGGCTACGGGCTCTCCGCCGCCTACGCGGTGCTCGTGGCGTTTCCCCTGCTCGTCCACCTCGACCGGTCGGTGCCGACGTGGCTGCGCGCCCTGGCGGCGGTGTTCGGGTCCGTCGCATGTGCGTCGCTGCTCCTGCCTCGCGGCCCGCTCGCCGCGGGGCTCGGCGCCGCCTGGATCCTGGTGGCGCTGGCGCACCTCCTCCACGGGGTCATCCGGTTCTTGAGCGGCTCGGCCTTCGACAGCAGGCGTGCGTGGGTGTGGGCCGAGGCCGCGGGGGCAGCCGGGCCCGTGGTCGCCGCGATCGCGCTCACCACCTCCCGCTACGATGGCACGTTCGCCGGGTTCGCCGAGCCGCTCGCCACGCTCACCGTCACGCACTTCCACTTCACCTTCGGCCTGCTCCCCGTCGCGCTCGCGGCCTTGGCCCGGCGAGGCCTGGCCGCGGAGGTGCCGCTCTGGGGCGTCACCTTCGCGCCGCCGCTGATCGGCGTGTTCTTCGCGGCCCGGAGCACCCCCGCAGTGCCGTCCCCCCTCGAGGTGGCGGCGATCGGGCTGCTCGCCCTCTCGGTGCTGGCGTGGTCGCTCGCGAGCCTCCCACGGCTCGCCGGCCTCCCCGAACCCGCGCGCACGGTCGCACGGGTGGCCGCGATCGTCCTCGCCGCGTCCGTCGCGATGGGCCTGGTGTTCTCCGGCACGCTCGCGGCGGGCGCGCCCGCGCTCGACTTCGGCGACATGTTGCGATGGCACGGGATCGGAAACGCCGTGGCGATGACCGTCCTCGGGCTGGTCGCCCTCCGCTACGCCTCCTTCGACGGGGTGCCGGCGCCGGCTCCGTGCGCCAACCTCGTCGCTCCCACGCGCGACATCGAGGAGGCCCGCGCCCTGTTCGTGGACACGCGCGTGGTTGATGCCGGTCCCGACGCCCCGGGCCGCTTCGAGGCGCTGTCCGACGCGCTGCTGCGCTACCACTTCTACCCGCCGGACGTGATGGTCTGCGCCGCCGCTTTCAAGGAGGAGGGACGGCGCGCGCGGCTCGGCGATCGGGTGGGGATGGTGCTGCTCGTGCGCCTGTTCCCCGGCTTTCCCGCCGTCGGCTTTCCCGCCACCACCGAGGTGAACGTAGCCGAGGCCGACGCCGAACACGCCGCCTTCGGCTACGTCACGACCACCGCGCACTACGGCGCCGGGGCGTGGCGGGCAACGCTCTCCCGTCACGACGGCCGCCTCCGGATCGAGCTGCGCTCGCGCATGCTGCCGATGCACCCGCTCGCGCTGCTCGGGCTCCCGGTCTACCGGATGTTCCAGAAGCGGGCGCACCGGGCCGGGCTCGAGCAGCTCGGCCGGGTGGTTTGAAGAGCCCGAGTCGGCTCTACACCGGCCCCACCAGGCTCTCCCGCAAGGCCGTCCGCAGCGCCTCGGCCTCGGGCGAGCGTTCGGTCGTCGCGATGGAGGGATCGCCGCCGCGAGTCTCGAGGAGGGTCGCGAGCAAGGCGTCGAGCGCCGTGCCCGTGCCCGCGCCGACGGACACCCGGGGCACGATCACGACGCCGGACTTCTCGATCGCCTCGGCGAAGCGGGTCATGACCTGCTGGGTGACGTGGAAGTGGGGCCCGCCGTAGGCGCGCACGAGCTCCTCGGCCGCGAGGGCCTGGGCGACACCGATGCGGGCGGCCTTCTCTGCGTCGGCGGAGGCGAGCGTGCGGATGCGCGCGGCCTCCTGAACGGCGCGCTCGTAGGCGGCGCGGCCCTCGTTGCCCTGGATGACGATGTCGATCTCCGACTGGGTGAGCGCGGTCTGTTGGTGGGCGCGCGCCTCGGCCTCGCGGAGCTCGCGCTCCTTGACCGCCGCGCGCTCCTGGCGGCCGTAGGTCTCGACCTGCTCGTCCGCGATCTGGCGCGAGCGGATCTGCGTCAGCATGCGCTCGATGGGGCCATCCGCCTGGGCCGAGCCGGGCGTGCCGATGAGCACCTCTTCCAACACGAGGTTGTAGTGCGCGAACTTTTCACGCATGGCCTCGCCCGCCTGGATCTGGATCTCGCTGCGGTCATGGATCAGTTGGATCAGCGTGCGCGTCTGGCCGATGTTCTTGAAGTAGGCGGCCACCATGGGGTCGAGCGTCTGTTCGACGAGGCGCTTGATGTCACCGAACCGCTGCACGACCAACGCGGCCTCGCGGTAGCCGATGTGCACGACGATGGCGAGGGGCAGGGAGGGCTCGAACGCGTCCCGCGTGATCAGCGTGATCTCGGCGAGGTTTTCGTCATAGCGGTGCGCGCCCACCTCGTGACGGTTCCACTTGAGGATGAAGTTGGTCGTGGGGACCGCCACCACCTTTCCCGCGCAGGTGTTGAAGGCGTACTTTCCGGGCAGCAGGGGGTCCTGCCACACACCGCGCCCGCCGTTGGCGACCAACTCACCGTGCTTGTAGTCGTCCCCCGACACGTCCGCGCCCACCGACCCCGTGTACGACACGACGACGCCGACGGTGCCGACCTCGACGACGGTCTTCGGGATGAGCTCGACCGTGGCGAACAGGCGATTGATGTACCAGGTTCCCTCGACCACGGCGGGGAGCTGGCGGCCGCGGTAGCCGCCCGCGGTCACGAAGGAGTCCGCGTCCTGAAAGTTGTCGTGGGGCACCACGGCGGGCGCGATGAGCTCGCCCTGGGGGAGGGGGCGGCCGTCGTGTACGGTCACGATGCCCACGCGGTCCTCGCCCCCGCGGAGCACGACCGGGGCGAAGCCGTCACGCGCCGCGATCAGATCGGCCATGCGCTTGAACGAGGAGTCGTCCGCGCTCTCGAGGCGGATGGCGTAGGTCGCCTCGGGCGAGAAGATGGCGAACTGGGCGAGGTTGACGGCGTAGGTACCCTCACGCAACAGGCGGCGCTGCGGGCCGCGCTGACCGCCCTTGGTGAGAAAACCGCGCGCGTCCTCGAAGTCCCACGCGGTGGCATTGGACGCGAGCGTCTGGGTGGCGGGGAGGGCCGCGCCGTCACGCGCGAACACGTAGCCGATCTGGCCCTGGGCGATGGTGACGAGCGGAATGCTGTGGACGCGGTATTGGAGCGGCGGGAACGCGTGCCACCCACCGCGGAGCACGTCGGGTTGGTAGCCGGCCTCGCCATTCTGGGCGATGAACCCGCTCTGAACGGAGCCGTTGGCGCTCCAGAGCTTCTCCACCACGCCGGCGCGGCGGTTGGGAATGTACCGGATGGTGCCGGTGACGAAGGCGAGCGCGGTCGTTCCGACGAGGGAGGCGAGCGCGTAGAGGACGATGTCCATTGTCGTGCGAGTGACCGGAAGGGAGAGGCCAGCCCGGCCCCGTATGCCGGGGTGGGATTGGTGGGATGGCGGGGGTCCGGGCGGCCTTGAGATAGGTCGGCCTGCCACCCCGCGCAAGAGAAATCGGATGGATTTCGGTGGCAGGACTTGGCATGGCGGATGCATCGGGAGATGGGTCGTTCGATGGGGTGTGTCGTGTGGACGTCGACGGGATCGGGATCGTAGGGGTGTTGGCATGCGGTATGCAAATCGTCGTACCGGCCGGGGCGGTTCTCGACACGCCCGTCCTCATCAGGCGCTACACTCCCGTTCATGCGCCCTCTTCCCCTCCTGCTCGTCGTCTCGCTCCCGGCCGTCGCCGCCGGTTGTGATCCGTGCGTCGGGTACACCGGCACCACCTTTCTCGATGAAGGCGGGGTGCTCGAGCCGGGCGTGCTGACGGACCTGGAGGCCACGTACGAGGCGTTCGTCGCCGCCACCGGGCCCGGTCGGGTGTGTATCGACCGGGTGGAGTCGGTGGCGGAGGCAAACCCCGCGGGCTCCCTCGTCCACGGCGGGCCCGACTGGGTCATCGAGATCGATCCCGATGTGATGTTCCAGTCGAAGAACCTGAGAGGCCACCTGTGCCTGGCCCTCGACCTTCGGGAGGGCCTCGACGCGCAGGGCACGGAGCTCTTCGGGGAGGGCGGGTTCGCGGCTGCGTGCGGCTGCACGTACCCCGACTTCGCCTGGCACGAGCAGGTGGTGGCCGCCTGTGGGGTGTCGCCGCTGTCCGAGGAGGACCAGTTCATGGCCGAGCTCGTCTTCCCGGTCGCGGCGGAGGGGCGGGTCGATGGGCCGCTCGTGGTGTCCGTCGGCGCGCCCATTCGGCTCACAGGCCTGGTCGCCGGGGGCTACGTGCGCGGCCAGGCGCCGCTCGGGGACGGGCTCCTGCTCCACCTCGCCGCGGACACGGGCCCCCACGAGGAGCGCGTCCTCTACGTCGATCTGGAGGCCGGGGTCGCGACGGACGTGTTTGCGCTCGCGGGAAACCTGGCCTTGAGCGGCGGCGCCGATGCCGCGGTGGTCCGGGCGTACGCCTGGGAGAGCGGCGAGACCTCCTTCCACGTCATCGACCCGGCCACGCGCGTCGTGACCCCGCTCCTCGCCGCGCCCCAGTCCCTCTTCCAGAGCGTCGGCGCCGTCTCCGAGGGCGCGCTCTACCTCGCGCCCTCGCCGTTTTATGGAGGCACTGCGATCGAGGCCGCGGATCTCGAGACGGGCGTCGTCACCGAGATCGCGCTGCCCGCCGTGGTGGCGCCGCTGGAGGTCCTTCCCGGCGCGATCGTGCCGGTGCCCGGCGGGTTCGTACTCGCCTACTCCGAGGTCACGATCGCGGGGGACGGGGGCGTCACCATCACCGTCGGAGACCCGGTGCTCGCCCGCTGGTCAGCCGCGGACGCCGAGTGGACGCCGCTCACGCGTGGGATCCAGCTCGCCCCGGCCGGAGCCACCGCCGACGGCCGCCTCGTCGGGACGCTCTACGGCGCCGGCGACCTGTTTGGGGCCTACGCCTACGACGACGACCACCTCGCCGTCTCCGTCGACCTTTGCCTCGCGGAGACCGGACGTCCCGCCGTGGTCGCGGGCGGTCGTGCGTGGCGCGTCGAGACGGACGGCGCGGACGTGGTGCTGACGCCGTTCCTCCTGGAATGATCCTCGCCCTCGCCCTGTCTCCGGCCCACGCACACGTCCCTCACGACGTCGTGACCGCCATCGCGCCCGCCCCGGCCCTCGATCCGTTGCGGCCGTGGTGGCTGGTCGCCGACCATGACGACGTGAGCGACCTGTACCGCTCCGATGACGCCGGCCGCACCTGGGTCGGGAGCGCGGGCGAGTGCCTCGAGGACGCGCTCACCGCCGCGGTCACGCTCGACGACGGCGGCGTGGTGCTGATCGGCGACATGCGGGCGTGGTGGAGCGCCGACGGCGAAGGGGCGGCGTGGGATCCGGTGCCGCTCCCGTTCGAGCCGACCGCGGTGGCCGGCGGCGACCGCCTGTACATCGGCGGTGCCGACGGCGTGTGGACGATGAATCACGATGGGGTGGCCGAGCAGTTGCTCCCGTCCGCCGTGGTGAGCCTCCACGCCGGAGCCGGCGGCGTGGTGGCCCTCCTCGACGGGGAGGTCGCCTACACGCGAGGCGGCGACTGGTCCGTCGTGGCGGCGCCACCCGGCGCGCGCTCGGCCACGCTCGACGAGGCCAATGTCTACGTCGGCACCGACGAGGGGGACGTGCTCCGCCTCGTCGCCGAGGCGTGGATCGCGTGTGGGGAGAGCCCGCTCCGGGAGGCCAACCGCGCCCATCCGAACATCGTCCGCCTCGCGACGGACGGCGCCTCGCTCGTGCTCGCGCATGCCGATGTCGGCCCCGCCGTCTCCGTCGACGCCTGCGCGACCTGGACCGCCGATGCCGCGCCGATCGATCTTGTGTGGCGAGATGACCTCGAGGACGACGACTACTACGACTTCACCGAGCTCGACGAGGCCTTCACCGCGCTCGCCGTGGGCGGGGATCACATCGTGGTCGGCACCTACGACGGCGCGGCGGCGCTCGTGGGCGGCGCGTGGTTCAAGCAGCCGCTCAAGGGCGCGGACTACCCGCGCGGCGTCGCGTTCTCGCGGGACTTCGCGGAGGACGGCCTGGCGCTGGTCGCCGCCTACGGCTGCGGGATCGAGCGGGCCTTCGAGGGGGGCGCGCGCTGGGACTGCCCCGGTGTCGGCCTGGACAAGCCCGGCGCCCAGGCCATCTCCGTGCCGGTCGACGCCGTCGGCCTCGTGCCCGCCTACGCGCTCGTGAACCGCGTGCCGAAACGTTCGGACGACGCCGGCGCGACGTGGGTCGACCTCGCCGGCGACTTCGGGCCCGCGCACGATCTGGAGGCGGGACCGAACGGCCGCGTCTGGCTCTTCCCGGTCCAGCGCGCCGACGGGGCCCCCGGCGACACCCTGCGCAGTGACGACGGCGGGGCGTCCTGGCACGCGGTCGACGGGCTCGCGGTGATCGGGGACCACGTGGTCCGCGGGATGGCCGACGACGGGGGCCGCGTGGCGGCGATCACCGGCGACAAGGACGACACGACGCCCGAGGCCGTCTACGTCTCGGAGGACGGCGAGGACTTCACCGCGGTGCACGAGATGGACGCCATCGACGACGTGGCGATCGCGGGGAGCCTGCTCGTCGCCGTCGGACCGGGCGGGATCGACGTCGGCGTCGCGGGCGAGTGGACCCACGCCGCCGACACGGGCGCTCGCCGCGTCGTCATCGCGAGCGACGGCACCATCGTCGTCGCGACGCGGGCGCAGCGCCTCCTCCGCAGCGACGACCAGGGCGCGACGTGGGTCGATCTTGGGGCCGAGCTGCCGGGACAGATCGAGGCCGTCGCCACCCACCCGGACTTTGCCGCCCACCCCGAGATCGTCGCGATGACGCCCGCGGGCGCTTTTCGCGTCGACGCCGACGGCACGGTCACCCGCTGGATGGGCGTCCAGCAGGCGGACGATCAGTCGCACTACAGCGCGTTCGTCGCCTACGATCCACCCTCGGAAGACCTGTACCGCGAGGGCGCTTTCTTGGGAACCGTGCACGCGCTCCCGATGGGTACCGTCGCGACCGTGTGGCTGCGCGGGACCCGCGTCGAGCTGCTCGGCGCCATCGACGGGGTCGCCGATCTCGAGCTGCTCGTGGACGGCGTCGCGATGGGCTCGACCGCCGCCGCCGCGATGCCGATCGGAGGGGTGCTCGCGACGGTCGAGGGCCTCGCGGACGGGCCGCACCTCGTCGAGCTGCGCGTCCGCTCGGGGGACGGCGTGTACCTCGACGCCGCGCGCGGCACGGAGGCCTCGACCCCGCTCGGATGGAGCGCCGGCGATGCGGTCGGAGGTCCGGCGCCGGGGCCGCGATGCGGTTGCGCGAACGGCCCGATGTCGCCCGGAACGGCGCCCGGGTTGGCGTTCCTGGCGGTGCTCTGGGGGGTGGCCGCACGTGTGCGCACGTCGAGGTATGTCGGCCGGCGCTCGGTACGAGGGGGCGTTGGAGGGAACACGCCTACCGGACGCGCAAGTCGACGTTTGGATCCCTCCGGATGCCCCTGCGCGGCCCCAACTCCGGCTTCCGGCACTGGGGCCGCCTCACCACCGCCCGGTGATCGTCCACCGCGTCGTCGGCGTCCGGCGGGCCTGACCAGCGGACGGCGCCTACCCCCTCACGCCGCCCGCTCCCGCAACCCTGCGACGGCCGCCTTTGCGTTCTTCGCCGCCCGGGCTCCCCAGAGCGCCGTGATCGTGTCCGCGCAGCTCTCCGCGATGGTGGGCGCGCCCGCCGGCCTTTCCCGGCCGCCGCACAGCGTCCCCCTCGGCAGGCGCCGGAAGATCGAGCAGACGCCCCTTTCCGGCCTGCCCGAGGGTGTCGCGCGCGGCGAGCTGGAGCAGGTGGACGGTCCAGCCGGAAGAAATCGAACGCCCGACGATGATTCCGCCCGGAGCCCGGCCTACCACCGGCTCACGTCATCCCAGGGCACATCGAAGCCGGGGATGATCCAGACGTGGGTGTTCTCGAAGTCGGTGGCCCATTCGACGACGGCGAGGTCGTCAAACCCATCTCCATTGAAGTCGCCTTCGCACGGGGTGAAGCCACAAATCGAGTCCCCATCGTAGCTAAGGCGGTTGGCGGGAAGGTCGGCCGCGATCGAGAGCGGCGTGCCCCCACGGATGACGTCGTAGCCGTACTCTCCGCCGAAGATGAGCTCGTTTACACCGTCGCCATCGAGGTCGAGCGCATGCGGGCGGTCGAAGCCCGAATAGGAGGGTGGGAGGATCCAGCTCCCTAAGGCGTCGTCCGTCGAGAAGGCTCCGGAAACGGCAACGTCGGCGGACAGCACCCATAGGCCTTCCTCGCCCTCATCCCCTACCCCTGGTAGGGTGAGCACCCATTCTTCCACTCCGTCACCAGTCCAATCGCCGAGGCGTGCTGCGGGAATGGCCACGACGCCGCCGTCCCGCCAGCCCATGGAGTGACTCTCGAGATCGCCTTCGCAACCCTCGCGAAAATGCGCCCCCGAGCTAATCCACAGCGCGCTGGCCTGCCACGCGGTCTCAGGAAAGCCGTCGCCATCCCCGTCTCCTATGGGGGTCGCCGCCAAACCACCTCGGCTTTCCAGTAGCGTGCAAGGTGTCTCGTGCTCCCCGCCAAGATACACCTGAAACGCGACATCGGTCTCGACCTTGAACACGTTTTCGATGGTGGCCATGTCAGCCCGCCCATCGCCATCAGTGTCCACGCCCGAGAACACGGGGCTCGAGACGTTGAAACCATCGGCCCACGCGACACCATCCCCATACATCGACGAGGTGGCGCCGCCGCCCTCGAAGGGCCCGTACAACGCCTGTGCGCCCTCACCCCAAGAACTCAGGGTGAGCAAATCTTCCCAGCCATCGCCGTTGATGTCACCGCCTCGGAGTACGCCCCCCAAGGTGGCGTTTTCGACGACGCGATGCCACACGCCTTCCAATTCCTCGCCGAACGGCGCATCGATTGGCCCCCCCGCGTAAATGAGCACATCCCCCTGGTCCGGGCGCGTCCGCAGCACGTCGTCAATACCATCGCCGGTGAGGTCCCCCACGAGGCCCACGAGGGCGTTGAACACGGGGGTGTCTATGAGGAGCGTCCCCCCAGCGCCCGCGGGAATGAGTGTGGCGCACTGCCCGATCCCCAAGGGCTCACCGTCACAGTCCTGGTCTACCGTGTCGCAGTACTCGACCGCGCCTGGGTAGGTGAATGCATTGTCGTCATCACAATCGTCGCCCCCCGCTTCGATCGCGTCGTACCCATCGCTGTCGGCGTCGGGCGTCGGCTCCGTGTCCGTGTCTGAATCCGCGTCGGTGTCCGCATCGGTGTCGGTGTCTGTATCCGAATCGGAGTCGCCATCCGTGTCCGTGTCCGCGTCCGTGTCCGTGTCCGTGTCCGTGTCCGCTTCCGCACTGGAGTCGGACGGCTTCGGGCCGCCGGTGCAGCCGAGAACGAGCGCCCAAACAAGGATTACCATGACGCTTCTCCGTCCCACCAGGTACCGCCAGTGATGTAGAGCGTGGTGATGGGCGAGTCGGCTGACCTTGAGGTGAGTTCCATCGATCCTCCGGCTCTGGCGTCGTATCAAGGAGCTACTCGCTCAAAGCGCGATCGGCGTGCGTATCGGCGTCTGTCGGTGCGTATCCTGGCTATGGAACGCCTCCCATGATGACGACCGGCCGAAGGGCCGCGTCCGCGCTCTGGCGGCGCGGTGGCGTCGCCAGAGCCGGCGTGACAGCGCGCTCCGCCCCGGTCGCCCGGCGCCCCTCCGCCGCAATCTGGCCTCGATCGCAGCAAGGGGCGCCTACGCCTACGACGACGACCACCTGGCCGTCTCCGAGGACCTTTGCCTCGCGGAGATCGGCCGGCCCGACGTGGTCGCCGGCGGTCGGGCGTGGCGCGTCGAGGTTGACGGCCTCGACGTGGTGCTGAAGCCGTTCCTCCTGGAGTGACATCGTCGGCGGGAGGCCGAAGGTCGAGGTACATCGGCGCATGCTCCGTGTCCGCGCCGCCCTCCCGACCGACTACCCCGACTTCGCCCGGCTCTTCCCCGAGCTCACCGCCGAGCACGCGCCGCCGTCGGAGGCCCGCTGGCTCGCCGAGATGGTGGCGACGACGCTGATCGCGGACGAGGAGGGCGCGGCCGTGGGGTACCTCTACGGCCAGCCCCTCGCGCAGGTGGGCTACATCCGGCACCTCGTCGCGGCGCCGGGGGCGCGGGGCCGTGGGGTTGGGCGGGCGCTGGTCCTCGCCGCCGGCGAGAGCTTCCGGGGCCGCGGGCTCTCCCGGTGGTGCCTCAACGTGCGGCCGGACAACGTGGCCGCGCTGCGCCTCTACGCCTCCGTCGGGATGAAGCCGATCTTCGAGTCCGTCTTCCTGCACTTCGCCGACTGGGCGCGGATCGACGCGCTCCCGGAGGGGCCGCCCGGCGTGATCGCCGGGACGTGCGCCCCCGACGAGGATTCCCGCGCCGAGGCCGACACCGGCGTGCTCGCCGGAACCCTCACGGACGCGCGGGCGCGGCCGGGGCGCACCGCGCGCGTGCTCCGCGACGGGGAGCGCTTCGTCGGCGCCGGCATCCTCGATCCCGACGTGCCCGGCATCACGCCGTTCGAAGTCGCGACCCCGGCGCTCGCGGGCGCGTTGTTGCGGGCCCTCCGCCCGTTCCGCCGCGCGGATCTCGCTCACGTCGAGGTGCGCGCCGAGGCGAACCCGTCCCTCGCGGCGTTTCTCGTCGCGGCCGGCGCGACGGAGCGGCTGCGGACGCTTCGGTACGAGGGGGCGTTGTAGGGATCACGCCTACCGGACGCGCAAGTCGACGTTCAGCACCCTCGGGATGCCACGGCGCGGCCCCAACTCCGGCGTCCCCCTCACTCCGCCCGCTCCCTCCACCCCGCCACCGCCGCCTGCGCGTTCTTCGCCGCCCGGGCTCCCCAGAGCGCCGTGATCGTGTCCGCGCAGCTCTCCGCGATCGTGGGTGCGCCCGCCGCCCCGATGCACGGAAAAGCGCGCGCCGGCCGGGACCCGGCGAGCCGCGCGGTGTTGCGATGGATGGCGGAGAGGAGCGTGGTCCGCTCGTCGACCTCGACGAGCACGAGCGGAAAGAGGCGGCAGGCCAAGGGCTTGAGCGCGCCGCGAGCGCGCCCCGAGGCGTCCTCGAGCGCGTGGAGCCCGCAGTACAGGCCGTCGGGGCCCATGCCCGCGAACACGCAGCGTCGGTCGCCGGCTTTTCCCGGCCGCCGGACAGCGTCCCCCTCGTAGATCGCGGGGGCGCCCTCCGCCCAGCGAGGATCGCGCGGGGCGAGGAACGCGGCGATCTCCGGCAACGCCGCGTCGATCGCCGCGCGCTCCGGCGCCGTCGGCGCGAGCTCGAGATCCGCGCAGCACGACCGCGCGTTCGGCGCGCGCCGGCCAGGGGTGCACGCACCCGTCGCGCAGGTCCACGCCTGGGCGAGCGCCGGCAGATCGAGCAGCCGCCCCTTCCCGGCCTGCCCGAGGTTGTCCCGCGCGGCGAGCTGGAGCAGGTGGACGGTCCAGTCGCCGCCGCTCGGGTCGGCAGGGCTCGGATCGGGGCGGGTCGGAGGCTTCGAGGCAGGCGGCTTCATCCGGACGGGCTAACCAGCCCGCGCACCCATGCCCCTCGCACCCACGCCCCCCGCGGCCAGGCCGCCCGCGCCGAACCCGCCCGCGCCCGTGTCCCCCGCGCCCTTGTCGTCGGCTGCGTCGCGACCGTCCGCGCTCCGGTGGGGGCTCACCCTCGTGGCTGCGGCGGTGGGCGCCGGCGCGAGCCTGGCCGCGTTTGCCGATCCCACGGCGGCGCGGGCGGGCATCGTCGCCAGCCTCTGCCTCGCGTTGTGGCTCGGCGAGGTCGTGCCGGGCTTCGTCCCCACGCTCCTGCTGCTCGTGGCCGTCCCCCTGGCCCTGCCGGCGTTCGAGCCGCGCGTCGTGCTGGGGTGGATGGCTGACCCCGTGCTGGCCCTGTTCTTCGGGGGGTTCGTGCTCGGCGAGGCCGCGCGCGTGCACGGGATCGACCAGGCGTTGGCCGGAGCGGCGGTTCGGTACACGCGGGGAAGGCCCCGCCGCCTGATCGCGGGGCTCGCCACCACGACCGCGTTCCTGTCGATGTGGATGTCGAACATCGCCGCGGCGGCGTTGATGTTCGCGTGCGTACGGCCGCTCTGCCCGGAGGACGGTCGGCTCCGCCGCGCGGTGCTGGTCGCCGTGGCGCTGGGCGCCAATCTGGGGGGCATGGCGACGCCGATCGGCAGCGGCCCGAACGCCATCGCCATCGCGTCGATGGACGTGCCGATCCCCTTCGTGTCGTGGATGGCGTTCGCGGTCCCCCTCGTGGCGGCCTCGCTCGCGTTCGCGGTGGTGCTCCTCCTCGTGGTGCACCGCGTCGGTTCGGAGGTCGTCACCGAGGCGCTCCCGCCGCCGCTCCCCCCCGCCGACGGCGCCCCGACGCAACGCCCGGTGCTCGTCGGCGTCGTCGCCGCGGCGGCGATCCTCGCGTGGCTCGCCGAGCCGCTCCATGGGGTGGACGCGCCCCTCGTGTCCCTCGCGCTCGCGGCGGTGTTGTTCGGGAGCGCGCTGGTGCCGGCGGAGCGCTTGCGCCAGGTCGACTGGTCGACGCTCCTCCTCATCGCCGGTGGGATCGGCCTCGGGCGGCTGGTGGAGGCCACGAACCTCCTGACCCCGCTCGCGGCCACGCTGGCGAGCCCCGATCAGCCGTCCGGGTTCCGACTCGGGGCACTGCTCTTCGCGAGCGCGGTGCTGTCGTCGATCATGAGCAACACCGGCACCGCCGCCTTGCTCGTGCCGCTCGCGATCGCGGTGGTCCCCGACATCCCGACCGCGCCCGTGCTCGTGGCGCTCGCGGCGTCCTTCGGGATGCCGTTCGTGGTGAGCACGCCGCCCAACGCGATGGCGGTGGGCGCGGGGGCGCGCGCCCAGGATCTCGCCCTTCCCGGCTTCGTGTTGTTGATCGGCGGCTGCGCGCTGCTCGCGATCACGGGGCCGTGGGTGCTCGGGGCGTTCGGGGTGGGGTGATAGCGCACGCGCGCGCTGGCTACCCCAACGACATCATCACCTGGAACGCCATCACGCCGTACGCCGTCCCGATGACGCCGCCGAGCGCCATCGCGGCGTAGAACGCCATCTTGAGCCGCGGGGCGTGCAGCACCAGGCTCACGGCGCCGAGCACCAGGGAGAGCTGGAGCCACAACGTCGAGAGGTCGAACTTCTGGCCCGCCTCCCCGAGCGTGGCGAGGGTGACCTCCCACACCTCGGTGCCGACGATCTTGCCTTTCTCGCCGCCCACCTCCATCACCTGGCCCGCGGGCCCCACCGCCTCGGACCCGCGGAGCAGCTCGCGCTTCTCGGCGTCGTAGCGCTTCACGTCCTCATCCGCGGCGGCGATCTGGGCGCGAACCGCGTCGATGCCGCCGGGGGCCACCGCGCCCGCGTCGAGGAGCGCCGTGAGCAGGCCCTGTTGCTGCTCGACGATCGCCTGCTTGATGCTCTTGCTCTGGTACCACTGGTAGAGCGAGGACTTCTCGTTCGTGCCGATGATCTCGTCGTCGCCGGCGGCGCCACCGCCGAGATCGACCACCGCGAGGACCGCCGCGAGCAGCGCGAGCGTGAGCCCGGAGAGCAGCTCGAAGCGCCGCGCGCCGCCATCGTCTGCTTCGGCGGGGGCGGGGACGGGATCGGCGGCGGCGGCGTTGGACATGGTGAGCTCCGGCGCGCGGACTACCCACCGACGCGCGCGTTGTCGAGGCGCGGCCGCTCGACTCCCCGCCGTTGTGGCGCTAGCCGGCGCCCCGATCGAAGTTGCAGTTCAACAAGTTGCACGACCGCGTGCACGTGTTCACCTCGTGCCGCCGCCGCATCGTCGCGACCGCGTTCCACACCTTGGGGAGTGAGCGCCCGTCCGCCACGTTGCCGACCGGCTCCAGGAAATAGCACAAGCGCACGTTGCCCATCGGATCGAACGCGATGTCCGAGTGGCCGGCCTTGCACACCTCGCCGTTGTAGACGGAGGGGTTCCGGAAGTACCCCTTGAACGCCTCGAGCTGCTCGACCGGGTTGCACACCTGGGACTCGTTGCGCCGCTCGTCGACCAACACGTCGATCGCGGCGTCGATCGCGCCCAGATCGGTGGGCCACAGGGGAGATCGGCGCCACCAGCCGGGATCGTGGGCGTTGGCGCCGAAGTTCTGGTACAGCGGCTGCACGACCAATTCGTAGCCGCGGCCCTTGGTCCAACGGAGCAGCTCGGGGATTTCCCTGGCATTGTGACCGGAGAGCACACAAGTCACGACCACGCGCGGGTTCGGCACCTTGTCCAGCAAGTCACAGGCTTCGACGGCCTTCTTCCACGAGCCGGCGCGGCCACGCGAGTGGTCGACCGTGGCGGCGGTCGCGCCGTCGATCGACACGTAGGCGATGCTCACGCCGGCGTCCGCGAGCGCGTGCGCTCGTTTTTCTGTCAACAACCAACCGTTGGTGTTGAACGTGACGGTGAAGCCGAGGCGCGTCGCCCGCGCCATGAGCCGCTCGAGATCCTTGCGGAGGAGCGGCTCGCCGCCCACGAAGTTCATCGCCGCCGGGCCGAGCCACTGCGCGAGGCCATCGATGGTGTCGGCCCACACCTGCTCGGGAAGGTCGACCGTCTCGTTCTTCCAGATGTCACAGTGCAGGCACGGGAGGAAGCAGCGGTCCGTGACGGAGAGGTGCACCTGCACCGGCTTGTCCAGCGCGGGGCGTAGCCGCGCCTGCCCCAGGACGGCGGTCACCGCGGCGCGCGTGAGGCGGCTCATCCGTGCGCCTCGATCTCGGCGGGGGTGATGTCGGTCGAGTTGGAGGAGCGCGGGATGAAGCACGACGCGCACACGGGGAGCCCGCTGTAGTCGACCCGGGCCACCCGGCTCCGCCGCGCCGCCATCTCGCTGCCCCACCACAGCGTGGAGAAGGGCATGTCCGCCACGTTCCCGAGCGCGTTGGTGAAGCGATTGTCGCGCGTGCACGTCGTCACCGTGCCGTCCCACCCGATGACGGGGCTCTTCCAGAAGCACGAGCACACGGCCACGTTCTGGTCCGCGATGGTGGTGGGCGAGCGGTCCTCTCGCGGGAGGGCGATCCCCGCCCCCGCCATCGTGTCGCGGAACACGGCGTTCTGGCGGGCCTGCTCCGCGGGCGTCGGGCAATCGAGCTGGCGGAAGAACACCACGGCGTCCTCCCCCGGGGGCACGACCTGCGCCGCGGTTCGCACCGGGAGCCCGCGCGACCGACACGCCGCCTCCCACCGGGAGCGGAACGGCGCGACCTCGGCCGCGTTGTTCTCGGACACGATGAATTGGAACACCGGCCGCGGCCACCGGGCGCCGCGCGCGGCCTTCGCGTCGAGGAACCCGCGCACGTTCGTCTCGACCAGGTCGAAGCGATCGGCCCCCTTCACGGCGCGGTAGGTGGGGCGCGTGGCGGCGTCGAGCGAGAGGTGCCACACCTGCGGGATCGGCGCGAGGTTGAGCGCCACGCGCACCTTGTCAGCGGTGAGGTGGGTGGCGTTGGTGTGCAGCTCCAGCTTGCCGAACACCCCGGCGGCCGCGGTGCGGAGCGCGGCCTGGTAGATCGGCCCGAACGCCGGGTGGACGAGCGGCTCCCCCAACCAGAACAGGATCAGCGTGTCGAAGCGGGCGCCGACCGCGCGCAGGTCGGCGAACACGGCCTCGGCGGTGGGAAGCGGCAGGAACCCGGTGCGCGCGTGGTGCGGATGGCCCGCCTCGGACACCGAGCAATGCACGCACGCGAGGCTGCACGTGTTCGTGGTCTCGAGGACCAGGTAGCTGCCCTGCATGGAGCTCTTGGCCCGCGACGCGGCGGAGGTGCGCACAAAAACGAGCATACCCCAGCGTGAGCCGGGGCATGCGGTGGTTCTGGTCGCTTCGTAGGGGGCGGCCCCTACGATCCGGCTGCGCTACCGAGTGCGGCTGCGGCCGCCGCTGCTCTCGCCGCGTTCGCCGCGGCCCTCGGAGCGCTCGCCGCGGCCCTCGGAGCTCTCGCCGCGGCCTTCGGAGCGGCCACTGGAGCTCTCGCCGCGGCCCTCGGAGCGGCCACTGGAGCTCTCGCCGCGGCCTTCCGACCGGCCACCGCGGTCGTCGTCGCGGTCGTCGTCGCGGTCTTCGCGGCGCTCCTCGCGGTCCTCGTGGCGCTCCGAGCGATCCTCCCGCGCCTCGCGGTAGTCTTCGGTGCGCTCCCGGGCGTCCTCGGCGCGCTCGCCGTACCCCGACTTGTGGCCCGAGTAGTGGCCCGAGTAGTGACTCGAGGAGTGCGACGAGCGGCCGTAGCTCCAGTCACCCCGGACCCAGACGCCCCGGGAGTAGTAGCCGGTGCGCCAGCCGTACCCGGAGCGCGCCGCGGAGCGCCAGTAGCCGTCTACGTAGGTGCGGCCGTTCCAGTAGCCGGGCTCCCAGGCGTAGCCGGCGCGCGACACGACGGGCACCCAGTGGCCGGGCTGCCAGTCGCCGTGGTGGCTCCAGAACCCGGGAACCCAGGAGTACCCCGAGCGGTAGGCGGGGGCGTAGGAGGGGGACCAGGGGTCGATGACGATGCGGACGGACGGGGCGCTGACGTAGACGCCGCTGTGGTGTCCGTGGCCCGCGTTGGCCGCGGAGGGGGCGAGGAGGAGGGCTGCGAGGAGGGCGAGGAGGGGGGTGCGCATGACTGCTCGTTGTCTGGCAGTACGACGCGCAGCCCCGTCGGAGCATTCGAACGGATCAGCGAAGCTCCATCACGCGGCGTTCGGCCCGGCGCGCGGGCGTTCGGCTACGGGCAGTCCATGACGGGGCAGCCGTAGGTGGTGGTGTTCGGCTCCACCAGGGCCTCCATCTGCGCGAGGCAGGTGAGGCTGCCGCGCGTGTAGGCGGCGCTGAAGGTCCAGCTGCCGGCGCCGAGCAGCTCCTCGACGAGGCCATCGCCCGTGGTCTTGCCGAGGGTCTTCACGCCCCCGGATTCGAGGTTCTCGAGCGTGTACGCCTTGAACGCCACATAGAGCGGGTCGCGCGGATCCTCCGACTCGTCCGTGAGCACCCTGAGGCTGAGGATGCCGCTCGTGCCGTTTCCCCCCTCCGCTTCGGTCTCGGTGAGGCCCCCGTCCGCGAGCGTCGCGCAGAAGCCGGTGGTGACCGCGGTGTCGTCCGCGTCGGTCGAGGGGACGCCGGTGCAGGCGAGGAGCGTGGTGGAGCAGAGGGCCAGCAGGGAAACGGCGGGCAGGAAGGAGCGCATGGCCGAATGCTACCGCCAAACCGGGGCCGGCGGTACGCCCGGGTGGTCCGGGCGGTGGTACGGTGGGGCGATGGACGAGCTCGACGCGATCGCGGCGCGAATCCAGGCGCGTGACCAGGGCGGAACCCCCGGCCCGTGGACGCTCGAGCTGTACCCCACCCTCCGGTGCAACCTCGACTGCGCGTTCTGCGACACCACCGACCGCCACCGCCCCGCGGTGAACGAGCTCTCCGTGGCCCGCCAGCTCGCGATCGTAGACGAGGCGGCCGCGATGGGCGTGCGCCGCGTCGCGATCCTCGGGGGCGGTGAGCCGCTGCTCTCGGCCGCCACGCCGCTCCTCCTCGAGCGCGTGAAAGCGCATGGGATGGAGGGGTTCCTCACCACGAACGGCACGCGGCTCGACGCGGTGACCGATCGCCTCGTGGCGCTCGGCTGGGACGAGGTGCACGTGTCCATCGACGGCGCCGAGGCCGCCACGCACGACGCGCTGCGCGGGCGCCCCGGCGCGTTCAGGAAGAGCGTGTCGGCCCTCTGTCGCCTGCGCCGGCTCCGCGATCAGGGCACGGGCGGGCTTCCCCGCCTCGGCCTCCACATGGTCCTCACGAACCGCAACGTCGACGAGCTGGCCGGCGTCGTGCGGCTAGCGGCCGCGCTCGGCTGCTACCGCGTCGACGTCGACGCCCTCGTGGCCTACCGCCCCGAGCAACGGGCCCTCGCGCTCGGTCCCGCGGAGGAGGCGCGCCTGGCTGCACGCGTCGAGGAGGCCATCGCCGAGGCCGACCGGCTCGGGGTCGTCACCACGCTCGCCGCCTTCCGCCGCGCCGACACCCTGCGCCGCGGCGCCCGCGCGCCTGCCGTCGTTACGGGAGCCGCCGTTCCGGCCGGGCCGTCCCCGGTCGCCGAGGGCCTCGCCGCCGCCCCCTGCCTCAAGGCGTGGCACTACCTCGTGGTCCAGTCCGACGGCCGCACCTCGCCCTGCTGCGTGCTCGCGGGCACCGGGGGCTCCGTGGCCGACGCGCCCGTCGCCACCGT
Source organism: Pseudomonadota bacterium (assembly GCA_030685065.1). GTDB lineage: Bacteria > Myxococcota_A > UBA796 > UBA796 > SXON01 > CAJBVW01. The sequence continues at coordinate 158,974 of JAUXQH010000095.1, read as the reverse complement.
CTGGGAGGCCGATCCCACCTTGCTCGACATCCGCGCCGGCATGCGCGCGGGCCGCCCCACCGGGCGCTGCGTCGAGTGCTCCGAGAACATCCTCACGCACGAGCGCGCGATCCGGGCGCGGCTGCCCCGCGTGGCCCCGAGTCCAAGCGCATGAACGTGAACCTCGAGCTGACCGACCACTGCAACATCCGCTGCAAGATGTGCAGCCAGTCGATGCGGGACGACGCGCACGGGGGCCCCAAGCGCTTCATGTCGTTCGACACCTGGCGGCGCTCCCTCCAGGGGCTCCGCGGGATGGGTGACGTGGCGCTGTGCCCCCACTGGCTCGGGGAGCCGACGCTCCACCCGCGCTTCGATGCGTTCGTCGAGTACGCCTTTGCCGCGAACGCCGGAAACGCGCTGTTCCGGACCTTCAAGGTCCACACCAACGCGGTGATCCTCTCCCCCGAGCGGGCCGCGCGGCTCGTCCGCCTCGCGCGGACCCCCGGCCTCGCGCCGGACACCTTCACCGCCATCCACTTCTCCATCGACGCGTTCAGCCCCGAGGCCTACGCGGAGGTGAAGGGCTCCGACAAGCACGCGCTCGTGTACCGCAACATCGAGCGGTTCCTGGCGATCCGGAGCGCGCTCGGCGCGGAGCGCCCCGTGGCCCACCTCGCCATCGTGGTGCAGGACGAGAACCGCCACGAGGTATCGGACTTCGTCCGGCATTGGGGCGCGGTGCTCGATGCGGTTGCCCCCAAGGGAGGGCGCCGCTGGAACCTCACCGCGGATTGGCCCCCGTTCGATGCGGACGCCATCTACCTCCGCCGCCTCAACAGCGGCGACCAGGCCCGTTCGGACGCGCTGCACGCGAGCGCCTGCCACGAGGTGGGGATCCTCTCGCCGTCCATCCGCCCGCCCGGGAGCTTCTGATGTTGATGCTGGCGCTGCTCGGCTGCAGCAGCATGGGGACGTTCACCACCGCGGACGGCTCGGAGCCCATCCGCACGGCGCTGTACTTCCTCCCGGACAGCGCGCTGTGGCTCGAGCTCTACGGGGCCCGGCAGGCCTTCGTCCTGCTCGCCAACTCCACGCTCCCGTGCTGGCCCGCGGACGACGACGGCGACCCCCTGACGCCGGCCGCCGACACCGATCTGCTCTACTGGAGCGCCCAGCAGGCGACCATGCTCTCGCGCGAGGGCGGCATCACCATCGCCTTCTCGCTCGCGCTCGGGCCCGAGGAGGACTGGCTCGGCCGCTACTCTATGCACGCGGACGCGTGGGAGACCGCCGCGATGGCGCAGTACGTCCAGACGGACGGGCGCGTTGCGACGGGGGCCTGGTACGAGGTGGTCGAGGCCGCTGTCGCCGAGGGGGCGGGTCTCGACTACGCGCTCGACGGCGGCATCGAGGTGCTCGAGGAGGAGCACGAGATCGGCATCGGCGCGCCGGCGTGGGTCGACGTCGCGCGCAAGGACACCGTGCTCACCGGAACGTTCGACTTCGCGCCCGCCGAATACGCGGGCACGTTCCGCGCCCAGCACTGCGACAACCTCGACATCCTCACGACGCTCTACACCCAGCTCGCCGTGTTCGCCATCGCCGACGGGGTGCTCGACGAGGGCGGCGACACAGGCCCCGCGTGGGAGCATCCGTAGCGCCAGCCGTCGGCGGAATCAGGGGCCGGCGTCCGTGAGCGCCGCGGTCACTCCTCGTCGAGCATCTCCAGCTCGTCGAGCACGCCCTGGAGCTCGGCCCGCGTCTTGGTGTCCCCGCTCCGGGCGCACGCGCCGAGCCCCTTGTTCAGGGCCACGACGCACCCCGCGCGGTCGCCCGACTCCTTCTTTGCCATCGCGTAGTGGTACCAACCCGCGCCGTAGTCGGGGTGGTGTTCGAGGAGGGCCCCGAAGGTGACGAAGCACTCCTCCCACGAGCGCAGCTTGCGAAGCTCCATCGCGAGCGCGTAGAGCCCGAAGCGGTCGGTTGGCTTCTTGGCGACATAGTCGCGCGCGGCGGAGATGCGATCGGGGCGTTCGGACATTTGGGGGCCTCGGGCCGAAAGGGGGTATCCCATCCGACCTCAGGCCGGCGTGTGCATGCGCCACACACCGCCTACGCGCGCGACCTTCCCCACCGGGATGGGGCGCACGCCTCCGTCGGGCAGGCGCACCTCCATCGTGGCGTCCTCCGCGTCGTCCAGATGGAGCGCGTGGTAGGTCGCGTCCTGCGGGATCGCGAGCCCGATCGCGCGCAAGGACGCGGCGAGACGGGGCGTGTTTCGCGCGTCCAGATAGCCCCGCGCGTCGTCACCAAGAACCTGTTGCACCTCGGCCCCGGCCAGGAATACGCCGCGCCAACCCTGGAGGTCCTGGTTGCGCGCGATCTCGAAGAGGACCCGTCCGAGCTCGTCGTGCGACATCGGCGCGCGCCGCCGCTGCCGGACCACCTCTCTCCGTTGGACGCGCGTGAGGAGCCACAGCGCCAGGAGCGCGACCACGTAGAGCAAGAGCTGGCTGTCGCTGGGCAGTTCCACGTCGCGAGTCTACTCGCAGAGCGCGTCGCGATGGAAGGTGCTCGATCCCCTCAGCTCCCGAAGAGCTCCAGCAACGCGCCGACCCGCAGGGTCACGGCCGGCTCCAGCACCCGCCCGGCGTAGAGCCAGATCGCCGCCGCGAGCGCCAGGAACGGGCCGAAGGGGAGGGCGAGCTGGAGGCCCGATCGGCGGCTGATCGCCAGGGTGACCCCGACGATGCTGCCCGCGATCGAGGCCATCATCAGGATCGGGAAGATCGCGACGGGACCAAACCAGGCGCCGAGCATGGCGAGGAGCTTCACGTCCCCCATGCCCATGCCTTCCTGCCGCCGCACCAGCCAATACAGGCCGATCACCGCGGCGAGAAATCCGCCCCCCACCAATGCCCCCACCACGGAACCCTGCCACGTGGGGGCGCCGGTGTACCCGAGCCAACCGAGCAAGGCTGCACCCGCGACGCCGACGGGCACCGAGTAGATGCTGAACTCGTCGGGGATGATGTAGTGGCGCAGATCGATGAAGGTGAGCGCCACCAGCGCGAACAACAACCAACCGTACCAGACGAAGGCCGCGAGGTAGGCGGTGTCGATGTAGGCGAGGTCGGGGATGACACGGCGGAAGAGCAGGAAGGTGAGCACGCCGAAGAGCGCCTCGACCGTGGGATAGAGCGCCGAGATCGGCTGCTTGCAGGCCCGGCACTTGCCGCCGAGCCACATCCACGCGAGCACGGGCACGTTGTCGTAGGGCTTGATCGCGGTGCCACACGTGGGGCAGGCCGAGCCGGGCCACACCACCGAGCGGTCCTCTGGCATGCGCGCGACGCAGACGTTGAGGAACGAGCCGAAGAGCAGCCCGAACACGCCCGCGAAGGCGGCGAAGATCCAGTAGGCGAGGTCAGCAGTCATTCAGCTCGAGTGCGGGAATGGGCACGGCGTATCGTGTCGAGGACGCGGTCGACGTCCCCATCCGTCAGGCATTCGTGCACCGGCAAGGCGAGGGCCTCCGCGCAATAGCGCACCGCGTTGGGGACGGCGCCCGCGGGGTGTCCGCCAGCCAGCGCGGGCTCGGACGAGAGCGGGCGGCGGTAGTACACGGCGGTCTCGATCTCGGCGGCGGCGAGGGCCGCGGCCAGTGCGTCGCGACCGGGGGTGCGCACGACGTAGTGGTGTACGGGGTGTCCGGGGCCGCGGGGAAGGGGGCGCACGTCCTCCGGGAGGCCGGCGTCGTAGGCCGCGGCGATGGCGCGGCGGCGGGCCAGGCGCGCGTCGAGATCGGCGAGGTGCCCGAGCAGGACCGCGGCCTGCATCGCGTCGAGGCGGCTGTTGGCGCCGAAGTGGCCGTTCACGCGGTCGTGCACGTAGGGGGCGGGCATGCCGTGGGAGGCGAGCTTGCGCGCGGCGTCGGCGATGGCGGGATCGTCGGCGAGCACGATGCCGCCGTCCCCCGCGGCCCCGAGGGTCTTGGTGGGGTAGAAGCTGGCCGCTCCGACGGATCCGGTGCGCGCCGGTGGCGACGCGCCGGCCGCCTGGGCCACATCGTCGAGGACCGGCACCGGCAGCGCGGGGAGCGGGCAGGGCTCGCCGAACAGGTGGACGGCGATGACGGCGCGCGTGCGGGCGGTCAGGGGGAGCGTGCCGGGGTCGAGCAGGGGGAGGTCGTCCCGCACGTCGGCCACCACGGGGATGGCGCCGATGCGGCCGACGGCCTCGGCCGTGGCGAAGAAGGTGACCGCGGGGACGATCACCTCGTCGCCCGGCTGGATCCCCATGGCCATCAGCGCGTAGATCAGGGCGTCGGTGCCGCTGTTGACGCCCACGCCGTGCGCGTAGCCGAAGAGGGTCGCGAGGCGACGTTCGGCCTCGGTGACGACCGGGCCGCCGATGTACCGGCCCGAGCGGAGCACCGCGAGGACGCGCCGCTCGACGTCGTCCGCGACCCGCGCGTGGCGGGCGGCGAGGTCGGCCATCCGGATCGGGCGAGTCCCCGCGCTGCTGCCGGAGTGTTCACGCGAAGTCGGCGTGCTCACGCGAAGTCGCGACGCTCGAACACGACCATCGCGAGCACGAGCACGACCGCGGTATAGCCGCCGCCGTACGCCAGGGCCCACGCGATCTCCGCCCCGGGAACCGCGATGCCGTGCACGGCCTCGGCGCGGATGTTGAAGAGCTCGAGGTTGGGGAGCACCCGGTACAGGACCTCGCACAGGGCCTTGAACGTCGGGTCGTCCGAGCGTTGGCCGAACAGCGCGAGGTCGTCCGTGAAGTGGCCGATCAGGTAGATGCACAGCGAGTAGGCCGAGGCGGTGGTGGGCGCCGCGAACGTGGAGAACAGCGTGGCCCACGCGCAGAGCAGCGTCAGCTCCATCATCAGCATCGCGATCGACAGGTAGATGTCGGCCGACGGCAACCCTTGCTGCGACCCGACGATCACCGTGTACAGCAGCGCGAGGATTCCGACCTCGGCCGCGAGGGTGAACCAGAGGCCGAGGTACTTTCCGAGCAGGAGCCGCCAGCGCGCGAGGGGCTTGCTCGCGAGGGTGTAGATCGTCTTCTTGTCGATCTCCTTCCACACGAGGCCGACCCCGAGGAAGATCGCGATGAGCCCGCCGAGGAGCGAGATGCCGCCGAGCGCGACGCCGCGCACGACCTTGGCCTGGTCTCCGATGGTGATCTCCTGCATCACGAGCGACACGCAGAGGAGCAGCACCGCGAAGAACAGGATGCTGTGGAGCACCTTGTCGCGAACCGCTTCGCGGAAGGTGTTGGTCGCGACGGCGAGGATCTGGTTCATGCGAGCACCCCCAGGTGCTTCGTGTTCACGGGGCGTGCGCGCTCGACCTCGTCGAGCAGCACGTGCTCGAGGGTGCGCTGCGCCGGGATGACGCTGATGACGGTGCCGCCGGCCTTGCGTGCCGCGTCGATCCAGCGATCGACCTGGTCCGCGTCGAGGCGGTGGGTGACGCGCCCGCCCGGGGCACCGACGAGGCCCCCGAGGGTTCCATCCTCGAGTCCACCGGGGCGCTCGGCTACGTCGGCGAACGTGCAGTCCACGTGGGCGACGGTCTCTCCGAGCAGCTCCTGCACGGTGCCCTGGCCCCGCAGCTTGCCGCCGACCACGATGGCGACGCGATCACAGAGGGCCTCCACGTCGGTGAGCACGTGGCTGGAGAAGAAGACGGTGCGGCCGGCGCGGCGCTCCTCCAGGATCAGGTCCCGCACGAGCACGCGCCCGAGCGGGTCGAGGCCGCTCATCGGCTCGTCCAGCACGAGCAGGTCCGGCTCGGCGATCAGCGCCTGGGCGAGCCCGGCCCGCTGGAGCATGCCCTTCGAGAACTTTCCGAGCGGAACGTCGCGGAACCGGCCGAGGTCGACCCGCTCGAGCAGCTTGTCGATGCGACGAGCGCGCTCCGCCGACGGCACCTCGCAGAGGCGGCCGTAGAAGTCGAGGAATTCCCGCGCGGTGAGGTGCTCGTAGAAGTAGGGCCGCTCCGGCAGGAACCCCACGCGACGGCGGGATTCGGGGTTCGGAACCTCGATGCCGTGGATCCACGCGCGGCCGCCGGTGGCCTTTTGGAGCGACATCAGGGTCTTGATGGCCGTCGTCTTACCGGCGCCGTTGGGCCCGATGAAGCCGAAGCTCGTGCCCTCGGGCACCTCGAGATCGAGATCGACCAGGCCGGTGTAGGGGATGCGCCAGAAGCCCGAGCGGTAGACTTTGGCGAGCTTCTCCGTGCGGATGGCGGGGGTCATTTCACCTTCGTTGGAGTGGCGGTGGGCGTAGCCTTCTCGGCGGGACCGGGGGTAGCTCGCGCGCGCCGACGGGCCGCAGGACTCTTCTCGCCTGTCTGGTCGAGCCAGGCAAGCACGTCTTCTCGGGGCATCTCGCCCGCGCTCCGCCAGTTGCAGCGCATGCAGTAGGGCCCGCTCTCCGCGAAGCGCCCCTCGGCGTGGGCGAGGCGCCAGGCGTGCACCGTGGGCCCCTTCCAGAGCTCGGCCAGCGGGGTGTCCCGCACGTTGCCGAGGCGGTTGACGAGGTGCTCGTCCAGGCAGCACGTGGTGAGGTCACCGTCCACATGGACCATCGGGGTCATCCACAGGCCGGCGCAGGGCGGTCGATCCATCGTGCCGCGAGGTTATCATCCGGCGCGGAGGGTTCGCATGCCCACGCATACGCTGTACGCGACGGAAGACCGCAAGCGCTTCTTCTACGTCCCGGACGATGCGAGCCTCCCGAGCGGCGACTTCGTGGTGCGGTCGCTGACCGGCAAGAAGCTCACGGTCGATCCCGTCGCGCTCGACGTGTTCGAGGTCCCCGAGGCCGAGGCCATGAAGCTCGCGCAGGACGTGCTGCTCGGCTTCGCCGACAAGGTGCGCACCGCCGCGATGGGCGTGGCCAAGGCCCTCACCCAGCCGCCCAAGCTCCATCCGGAGGCGGTCAAGGCGCGCGAGGAGCGCGTGGCGGCCAACCTGAAGCTCGGCCGCGAGCAGCTGCGGGACGATCCGGCCGCCCTCGGTGCCGCGCTGAAGGCGACGTTCACGGGCATCCTCCAGGCGGCGCAAGAGACGGTCCACGAGCCGGAGGTGGCCAAGGAGCGCATGAAGGACGTGGCGGAGGCGCTGCGCCAGGAGGGCCTGATCCCGGAGGGCACCGACGGGGTGGAGGGCCTGCCCGAGCGCCTCCGGGAGCTGCTCGCGAGCGAGGACACCGTCGCGAAGCTCGACGAGATCTCCCAGGACCTCCGCAAGGCGTCGGCGGAGCTCCGGGCGTCGCGGGAGGAGAAGGTCGCCGGGAAGAAGGCGGGGGACGAGACGGTGAACTGAGGGGGGCTCGCCCCTGCCACCCCGCCCCGCGGTGGCCGCGTCCGCGCGGTCCATCCGCCCAAATCCGGATTGGCTACCCCCGCATCAGCACCCCGTCGCCGAACTCGTGGTCGCGAAGCCCGAGGATCGCGGCGCGCTCCCCGAGCGCCCGGAGGCCCGCGCGGTCGAGCCCGTTTCCGACGAGCACGGCGTCCAAGAGGGCGTGGTGGGAGGTTCCGGGCGCGTGGACGCCGGTCACCAGGCCGCCGACGACGCGCACCGGGTTGGCCGCGGAGAGGTGGAGATCGGTGACCCCCGCGAGGACGCCGGTTCGCGCCACGGTTTCCAGGGCACGCACGACGCTGGTGCCGACCGCGATCACCTTGCCGGCGCGCGCCCGCTCGACCGCCTCCCACGTGGCAGCCGGCACCGCGTACCGCTCCGGAAATGGCAACGCCGCGTCCAAATCGGGGTCGCCCGTGGCGGAGAGCCCCGCGGCCTCGGTGAGCGAGACGACCTCGATCCCGCGGGCGCGCAGCTCCCCGATCAGCGTGATGGTGAGCCCCAACCCGGCGGACGGGGGCTCGACCGCCCAGGGCGGCCCGGCGTAGGGCGTCTGGACGTCCCAAACGTCGAGCGTGTCATCCAAGTGACGGTACTGGACGGGCCGGCCCGATTGGTAGAGCGCGTGCCAGAACGCGGCGGCCCCCGCGTCGAGCACAACCACGGGACGTCGCGGGTGGGACACCTCCAGGACCACGGCGGTGAGGGCGCCCAGGGCCACCTTGTCGCCCACGACCAGCGCGGGCGGGGGCGCGCGCAGGTCGGTGTCCACGTGCCAGTCGCCGCGGCCGAAGGCGACGGTCTCCCACGCGCCGTCCGGCCGCTGGCCCGAGAGGCGCAGCTCGATGGGAAGGCCGCGGACGGTGCCGGAGAGCGACGCGGGCAGGGTCGCGGCGTCGTTGACCACGAGGAGATCCCCGGGGGCGAGGAGGCGCGGGAGCGCCCCGAACGGATGGAGCTCCAACGCCGGGAAGGTGAGTAGGCGGCGGGCGAGGCCGGGCCGGTTCGCGGCCACCAGCGAGGGCAGCGGCGCGGTCATGACGCCTCCCGGAGCGAGGCGAGGATACGGCGGGCGACCTCGTCCGGGCGGCCGAGCGCGGCGCGATCGGCGTCGGAGAGGCCGGGCATGGCGTCGTCATGCATGCGGGTGTCCATCTCGCCGGGGTCGACCGAGAGGAAGCGGACGTTGGTCTCACCGAAGTCGGCCGCGAAGCTGCGCGCGAGGTGGTCCTGGGCGGCCTTGGAGACCCCGTAGGCGCCCCACCCCGGGTAGGCGTTCACCGCGGCGTCCGAGCTGATGTGGAGCACGGTGCCGCGGCCCCGGAGCGCCATGCTCCCGGCGATGACCTTGGTGAGGCGGAAGGGGCCGATGAGGTTGGTCTCAAGGACCGCGGCGAGGTCCTCGCAGGAGAGCTCGACGAGCGGGCGGAGCGGCAGGGGCCCGAGCGTGCTGGCGTTGTGGATGAGCAGGTCGACCGGGCCCACCTGCGCTTCGGCCGCGGCGGCGAGGGCGTGGGTCTGGTGCTTGTCGGCGATGTCGGCGGCGAAGGCGTGGGCCTCGCCGCCCGCGGCGCGGATCTGCTCCACGACGATGTCGAGCGCGGGCTTGTGGCGCCCGACGAGCAGGACGCGGGTGCCGTCGGCGGCGAGCGCGCGGGCGAAGGCGGCGCCGAGGCCGCGGCTGGCGCCGGTGATGATGGCGCCTCGAAAGGGGGGGATGTGGGACATTCGTGAGCTCCGTGTTGCCCCCCCAGTGTTCTCCCTCCGGCCCGCCGAGGCCGCCGATCCGCCAATCCCTTGCCCGATCGCCGAGCGAAGTTACAGCGGGGGGCACGGAGGAATGCCGCTGGCTGGTCCACTCTCCACGCACCTCGCGGGCAACCTCCGCCAGCTCCGGGAGGCGCGGGGCCTCTCCCAGACGGCCCTCGCCCGGAAGGCGGGGCTGCCGCGTGCCACCTGGACCCACCTCGAGAGCGGGGACGCAAACCCGACGCTCGCGGTGCTCGCCGCCGCCGCCGAGGCCCTGGGCGTCGGGATCGAGGAGCTGCTGGCCGCGCGCGCGGTCGAGGCCCGGCTCTACCGCCGCGAGGCGCTCCCCACCCGGACTCCGGGCAGCGCGCGCGTCCGCCGCCTCCTCCCCGAGCCGCTGCCCGGCACGGAGATCGAGCGGTTCGAGCTGCCCCCGGGCGGCCGGTTCGCGGGCATTCCCCACACGCCCGGCACCCGCGAGTACCTCACCTGCGAGTCCGGCACCGTCGCGCTCACCGTGGGGGGCGCGCGCTTCGAGCTCGGCCCCGGCGACGTCGTGGTGTTTCGCGGCGACCAACGCCACGGCTACGAGAACCCGGGCGAGGGCGTGGCCGTGGGGTATTCGGTGGTGCTCCAGCACACCGGGCACGGCGGCTGACTCGCGGTCGGCGCCCTACTCGGGCTCGCCGATCACGTCCGCCCACTCTCCCGCGATCCGACGCTGGTGCGGGTGATAGCCACCCTTGTAGGCGAGGTGTACGCAGTCCCGCACGTACAGGCCTAGGTAGTACCACTCGATGCCGAGCTCCTCGCACCACGCGATCTCGCGGAGCACCGAGTACACGCCGAGGGAGCGGCGCGCTTCGTCAGGATCGAAGTAGTGGTAGACGCTCGACACGCTCGTACGCCCGATGTCGAGGATGCTCACGCCGATGAGCCGCGTCCCCACGTAGTAGCGGAGCTCTTTCGAGTGGACGCACGTGTCGACCAGCCAGGCGCGGTAGCCCGCGGCGCCCAGGGGCTCGTCGCTGCGGGCGAGGCCGCGCTCCATCTTGTGGCGGTTGTAGAGCGCGAGCCGCTCGTCGGAGAGCTCGGGGTCCCCGACCTCGACATGAACGTCGGCCCGGTTACGACGCCACGTGCGGCGCTGGGAGCTCGACGGCTCGAACCGCGCCACCGACACGCGCAGGGGCTCACAGGCGGTGCAGGCGGGGCATTGCGTGCGGTAGACCATGCGCCCGGAGCGCCGCTCGCCCAGCTCGAGCCGTATGTCGAGCTCCTCCGGGGTGAGGAGCCGGGGCGGGAGCCGCAGCGGCAGCCTCGCCACCTGGCCGGGGAGGTACGGGCACTCCTCCATCTGGTCCCAGACCACGCGGAACTTCATCCCCGGGAGGTTATCTCGGCGAGATGTCGATCCGCACCGAACGCCACGGCGACGTCGGCCAGCTGTGGCTGGATCGTCCCGATCGCGCCCACGCATACGACCGCGCGCACCTCGATGCCCTGCTGGTCGCCGCGGAGGAGCTCGCGGCCACTCACCGGGTCCTCGTGATCTGCTCCACCGGGGAGCGCGCCTTCTGCGGCGGGGCGGACCTCGGCGCGATGGAGCACGCCGCCCCCCTCGACGCGCTCGAGCTCCGGTCCCAGCGCGTGTTCACCGCGATCGCCCGGCTTCCCGTCGTCACCATCGCGGCGGTGCAGGGCGCGGCGGTGGCGGGCGGCTTCGAGCTCGCCCTCGCGTGTGACCTTCGCGTGGCCGGGCCCGCGGCGCGGTTCTCGCTGCCCGAGACGAAGCTCGGCATCCTCCCCTCGGCCGGGGGCACCACGCGGCTGGCGCGGCTGGCCGGGCCTTCGCGCGCGAAAGAGATGATCCTGGCGGGTCGGGTGATCGACGCGCAGATCGCGCTCGCCTGGGGGATCGTGCACCGGATCGCCGACGATCCGCGCGCCGACGCGCTCGCATGGGCCGCCGAGATCGCGACGCGGGACCCGGTGGCGCTCGCGCTCGCGAAGGAGCTGCTCGACGCGACAGAGTCCGACGGCGCGCTCGCGCGGGAGCGGCAGGCGGAGGCGGTGTTGTATGCGCAGCGGGCGGCGCTCCGGGGATGAGGTTCGGGGCTGTCCGGCCCTGCGACTCCGCCTCCGCGACGGCCGCGTCCGCGCGGTCCGTTCGCCCTGACTCTGCTCCGGCCGCTACCCCTGCCGCTGGAGGGCGTGGGCGCGGACGAGCCAGTTGAGGTAGGCATCGCCGGCGTCGACGCGGGTGATCAGATCGTGGAGGAGCACGACCTGGTGCGTGTCGAGCGTCAGGGCCGAGCCCCAGGCCTGGAGCACGAGGTGGTCGTCGTCGGGCACGCCGGGCACGCCGATGTAGGTCTCGTCGGGGGTGTAGTGCTCGGTGTGGAGGGCGAGGATCGGGTAGCGGCGGGCGAGCGCCGAGAGGGTGGCGGCGAGGTCGGTGAGCGAGGCCTCCTCCATCGGGTTGTAGAGCAGATCCGTCGCGAGAGCGGTGTGCGCCTGGGCCTCCCGCGTGCCAGAGCCGATGCGAGTGATGTCGTCCATCCGCAAGGCGGTCAGCCCCTCGTCTCGGCTCTCGCCGTCCAGCCGCGCGAGCACGAGCACGTCCTCCGAGAACTGCGCCACGCGGCCGAGGATCCCCTCGTCACCCAGGCGATCCCGGTAGATGCGGACCACGGCGCGGTCGGCCTGGCGGGCGGCGAGCTCCCGGTGGAGGAGGGTGTCGTCGGTCATGGGGTGAAACCGTCATTCGTGGCCATGAACGGCATCTATCGCGGTATGGGGCGAGGAGGCTCCTGGGCGTCTGCGGATCCGGATCCGGAGAATCAGGAAGGCAGGAAGCTAGGAATGCAGGAGGAGGAGGCGGACGGGAGGGGACGGTCCGACGTCTTTTTGTCTTGCTTCCTGCCTTCCTCTATTCCTGCCTTCCTGATTTGCCTTCCTCCCGATCCCGGATCCGGAGAATCAGGAATGCAGGAAGCTAGGAATGCAGGAGGGGGAGCGGGACGGGAGGGGACGGTCGCATGCCCTCTTGGCGTACGATCCGGATCCGGAGAATCAGGAATGCAGGAAGCTAGAAATGCAGGAGGGGGAGCCGGACGGGACGGGTCGGTCCTTACGCGTTCTTGCCTTGCTTCCTGCCTTCCTCTATTCCTGCCTTCCTGATTTGCCTTCCTCCGGCGCCGGATCTGGAAAATCAGGAATATCGAGAGAGGATGGGTACTATTCGCCCGGCGTATACAGCGCGTTGAACCGCCGCTGCATCTCCTCGTGCGTGAGCGTCTCGATCGAGTGCCCCATCGTCCACTCGTGGCCGAACGGATCGCGCACGCGGCCGGAGCGCTCGCCGTAGAACTGGTCGGTCGCCGGCCGGACGAGCGTGGCCCCGGCGTCGACCGCGCGTTGGAGGGCCTCGTCCGCGTTGTCGACGTGGAGGTGCAGGTCGGACGCGACGCCCCCCAGCGAGGCGGGGCCGTTGATTCCGTACTCGGGGTACTCGTCCGAGATCATGACGGTGTGCCCGTCGATGGTGATCTCGGCGTGACCCACGCGGCCGCCGGGCTCGGTGAGGCGGAACAGCTCGACGGCGCCGAACGCGCGGGCGTAGAAGGTGATGGCCTCGGAGGCCCCGCGGACGCGGAGGTAAGGAAACAGCTCGTGAACGGGCATCTGGACACCTCGGTTCGAATCAAGCGCCGCGGACGGGCAGTTGATCGAGGAAGAACGCGGGAAGCGGCACCGCCTTGCGCGTGGCGAGATCGAGCATGACGAACGCCATCTCCGCGTCACACACACGCTCGTTGGTGTGACGGTCGACGATGTCTTGGTGAAGCCGCCCGATGCCGCGGCGCGCGGAGACGACGCGCACGGTGACCAGGAGCTCGTCTCCCAGGCGGCACTCGCGACGGAAGGAGAGCGCCGCGCGGATGATGGCGGGGCCGATGCCCTCGTCGCGCACCAGCTCGGGGAGCGGCACGCCGAGGTGCGCGGCCCAGGCGAAGCGCGCCCACTCCATGTACTCGAGGTACCGCGTGTGGTTGACGTGGCCGAACATGTCGATGTGGGACGACATGACGGTGACGGGCAGGCCGGACCAGGGGAGCATGACCTCCGGTCTAACGCCCCCGACCCCCAGCTCGTGCGTTAGCAGGGCGTCCCCGAGGGCTCCGTGCGGTTCCGTCTGCTTCCCCTGTTCCTCTGCGCCCTTCCCATGATCGCGCACGCCAGCGAGGGACACGACTCGCTCGGCCCCACGCTGCTCGCGCTGACGATCATCCTCGTCGCGGCCAAGGTCGGCGCCGACCTCGCGCAGCGCCTCCGCCAGCCGTCCGTTCTCGGGGAGCTCGTCGGCGGCGTGCTCGTCGGCAACCTCCACCTCTTCGGCTTCGACGGCTTCAGCTTCATCGGCACCGATCCCATCGTGGATGCGCTCGCGAACCTCGGCGTGATCGTGCTCCTGTTCGAGGTGGGCCTGGAGTCGACGGTCCAACAGATGGCGCGCGTGGGCGCATCCGCGTTCGCCGTCGCGGTGCTCGGCGTGATCGCGCCGGCCGTCCTCGGCTTCGGCGTGGGCGTCGTCCTCTTGCCCACCCACTCGGTCTACGTGCACCTGTTCCTCGGCGCCACCCTCACCGCCACCAGCGTCGGCATCACCGCCCGCGTCCTCCGGGACATCGGTCAGAGCCAGAGCAAGGAGGCGCGCGTCATCCTCGGGGCCGCCGTCATCGACGACGTGCTCGGGCTCGTCGCGCTCGCCGCGGTGAGCGGCATCATCGCCGCCGCCAACCAGGACGTGGCGCCCGAGCTCGGCCCCATCGCGGTCATCATCGGCAAGGCGGTGCTGTTCCTCGGTGGCTCCGTCGGCCTCGGGGTGCTGTTGACCCCCTACCTCTACCGCAACGCTGCCCGGATGCGGGGTGGCGGTGTGCTCCTCGGCATCAGCCTCGCGTTCTGCTTCTGCCTGTCGTGGCTCGCGGGGGTGTTCGGGCTCGCGCCGATCGTCGGGGCGTTCGCCGCCGGCCTCATCCTCGAGGGCGCCCACTACCAGCCCTTCGTGGACAAGGGAGAGCACCAGCTCGAGCAGCTCGTCCGCCCCGTCTCCAACTTCCTCGCGCCCGTGTTCTTCGTGGTGATGGGCTTTCGCGTCGACCTCGCGACCTTCGCCCACCTCGACGTGCTCGGGCTGGCGCTGGCGCTCACCGTGGCGGCGTTCGTCGGCAAGCAGCTCTGCATGCTGGGCGTCTTGGACAAGTCGATCCGGAAGCTGCCCATCGGAATCGGCATGATCCCCCGCGGCGAAGTGGGCCTGATCTTCGCGAACATCGGCCTGGGGCTCACGGTGGCCGGCGAGCGCATCATCGACGACGGCACGTTCACCGCCGTCGTCATCATGGTGATCCTCACGACGCTGCTCACGCCGCCCGCGCTGGCGTGGAGCTTTCAGCGCGTCGCCAGGTAGGCGGCAGGTGCGTAATCCATACTGACCGGCGGGTTGATTGTGTATCTCGGAACAGGCACTTGGCCGACCCGGGTACCCTGTGCTAGAGGTGCGGCCCTCGGAGGGTGCCCCCGATGTCGTCCCAGATGTTGTCCCAGACACACCCTGTCACCGTCGATTTGTCGCAGGCTCCCGCGACGGTCGTCGAGGCGCTCCGTCGCATCCGCGGCGTGGAGAAGCACGGACATACCTTCCTCGACAACGCCAACAAGCCGACGTTCTTCTCCTACGCCGCGCTCTACAAGGCGGCGGAAGTGCGGGCGCACGCGCTGCTCGGCCAGGGCCTGACCCGCGGCGATCGCGTGGCCATGGTGCTCTCGCAGCCGCAGGACTTCGTCATCACCTTCCTCGGCGCCCTGCTCGCGGGGCTGGTCCCCGTGCCGATGTTCCCGCCGCTCTCGTTTGGCAAGCTCGACGCCTACGCGGACAGCGCGGTGACCATCCTCGAGGTGGCGGGGGCCCGGCTCATCATCACGGACAAGGCCCTGTCATCCGTTTTGTGGCAGGTTGTTCCCAAGGTGTCGACGATCAAGGACCTGCTGTTGGTCGAGTCGCTCGACGCGGGCAAGCGGAGCGAAGGGCCGCTGCCGGACATCACCCCGGACGATCTGGCGTTCCTCCAGTTCACGAGCGGCTCCACCTCCGCGCCGAAGGGCGTGATGGTGTCGCACCGGTCGCTCGTAGCCAACTGCTGGGCGATCGCGACGGAGGGCATGGGCCTCGAGCTCGGGAGCGACGTCGCGATCAGCTGGCTGCCGCTGTACCACGACATGGGGCTCATCGGGTTCGTCATCACGCCGCTCTTCAAGGCGACGGACGTGGTGTACATCCCGACGCTCTCCTTCGTGAAGCGGCCGAACGTCTGGCTGCAGACCATGCACGACTACAAGGGCACGTTGTCCTTCGGGCCGAACTTTGCGTTCGCCCTCGCGACGAAGCGCGCCTCGGAGAAGGAGCTCGCCACGTGGGACCTTTCCCGGGTGCGCCTCATCGGCTGCGGGGCCGAGCCGATCAACGCGAACGTGATGCTCGAGTTCGTCGAGCGCTTCGCCGCCTGCGGCCTCAAGCCCGGCGTGCCCATGCCCGCGTACGGCATGGCCGAAGCGACGCTCGCGATGTCCTTCGCGCCCGTCGGCGCCGACCTTCCGGTGCTCCTGCTCGACGCGGAGGCCTTTCGCGGCGAGGGCAAGGTGGTCACCCCCGAGGACGATGCGCTCGCGCTCGCCTTCGTGGGCTGCGGCAAGCCCTTCAACCAGCACCGCATCGCCGTCATCGACCTCGAGGGCAACCTCCTCGGTGAGGACCGCGAGGGCGAGCTGGTGTTTGCAGGCCCCTCGTTGACCGACGGGTACTGGAAGAACGAGGCCGCCACCGCCGAGGTGTACCGCCCGCTCACGACGGCGGACGGCGCCGCGGACCCCACCATCTGGCTCCGCACCGGTGACCTCGGCTTCGTGCACGACGGCAACGTGTTCATCTCCGGCCGAAGCAAGGATCTCATCATCCTGAACGGCCGCAATCACCACCCGCAGAGCATCGAGTGGGCGGTCGCCGAGATCGATGGGGTGCGCAAGGGCAACGTGGTCGCCTTCTCCCGCCCCGGCAAGGAGAGCGAGGAGCTGGTGGTCGTCGTCGAGACCCGCTCCGAACCCCCGGCGGACCTGAAGGAGACGATCGCCAAGACCGTCGCCGACCGGCTCTCGCTCAAGGTGTCCGACGTGATCCTCCTCGCGGCCGGCCAGCTCCCGAAGACCTCGTCCGGCAAGCTCCAACGTCGCAAGACGCGGGAGCAGTACCTCGCCGGCCAGCTCGGCGGGGAGGGCGTCCGCACCCTCGGCACCGCCGGTGAACGGCTCACCGTGGCCCGCCACCTCGCCCGTTCCCTGCTCGGACGTGCTACCCACGCCGCCAGCAAAGTCTTCAACCGACCCTCTTGAACCGTACCCCAGCCCCCTCTCGAACCTCTCGACTCGGATTGTGAACATGGAAGCGATGGAACTGATCAAGGCCGCGATCACCGCGGTGGACACGAGCAAGGCCTCCAAGCTCGCCGGGCTCAAGCCCGAGACCGAGATCCGCGACATCGGGCTGGACTCCGTCGCGACGATGGAGATGGTCGGCTACCTCGAAGAGAAGCTGGACGTCCAGTTCTCCGACGAGGTCATGGTCCGCATCAACACCTTCGGGGACCTCGTCGCGTTGATCGAGAAGAACCGGGGCTGATCCGCCTCCGGTCACCAGCCTCGCGGACAGAGCTCGCTCAAAGAGCGGGCCAAGCTTCAGCAGGAGAGCACCAATGGCCCGCACGTCCGGTGGCCCGATCGCGATCGTCGGGATGGCATGTCGTTTTCCCGGCGCGCCCAACGTGTCGCGCTACTGGCAGCTGATCCGCGAGGGTCGCCATGCCTTCGGGCCGCCGCCCGCGGATCGCTGGAGCCACGAGGCCTTCTTCAGCGACGTGCAGCGCGCCACCGACCGCTACTACGCGCCCCACGGCGCGTTCGTAGACGACGTGCGCAGCTTCGCCGCGCTCGAGTTCGGCATCCCGCCCCGCCGCGTCGAGGTCATGGATCCGCAGCAGCGCTTCGTCCTCGAGGCGGCATGGCACGCCCTGCAGGACGCCGGCTACGCCCCCGCGATCGACCGCGCGAGCGACGTGGGGAGCCGCCCGGGCGCGCTCGGGCGCGATCTGAACCGGCGCCGCGTGGGCACCTTCCTCGGGCTCTCCTGCACCGAGTACCGCTCGTTGATGAGCACGCGCGTGGCCGCCGCGATGATGGCCTCGGGTGATCTCGGGCACGGCGCCGAGACCGCCGACGAAGCCCGTCGGATGGCCGCCGCGGTGAACCGCGTCGCGCAGACCCGCGCCTTCTCCGCCGCCGGCGCGCTCGGCAACATGTCCGCGGCGGTGGTGGCCCAGGAGCTCGATCTGGGCGGGCCGACCTTCACGGTGGACGCCGCGTGCGCCTCCGCGCTCGTCGCGATTCACGACGCGGTCACCTACCTGCGGGACGGCCAGATCGACGCCGCGCTGGCCGGCGGCGTGTACCTGAACCTCTCGCCGGAGAACCTCATCGCCTTCTCGCGGATCGGGGCCATCAGCGCGAAGGGCGTGTGCCGCCCCTTCGACGCGGAGGCAGACGGTTTCGTGCAGGGCGAGGGCGTGGGCATGGTCATGCTCAAGCGCCTGGAGGACGCCGTGCGCGACCACGATCGCGTCTACGCCGTGATCCGGGGCAGCGGCTGCAACAACGACGGCCGCGGGGACGGCCCGATGAGCCCCCGCGCCGAGGGCCAGGAGGCCGTCATCGCGCAGGCCTGGGCGGACGCCGGCATCACCGGAGACCAGGTCGGGTACGTCGAGGCCCACGGCACCGGCACCTCCGTCGGAGACAAGACCGAGCTCGGCGCCCTCCGCACGATGCTCGCGGGGCGCCCCGACAACGCGCCGCCCGTGCCGCTCGGCTCGGCCAAGGCGAACATCGGCCACACGATGTCGGCGGCGGGGATCGCGGGCCTGATCAAGGCCGTCCTCGCGCTGCACCACAAGACCATCCCACCGCTCGCGAACTGGATCACGCCGCACCCGTTGCACCAGCTCGACGACGGCACCTTCAGCGTCCCCACCGCCGCCTCCCCCTGGCGCAGCGTGACGCCGCGCCGGGCGACGGTGTCGTCCTTCGGGTTCGGCGGCACCAACGGCCACGTGGTGCTCGAGGAGGCGCCGGCGTTCGGTCACGGGCGCGCCTCGGATCGCGCGCGCGGATCGGGCCGGGGTCGCATCTTCGTGGGCGCGCGGCCACCGGAGCCGCTCCACGCGTTGCCGGGCCTGCTCGTCGTGACCAGCGCGGACAACGGCGTGCTGCTCGGCGAGCACTGCGCGGAGCTCGCCGCCACGGTGGGGGATGCGGGGGATCTGGCCTCCATCGCCCACACCATCAACCTGGGGCGCAAGCGCCGCGCCGTGCGCGTGGCGATCGTGGCCCGCTCCGTCGAGGAGCTCGCCGTCCGCCTGCAGAAGGCCGCCGACGCTCTGGCGAAGGACCCCCTGACGCGCGGCGCCCTCGACCGTGACACGGTGCTCGGGGATGCCGCCGCGCCCGTGCCCGTGGCCTTTCTCTGCCCCGGCCAGGGCATGCAGAAGGTCGGGATGCTCCGCGACTGGCTGTACCTGCCCGACTTCGCGGAGTCGATCTCCGCTTCGACCGAGGCCGTGCTCGACCTCACGACCTCCATGCCCGGAGGGCGCCCGCTCACCGACTACATCTGGGCGCCCGAAGCCACCGAGGAGGCCCTCACCGACACGCAGATCGCGCAGCCGGCGATGTTCGCGATCGGCATCGCCGTGGCGGCCGTGCTCGCCCGCTACGGCGTCACGCCCGCCATCGTGCTCGGCCACTCGCTCGGAGAGTTCACCGCCGCGGCGCTCGCGGGCGGCGCGTCCGTCCGGGACACGCTGCGCTTCGTCACCAGCCGCGGGAAGGCCATGTCGGCGATGCCCGGCGACCACGGGGCCATGGCCGCGGTGATGGCGACGGCCGAGGAGATCCTCCCGCACCTGCCCGCCTCCGTGGTGATCGCCAACCGAAACCACCCGCGCCAGAACGTGATCTCGGGACCGACGGCGGACGTGGATGCCGCGATCCTCGCCCTCACCGCCGTCGGGCTGAAGGCGCGTCGCATCCCGGTGTCGCACGCGTTCCACTCGCCGATGCTCGAGTCGGTCCAGCCCGACGTCGATCGTGGGCTCGGGGAGGTGACCTTTGCCGCCCCCACGATCCCGATGGCCTCGTGCATCGCCGCGCTGCCGCCCACGTCGCCCGACGCCGTACGGGCCATCTTCGCGCGCCACGCCACCTCCCCGGTGGAGTACGTGCGCGGCCTCCGGCAGTGCTGGGACGCCGGCGCGCGCATCTTCGTGCAGCTCGGCAGCGGCGCGACGCTCACGGCGTTCGCGCGGGGCGTCGTGCACGAGGCCGAGATCCTCTCCGTCGCGAGTGACGCCGAAACGGACGGGCTCGGGCTCCTCCGCGTCCTCGCGCGCCTCGCCGCCGACGGCCACCGGATCGATCTGACCGGGTTCGGCGAGGGCCTCGCGTCGTTGCCGCCCACCCCGTTCTCCACCCAATCCTACTGGGTCATCCAGGACACCGCGCGGGCGTCCGCCGAGTTCGTGTACGGCGCCAAGGGCGCGGTCGAGACCGCCTCCGCTCCCGTCGCCGCCGAGGTCGTAGACGCATCCCCCGACGACGATCTGCGCGCCCGCGTGCTCCGCGTCGTGTCCAAGGTGTCGGCGTTTCCGCTCGACGCGCTCCGCGTGGAGCAGCGCCTCCTCGACGACCTCGGCTTCGACTCGCTCATGCTCGCGGAGCTCTCGACGAAGCTCGGCGAGGCCGTGCCGGGCTTCACCGGCATCCCCCGCTCGCTTTTTGCGACCTCCCCCACCGTGGCCGACCTGGTGCGCCACATCGAGGGCGCCGAAGCCTCGACGGTGGCGCTCACCGAGCCCGATCGGGAGCTGGTTCTCTACCGGCCGGTGCCGCGCCTCGCCCCGCTCTCCGGCTACTCCCGCGAGACGACGGGGCGGGTGCTCGTCAGCCCGACCATCGCCGCGCTCCGTGGGTTGTCCCCCGGCGATCTCGCGGTCAGCGTCGGCAACAAGGCGTCGAACGGCCTCGCCGGCTTCGTGCGCTCCCTGGCGCGCGAGTGGCCCGACCACAAGGTCGTGGTGGTGTACGGCACCGAGTCGGACGCCGCGCGCGAGCTGGCGGCGGCCGAGCGCGATCTGGTCGTCTCGTACGTCAGCGGGATCCGGAGCGTGATCGGCCTCGAGGCCCTGCCCGCGGAGGCGACGCCGACCCGTGTCGCCGGTCAGCGCATCCTCGTGAGCGGCGGCACCGGCTGGCTCGGCCAGGTGCTCGCCAAGGCCCTGGTCGACGCGGGCGCGGAGGTCGTGCTGCTCGGCTCGCGGCAGGACCCGGGTGACGCCCTGGCGAACCTGGGCGCCTCCGCCCGCTATGTGCGCGCTGATGTGCGCGACGTGATCCCGACCCTCGACGGCATCGACGGCATCGTGCATGCCGCGGGTGTCCTCGCGGACGGGCCGGTGGGCAAGGCCGACGGGGGGCCGGCCTGGGACATCAAGGTCAACGGGCTCACGCGCCTGGTGGACGCGTGTCCGGGTGTGAAGTGGGTGAGCGCGATCGGCAGCTACGCGGCCTTCTTCGGCAACGCCTACCAGACCGAGTACGCCGCCGCGAACGACGCCCTGGTCGGCGTCGCCCGCTCCCTCTCCGAGCGCGGCATCTCGGCCCAGGTCCAGGTGTGGGGCCCGTGGGCGGAATCCACCATGGTCGGCACCGTTCCGCTCCCGATGCGCGTCGCGATGCGCGAGGACGGCGTGGTGTTCGTGGACACCGCGCAGGGCGCCCGCGCGTTCCTCCACGCGCTCGGCACGCTCGGCGGTTCTCCCACAGGCGGCGAGGTCGTGATCGGCCTCGACCTCCCCGAGGCGCGCCGCTCGATCGAGGTCGCCGAGGCGCTCTCCCCCGACATTCCCTGGCTGCGCGACCACGCGCTCATGGGCCGCCCCACCGTCCCGATGGCGATGGTGCTCGAGTGGGCGGTTCGATTGGGTGCGGCGGTGGGCCCTCCGGGGGGCGCCCCGATCGTGCGCGATCTGACCTTGTACGACGGCGTCATCGTGGAGAAGCCGCTCGTCGCGCGTCTCCGCCTCGACGGCGATCGGTTCCGCGTGCTCGTCGGATCCAAGCTGGCTTGGGAGGGCCGGATCGGGGTGACAGCGGCGGACCTCGCGCCGCCGGACGCGCCCGTCGGTGGTGCCGCCGCCAAGACCTCGCTCGCCGACTTCTACAGCAACCACACCTTCCACGGCCCCGTCCTCCAGGGGATCGTGGCGGTCGGCCTGCTGGGCGAGCAGCACGTCACCGGCAAGGTACGCGTCGGCGCGTCCGCGGCCTGGGGCCAGGACGGGTGGACGTTCTCGCCGCTCGCCATCGACTCCACGCTGCAGCTGTGTGGGCTCTGGGCGTTCGAGAAGCGCCAGCGCGCGGGGTTTCCCGTCAAGGTGCGCGCGTGGACCCAGCGCCCCTCCGGCGCCGCGCACGTCACCCCCGACGAGGTGCTCGACGTCGCCGTGACGTTCGAGGCCAACACCGGCGACCGTTTCACCGGCACCGTCGTGCTCCGCCGCGCGAACGGCGAGGTCGTGGCCATCGGCGAGGGGGTGGAGGGCGAGCTCCGCGCGCTCCCCGGCGAGCTGGCCATCGCGCCCGAGTTCACCGACTTCGCGCGGTTCCCCGCGTGGATCGACCTCGATCAGCGCTTGCAGGCGGCCCTGATGCTCGGCATCGACAACCCGTACTTCAAGGTGCTCGAAGGCACCGCGCGGGACGTGGTGGAGATCGCCGGCAAGGAGCGCGTGCACTTCTCCGGGTACAACTACCTCGGCTTCTCCGGGCACCCCTACGTGGAGGCCCGGGTGATGGAGGCGGTGCGCAAATACGGCACGAGCGTGAGTGCGAGCCGGGTTGCGTCGGGCGAGCGCCCGATCCACCTCGAGCTGGAGCAGCGCATCGCGAAGGCGCTCGGCGTCGATGACGCCATCGTGTTCACCGCCGGGCACGCGACCAACGTGACCACGGTCGGGCACTTGTTCGGCCCGAAGGACCTCATCCTCCACGACGAGCTCATCCACGACTCCGTGTTCCAGGGGATGAAGCTCTCGGGCGCCACGCGCCGGCCATTCCCCCACGGGGACAGCGCCGCGTTGGCCCGCCTGTTGGAGCAGCTCAGGCCCAACTTCGAGAAGACCCTCATCGTCATCGAGGGTGTGTACTCGATGGACGGGGACATGTGCGATCTGCCCGCCTACGTGGCGCTCAAGAAGCGTCACAAGTGCTTCCTGATGGTCGACGAGGCCCACTCGTTCGGCGTCGTCGGGGAGCGCGGCTACGGCGTATCGGAGCACTTCGGGGTGCCCGGCACGGACGTGGACATCTGGATGGGCACCCTCTCCAAGTCCCTCTCCAGCTGCGGCGGATACATCGCGGGCTCCCGCGTGCTCGTCCAGATGCTGAAGTACACGGCGCCCGGCTTCATCTACTCGGCGGGCCTCTCGCCCGCGAACACGATGGCCGCCATCGCCTCGCTCGAGCTCATGGAGCGCGAGCCCGAGAACGTGAAGAAGCTCCAGGCCAACGCGCGGTTCTTCTACGTCGAGTGCCAGAAGCACGGGTTGGACACGGGCCCCTCCGCCGGCGAGAGCGGGGTGTGTCCCGTCATCGTGGGGAACAGCTTCCACGCCCTCCTGTTGTCGGACGCCCTGATGAAGCGGGGCGTGAACGTTCAGCCAATCCTGTACCCGGCTGTCGCGGACAACGCCTCGCGGCTGCGCTTTTTTCTGTCATCGCTGCACTCCGAGGCCCAGCTGGGATGGACGGCCGGGGTGGTGGCGGAGGAATTGGCGAAGATCCGGGCGGAGAACGGATAGCCACCCTCTCCCCCTGGTCGCGCTCGTGTCTACCATCCTACGCAGGGTGGGAGTCAAGCTGTGCGTACGAGATCCATGCGTGGCCTGGGTTGTCTGGTCATTCTCCTGGCGTGTAGTGTTGGCTGTGTCGGCTCCGAGGGCGGCAAGCCCCCCGGGGGGGGCGGCGGTGGCGGTGGCGATGAGCTGCCGGACACCGGTGACACCGGAACTCCGGACGACACGGCCGAAGTCGTGGTTCCCCCGGTCGTACTGACCGTGTGCGGGGATGGTACGGCCGACCATGCCACCGTTCAGAGCGCGGTCGACGCGGCTCCGGAGGGGGCGATCCTCGAGCTGTGCGGAGAGTCGTTCGCCGAGGCGGTGGTGATCGACGGCCGCGCGCTCACGTTGCACGGGACCGGGGCCACCACCCTCGATGGGCACGGCGCCGGGCGTGTCCTCGAGGTCACGTCGACCGCCGGGCTGGCCAAGGTCACGGTCGAGGGCGTGATCCTCACGAACGGGAACGCGGACCGGGGCGGCAACGTGTGGTGCGAGGGGGCTGAGCTCACCCTCGTCGACAGCACGATCACCCACGGCGTGGCCCAGGAGGGCGGCGGAATCGCCACGCTCGACTGCACCGTGTCCATGGTGCGTACCCAGCTGCTCGCGAACCGTTCCGGGGGGGATGGCGGCGGCGGGTACTTCCAAGGGGGCACGCTCACCGTCGAGGAGGCCACCGTCGCGACCAACATGGGTGCGGACGGCGGCGGGCTGTACATCATGGGTGCGGCGGGAAGCACGACGGGAAGCGTGTTCGAGGACAACGTCGGGCACGTCGGCGGCGGCGCATGGTTCGACGGCGCCTATTCGTTCTCGCGCAACGTGGTGCGGCGGAACGACGCCCTGTTCACGGGCGGCGGCTTCGCGGGCGTGCTTCACAGCGGGGACATCGCCTACAACGAGGTGTACGAGAACACCTGCGGCACGGACGGCGGTGGCGGGTTCACGGAGAGCGGCACGGGCCACATCTTCCGGAACAGCTTTCACGACAACACGGCGACCGACGACGCGGGCGCGCTCCGCATGCTCTACGGCGGGGCCCTGATCGAGGGGAACACCTTCCGATCCAACGCGGCCTCGGGGGGTGACGGCGGCGCCATGAAGGTGTCCCACAACGCCAGCCAGGTGGTCAACAACACCTTCGAGGACAACACGGCAAGCGGCAAAGGTGGCGCCATCGAGATCGACGACGACAACACCTCCTCGACCGGAAACGTGTTCCGACGCAATACGTCCGATGGCGACGGCGGCGCCGTGCACATGGCATTCCCTTTCTGGAACATCGAGCTGACGGATTCGGTGTTCGAGGAGAACGTGAGCGGCGGGTGCGGGGGGGCCATCGGGTTTGATGGCAAGTTGTTCGATCTAAAGGCGTCGCGCCTGGTGATGACCGGCAACCAGGCGGGCAGCGGCGGGGGAATCTGCGTCAAGACGGGCACTTTTCATCTGGAAAATGCCGTCTTCTCCGGAAACGTGGCCTCCAGCGCGGGCGGGGGCATCTACTTCGAGCAGGCGTCGCTCGCGATGTACAACGTGGTGCTCAACGCCAACTCGGCGGACGAAGGCTCGGCGATGGCGTTGCGCAGCGTGGGGAGCGCGGTGGTGTCGGACAGCATCCTCTCCGCCAACGACGGGAACGCGGTGGCCGCGAATTCCTCGTCGACGCCCGAGTGGCGCTACACCCTCACGTGGGGCAACAACGGTAACGAATTCGTGGGGATGAGCGACCCCACGGGCCGCGACGGCAACCTCACCGCGGACCCGGAATTCACGACGGACTTTCACCTGTCGACCACCAGCCCGGGCGTCAATGCTGGGGATCCGAGCCGGGTGGATGCGGATGGGAGTCGGGGGGATTTGGGGGCGTTTGGGGGGCCGGGCGGTTCTTGGTAAGGTTCCGGGCTCCCGGCGTCCTTCCAGGCGTAGAATAGGCGGGCTACGCCGGGTTCCAGCCGAATCTCGGTGATGATGCGGTCCAGGGCCGTCCGACGGATACCAACCTCGGCGGCCCGATACTGCTGCGCGATGTCCTCGCGGAAGGCGTCGGCGTCGATCTCGTCGATGGTCGGGACGGCCTCGGGCACGGGGAGGTTCTTCAGCTCGGCCCGCGCCGCGTCCCGCTCTACGAGGAGGGGCGCGTTCATGGCCTTCGCGTCGTCGGCCTCGATGAGCCCATCCGTGACCTGCATGGCCGTCGTCCGAATCTTCCGGTCCAGTTCCTTCAGCCGGGCGTCCAGCACGGCACGGCGTTCGACGACCTCTCCCCCGGCGTCCGTCCGCATCCGTTCCAGCGTGTCCTCGATCAGCGCCCGGACCTTGGCCGCCGTGAGGACATCTCGCTCGATGGCCGTCAGGACGATGTCGTCCAGCATGTCCGTTCGGCAAGAGATCCCGGGACACGCCGCCTTGTTCTCCTGTCGGGTCCGGCACGTGTAGTAGAAGTGCCGGTGCCCTTCGTGGCCGCCTCGGACCACGGCGATGGAGCCTTCGCAGCCGGCGCACCGGAGCCACGGTCGGAGAACCCCGTGGTCGGAGACCTTGCCCGCTCCGAAGGTCGCCACCGTCGACTTCTTCCGCAGGCGGACACCGGCGAGAGCGCGAGCGCGGTCCCAGGTCTCCTTCGAGACGATGCCGTCCACGATGGGGAACAGCTCGCCCTCGCAGTCGATGCTGCCGTAGTAGATCGGGGCTCCCCCGAGGATGCGCTGGACGTGCTTAGAGCGCCAGCAGTCGGCGAGCCTCTCCTTCGGGACATCAGACCGACTCGGAGGCGCGACGCCCTCGTCCGTGAGGCGTGCGGCGATGGCCTTGAACCCGAGGCCGGCGAAGTAGAGATCGAAGATGTACCGGACCACGGGGGCCTGTTCCTCGGAGACCGCGAGGCGGAACCGCAGGGCCCCTCTGGCGTTCCTTTCCTCCGTGCGCCGGTAGCCGTAGGGCGTCTTGTCGGACCACGGCCACAGGCCCTGCGAGAGCGCCTGCCGAAGCCCGCGCTTCACGTCCTTCCCGAGCTTCACAGACTGGGCGTGGGCCATGCCGTCCCACAGTCCGTGGAGCATGATGTTCGTGGCTTCGTCGTCCGTGTCGGGCTGGGCGACGGAGACGAGCTTCACCTTCAGGCGCTCGCACTCGTCCCGGATGAAGATGGCGTCCTTCCGGTTCCGGGCCATGCGGCTCGCGTCGTAAACGTAGGCGAAGTCGATGTTGCCCTTGTGCTTCTCCAGGTAGGCGAGCATCTCGTTCATGGCGTCGCGGGCTTCAAGGAACTTGCCGCTGATGCCGTCGTCCGTGAACCACTTCACGATGGACGCGCCGTCCCGCTCGGCCTGCCGCTCGATCTCCCGCTGCTGGCCGGGGAGGGACGAGTCCTTCTTCGCCTGCTTCTCGCCCGAGCACCGTAGATAGCCGACGGCGATCAGCTCTTGGTCGTTCGACACTTCGCTCTCCAGATAGCCGCGCTCAGCTTCGGGAGACTCAGGTCCCCGAGGGAGGCGTCGGGAGGAGGACTGCCCGACGTTTCCAACGCCACAACCGCGCGTTTGCTGCGACGAACGCGCGTAGTAGCGGGGTCTTCGATGGTGGGCTTTGGCTTCACCCCTCCGATTACCGGCGGGACCGCGAAGCTCCCCCGGCAGGACGGCCGGCATCACTGAAATAAATCTTGGACTACCTCCGGTGGGGTTGCCGGGCATCGATTTGTAGCCGCTCCTACAGGATTGCTCAAACGCCCACCCCAGTCGCGACGTGTGCCGGGTCGACGAGCATGGCCCCCAAGGTACCTCTGTGGATTTTGCTCTCGACAGGGGCCCGATCTATCGAAAGACGAGCATCTACAGGTGCTTGACGGTGGCGAGGCGTCGGCTACACTGCGCGCAAGGACTCCGACGCTGGGCCGTTCATGCTCGCCTCGTCCGGAGACGGGTCCCCATCCGCACCCCTATGCCCGCCTCATGCGGGATGGAGAGACCTCATGTCCGACAACCCCCTCCGGTGCCCGAAGGGCCACCTCATCGACGGCAGCAACCTCATGCACGACCTGGAGGACGATCCCGTCAAGTTCGTCCTCCTCGCCATCCAGGGAGACGGTCACGCTTGCGACAACGACTGGCTCGCCAGCCTCTCCGTGGCAGGTGCCTGGTGCCGCGAGTGCAAGGCAGACGTGCCGCTCACCCAGGCGATGCTCGAAAGGGCTCTCCTGGAAGAGATCGGCGTCCTGAAGCCCGAGATCCCGTCGTGAAGGGCAGCGCCATGAAGCAGCTCCGGCTGATGCCCTCGTTCCGGAGCATGCGTACCACGCGCGCGACGGCGTGGCTCATGAGGGCGCTGGACAACCCGACCAAGGAGAACCAGGCGAAGGCGGCCATCGCCCTGGCGTGGTTGGAGTGCCACCTCCACCGGGGGTAGCACCCGACAGCCGGGGGTGGCACCGGGGGTAGCACCCCGCGATGCCACCCCCGGCGACACGAGCCGCCTTCCTTGGCTTTCCGGCAGCCGGGGGTAGCAGGGGTAGCAAATGTGATGGACGCCTTAATACGGGGCAATTGGGAAAGACCGGACAACACCCTATACGTGAAACTCTTTTTAAAATGCTACCCCTGGTACCCCCGGCGAGCTGTTGAGCTTGGTTCAAGGCTCCTTTTGCCGGGGGTAGCAGCGGGGGTAGCAGATGGAAATGCCCCCCCTGGGGGCCTCCGTGCTACCCCCGGCAGGATTCCATCAAGATTTCCGCAATAGACATCTTATCTGATGGGTAGTGTTGTGTAACAAGTCAAGGTAAGCGTGTCGCAGCGTCTTGCCGGACAACACTCTTCTCGTCTGCGTCTCCCTCAGTCCTGGGAGATGCTCCTTGGCCCCCTCCCGACTGCGACCGGGAGGGGGCCTCTGGGAGAACCAGATGTCCCTTCTCGACTACTCCATTGACGACGTGCTTGCCGGCGAGGGCGCCCTCCCCGAGCACCCACCCGGAGGCGAGACCGACCCGGAGGCCCTCACCCCGCAGACGGTGATTGGTCGCCCCGGTCGGACGATGATTGACGTCCTCGCCAACGGCCAGGGTGGCGCCTGGGTCTCGTTGAAGGACGGCTGCCCGTTCGCCCCGGTCGGACGTGGCTGGAACGCGAAGGGCCAGGGCCTCTCGTACAAGGTCGCGGAGGACGGCTGCTCGGTCCTCGTGGTCTGCCGCGATCCGGCCCACCGCCACGGCACCGACCATGAGCGCGTGGACCGCGACGGCAACAAGTTCTGGATGTGGACCTACCGCGACAAGGAGCGCACCAAGCGGAAGTACCCAGTCCTCGAACGAGGGGACCACGTGGAGATCGCCGAGCGCGTTCTCCGTCTCCTGGGCGACGTGGAGCTGGATGACGGGGACCTCATCCGCCGCTACGTCGAGCCTCCCGCCAAGGGGGCCCCCTCCGAGGACGCGGGCACCTGGGTAGCGGTCCACAAGGATGCCGTGCTCGCGGTGGTCCGTTCGTTCTCGGGCGAGTGGGTCCACGCCGGCACCACGAAGGACGGCAAGCCGAAGTTCGCCGAGGTGAAGCTGACGGGGAACGCGGTCGAGTCGATCTACCTCCAGGTCGTGTCCATGCTCCGGGCGAGCGTCCCACGCGCCAACGTGACCGACACCGGCAAGGTCAACACCCGCTTCTCCGAGGACCGTCCGAACCCGCTCATCGCGTATCGGGGCGGCATCCTCGAAGTCACCCGCACCGTCCGCGTCGTCCCCTACAACGAGGTGCGCGACTGCTACATCCGGAGCGGGGACCGCATCGGCGCTCGGTACGACCGGACCCGGACGTACCCGAGGGAGTTTCTCCGCTTCCTGGACACGGTCTGGGCGGGGACGCCCGACTACCGCGAGCGGGTCCTGTTCCTCCAAGAGTGGCTCGGTCTGGCGCTCGCGGGTTGGGCCGTCCGGGGGCAGGTCCACGTCATGATGCAAGGGACCGCGGGAGGGTCGAACGGCAAGAGCACGCTGATCGACATCGTGAACGCCCTCTTCCCCGCGCGCGCCACGTCCTCCGTGCCGATGGAGAAGCTCGGGGACCGGTTCTCCCTGATGAACTTCGCGGGCTCCCGGTTGAACACCCAGGCCGAGATCCCCACCGACCGGCTGATCGACTCCACGATGCTGAAGTCCATCCTGACGGCCGACTACATCGAGGTAGACCGCAAGTTCGCCGCGCCTCTCCGGTTCAAGCCGCAAGCCGCGTGGCTCGTCGGCTGCAACGAGAGCTGGACGCCGAGCGACCGGTCGGGCTCCACCTTCCGGCGTTGGTGCGTCCTCTCGTTCCCGAACGCCATCCCCGAGGAGCAGCGGGACGCCGACCTCGCCAAGCGCATCATCGCGAACGAGCTGACAGACCTCCTCGGCTGGGCGCTCGAAGGACTCACCCGGTGGCACCACCAGGGGCAGCGGTACACGTCGGTCCCGTCATCCGTGGTGGCGAAGGCCGAGTGGCTCCGCGAGGTGGACCCGATCGCCGAGTGGTGCCAGGACCATCTGGAACAGGACCCCAAGGGCGTCGTCCGTCCGCGCGAGCACTACAACGCCTTCAAGGAGTGGGCGAAGGAAGGCGGACGCCAGCCGGTCTCCGAGCAGAAGTTCAGCAAGGCCGTCCTCAATCGCTACGGGGTCGTGAAGGGCAAGTCGAACGGCTTCGAGGTCCACCGCATCCGGATCAAGGAATCCGCGGGACCCCAGGCGGCGACGTCGCTCGACGACCTTCTGATGTTGGAGAACTGATGCCCCGAAACTCGATCCAAGCGGAGACCCGCATGAAGCGCAAGTCCACCTCGTTCAAGCTCTCGGGCGAGGCCCTCATCCTACTCAACTCCTTCTGCCTCGATCGGCGGGTGGACCCAAGCCGCGTCGTAGAAGAACTCATCTTCAACCAGCTCAGCTTGGACATCGACACGCCGAAGGACGCGAAGAAGATCGCCATCCAACTCGCGCTGGAGGATCTGTGATGGTCCCCCTGAGGAACTGCAACACCTGTGTCAACGAGTACACCGACCCCGCCCATGCCCCGCACAAACTGTGTCGGCTCTGCTGGCAGGACCGACCGGGCAAGGAGGAGGTGATGGCGTGGATCCACACCCCTGGCACGATCATCGATTACCGAGGGTCGTGCGACCGGAAGGCCGACAACTGCCCCGGGTGGGAGAAGCGGTAGGGCCCAAGCGTAGGCGCGTGCTGGCTCGTTAGTTTCACAACAATGACGCCAACCGCGTGTTTCTCGCAAACAACGAGCGGTTTTATTGAACTATCTGCCTTGTTTGGGAGGTGACAATTGGACTGCTGCCCTAAGTAGTCTTTGTCGGGCGGGTTGATACAAACCTTACAGCCCCCGCCCGACTGGCAAGACAATGGAAGACACGAACGTCCAGATCGCCGCCCTGACCGCCCAGCTCGCCGCCCTCACCGAGCGCGTCGCCAAGCTGGAGGCGACCCCCGCCAAGCCCGCCCGCGCGGTCGCCAAGAAGGTGGACGCCACGACGGTGTTCAAGTTCACCAAGGCCCCGACCGAGGGCGCGCACAGCAAGGTCTACTTCGCCAAGCTCGGGCTCAACAAGGAGTTCAAGCTGGCCGACGTGGCGGCGATCGTGAAGGGTGGCGCCTTCAAGGTCACCCGCCCGCCGGAAGCGGTGGCCGAGGACGACATGCGCTGGGCCGCCGGAAAGGGCTTCGTGGAGATCGTCGTGAAGGCCGAGGCGCCTGCGCCCAAGCCGACCGCGACGCCCGCCGCGCCCAAGGCGGCCACGCCCGCCGCTCCGAAGGCGGCTCCCAAGGCGGCGACGCCCGCCAAGGCCGACGACAAGAAGCCGGCCCAGGCGTAGCCCGACCCTAAACCGCGCCGAGCCGGGGAGCCTTCTCCCCGGCTCTCTGCGCTTGGAGACTACATGCGTTGTTTCACCCATCCCTCTGACATCCCCATCCCGTTCGCGTTGGCGGTCCACGCGGCGCTCAACAACACGGCGACCGCCGACGACTGGGACACCATCGACCTCGCGTACGACAGCGAGGTGGCGACGGTCGACGCCATCGCCCGCATCTTCGCGTCCAACGGGAACGCCTTCACCGACCGCGAGCGCGCGTGGTGGCTCGGCGAGCTGAGCAAGGCGGTGCGCTCGTGAGCGCCACCGTGCTCGACTACCACCGTGCCGCGCTCCGTGCTGGGGAGGCCGGCGACCTTCGGGCGCTCGTGTCCCTCGCCGGGCACGTCGCCCAGGCGGCGAGGCTCGGGGTCGCGATGCCTCCCGAGGTGAAGTGGCTCTGGGACCCGTCCCCGATCCTCGAGACCGAGCCGCCCATGAAGGCGGCTCCGCTCTCCCTCGGAGGGCCCGAGCTGCTCCATCTCTGGGAGGACGAGACCAGGCACCCGGAGGTCGAACGGTGGCTGGGTCACGCGCTCTCGCGGATGTACCGCGGAGACTGGGGCCCCATCGCGCGCGGCGACGAGGGCGCGAACGAGCGCAGCCTCATCGACGGCTCGCGGCTGATGGGGGTCTTCCCGTGGTTCGGGAAGACGCCGACCAGCGACGACAAGAGCCTCTGGGTCTTCGTCGAGGCCGCCCACGGTGAGGACGTGCGCTTCCGGCGCGTCTCGCTCTGCCACCGGAACGACTACTAAGCCGTGAAACTCAGGGGTTGGCGGCGGCAACCTTACAGGGAACCCGCCGCCAACCCTTCGAGTGGCACCAAGAGCTTACCTGCTCCCCGTCTCCGCGGCCCCTGCGAGCCCGTAGCGCCTGCCGCGCCCGACGGGCTACGCGCCTACGCGTGCGCCTGGTCTCGCGCCCTGCGGACTCGCCAGGGGCGTTGCCGAGGCCGCTCGGAACGGGGTTGCCCGCGCCCTACGCGCCGCGTCGTCTGGAGGGCCAGGATGAGCCGCCCGGGGGCATCAGCACTCGTCGGCGTCGCCGGTCCCGTCGCGGTCGCTGTCGCCGTCCTGCATGTCGGTCCCGCAATCCACCTCATCTGCGTTCGTGAGGCAGTCCCCGTCGGGGTCGGCGCACGGCCCGTCATCCGGGCGGCCATCCGACTCGTCGGGAAGGCCGTCGCAATCGCAGTCGGCGCCGGAGGTGGGCGTGGCGCTCTCGTCGAACGGGAGGCACTCGGACACGAGGGGAACGACCTGTGAGTCGTCGTCGTTGCAGTCGCCCTGGTCCTCGGTGAAACCGTCCCCGTCATCATCCACGGTGAGGGGGTCGACCTCGACCCCGGTGTCGGTGACCACGCCCGTGTCGGCCTGCGCCCGTGTCTGGATGTCGGCCGTGTCAGGAGCGGAGCAAGCAATCGTCAGAAGCAGGGCTACAAACATCGGCATTCCCCAAGGCTAAACGCTACCGTAACGCGCCCCCGTTCGGACGCCTACTTTGGTAGGACTCCCTCGGGTCACGCCACCGCGGATGCCCGCTGCACGGTGATCCAGACCTCGCTGCCGTCCGCCTCAACCTGGGCGATGGCGGTGTAGAGCCAGTCGCTCGCCGCCTCGGACTTCGAGACCGTCCCCGCGACCACGTCGCGGCGGAGGCCGGGACAGAGGCATCCCGCCGTGTGCTTCTCGGTCGTCCCGCGATGGATGCGGATGCCCCGG
Organism: Pseudomonadota bacterium; assembly: GCA_030685065.1. Classification (GTDB taxonomy): domain Bacteria; phylum Myxococcota_A; class UBA796; order UBA796; family SXON01; genus CAJBVW01. The sequence continues at coordinate 126,177 of JAUXQH010000095.1, read as the reverse complement.
AACCCCGGCACGTCCATCACGAGCGGCATCATGCGCTGAAAGCGGTTCGACCACGTGGTCTTGACGCGGTAGCGCCCCACCGGGATGGCAGTCTCGAAGGGGACCTTGATGGCCTCGATGGCGAGGAGCGCGTCGGTGGCGGCGAGCCCTCGGTCCTGGTCTTCGACCACGAAGCCGAAGCTCTTGCCGTCCACCGTGAGGACCCCCAACGTCCACTCGCCCCCGAACACGTCCCGTGTCAGCGCTAGTTCCATCACGGCACCACGGGTGCGACCGTCTGAACGGCGTTGGAGACCGCTGATACATCGACGCCGCGCGAGGCGATCAACGCGAACACGGCAACGAGGCAGATCACGACAATCGACGCAGCCAAGTAGAACGCGAGTCGCCCTGGCGCTTGCTTCCGCAGCTCGCGCATCTCCCTCGTGAGTCCGCCGATGGCGGCCGTTGTCTCACGCTGCGCACCCACGATCTCGGCGCGAAGGGAGTCCTGCCCCCGGCGCATCTCGTGAACCAGGAGCACGATGGCGGGGTCGATGTCAGGGCGGGTCTCGGGAGTCGCAACGCCGTTGGTGAGCGGATGCCCGCCGCGTCGCAGCGGGGAAGTCTCGTGCGACGGCATCACGCCACCTCGCGCGCGAAGGGGGTCCGGTCTACGAGTTCAATCCGAGCCTCGAACGGGTACATCGAGCGGTTGATGCTCGTGATGACACCCCGGTGCCGGTCGATTCCATAGGGGGCGTCAGTGAGCGATACGGCCATGCCCGCCTCCAACCAGTAGGCGTCCGGTGCGACCTCGTAGCGGAGGATGCGGCGGGGGAGCGCGAGACGGTTCGCACGCGCGGTGAGTACGCGCATCGCGGTGGCGCCGTCGGAGATCGCGTCGCAGTCGAGGGGCTCGTCGACCCGAACGCCGTAGAGCTGTTGGCTCCAGTAGCAGAGCGCCGAGTTGGACTCGCCCAGCTTTGCGGTGGAGAGCAGCTCTCCCGAGAAGACCTCGGGTGCGTAGTTGATCGTGAACGAGTTTCGAATCGCCTCCAGGTCGCTGATCTCCATCGGCCCGACTCGCCCGACCAACTCCTGTCCCAAGGTCAGCGTTGCCTCGATCGGAGCGACGTGCGGGTCGCAGTAGGCGAGCCAGATGCCAGCACCCGACGACATCTCGACGACAGGGAGTTGGGCGAGCACCCGGTCGCGGAGGACGTCCACCGCGGCAGCCTCCTGGTCCACGTAGAAGCCCATGCGCCAGTCACGGAGCTTGGCGAGGCACGGCTCGCTCTGCCGCCAGTCCACCCGCAACCCAGACTCAGATAGGAGTTTCCGGGCAAGTCCCTCGGCGTTGAGCGCCGGGCGGTCGGCGCCGTCGGCGGCAGCCACGCCACCGTAGGTCGCCGACCACGTGTACGCCCCGTCAGCCGAGAGGAAGTCCGTGGCGCTCTCGACGTAGGCGTAGTCGCCCCCGTTGATGCTCGCGTTGGTGACGGTGAAGGCGCCGATGCTCGCGCCGTCCTCGTAGACGGTGACCGGGTACGACGCGCCGCTCCGTGCGAGGTGGTGCCCGGCCAGGATGAGCCGGTTCTGACCCCCGACGTTCCCCACCTTGTAGGCAGGGACGCTCTGCGGGTCGCCGTAGACGTGGACGTACTTCGCCCCTGCGAGATCGGTCATCTCATCGACGCCGCCGGTGTCGAGCAGGGGGGCCGGCCAGTCCACCCCGACATCCCGCTCGTCGTCGCCCACAGCGGCGGAGGTGACCGGAGGAGTGGCCTCTACAGAGATCGTCGTGGCCTGACCTTCGAGCCCGAACTCCGCGCCCGCAACGGTGCCCCCATCGAGCACCACCAAGCGGTCCTCCCACGTCTGGCCCTCCCAGAGAAGGGCCAGCTCCACGGTCGCCGCGGTGACGGCATACCAGTCGCCCTGGAGATTGGCGAGGTCGGTGCCCGGCGTCGTGATCTCCACGCGCGCCTGGGTCAAAGCGCCGACGCCATCGAGCGAGAAGACGTCCAGCTCTTGCTCGAACTCCGTGAGGCCGACGAGGAACGGATCGTACTGGTACGGGCCATCGGAGCCCGCCCAAGCGCACCGGACCTCCACGGGACGCGACGCCAAACGGATGGAGCGGCCGTCGGGCAAGCGCAACGTGCACAGCCACAGGGGGCGCTCCCCGGCTGCCAATGAGGCCTCAGCGGTGGCGAGACGGAAACCCACGTCAGTAGCACTCTTCGAGGATGAGTTGGTCCACGCGGGTCAGCGCAGACTTCAACTCGTTCCACACGTTGGTCGCTTGGTACGTGCCGACCATACGGTAGAGGCCGACCGTCGTGATGTCGGTCGTGTCGCGCCAGAAGACGAAGGGGCGGTGCGCGCCCTCCAACGCCGAGTAGAAGTCGCGCAGGCGCCATTCCATGTCGCCTGCAGGACCGCCAAACGCGAGAGGAGACCATTGGATCGCGAGGGTGCAGCGTCGCGGGCCGACGCGAGCGGAGGCGCGGTAGCCCGCGTCCGTCTCGAACAGCTCGACGTGCGGCTCGATGCGGTCAACGAACCCGTGATCGTACGACTGCGCGGGTGTGAACGCCCGGTCGAATACGAGAGTCCCCACGTGGTAGCAGGCGTCGCCCGCCGGGGTTCCCTGTGCCCCGACCAACAGCCGCATGAAGCGGTATTGGGTGAACGGCAGCGTGGCCGCCATCTTGTCCTGGAAGACGTAGAAGCTCCCGACGGACGCGGAGAAGTCGACGCCCTCCACGAAGATCCGGCTCTCATCGTTGTCCGTGACCTCGTACACGACCCCGGCCACGTCGACGAAGAACCGGTGGGCGTCGCCGTCGCTCTTGAACTGGCCGGGCCGCCAGTTTGGCGAGCCAGGAGGGCCGAAGTAGCCGGGCCCGCGCGTTCCCGCGCTCACCGTGCCGGAGCTGATGGAGGCGTCCAGCGCGACGGACACCGCGGGAGCACCCCAAGAGTCGGTAGCGTTGAGCTGGAGGGTGGCCGTCCGGAAGTTGGTTCCGAACACGGCCGCAGTGTCGCCCTTGAACCTGTCACCCGCACCCGCGTCAAAGACTACGTTCCAAGAGGTGTTGCTGGCCGTGCTGTGGCACTTCTTCGACGGACGAAGCTCCCGCCAGATCGACGCTTTCCCGAACTGGTAGGTGCTCCGAACGGTGTAGGTGTCGCCCGGCACCCCGCCCCCGTTCCGTCCGCCTAGCCGGATGCCATTGGTGAGGTAGAAGTCCGCAACCGTCCCGAGCGGACGGCCCGCCAAGTCGCCGGGGTTCGTCAAGGTCTGCGCCATCGAGTTGTCGTCGTCAGCGACTGCGATGAAAGCCACGTCCCAGCTCGTCGCGCCCCCGGTGGTGCCGCCGAACTCGACCCTGTTGCGGAGCCCCGCTGCTACCTCGAAGAAGGAGACGTTGAGCAGGTCCTGGGTCCATAGGGAGTCGCCGTCGCGCTTGTGGTGGACGGAGACCTTGCCGTTGACGCCAGCGGTGGCGTCGTGCTTGAACGCGACCAGCCAGTCAACCCACCCTGTCTGGTCCACGGTGACGTTGCCGAGGACGTTCCCCGCCCCATCGAGCACCCGCACCGACGTGGTGGAGAATCGGAACTTGACCTCCTGCTCGTTCGCCCCGTCGGTGAGGATGAAGGACATGAAGGAGCGGTTGTCGGTGACGCTCCCGCCCGAGTTGACGCGCACCCGGAAGCGAGCCCGCTTCGTGTCCATCGCCACGTTGGAGAAGAACGCGGCTGGCGAGTAGTAGACCCGGTTGTCTGCCCCGGTGGAGACGATACGGAGCCAGGGCTGGTTGGTGACGGTGGCCCCTGCGCCGACCGCGGCCGTGGTCCACCCCATCGCGTCCGGGTAGTCGACGGGGACGTAGGTGTGCTCGTAGGGCTGCCCGTCCGAATCAACCACGCGGCGAACATCCGTGACCGATTCCCACCCGCCCCAGGTCAGCATGTGGATGTTGTCGGAGGTGCCGGTGTTCGCCTGGCTGTGGGCGAGCATGACAGCTTTGTCCTGCCACATACCCACGGAGATCCCGACGTACTGTTCGACAGCCGAGATGTAGTGGGTGTTGAACACCGACTGCGTTCCAGCACCGTTGTCCGTCGGGTCGGCCCAGGTGTTCCCGCCGTCGAGCGACACAGCCAGGCCGGCCTCAAGGTACATGCTGACGCCCGGCTGCCATTCCCAGATCCAGAGGGTCCCGTCGTCGCGGCAGAGGATCGGCACCTCGTGGCGGCTGCTGCCCGTCACCTGGACCGGGGTCCCAAAGCCCCCGCCGGGAGCGAGGGGATGGGCATAGACCACGCCGACGTTGGTGTGGCTCGTGGCAACGATCTTGCCCGAGGGGGTGACGCAGGTGCGCGCGCTCCGCAACGTCTGGCTGTCATCGAGGAGAGTGAACGAGCACCCCCCATCGCGAGAGACGACAACGTCCGTTGGATAGTTCCCCGTCGAGTCGTGGAACAGACCCACCAAGAGGTCGTCCACGTACTCCATGCAGATCGATTCGCTGTACTTGGCATAGTTGACGTACGCCGATTCGGTCAGCAGGCTCCAGGTCGCTCCGTTGTCATCCGAGGCAAAGGACGCGAACCGCGTGTACAGACCGCCGATGGGATTGACGAGGAAGGCGAGGAGCCGCCCGGAGGGCAGCACAACCAAGTCAGGTCGGTACAGGCTCGACGCCGGGAGGCTCGTGGTGATCGTCGTGGTCGTCACCGTCCCGTCGCTGGCCGCCACCCGGTAGAACCGGGAGGAGGCGCTACCCGTGGACCGTGCGACGACGAAGCCGAGGTCGCCGTTCGCCAACGTGCGCGGCGTCGACGGGTAGCCGACGCCGGACGCTGCGTACGGCACGGGGTACTCGACCCGCGCGAGGTAGAGGCTGTCGATGTAGCCGCGGTACTGGCTCGTGCTGTCCACGGAGCGCCGACAGACCACGGCCGCGCCCGCTCCGTAGCCGTTGTCGGAGTTGGCGTAGCCATAGGGGTTGCCGCCCGTCTGGAGGCTCACAACCATGTCGACCGGGGCCGTGGGCGTGCCGGTGGCCCGGATCCGCAGGGCGCCCTTGTTGGTGCTCGTGGCGGAGGGTGGCTCCGTGCAGAGCCCCGCTTCCGAGGACGCCGAGAGCACCCGCGACGGGGTGTGAAGGTGTCCAGGGCGGACGAACAGCGTGCTCATGCGATGGCTCCCCGGCCCGAGAGCCCTGCGCCCTTGCCTGAGCGGCGCGCGATGCTGCGGACGGTCTGCGGGATGATCCCGTTGCTGCGGATGTCGGTCCGGGCGATCTCGCGGGCCTCGTGCCGCCCGATGCGGAGGACGGTGACACCGCCTGGGGAGTGCCCCGCATTGATGGCGTTGACCCCTGCGGCACCGCCCATCGCGGCGACGCCTTGGCGGTTGATGATGCCCTCGCCAGGGAGGCGGCGCATATCGACCTCGTCTGGATACCCCTCTCCGGAAACACCGCCCGCGTGCTGGTACTCGGGCTTGGTGGAGGCGATGAGCGCCACCTGTGTGACAGTCAGTGCCGCGATGCCAGCGGCGGCGATGGCACCCGCGATCGGCCCGAGCTGGAAGGCGGACACCGCGCCAACGGCACCGGCGATGATGGCGTTCCCGATGGCGACGGCCTGCTGGGTGGCGAACGCCTTGTCGGCGGCATCCTTCTCGAATGCCGCCTTGGTCTCCAAGGCTTCCTTCTCGGCTGCCAGCTTCTTCTTAAGGCTCGACTTCTGCGCATCGGTGAGGTCCTCGACCGCCACCTCGCCAGCCTTGTAGGCGTCCACGAGCGCCGCGCCCGAGAGCGAGGCTGCGTCCACGGTGGTGTCCGCGAGGTCGCTGATAAGCGAGGCAATCTCCTCGATCTGCTCGTTGATCGATTCCAGGGCCGCGGTGTGCGTCTCCAGCTCGGCGGAGGCGATGGCGTCGATCATGTCGAGGTAGGGAGTGACGGCCTGCGCTGCCTGCCCCCAGGCCACGCCCATCCGCGCGGCCTGGCCTGCCGTGATGTCGTCCCACCCCGCCTGCTTGAGCTTGGCGGTGGTGTCCTCGATGTCGCGCTGGTAGTTGGAGAGCCCCTCGCGTCGGGCCGCTTCCACTTCCTTGAGCCGGGCTTGCTCGTCCTTCGCGGTCTTGGCCCCTTCGTCCCGGACCTTCTGCTCGGCGTCGGCGACGGACTTGGCGTACTTCGCGCGGGCCGCAGTCTTGAGTTCCTCGGCGGCCACCGCGTCGATGGCGCCCTCGCGCTCGGCCCTACCGATCGCAATGAGCCTGTCGTTCAGCTCGGAGAGGTCGGCGCCCTCGCGCAGAAGGGCCAACTCGTGGCCCCACTTGGCGGCCTCGTCTGCCGCCAGCTTCTGCGCCTTGACAAGTTCCTCGGCTTCCCTCTTCGCCCTGGCGATCGCGTCCGCCGCGCCATCGACCGCCTTGGTCGCGCGCTCCTGGACGCCGATGAACTTGGCGCCCTTCGCGCTGACACCCTCGAGCGCATCACCGAGCCCTGTTGCGGCCACGGCCTGAGCACCGAGAGCGAGCGCCCCCTCGGAGATGTCGCGCGCGAGGCCGATGCTGTCGGTGGACAGTCGGCTGAACGCCTTGAGCGATGCCTCGGCGGCATCGGGGATGTCGATCCCGGTCGCTTCAGCGAGCGCCAGGTAGCCCTGGGCGAGCAGCCCCAAGGGATAGAGCGGGCCGAGCAGGGCGTTGACCACGCTCGTGCCCATCAGGAGGGCGAACTCTTCGAGGAGGTTCTTGCCCTCCGCGAACTTCTCGAAGGTCTCGGAGGCCGTCAGTGCGAGGCCCACGGCCACGTTGGCCGCCTTCTCGAACGACGCCGCGACGTTGCCGCCGATGATGACGGTGAGCCGGTCGCCGATGGAGCCCAGGGCATCCATCGCGGCGTTGACGTTCCCGATGCTCTCCAGCGTCTCGGGTGGAACCTTCGGGTAGAAGTCGCTCCCGATGGCCTTGAACCCATCGAGCGCCGTGAGCGCCTCGTCCGCCGCGAGGGTGGCTTGGCCGAGGGCTACGACACCCGCACCCGCCGCGAGCACAACGCCGCCCAGGGCGAGAGCAGTGGCCGCGAGCGCGCCGACGACCAACCCGGTCGGGGAGGCCAGGAGCGAGAACGCTTCCCCCAGCTCGACGACCATGTCCGCCGCCCCGCCGATGGGGCCCCCCATGGCCTTGAGCCCCTTCTCCAGCCCCTTGCCCGCGTCCTCCCCCGCCTTGCCGGCCCTCTTCGCGGCGTCCTCGTGTGCCTTGGCCGACTTCTCCGCGGCGCTCTGCGCGGCCTTGGTCGCGGCCACCTGCGCCTTGACCAGCTCGCGCTCAAGCCGGAGAGCTGCCTTCGCTGCCGCCTGTGCGGTGATGCCCTCCATCTGGGCCATGCCCGCGCGGTACTTCTCAACCGTGGCGAGGATCTCGAAGGCGACGGTTTGAGTGACAGCCATCAGCGCACCCGCTCAGCGCGCCGCGCGAACTCCTCGGCAATCTCGGCGCCGATCTTCTTGGCCGCCTCACGAGCGGGCGTGAGGATCAACCCCTGCGCCGTCCGGTTGCCGTGGATGTACCAAGCGTAGGGCGCGCGGTTTGTGAGAACCGCCTTGAACGTCCCGCCCTTGACCGTGTACTCCAGGGCGAGCTTGCCCTTGCTGTCCTTGCTTCCCACCTTCCTGACCGGCCAGTTGGCCTTCGCCCGCGCGTAGACGGGGTCCAGGAGCCGCTCGATGGCAGCCGCCTGCACCGGCGCAGCCAAGGCCATGAGCGCCTTGACCTTGCGCGACAGCTCGGCGGGAACCGGGATCAGGCTAGTTGACATGGACGAGCCCCTTGCCAAACCAGAAGGCGGCTGCGTTGGATGACACGTCCACGGGTTGCTCGGCGTGTGCCAAGCGAGCCATCGCCGTGCGGGGGCTCTGTGGTCTGACCGAGTTGGCCCGTGGTGCCTGCGGCGCCTGCTGTGTCCCGTGGCCCGAGAGAGCTGGACGGCGAGCCGCGCGTCGGTGCGCGTTCTCGATGTCGGTCTGCCGGATGTTCCACTCAGCGACCACGCGGGTTCGTGCCTCAGGTGTCAGGGTGTAGAGCCAATCCGGGTTGGACTGGTGCCAGTCCCGGGCGTGCCGGAGCGCGTCTAGGTCTGGTCGCCCCCGGCCTCGGTAAAATCCTCGACCTTCGCGACGTCCTCCCCCCGAGGGTAGAGGCTCTGGCAGACCAACCGGAAGCACACGATGGCCGCATCCGAGATTTCCTGCGGCTGCACACCATCTTCTCGGATGGCGTCGTAGACGAGCTTCCCGTAGGCGAACAGGTCGTCGTCACAGGTGTCGAGCGTGTGAGGCTTGGCAAGCTCGGCCACTTCCGGGACACACAAGCCCAGCGTCGCAGCGAAGATCTTCTTGGACTTGGCGATGCACTTTCCGGCGGCCACGAAGCCGCTGCTGATGGCCTCACGATCGGCGAAGGAACGCGGTACGACCACCTCGTATGAACTGCCACCGAGAGAAACCGACACCGGACCCGTCGGCAATGCAGCGACACTCTTCGGTGCGGTTGCCTTCTTGGTGGCCGGCTTCAGCTTGGGCTGACTCATGTTTGCTCCACTGTATGACACAGTACCTACCAAAGCGGCATTGCCCGTTCAGGCCATCGTGATGGCGCCGTAGGCGATGCCAGAGAACGTGACCTCGTTGACATCGCCTTCGGTGAAGTTCACGTCGTCCACCGAGCAGTCCTCGACCAACATGGTGTGGTTCGCTGCGTCGCCCTGGAGGGTGCCGAGCATGGTCCACAGGATGTCGATGCAGTAGGGGCGGTTGGCACCCAACGTAGACAGGGCAGCAGCGTGGGCGCCCTTCTGGAGGAGGAGGCCCACGAGCGTCACGTCGGTGGGATCCACCAAGTCGCAGAGCTTGAACGTGGCAGAGTAGCTGACGTACTTCTGCTTGCCGGCCACCAGCGTCGAGAAGTTGCCCCGGTGTTCGACGAGGATCTTCTCCTTCTGTGCGGCGGTGAGGCCGGAGAACGTGATGTTGCCATCGGTGATCCCGCCGGTGTAGGCAGCGAGCGAACCGGCAGTCAGGGTGAGCGTCCCGATGAAACGGGTCTTCGGCTGGGTGGATTCGACGGCCATTGGTTACTCCGTGGGGTGCGCCTTGCGGCGCTTGGAGGTGGGGAGCGGAGCGGGTGGCAGAGGAGCCGGCGTGGGAGCTGCCGGGCTTCCTTCTGCGGCGGGGACTTCATGAGGGGCGACCAACTCTCGGGCCGACCGAAGGACGGGGCGGAGCTGTGCGTCAAGTTCGTTGACAGCCCAACGGAACTCGATCGGGGATAGGGCCTCCCAACCAGGGACGTGTGTGTCGAGGAGAGCGCGGTTCATGCGAGCCTCAGCGCGTGCTCGATGGCGAACGTGACGCTCACCACGAGGAAGCCGCCGTCCTCGGAAATGCTCCGGGCGGAGGTGACGTAGGCGATGGTGAGCCCGTGGCTCCAGGTGGCTCCGTGATGCACGGAGAGGGCCCGGATGACAGACGACTCCGCCTCGGTAGCAACGTCGAGGCTCGACAACTCGGACCCCTCGGCGGGTGTGACCGAGGCGAGGAACTCGACGACAACCGTGGACCGGACGGACGCACCCATGCCCTCGCTGTCGCGGTAGCTCCGAGTGTTGGCTGTCTCCGCGATGATCACCGCGAAGGGGTGCGTGTCGTACCCGGCAGGCGCCGCGTCGGGGGTGAGCGGCCACGGGACCTCGCGGAACCCCTCGATGGGTTCCACTACGGACGCCACGCGCTGGCGCACCTCGGCCACGGAGACGAAGCGGCTCATCGCCGACCTCCCCAGGAGCGTCCGTAGGCGCCCGCCGCGTGGGGCCTCGGCTCGACGGTCATGTACTGGTTGACAGCCGCCTTGCGGTTGGTCGTGGAGTCGGGAACGCCGTCCTCGCCGATGTCACTCAGCCAAGCGACGCCCTTCCAGGCGCGTTCGTACTTCTCGCCGTAGTCTTTGGCGAGATCAGCCCAGCGGTTGGTCCCCGCGCCCGAGTTGAGAGCGGTGCTCCAGCTCGTGAACATCAGGTGCAACGCGAGGTAGGTGTGGACGTCCCGAAGGGAGTCAGGCTCCACGTTGGTTTGCGGCAGATGCCCCGCTGCGATGATGCGGCGTTGGATCTGCTTCCACGCGAGGTCGATCCACCCCTGTGCCGTCTGGCCCGACGGCATGAGGGAGGTGATCGTGCCGTGGAGGTCGACGAGATCGCTGGTCTTGACCACGGGGAAGAGGGCCCGGCGACAGACGCAGCAGGGGCGGTCGAACGTGTAGGACACGCCGCCGATCGCGACAGCCCACTCGACGGTGTACCCCATCCCATAGGACAGGCTCGTCAGCGTGGCGCCGGACACCGCGTAGGTGGGCGGCGACAGCGTGTCGGCCGCCACCGACAGGAGGATTGCGCCTCCCTGCTTGAGCGTGAACGTGGCAGCCGTGACGGTGGCGGCGACGCCACTCCGCTCAACGGGACAGGTGACCGAGTTGGCCCTGTTCCGCTGAAGCAGCTCGGGGCCATACCAGCCGACCGAGTATGTGGTGTCGCTCGTGGACATCAGGAGTCCACGCCCCAAATCGCGATGTCGTAGGTGATCGTCGCGGCGCCGGAGTCGAGCTTGAAGTCCTGTGCCGTCGTGTTGGTGACGACGAGCCCGCCACCGTCGAGCGGCGCGAACCACAGGAAGCACCCGCTGGCCGGCACCTTGATCCGCTCGGCCGCCCCGTTGAAGAGACCCTGGTAGGCAGCCGCAGCACCGTTGCCGACGGTGAGCAGGAAGCCAGGGTTGGTAGCCCGGTTCTTGATGAGGATGCCACGCACCTCGACGAAGTTGATGACCGCTCCGCCGATGGCCTCCGGAAGACTCCCGTAGAGGTCGAGGGTCTCCGACGTGGCGACCAGCGTACGGGTGTCGGTCCACACCCGGTTCTGCTTGTTGTCCGTGGTGCCCGTGAGGTAGTTGCCACTCCCGAGCGTTCCGGGGAACTCCAGGAGGTGCGTCATCACGGCGGTGCCGTTGTCGAGCGCCGACGACTCGGCGATGAGGGCACGAATGGAAAGGGTCAGATCGACGGCCATAGGTCAGCCCTCCGGAACGGTGGCGGGGATGGGAGCCTCCGGAGCCTCCGCAGGCGCCCTGGCAGGCTCGCAGGGGACCGGCGGGCAAACGGGCGTAGGCGCGGCGGGCGCGTAGACCTGAGCGCCTCCTGCGCCTGCCAGAGCGCCGCAAACGGCTACGGCAACCAGGCGAAGGAACGGCCCGAGGTTGACCGGCTTGGCGGGCTTCACTTGACCGCCAGGACGCGGAACTTCGCGCCGGTGCTCACGGTGAAGCGAAGCTCGGTCGCCGACATCACACCGTGGGCGATCACCGGCATCTGAGTGCCGGCAGCGCCCGCTCCGTCGTGGCCTGCGGTCGGGTAGGCCAGGTAGAAGGCGGGAGTCGACCCGAGCCCATGAGCGAAGATCTGCTCGGAGCCAGTGCCCGTCTGTTCGATGCTCGCGTACACGGCCGCGGCAGCGACGCTGGGAGCCGCGCCGACCACCGGCTCCCAGGTCCCGGCACCATTGGTGTTCCGGTACAGAGCCGTGGCAGCGGTAGAGCTATCCAGGCGGATGTAGACCGAGCCCTGCGCAGCGGTATGATTGGGCGCGCCCGTGTCCCAGGACAGGGTCTTGGCGCTCGGGACGTCCGACTCCGTCGCGCTGTTCCACAGGACGAAGCCCTTGTAGATGGCGGGGGACTTGCGGTAGCGAGGCTGCGAGGCGAGGCGGGATACGGCGGTGGACATTGGATCGGCTCCAAGCCGGGACACTCCCGGCAGTCAGGTGGGGTGTCAGTTGGGGCGGCGGACGCCCTCGCCATTCTCTTGCTTGGTGGCTTCCCGGCGCGCGATCTCTCGCGCGCGCTCGGGCCGCTCGCCATGCCGGACGAGGTGCTCGACGAAACGTTCCTTCTGCTCGCGGAGGCTTGGACGGTCAGCCATTGGGCGCCTCCGTCTTCGCGAGCTTCACAGGCTTGCCCTTGGTGTCTGCCTTCGGAGCGGAGCCGGCAGCCTTCTCGATGTCGGCCACGACGTTGGTGAGAACCTCGGAGACACGCGTGGCGGACGGCTTGGACTTGGCCCGGTCCGCTTCCCCGGAGGCAACCTCACGGGCCTTGCCAAGAACCATGTCCTTGACGTGATCCTCGGGTTCGGCCGGAAGGATGCCCCGCTTGATCAGCGAGTCGATCCACTCGTAGTAGCCGTCCTCGTCGCACTCTTCGATGACGCGGGTTCCCGCGGTCACGACGGACTGCCACTTGGTCACGTGCCGGAGCTTGGGATGCTCGGGGGAGCCCCCCTGCACCGCGAAGGCGGCGAGGTACTCGTCCGTCTCGACGGGGAGTACGAGCCAGCCACGCTCCTTGAGGCCCACATCCGCGAGGGCGGTGCGGCCGTGCTCGTCAACCCCACCGACGCCGGGGTCGATGGCCTGCTGCCCGAGCATCGGAAACCAACGCTGCCGAGTCGGGTGCCAACCCCACCGCGTGGAGTGGTAGATGAACTTGAACGGCGCGGAAGGCTTCAGACGCGGGAGCGTCTCGGCAGTCTTGGGCGCGTTCAGCTTGACAGCAGTCGGTGCGATTCGAGCCAAGTGGTCTCCTGAGTCAGGAGGGGGCAGGCCAAGCCAACCCTCTCCGAGTTGGTTCAGCGGTCGGTGACGATGCCGACGGCGAGCGCGTCTTCCTGCTCGTAGCAGCCGTACCAGAGATTCCCGACGATCTTGGTCAGGGCTCCGCCAGCGTCACGCTCGAACTCGACGGCGACCTCGGCGTCCGGGAAGACGACCTGTCCGCCAACGACCACGTTCTGCCGCGCGCGGATGGCCGCGAAGGCGTTGGGCGAGAAGAGGCAGCCGTTGCTGTCCGCCCCACCGTTGGCGGTCGGAATCGAGTCCGAGGTGAAGAACTCGATGCCCTGCCAGTTGCCCTTGTAGCCAGGGCCCTTGGCGGCGAGCATCGCCTGGGTGGCCGGGGCGAACGCCTGGGGACCCACCTCGCCCTGGAGGGACGACATGAAGTCGGTGAACTGGACCGGGTACAGCGCCGCAATGTAGGGCAGCGGCACCGACGTGTTCATGAGGGCGAACATGGCGGAGTACATGTCGGAGACGGTGAGGTCGACCGTGGTGGTCCCAACCGTGCCGGACACGGACGAGAACAGCGTGCAAATCATGTCCGTCTTGCGGAGCATGGCTGCCAACGCCATCGACTGCGCGATCGCGGGGATCGACGCGTCGGGCATGGACCCCGTGATCTCGTAGAGGTCGGACGCCTGACGCTGGAGGGCCTGCCGGGCGAAGCTTCCGGTCACGCTATCGAAGGAGAGCGCGGTGTTGGAGGTCGAGGCGTTCTCGGCCACGGCTGCCATCGCGTTGTCCCAATCCACGCGGGCGGTCTTGAGGGTCGTGGACCCAGCGCCGTTCATCTCCCTCACGACGGGGACCAACGCCGACAAGTCGGTGTAGTCCGCGAGGATGACGTGAAGCTCGGAGTGCAGGATCTCGGAGAGGCGGGCAGAGCCCACGCCCGAGTAAAGAAGTTCGTTGGCCATTGGTTCGTTCCGATGCGAAGGGGTTGGTTCTGGCCCATTCGCTGTACGGTGCGACCGTGTTGGCCTGTTGCCTCGGCTCCAAGGGGTCGAGGCAACTTACATCACACTACCCGAGCAACTGTTGGTGGCGCGGGTGCCAGGAAATCAGGTGCCGCCGCCAGGAAGCGGGGGTGGCTTCCCAAGTCCGGCCGATGCGTAGAGGGCGTCCCGATTCGCGCGGTAGGTGCCGTCGCCGACAGCCTTGAGGGCGCTGCCGGCCTGGAATGCGCCGCCGCCGTCGGTGCGGGTCTGCGTACCCGCGTTCACGTTGGGAGCGGCCTTCCCGCCTGCGCCGCTCGCGGCCCCTGCGGCGCCTCCAGCCGCGTTCGCCCCATTGGCCGCGCCGCTGCCCGCCTGGTTGCCCGAAGCGGCTCCCGCGCCGTTCCGCGCGGCGAGGAAGGGGCGTAGGAGAACGGGCGCCTCCTCCGGCTTCGCCACCCACGCAGCGATCTGCTCTCCAAAGGGCAGGCGTGCGTCTTCGGCGAGCTTGCCGTACTGCCACTGGAACGCCTCGCGGACATCGGGCTCCTTGATGTTCGCCTCGGTGAAAGCGATCGTGGAGGAGTACTCCGCATCCTTGGCGGCCAGCCCTTCAGTGAGGTCGGCCTTTGCCTTCTCGGCCAGGGAGGCGTGCGTCTCGGCGAGCTTCTCCGCTGCGAGCGCGGCGGCCTCGGCCGTCTTCACCCGCGTGGTCAGGTCCTTCATTCGATCGTTGATCGTGCCCTGGTCGATTTCGCCCGCGCAGTGGGGGCAAGAGAAAGCCATGAATCGCTCCTACGAGGCGGATGCGTTGGTGTCGTCGGCGGGGGTGGCGTCGGCCTTCTCGGGGACCGGCTTGCCAGCATCGACAGCGGACTGGAAGGCGTAGCGGAGCCGGTAGCCGGACTCGGGGTAGGTTGAGCCGGTGACGCGGTTGATGAGCATGGCGGCGAGCGCCACCAGCTCCTGGTCGCCCTTCCTGAAGTGCGGGAGGTAGCGACGCTGGGCCACCTGCTTCCCGTGCTCGGACACGGCGAGCGCGTAGCCGGAGCGAGGATCGCCGCTCGTGCGCGAGAGGTCCGCCGGGTTGACGCCGACGTACTGGGCGAGTCGTTCCTCGAACTTCATGATCGCGCGCCCGATCACGTCGGGGTCGGAGGGCGCGGGGAAGGCTCCGGCCGTCGCGGGCTGGCCTGGTTCTCCGTTGGGGACGAAGACCATGATGGAGCTGCGGTCCGCTGGAACGGAGTTCCAGGGCGATCCGCCCGGCGTGGCTGCGGAGGAGGCTGCCCCCGCTGGCTCGCACCCGATGAGGTACCGCTGGAGCCACGAGGCATCGCGGACGGCGTGAACGAAGTCGGTCCACAGCGCGGCGACGGTAAGCGTGCCGTCGGTGAGTTCCCGTCCGCAGTAGGGGTACCAGAGCTTGCCCGTCTTGGAGCGGTGGTACATCACGTAGGGGATGACAGGAGTGCCGTCAGCCTTGCGCCAGAAGTAGCCCTCTCCCGATTGGGACTCCGACAGGTAGGCGGAGGTGAGGTCCTCGCCGACTGCGACGGCGGCCACTCCGGTGGCGCCCTTCGACCTGCACCCGGAGAGAACCCGGAAGGTGGGATTGCGCTTGTCGCGGATGTCGTACTCGTCCCACGTCCACAGGGACCGTGCCGAGTCGTGGGGGTGGACGCGCTTGCGCAGTTCGCGGAGGAGCACCGGTCGGTCGGGCGCCTCGGGGCGTGCTTCGGCCAGGATGTAGTCGGGAGGGACCGGCCGGAACAGGAAGCCGTCTTCCTCGTTGTAGCTGACGTGCATCAGGTACTCGCCGAGGGCGATGGTCATCTGCTGGACGTTCTGCATGAGCGGCCACAAGCCCGTTGCCGGGATGAGCCCGGCTTCGACCTTGTCGTCTCCGTTGGCGAGCAGCTCCGGAAACTCCCCCAAGGGATGGGAGATCACCGCATCCTCGTCGTATTGGGAGCTGAGCTGCATGGTCACCATACGGAGCACGTTGGACGACAAGTCCCGCGGTCCGAGGGCTTCCCTGCGAATGATCCCGTAGTGGGACACAAGCCAATCCTCGAGGTCGTCGCCCCACTCGCCGTCCATGATCCGACGAGCCAGAGCGGTGTACTGCCACCGCTGGGCTTCCCACGGGTCCGGGGGAGTTGGGGGCGCCCCAAGTCGGGCGTCGAATAGTACCATGTGCCAACACCCTACCCGAGCAACAAACCAACTACGCTGTGCCTGTCACCTCGGTAGAGGGATATTGTCGACGGGTTGGATTGCCTTGGCCATCAGCAACCGTTCCATCGCATAGCGAGCGGCGTCAAGCACGTCCTTGTGTGGATCGGCGAGGTTGCCCTTCCATGCCTTGGCGCCCTCGATGAACGTCTTGCACCGGGCGGACACTCGGCACCTTCCCGCGAGCATGAAGGCGTTGAGCTGCCGAACGCCCATCGTCATCGAGCCCCGACGCTTCCTCGGGGTGGGGATGCGCCGGAGCTGAGGAGGGAGTTTGTAGAGAGGCGTGTTCGTGATGTGCGCCAGGGCCTCCACGAGCAGGCGGTTCTCCTTGCCGCTGGAGTACCGGTCGCCACCGTGGGCGCGGTCGCCGACCCAAAGGTTGACGTCGGTGAGCTTGAGCCCGTTCCGCTTGACCACCATCTCCCAGATGGCCTTCGCGTCGTCCTCCGGCGTCGTGCGCCCGTCGCTCACCGCCTCGTCGAGAATCCACAGCGTCGGTTCGGGGCCGTCCTCTACGCCGACCAGAACGGCACGCTGGCGGCCTGCCCCCGTGCCGTGGTCGATGCCGACCGCAAGGGTGAGGTTCGCCGTCGGGAACGTGTCGGTGACGAGCGCGTCGGAGAACCCGGTCAGCCACGCGCCCTTGATCGTGCCTGTCCACGCGCCGTGGACGCGCATGTCACGCTCGACCTCCAGGTAGGTGGCGATGAGTTCGTCGAGCTGCCGCTGGGTCTTCCACGCCTTCTCGAACAGACCGCCCCTGGGGATCACGGCGTCGAGGGTCAGCGACGTTTGCAGCTCCGCGAGCGTCCCGTCCTCCACCATGTCGCGCAGGTAGAGGAGCGGCGGGGACTCCGGCGTCGGAGTCATCGAGATTCGGAGTGTCCCGTGGTAGCGCGACAGGCGGGGGAGAACCTCTCCCAGGATGTGCTCCGGGGGAGGCTCGTCGAGGTAGGCGGCATGGAAACTGCCACCGGCGAGGCGCGCGGCCCCTTGCGAGTAGGTCGCGAAGATGATGACCGAGCCCACTCCGGGACCGGAGACGAAGGGAATCCGCGGGTCCTTGAACCCACGGAAGCCGCCACCGCGCTCGAAGCGCACCCGAGGGTCGATCTCGTCCTTCGGGAGCATGTCCCAAATCTTCTGGCAGAGAGGCTCCATCTGGACCCAACTCTCGCCGATGACGAGGATGCGGACGGGCCCCTTCGCGACCGGCCGGAGAGGGTGTGTCCCCCGTGCCGTGTGCAGGATGTCCCACGCGAGCGCCCAGGACTTCCCGATCTGGTTGGCACCTCGCCAGAGCGCCAGGCGAGAGAGCATCGAGCAGAAGGCGCGTTGGGGGTTGGTCAGCCTGACGTGGTCAAGTGGGCTGCGCCTTGCCCGCTCCCCGCTGGTAAATGCGACCATGCCTGGGTGCGCGGCGGACGTACTCAGACCCCTCGGTCTACGAGGTCGAGCCCGTGCCGCTCCAGGTAGACCCGGACGAGCACCTCAAGGTGGTCGTCGGGCATCGCCTCTCCGCTTTGCTGGAGGCGCTCGCGGTACTCGTCCTCGGGCAAGGACTCAAGCTGCCCGTCCAACGGCTTCTGGGCCTTCGTGGCCTCGTCGAGATCCTTCCTCGTGGTGATCGACAGGCGCTTGAGCGCGGCGACCGCTTGCCACGACTCGGCAGCGCGGGCCCCGTCCACGTCCTTTTCCAACTGGAAGAGGGAGTCCTTGAGGAAGTTCACCGTCGTCATCGTCTGCGGCCGACGCGTCTTCAACTTTGGCATTAGGTCAGGCCCCCAACATGGGCGATCACTGGCAAGTCACGTCTCCTGAGAGTAGGATTCATGCGCACGTGATCAAAATTTGTGACAGCGCGCGCGCGCGATCGAAGGTGCTTTAGGTATCGGGGGGAGAGGGGGAGAGGCGCCCTCTCGATGATGAGGATCATCCTCGGTCACATGACCCACTTGGTACCCCAGGAGTGCACTCTACCCGAGTGCCCTCGCAAGGCCACTACCGGAGGTCCGAGGCGGCCGACCACGAGGGGCCTGCACCTGTGACCCGTACCTTGGTGTAGGTGGTGCCCTGGTAGCGTTCGGCCATTACTTCCTCCTCTTCAACGTCAATAGGGCGCTTGCGGTCTGGTTGATGGCAACCTCGTCCTCGGTGTCCGGGAAGCGCAGGTGCAGCAACTCATGGACTACCACGTGCTCCACGTCGTACATCACCGGGGCCAAATCCTCGGCCAACTCGTCCCGGTGCAGCACTCGGATGCGCGCATACTTGAAGTTCGTGTCCGAGGATACTTGGGCAGACACCTCGGTCTGGTCGTGCCCCTCGGGAGCCGCCATCTCCTTGGCGTGGACGTACCTGGCCTCGATGTCCCAATCTTGGAGGCGCAGGAGGGCAGCCCACTCCTTCACCAGCGCGTCGAGGCCAATCATTTGGTTCGTCCTCGATTCGTCATACCGCTGGCCCGTGGGTAGCCAGGCATCTACTGGCCTGCTTCGAGCAGGAAGTCGATCCAGTCCTCCTTGGCAGGGGCGGGCTGGTACTTGGACGCGATGAACGCAGCAACGGCCTCTTGGGCCTGGGCCTTCAGGCCCGCCGCTTCCTCGTCGGTCCAGCCCCTTCCTTCCGGGTGCGGCGGGAGGTTGAGGAAGACCTGGGTTCGTCCGCGCGGACTTCCTCGGCCGGCAATCCGGTAGTCGAGGTAGTCGGTGCCGGGGACCGAGCGCGTCTCTACCTGGTACCCTTCGTCTCGGATAGCGGCGATGCGGGCGGACAGGACCGGCGTTCCGGTTCGGTCCATGAGCACCTTCCCACTAATCCAGGTTCCCATCGGGTCGAGCAACAGCGCGCGGATTTTGGCGGTGTGCTTCGATTGGCCTTCGGTTCGTGACATCTTGCCTCCTGCAATAAGGGAGGCTGATAGGCAAACTAACGGCAAATAGATGTCCAACCACCTGTGTTGGCAGCGAGTATCCTTCCTGCATGACAGGCATAGACATCACTGCAAAGTACGACGATATCCGCCGCCTCTTCTACTGGCGGCTGAACCGCAGGTGGTCGAAGCTGTTGGAGGACGTCGACACCGAGGACCTGTTCCAGAAGCTGCTGCTCTCGCTCGTTGTCCGGAACGCGGGGGAGCATCCCTACACGCCATCTCGGGGAGGGATCCCTTACTACATCTGCATGGTGACGGACTCCATCTGCTCCCACGCCTGTAGGCGTAAGCGGCTGGACCACCAGCACGGGGAGATGACTGGCGCAGAGGCGGACTTCGCGCTGTCCGTTGGTGTGAGCACCCCTGGCCTTGGGGAGCGTGAGACCTACGAACTGCTCGGCCGCCTCTGGAGGACGGGTGCGCTTCGGGAGGGCACCCTGGAACGGTTGAAGGGAGACGAGCTGCGCGCATGGGAGGCCCGACGACGCGAGCGGCGCAAGGCAGCGGTCAGGCCGTCGTAGGGTCACATTGCAGGTGTTGGCAGGCCGCAGCAAGGGCACGGAGAGGGTCGGCCAAGGCGGAGATCCCTGGCACGACCACGATCGTGGCACCGGCGCGCGTGTACTTCGTCCACGGATATGCTTCCGACACGAAGAACGCGACGTGCCCCTTCGGTCTCTTCAGGAGTCGCCACCACCGACCACACGGGTCGTCGTAGTGGGTCCATTCCAGCGTCACGTCGAGGGCTGCTTCTTCGTCCTCGGCCGGAGGCAACGTGGGCAACAGTCGCTCAGCGAGATATTCCTTCACCCGCTCCGCAAACCGGGTCTGGCACTTGGAGATCTCGTTGTTCAGTGCGGTTACCACCTCGGCTAGTCCCGCGTGACGGGTGGGATCTCGGGGAGCCTGTCTGCCAGCGCCCGCAGCTCCGTAGCGGCGTCCCGCATCTTCGCGGCTACCTGGTCCTGGCCTTGGGCGTAGGCTTCCCCTGCGGCTCGCTGGTAGTCCCCGGCGAGGGCGCGGAGCGGGCTGATGCGGGCGAGGCACTCGTCGTAGACGACCTGGGAGCAAGGCTCGTCGAGTACCAGGATGCTGGCGAGATCGAACCCGGGCGCCCTGTAGATGCGGCGCTCGCCGTCGTGGTCGTCCCAACTCACGAGTTCACCGGCGCGAGGGCCTCGACGATCTCGTGCACGGTGATCTCGCCGTTCTCCTGGACAGTGCTCAGGACGAGGCAGCAGCGGGAGGGACCGACGCCGTAGTCGATGCCAAGCGTGGCAGCCGGGAAGGTGTGAACCGTCGGGTCGTCGCCGATGGTGTACTTCTGCGACCACTGCATGTCGCGGAGCTTCTCGATGGTGAGCGTGGCCTCCTCCACCTCGGAGGCTGTGTAGGCATCCGGCCACGCCACCTTGCGGATCGCGTCGCGCCACTTGTCGAGCCTTGTGTTGAGATCAATAGCGTCGGCCATCACTCACCTTCCTGTGGCAACTGTACCCGCTCGGCGACCCTCCCAGGCTCGGTTAGGGCACGCTCCATCGCGGCCTCGAACCGTCGCTCTTTCTCGCGGTAGTAGTCGTCGACGAAGTGGCGGGTCTCGTTGAGCCGCTGGAAGACTTGGTCGATCATCTTCTCAAGGTCCTCCGCTTGGGTGGTGTCCATCTACTTGCCTCCGTTGCCATTGGGAGGTGTGATAGGCTAACAACCGGCAGATTCTTCATGGATGTCCTATGAGCTACCCGGCGATGGCCTTCCGGATAGCTGCGAGGTCCGTGCCATTGGGCATCACGAAGAGGCAGCGCCCACCACTTCTGTCCGCCCACAGCTCACCGAGAGCACGCTTCTCCTTGGAGTCGTCGTTGCTCCACCGGTCGCCACCCTTGTACTCGACCACGAGGATGCGCCCGTCGGTGAGTTCCACGACGAAGTCGGGGTAGAACCGGTCGGTGGCGGTCTGGAGCCAAAACGACTCATTCGGCCTACGCTCAAGGTTGCGGACCCACCGCGCCGTCTCGTCCAACTTGTCGAGGAACTGCGCGCACTCGAATTCCTCGCCATCGGCCTTCAGCTCGCCGATGGTCGGGAAGGCGTGCTTCCGAAACCTGAACCCGCCGTCGTAGTACCAGCTCGGCGCATACGTCGCCTGCTTGAGCAAGATGGGCGCTTCCGCGCTCGTGATGACCGGGAGGGCCTGGGCGCCGAAGAGGGAGCGCTGCCACCCGGCGTTCGACGTGTCGCGGCGATGGCGGGCGATCAACGCGCTGACCGCGTTCCGCAGTCGGTACTTGTCGCGGGCGAGCTGCCCCAACTCGACCCCGCGCGAGGACATGAGGCCGTCGATGACGCTCTTGATGAACAACGTGGACTGCGTCTGCGTGACGTCCGGGTGGTCGACGCTGCGGTCAATCCAGTTCACGAGGGCGGCCACCGACCACTGCGGCTCGGCGAAGAGCAGGCCGAGCTTCTGGCGCACGTCGGCGATGAACTCGTACCGGACCCGCCCGTCCGCCGTGATGTCGACCAGCGCTTCCTCGAGGCCGCCACGAGTAGACGGATACAGGCTCTCGTCCAGGTTCGCGTCGCAGGTCGCCAACGGCCACAGGGCCTCGCGGAAGTGCGAGGTCTCGAACCATTCGAGCTTGCCCTGGACATCGACGCACAGGGCCGGGACGCGCACGTCGGCGGCGACCTTCGCTGCGCTTCGGCTACGGGCAACCAGGCGGCGGACGGCCTTCTTGCTCTCCTCGCCCTTGAAGCACTCGGCGAGGGCGTTCTGGTCGGCGTCGGAGATGTTGCCGGTGACGGCGAGGGTCTTGCTCCCCGGATCGAAGCGCACGCGCTCCTTCAGGTTCTCCGGGAGGATCGACAGGTTCGGGGTCTCGTCTACGGTCTCCAGCGTCGGGTTGCCGCCGAAGAGCGGGGTGTAGTTGAACGGGAGCTTGCCCTGCTCCTCGGGACGGATGAACTCGGCCGCCTCGATGCGCTGGAAGCCGTTCTCGATCAGCGCCTCGGCCAGAGCATTCATCGTATTGTTGGTCTGCTTCGAGCTGACGATGGCGTAGGCGCAGTTCAGCTCCTCGTTCTGCTTGCTCTTCGCTCGCGGCAGGCGGAGGATGCGTCCGAGGAACTGCTCGACATCACGGGAGGAGGACACGTCGGCGACGCTGCACAGCACGTAGGCGAAGGAGCAGTCCCAGCCTTCCTTCAACGCCTGCTGCGTAATCACGAAGTTGATCTTGCACTTCGGACTAAACAGGTCCACGTCGTCCAGTTCGCGGACCTCGCCCGTCACGATGGCGATCTCGTCCGCCCCGACCTTCAGGTCGTTCTGCAAGGTCTCCTTGATCACGTCCGCGGTGAGCCGCTCCTCGCCCTTCAGCCGCGACTGCGCCTGGATGAGCACGATCGGCCGGATGTACTCGCCGGTGGCGTCCAGCTCCTTCTGGGCGATCGCGTCCAGCTCGCGCTGCTTCTGGACTGCGAGCGCGAGGGTCTCGTGCCAGTCCGAGTTCATGAGCAGCCGGATCGGCAGCTTGATCATCTCCTCGGCCTTCAACTGCGCGGCCGAGACCTGGGTGAGCACGTTGCTGGCGAGGACACCGCGGCTCTGGTCGTTCTTGAGCTGCGGCGTCGCCGTGAACTCGATCAGGCAGGAGGGGCCAAACCGAGCGAGCGCCTCGAAGGAGAGGTTCGTCCGCGCGTTGTGTGCCTCGTCAACGATCACGATCGGCTTGCGGAGCTTCAACACGTTGGCGAGGGAGTACGTGATGGTGCCGTCGGCGTTCGCGACGGAGGCTTCGAGCGCGGGCGGGAGCCCGGAGAAGTGGGGGAGGAGCGCGCCCGCCGTCTCGTAGATCTTCCGGCCTTCCTTGTTCTCCACCCGCAGGGCCGCAAGGGTCGAGACGATGATCACCGTGTCCGTGTCCAGGGTGCCGCGCTGGACGTAGAGCGCGTCCGCGAGGGACATCACGGTGACACGCCCGCCGAAGCGGGCGTCGAGCACCTGCCGGTAGGGGTGCGAGGTGTCTTGGAGCGCCTTGAGCGTCTGGTCGAGGATCGTGTTGCTCGGGACGAGCCACAGGCAGAGGACGGGGTCGCGGCGGATGTACTCGGACGCCATCACGTCAACCGCGTGGCACGCGAGCAGCGTCTTCCCTCCGCCCGTAGGGACGCGGATGCACACGTAGGGCACGTCCGGCAGGCCAGGGACCGGCTGGTAGACCATCTCGCGCTGCATGTAGAACGCGACCTTCGGATTGTGCTCCCCCACCTTCTTGGCGAAGGTCCGCAGCTCATCGATGCAGGCGCGCTGGTAGTTCTTGAGGCTCAGCATTTCAGCCCACCTTCAGGTCGTAGGGGAGCTGCCGGAACGACACGTTCTCGCGCTGGAGGCGTGCTTCGGACAGCGTCGTCCCGTCGGCCCACACGACGCGGGGCCCTTCGTGCGGGGGCAGCGAGCGGAGCGTCTGGCTGTTGAGGATGGCGGGGATGCCGGCCTCGGGCTCGTTGAACAGGAGGTAGACCGCCACCCCCTCAAGCACCCCAACGAGCGGGCGCTCGGCTGTCGTGCCCTCGGGCAGCGGCCTGCCCGTCACGGCGAAGTAGACGTGGGATGCGAGGTCCGCGAACGTCACGCCGTCGTTCACGCGCCCGGACTCGTGCATGAGCGGCTGAGCGAGGCGGAGGAACTGGAGCCCACCGCCAAGCCCGGGGATCGGCACTGGCGACGCCTTCTTCCCGTTGCGGCGCTCCGTGTAGCCCTCGATCACGGACTTCAGGCGCTTCGCCGCTACGTTCTCGGCCACATGGGTGTCCAGCTCGACCAGGATGAACCGGAGGCCCATGTCCTTCTCGCGGTTGAGCTTCAGCGCAGCCTGTCCCGTCGTCCCGGAGCCGCAGAAGGAGTCCATCACGATGTCGCCCGGCTTCGTGTAGAGCGACAGCAGGTGCTCGATCAGGCGGACCGGCTTCGGGTAGTCGAAGTCGACGCCCATGCGCTCCAGGGTGTTCGACGCGGTCTCGGTCGTTCCCATGTTCCGGAGGATGGTCGGCACGAAGTGTCCCTTCCGGTCCTCGCGCCGATACGTCGGCACGCCGGTGTGCGACACGTAGAAGTGCAGCCGGCTCCCGTCGGCCTCGACCAACGGCGCGAAGCCGCCCTGGATGAAGTTCCGGATCTTGTTGGCCGACGACCAGCCCGAGTAGACGCGGCAGGGCTTCACGAGCACCCCGTCCTCGACGACCATGTCGTCGAGCCGCACCGGGTAGTTGACGTTGTCGTAGTCCGCCTTCATGTCCCTGCTGATGTCGCGGTCCTTCCGAGACTCGACCTTGGCGACGAACGCGGCGGCGAACGGGTGGGCGGCAAGGTACAGCGTGTCGACCGAGCACTTGAAGCCTGCCGGCAGCTCGATGATCGAGGCGGGGTTCGTGTCCCCGTTCTTGATAATGGAGTTTTCAGCGAAGTCGCGGAACAGCTTCGAGTCCTCGGCGACGTTCGGGTCGATCACCCTGCCGATCTTCGGCTTCTCGGGATTCCGGGAGTAGGCGAGCACGTACTCGTGGACCGAGGTGATGTCCTCCTGGTTCTCGGTGTTGCCCTCGATCTGCCAGATGAACATCTCGATGAGGTTCCGGGGGCCGAAGATCTCGTCGCAGATGACCCGCAGGTTGCCGACCTCGTCCGAGCCGATGCTGATGAAGATGACGCCGTCGGGAGTGAGGAACTCACGGAGGAGCGAAAGGCGCGGGTACATCATGCACAGCCACTTGTCGTGCCGCGACAGATCCTCGGCCTCCTTCCCGACGAGCTTACCGAGCCACTTCACGATCTCCGGGTGGCTCACGTTGTCGTTGTAGACCCAGCCCTCGTTCCCCGTGTTGTACGGCGGGTCGATGTAGATGCACCGGACCCGTCCGCCGTAGCGCGGAAGGAGAGCCTTCAGGGCGGTCAGGTTGTCGCCTTGCACGAGGATGTTCCCCGAATCGACGTCCCCAGCGGCGAAGCGCCCGTCGGCGGTGGTCAGCAGGTAGGGCACTTCGCGGTGGTGGCCCACCACGGCGGGCTTCCCGATCCAGTCGAGCGACGGCATCCTTGATCGTTCCTCAGGCGGCGCAGCTTATCGCAGCGCGCGGAAGACCGTGGGGCGCCTCACGGGTCGGAAGCAAGCGGCGTGCCGAGGTAAATTCCCGAGCCACCGTTGACGCCTCTACCTCATGTGCATATCGAACACATCCGCCGGTTCATTCCGGTGGTGATTGCCCTGCCCGGACCCGGAGCGACGAGAACGAGGCAGCTGATTTTGATATTGCCCACAAGGAAGCATCGGCGGCCTACAACCGCCTGTCTCTACGAAAGAAATCGCTGAGAGCCTTTCCCTCCCTCCTCTTCGCTCAGAGGAGACCCCCGACTAAACTCGGTAGACGGCCCCCGATCGATAGATCGGCCGTCGTGTAGGCATGCAGACTCGCCGGCGACAGACTTCGCGCCCTCCGATTCACCCGGAGGATGCCGCGTTGTCTGTCTCCGACGAGGCAGGCAGCGCGGATCCTCCACACCCCTGGATCTCCGCATGCCGACTCCCAAGAAGACAGAGCCGCCTCAGCAGATAATCCTCCCTGCGGCGACGGTGACCGATCTCGCCCGCCTCCACCTTGCCAGTCGGGAGCGCAGTAGCTCGATGCTGGCACGCGCTCTCTCCATCTGCGCGGGTGCCGCCATCGTGCTTGGCGGTGTCGCGCTGCAGATTCTCCGACCTGAGCAGGTGACGCTTGCAGGCACGCTCATCGTCGGGGGGCTCGCCGTCGCTGGGGTGGGCCAGCACGTCTTGAAGGGCGGGAGCGGGTGACGCGCGCGGGACCACCCGGTCGAAACGCAAGAACCATGCCAAGCTGTGTTGAAAAGATCTGTTGACGCCTCGGTTAGAGGCGCGCTACATGACGTCCATCGGCGTCCGGTTTGGATGTCGATCTCAGCCTCCCTGAGCGTGGATCGTCGCGCTTTGGTCGGGCACTGGCAGGAAGCCAGAACGTCCCTCAAGTCTCCCTCTCGTCCCAGGAGCCCGAACCCAGCCACAGAGCATAGACATCACATCGTCAAGAGAAAGCTCCGTTCCCCCTACGATCAGGGGAGCATCCGTAACGACCAAGCGGATGGTGGAGGGCCCTGAGAGTCACTCGGGTCCAGCCATTAGTGGATCTTCATAGTCTCTTCGGCGACAGACCTCGCGCCCTTCTACGAGAAGGAAGCCGCGTCGTCTGTCTCCGAACAGGGGGCAGCAGACGCGGATTCCACCACTGCAAGGAATCCTAATGCCCTCCTCACTCCAAGTGCCCGACAAGCCTCGCGTTCCCCGCTCTCGCGACCGCATCGAGATCAACATCCCGGTGAAGGCCATTGAGCCTCTCGGGAAGTACCTGTTCAAGCCCGTCGCCATCGCCTGCGCGGTGGTCGTCGTGGCTGTCCTCGTGACCGTCCTCGTCTACAACGGCCGGGACGCGGCGGCCGTCGTCGCCGCCGTGTTGGGGCTCGCAAAGATTTGGCCTTGACGGTGCGGCTAGCGGTGCCTATCGCCGTCGCATCCGGAGATTTTGCATGGAAGCTATTCCTCTTCACGCCTACGATGACGAAGCTGCGCGCGACTTGCTGCGCGGTCATAGCAACCTGGACGACAAGGCGTTTCGGGGAGCCACGATCCCCGAAATCACGGAGGCGTCTGAGAGGCTTCTAACCCAGGCGATGAACCTCATTTCCGACTACGGCTACCTCGTCCGCCAAGCGGGGCGGGAGGACAACCTGACGATCGAGGGGTGGTACTGCTTCACCAAAGTGGGCGCGAATCCGAAGTTCGTCGTCCACGTGGGTCGGGCTGGATTCATCGAGGCGAACACCGATTGGCTGCGGGAGCCGCTGAAGCCACGATGGCCGTCCGGACTCGTGTGGGATCGCGTCGAGAAGAAGTGGCTCGGCGCGGTGATCAATCTTCCGAAGGAACACCGCGTGTACGGCCGAGAGGAGGCACGCGACTGTTCGACTCCGGGCTACCCGTTCCTTCGGGAGAGCGCGTTGGAGACGTTGATGCGGGCGATCCTCCCCGAACTTCGCAAGGAGGTTCCGATTCCCTCACGGTGAGGTGCCGAGTCCTGTAATCCCAGGCCCGGAGGCGTTGCAGCCCGACCCGTTCGGTCAGCCCCGACGGGCAGAGAACGTCTACCCAGTTGTCTGGAAGGGTGCCGAGGACCAGGTGGGGAAGTTGCTCTTCATCGAGAACGCGGACGTGGGAGCCGGGAATAGGCGGGCGCTTCATGTGCCTACTGTACGGGTTCGCGACCGGAAGTACACCAGATCAGGCGATTGTGCTCATGCAGCCCGGAGCTTCGGCGGCTGGAGCCCCTCGACGTGGAGGGGCAGCTCGGAACCGTATCGAGTACCGGTAGGCGGGCCTGGTGGAGCTTGGTGAGCGAGAGCGGGCGTTGCAATGGGTGATTCCATATTGCCTCACTTCCTGATTCAGGAGGGTGAGGGGTCAGGGTTGAGAACGGTCCCGGCGCACCGGGCCCCGCGGTCATCCTTCTTCGCCATTCTGCCGCTGTTGGTGACCTGCAGCGCAGGTGCCGTGAGAATAAGTGGCGAGGATCGGCCAACCGGGAGATGATCGGCCTCTACTACGATCTCGGCCGATCGATCGTGGAGCGGCAGGAGCAGGAGGGCTGGGGGAGGGGCGTAATCGATCGTCTCGCGGCTGACCTGCGCGCGGAGTTCCCCGAGATGGAGGGCTTCTCGCCGAGAAACCTCTGGCGAATGCGCGCCTTCTACCGGGCATGGCGCGGGCCCGAGATTCTGCCACAGGCCGTGGCAGAATTGCCGTGGGGCCACAACGCCCTTGCTCCTGGAGAAGCTGCCGGACGCGCCCACCCGGGAATGGTACGCGACGCGAGCGATCGAACGCGGCTGGAGCCGGGCGGTGATGACGATGCACATCGAAGGGCGGCTGCATCAACGAGAGGGACGCGCGGTCTCCAACTTCGCGGGTGCCCTCCCGCCCCCCGCGTCCGACCTCGCGGCAGCAGTCCACGCGCGACCCATACCTATTCGATTTCCGGGGATGGAGGCCGCTCGCGGAGGGGACCAGCAACGCGGGCGCCATCGGGATACGCAAACCGCGAGTTCATCACGAACTACTTCGACATCGGGCGCTCGATCGTCGAGCGCCGCGCTCCGCGGGCTGAACCGACCGATCGGTGTCGCCGACTGGGAGACCCAGCTCGTGGAGAGCCTACCGGAAGATCTCGCGGCTGGACTGCCATCGGTGGAGGAACTCGAACGCGAGTTGTCGGAGCCAGACCGCTCTACATTGGCCGTGACGCCATCGGTCGGCGCGTCGCGGAGCTCGTCGAGGGTTGCGAGCGCGCGGAGGCAGTCGAACATGTTCCTGGCCACGCGGCGGCGACTTCGAGGAAAGCGCCCTGGGAGGTCCCGAACGTCCCGAAGGCGCCGCGCCCGCTGCTCGACCAGGAGGACGCGGTCGCCATGAACGCACAAGCCCGTGCGGCTCGACGAGGACGCGCTCTCGTACATCTCCGACCGGCTGAAGATGCAGCTCATCGAGTGGGCCGACAAGCTCACCCGCCAGCCCGACCCCCACGCCTACTTCGCGACGGCGGCGATCTGGGCCGCGGGCCCTCCCGCGCATCGGCGAGAGCCCGCGTCAGGTGCCGAACGCTGGCCCATCCCGTTCGCCGGCGACCCCATCGACATCGAGAACGGTAGGGCGTGGCCTGCTGGCGCCCGCCCCGCCGCTAACGCCGCCGCCGGATCCCCGCCGCCGCGAGGAGCAGCACGCCGAGCCCGGCGCCACGCACGCCGCCCGTGCTGTCACACCCGAGCGAGTCCCTCCAGGCCTGGCCCCAGGGGTGCCCGTGGCCACCGCCCGAGTCGGAGCCGCCCGAGTCGGAGCCGCCCGAGCCGGAGCCGCCCGAGTCGGCGCCGCCGGAGCCGGAGCCGCTCGAGCCCGTGTCGGCGCCCTCGTCGGAGCCGCCGGACCCGCTGTCACCCGACCCGTCGCCCTCGTCTTCGTCGCCGTCCTCGTCTTCGTCGCGGTCCTCGGTTTCGTCCTCGTCGTCCCAGTCGTCGTCGCCGCCGCTGCCGCCGCTGTCACCGACCGTGTCGCCGCCGCCGGACCCGGTGTCGCCGGAGGCGGTGTCGCCGCTGCCCCCGCCGGAGCCGGTGTCGCCGCCGCCGCCCCCGCTGCCGCCGGTGTCGACCGGGCCGCCGGTGTCGCCACCACCGCCGCCGCCGGACGTGTCGCTCACCGTGAAGACCAGGTCCGAGGCGAAAGTCCAGCCGTCACCGCCGTCGCCGCCGTCGTTGTTCACGGCGTTGCCGACCCCGTGCAGGGTGTAGGTGCCCGGGGTGGAGGGCGCGGCCCAATCGAAGCGGAAGGTCGTGCCCCCCCCCGAGTTGGCAACGGCGCTGGAGTGGGTGATCTCGCCGCCGGACGCGCGGGTGTTGGAGCCGGCCGACAACGTGCCCCCCGTGGCAGCCACGTCGAGGCCGGCCCAGGCCCGCGACGACGAGCTGCTCGACACGAGCAGCTGCACCGGGACGACCTCGCCGGGCGCCACCGTGGTGGACGATGCCGCGAAGCTCACGGTGGTGGAGCGGTCCTGCGAGCCGTGACAGGAGCCGCACCCGGAGGTGGAGTGGCCCGTCTTGCCGTCGGAGTCGGCGTGAGCAGTTGGAAACGCGAGGAGGAGGGCCAAGAGAGCGGTGTTCATGGGGAAATCGTACCGCCGCCTGGGCGGGGAGGCAGGCTTCGGGCCGCCCGCTCGCGTCGCTCGGCTCACGCTTCACACCGGCCAACCTCGGCGCGGCGATCGTGTCACGAAATGCAATGCACACACTGTAATAAGTTGGTAACCGGCCCCCACGGCGACCGGGTAGACGCGCGGCCGGAGTCCGAGCCCACGCCCCATCCCCTGCGCCTTCTCCTCGTCGTCGCGTTCGGCGCGGCCTGCTCCCTCGCCGGCTGGTCGGCCGCGCGGGCGTCCGCAACGGCCAGAAGGTGTGGGACTGGGTGGTGATCGGCGCGATGCCTGGGAAGCTCTGCGAGTAGGGGCCCCTGGCCAGCCTTCGGCTCCCGTGGCGAAGGCTGGCTACCCGAGGTCGCACCGCGGCCTCGTGCACCTCGCGGCGGGCGCCCACGGCGCCGCGGGGGCGGCGCTCGAGCGCGGAGCCGAGATCGGCGTCGCGCTGCCGTCGCCGCGGCTCGAATCCGAGGTGCTCGCCCGACGTGCACGGCGACACGCGGCGCTCGCGGAGTGGAGCGCGGCGCAGCGCTGCGTGGAGCGTGCCACCGCGATCGCGGAGCCGCTCGGGCTCGGCGTCGAGCTGCGGGAGGCGCGGCTCGTCGAGGCCGAGGTGTGGCTCGCGCAGGACGATCTCGCGCGCGCCGGCGAAGCGCTGGCGCGCCTGCCGGAGCGCCCGACCGGCGCCGAGCGGGCGCTCCGGGAGCGCGTCACGCGGGGGTGGCGGGTGGTGTGAGGAGAGGTGCCGAGAGGTATTACATGTACATGGATAGGCCGCGCAAAAACGGCGTCATTGGTGTAATTGCCTGACGACCTGGCTTGTAAGCGTGTGTCACGCTCGCGCGTCACTGTGTTCAGTTTGAACTGTAAGGGGCGGTAGCATGGGCGTGTGAACGACACCCAGTCACTGACGGTCGGCAGGTACCGACTGGAGACCATCCTCCACCGGGGTCCGGGCTCGACCGTGTACCGGGCACGCCACGACACGCTCGGCACGCCGGTCGCCGTCAAGTTCTTCGAGCCTGCCGGCGAGGTGGGCTTCGACGCGATGCAGCGGGAGATCGCGACGCTCTCCCGCCTCCGGCACCCGCACACCGTGCGCATCCTCGACGCAGGCATCGCGCCCGAGGGCGGCCGGGAGAAGGCCTGGATCGCGCTCGAGTACCTCGACGGGCCCACGCTCCGGGCGCTGCTCAACCAGAAGGGGCGCCTCGACCCGGTGTTCACGTGGACGGCGCTCCGCCAGCTCTGCGACGCGCTGGACGAGGCCCATTGCCTCGGCATCGTCCACCGGGATCTGAAGCCGGAGAACGTCTTTTTGGTGCGTCGCGGCCGGGGTGGCGACGAGGCCGTGCTCGCCGACTTCTCGATCGCCTCGCCGGGCGGCGACAGCCTGCCCTCGCCCATCGTCCGCCGCTCGGGCACCCCCCACTACATGGCGCCCGAGCTCGTCCGGGGCGGCGTCCCCACGCCCGCGTCCGACGTGTACGCCGTCGGCGTGCTCGCCTACGAGGCGATCGCGGGCCACCGACCGTTCGACGGCGACGACGTCCTCGCGGTGATGTACCGGCACGTGCACACGGAGGCCGAGCCCCTCGCCGAGCTCGTGCCCGTCGACGCGGAGCTCGCCCGGGCCGTGCACACCGCCCTGTCGAAGGACCCCGCGGTCCGGTTCCGCGACGCCGGCGAGCTGCGCCGCGCGCTCTGGAACCTCGACGGCGCGAGCATCGCGCGGCACGGCGCCTTCGCGGGCCCAGGGATGGACGGGTTCGTCGTGCGGGACGAGGACCTCCCGACGCTGCGCGAGCACCCGTTGGAGCTCTTCGACTCCGGCGCGAGCCTGCCGCTCCCGCGCGGGCCGCGAGGCCCCCGGGGGGAGGGCGCGCCCCGCATCTGGATCCTCGGGGAGGACCCGGCCACGTCTCGCATCGTCGCCGCGAACCTGTTCGGGGGCCCCGGCTCCTGGAGCCATCCGCTTGCGGAGGTCGAGATCGTCCCGCCGCTCTTGGCCGGCGCGCGCGCCGAAGAGCTCCGGCGGGGGGAGGTGCCGTGGCCGGCGGTGGTGATCTTCGGCGGCATGGCCGTCATCGTCGAGGATCCGCTCCTCGAGCTCTTCCGGAAGCAGGGCGAGACGGCGCGGCTGCTCGTCCTGACGCACGAGAACAACGAGCTCTTGGGCATGGCCGTCTCCTACGTCGGCGTGGACGCCGTGTTCGTGACCCGGGGCGCCGACTGGGGCCCCGATCTCGTGCGCAGCGTGGCGGAGCTGCTCGATCGCGGCCGCCACCTGGACCGCGACGGTACCCCCCACCTCCGAGCGGGAAAGTGAGCGACAAGATGAACATCGAACGCGTCCGGATCGACTGCCGCGGGCTGCGCTGCCCCGCCCCCATCCTCGAGGTGTCACGCGCGGCCAAGCGCCACCGGGGCGTGCCCGTGGTGCTCGAAGTGGAGGCCGACGACCACGACTTCCCCAAGGACATCGAGTCGTGGTGTCGGTCGACCCGCACGGAGATCGCGGGGGACGTGCGCCATGAGGACGGTACCTACACCGCGGTGCTGCTCCTCAACGGTGCCCTGCTCGAGGCGCCGCCCGCCGCAGGCGACGCCGCCGAGGTGGACCTGCGCGGGCTCGCGGTCCCCATGGCGCTGATGCGCCTTGGCAACGTCCTGTCCGAGCGCCCTCGCGTCCGCATCGTCGCCGACGCGGGGCCGCTCTCGTCGGCCCTGTTCGCGTGGGCGGCGGCGCTCGGCGCGACCGTGGGCGATCTCCAGGTGGAGCACGGGGTGCTCCGCGCGGGGCTGGATCTCCCGACCGCGCCCGCGCCCGCTCGTCCCACCGCGCCCGCGCCGGCTCGCCCCGTCGCGGACGCGCCCCGAGCGGAGGCGACCCCGCCCGCGGCCCGCGCCTCCGCAGCACCGGAGCCGGAGGAGGCGCTCTGCACCCTGCTCGTGCTGCGGAACGACTTCGAGTCGCTCATGGCCGCGCTGATGGTCGCCAACGCGTCGGCGGCCCAGGGCATGCAGGTGAGCATCTTCTTCTCGTTCTGGGGGGTCAACCTGCTCCGCGGCGAGGCGCCCCGGAGCCTGGTCGGCGTGCCCACGACGCGCGTCTCCCCGCTCCACGCGATGATGAAGTGGATGATGCCGCGCGGCCCGAATCGGCAGAAGATGTCCAAGATGCACATGGGCGGCGTCGGCACCGCCATGATGCGCTTCTTCATGCGCGAGCAGAACGTGCTCGGCCTCGCCGAGCTCCTCGACGAGGCCGCGCGCCAGGATGTCCGGTTCTGCGTCTGCACGATGAGCATGGGCGTCATGGGGATCCAGAAGGCGGACCTCATGGACCTCGCGAACATCGAGTTCGGGGGCGTCACGACCTTCACCGAGCGGGCGCGGCGGTCCGCGCTCAGCCTGGTGTTCTGATCATGGGGGTCTACGTGATCGCGGCGGCCGAGCTCGCCGTTCGTCGTGACCTGCTCGTGCTCGACGTGCGGGAGCGTGCCGAGCGCGCCTCGGGGATGGGGTGGATCCCAGGCTCGGTGTGCCGCCCCCCGGAGGCGCCGGGCCTCGCGCCCGCGTGGACCGGTGGGCCGGTCGCCGTGGCCTGCCTCTCGGGGCGCCGCAGCACGATCGCGGCGCAGGGGCTCGCGGAGCGCGGATGCGGCGAAGTGTACGATCTCTCCGGCGGGCTCCTGGCGTGGCTCGAGGCCGGCCTCCCGGTGGCCGGGGCCGACGTGCCGACGCCCGCCGAGGCCGGGCAAACGCTCTCGCGCGCCCGCGTGGAGCGCGAGCTCTGCTCGTGCTTCGTGGCAGAGGCCGTCCTCGTCGCCGTGGACCGCGACGAGGACGGCGCGATGGCGCTCGATCCGCTCGCCGTCGTCCGCGAGGCCCTCTCGGCCACGGTCGGCCCCGACCCCTCGCTGACCCCGGCGCAGCTGGGCGACGTGCTCGAGCGCCTCGCCGCCGCCGCGCGCGCCCACGGCCACGCCCCGGCGACCATCGCCGCCAACGTTGATCGCCTCCTGCGCCTCGCCCACGCGGGCGCTTGGGTGGTGTAGGCGAGGGGCGCGGAGAGTCTCCTCCGGTCGTGGCATGGCGTGCAGCGTCCACCCCCACAGCGCGATCAGTTCCCGGTTCGCGGCCGCTCCGTTTCCTGCCGCTCCACGATCGAGCGGCCATGGGGGTTCTTCGCGCGCCTCCGCGGTGCCGATATCTGCTCGTCACTCACGACGATCTCCCATTGTCCCCATGAACCCGATGGCGGGCCGTCTGGGAGCTGGTGAACGATCTTCGATTCATATCGTTCAAAGCATGAAACATGGGTGTCTCGGCTCGTGTCGGGCGAACGCCCCTACATCCGCGCTGTGTCCGCGAACGGTCGCGCGCTCCTCACTCCATCGGCGCGCCCGCAGGCCGGCGGTCTCCGTGGTGAGCCCGTCCGCTGCGCATAGGTCGGGCTTGGTGCGGCCGTCTTCGCTCGGGCCGCGCCCGCTGAAGGCGGGCACGGTGTCCTGGACGGGATCACACACCCCCACGGTGAGCCCGTGGCGGGTGTCGGCGGGCACCGCCAGGCTCGACGGGGCGGGGGTGCCGCCGCCGTAGAAGCCGTGGCGCGTCCAGAGGACGGCGTTGGTGGACGCGACGACGCCCTCGAGGGTGAGGCGCCCTCGGAGCCGGGCAGGAGGTGGGCCTCGACGGCGGCCGGGAGGGCGCCGCCGAGGAGGGCCTCGTGCCCGCCGAAGCCCTCGTCGAGGATGACGACGCGGGCGGGCTGGAGCGCGGTGTCAGCCGCCGGGTCTACACAGGCGGCGGACAGGAGCGAGAGTCCGCCGACAGCGGCCGGGCGGAGGAGACACGGCATCGGTGAGGCCCCCGCGGGTCAGGGGCAGCGATTGTCGGACGTGGAGGGCTGGCCGTCGGGGCAGATCGAATCGCTGTAGACGGCGTTGGCGGCGCCAGTACCGGTGACGGTGGCGCCGGTCAGGTCCGACCTGATGAAGTAGAACGCTGCGCTGGACGTGACGTTGTTCAGCTTCGCGCCGCGCAGGTCGACGCACTCGAAATCGGCAGAACTCAAGGTTGCACCGGTGAAGTCGGCCGCTCCGAAGTCGATTGGGTAGGTGCCCGCGCTGCAGTAGTCCGCGGCGTTGAGGTTGGTCAGGTTGGCCGACCGAAGCTTGGCTCCGTGGAGGTTGCCGCTCAGGTAGGCCCCCGTGAGGTTCGCGCGCGAGAGGTTCCCCCCCGCGTAGCTCACATTCTCGAGCACGGCGCCGCTCAGGTCACAGTCGGTGCAGCTCTTGCCCCCCGACCCAGACTTGAGCCACACGAGGTTACTCGCGGTATAGAGCCCCGCCTCCCCCGCCGCGTCCCAACAGTCCAGCGGCAGCTCCGCGCTGGAGCCCTCGCTGGTGAGGGTGACGGTCCCCGATGCGCATGGTGTGATCCTCTGGGAGATCGGGTGCGGGTTCAGTCCGCGCAGCCGGGGCTGACGCGGGCCACGCCGACCGCGGGGCGCGGCAGGGTGGCGGCAAAGGTGCGGGCGTCGGCTTCGGCGCCGAACCAGGCGCTCACGCCGAAGGCGTCTTCGGAGCGGTGGAGCGCGGCCGCCGCGCCTCCATCACAGTTGAGCTGGCCGGAGCCCATCGTGCCGCCCATCTCGAAGCCGAGGGCGCGGAGGGTGGCTTCGGCGGCGCGGAGCTCGGCGGCGTCGCCCTGGTCGGCCACCGCCAGGTACACCACCCAGTACTCCCCTCCGTACTGGGGGCGGACCGCCTTGGCGGCCGCGTCCTTGCCGGCGGCCGCGCCCTTGCCGGCGGCCGCGCCCTTGTCCGGGGCGGCCCCGTCCCAGGCGCAGACCTCGAAGTCGGGGCCGGACCAACACGCGCGGTCGGTCGGGGAGCGCGTCGCCACCCCCCACCGGGAGTTGACCCCCTCGGCGGTGAGGCCGCGCACCTCGGCGGCGTCCGACCCGTCGAGGCCCACGCTGACGGACTGGATGCCACCGCCGAAGTCGGGCGTGCCGACCGGGGTGATCACGAAGCTGCCGCGACCGCCGTCGAGGCGGAAGGTGCAGGCTCCCTGCCACTCGGGGATCCCCGCCGAGCGCACCTTGCACCGGGTGCCGGTGGCCGCGGGCGCCGCCGTCGGGAGGGGCGCGGCGACCGGAGCCGCGGGCGCGGCGGTGGTCGGCGCGGCGGTGGTCGGCGCGGCGACGGGAGCGGGGGGAGGGGCGCCTTCGTCGGAGGCGCAGGCGGTGAGCAGGGCGAAGAGCGTGGAGGGGACGACACGCATGGGAGCGCTCCAGGGGGCCTCCGTGGTCAAAGCAAGGTGCGTGCCAGGCGGTGGTCAACGGGGAATCGGGGACTTCGGCGCGGTGCGGCGCCGTCGACCGGTCAGGGTGACCGGTCGGGGTTCGGCCGCGCGACGGCAGGGCTCGGCGGCGGGGAGAGACGGACACGACCGCGACCTCTCTCACGAGGCGACCATCGGCGGTCGTCAGAGCGCCTCCTCCGCGCTCCCGACCGCGAGCAGGGCGCCAAAGCCGAAGCGCCGCATCCAGGTGTCCGCCACGTCCGGGTGAGGCCCGCATGCGCGCGCCTCTTGCACGTGCGCGGTCGGGTCCGCCCCAAGGGCCCCCGCGACCAGGGCGAGCCCCACCCGGGCGACCACGCAGGCCTCGCCGGAGTTACCGGCGGCATCGACCGCGCGGGCCAGGCTGATCGCCGCCTCCTCGACCTGCCCCGCCTGGAGCAGCGCCTGCCCGTGCCACGCAGTCAGGAGCGGCCGGCTCGCGGCGGCCCGGGGATCGTCGAGGATGGGGAGGCGGTCCCCGAGCGCGTCCCGAACGCGGTCCCGCGGCGCCGTGGAGACGAGCGCGGCGAAGGCCTCGTCGAGAAGCTCGACGGTCCGCCCCACGCCGCGCTCGCGCGCGAGCCGGGCGCTGGCAGCGGTGGGGTCGCGCCGGAGCTCGGAGACGAGCACGGCGCGAGCCTCGGCGTCATCGGAGGGCCCGAACGGAGCGGGCCGACCGCCGGGGGCGAGGCCGCCGAGCGCGAGTCCGTCCACCCGGACCCGCGCGTAGGGGCCGTCGACGCCGCGGCTCGGCGCGGCGATCTCGAGCACCCAGTCCGCGGCATCGGGCCAGGGCGGCGCCGGGAACCGAGCGGAGCCCGCGTGACGTCCGTCCAACCGGACGTCGAGGAGCCAGCCGGCCCGGTCGCGCGCCTCGGCCACGGCGAGCCGCACCTCGTGCGCCCGCGAGGTGGGATCGTCGTCAGGCACCAGCACGACGGGCTGCTCGCCGAAGCCTACGTCCCGCGTGAGGTGGCCGCCGCCGCCGCTCACCTGGACGAAGACGACCACGCGCTCGGCGTGGTCCGCGGGGCCGAGGCGGAACGCGATGCGGTGTCCCCACTCCTGCGCCTCGACGGTCGCGCGGACCTCCATCGCGAGGCGGCCCGGGATGCGTCGGAGCGCGAGGCGGGCCAGCGGGCCGACGCCCGCGGCGGCCTCGAGCGCGAGAGCGTCGTCGAGGGCGGCGCGCGCGAAGGGCTCCCGCAGCGTCCAGCTCGGGCCGAGCGGCGCGCCGAGGGCGACCTGCGCAGGGACGTCGGCGCTCACCGCCGTGAGCCAATCCGCCGTCGCCGTCGCCGTCGCCTCGGTCGTCGCCTCGCGGGCGGCGCTCGCGGCCTCGGCGGTCAGGAGCACCGCGTCGTAGTCCTCGGCGGCCAGCGCCCAGGCCCCGGGATGACCCAGGCGGGCGGCCTCGCGCCACGCGTCCGCGGCACCGGCGCGATCCGCTTGGGCGCGCCGGAGCGTCGCAGCGGCGGCCCACGCGCGCGCCCCCTCGTCCCCCGAGAGCGTGCGTCCGAAGCGCGCGAGATCGTCCGCCGCCTCGCGCGCGAACCCGAGGCGAGCGAGGAGGGCCGCGGTGTTCCACGCGGGGTCGCCCGCGCGGAGCGCCGGGAGGCCCGCGATCGGCGCACGCGCCGACGTGGGCGGCGGTCCGTCCCCGACGCCCAGCGTCCACGTCACGCCGTCGATGATGCCCCGGAGCCGCGCTGCCGCACCGGAACTCGGGTCGACCTCCGTGAACGCGAACCCGCCGAGCGTGAGCGGGTGAAAGCCGTCGTCGTGGTGGATCAGGACCAGCGTCGCGTCTCGACCGCGCGCGCCCACGACGGCGGACAGGCGCACGACGATGTCCTCGTCGCCGTCACCGTCGACGTCCGCGACGGCCATCCGATCGGGGTCCCACGTCGCGCCGTCGACGACCGGCAAGGCGATGCGCGCCGCCTCCCGGAACCGCTCGCCCTCCCATCGGAGGATGTGGACGGCGGGGGCCGGCCAGCCCTCCGGGAAGACGTACCGGCTCGGGTGCCGCGCCGACGTGACCGCGGCGACGCCGTCGGGGCCGCCCGCGAACCGCAGGCGCGCGACGTGCGCGACGTTCCCGAGGCGTTGGAGCGCGAGCCGGACGGGGGCGGACGCGTCCGGCGCGAGCACGCGGAGCCCGTACGCCAGGGGTGGGCCCAGGCCGAGCACGAGCTCGTCGCGCCCGTCCCCGTCGAGGTCGGCCGCGGCCAGCGCCTGGGTCCACGAGTCCAGCGCGTCCGTGCCCGGGTCGAGCGGCGCGCGCGCGCACGTCGCGGGGTCGATCCAGACGAGCGAGCGGTCGTACCCGCGCGTCGAGGCCGCCACCATCGCCCCCAGCGGGGTCCGTGCGAGGAGGTCGACCGTGTCGCAGGGGAGAGCGGACGAAGGGAGCGGGCCGCTCTCGCGGCGGGCCATCCGAGCCGCCTCGAGGAAGCCACGACGGGGATCGTCGGGACCGAGGTGCGCGAGGGCTTCCTCGATCCGGAGCTCCTGGAGCTCGAGCTCGGCGCGGAGCCCGGGGCGGACGGCGGTGTTCAGCGCCGGATCCGCGGCCACCTCGTCGCTGAGCACCCGGAGAGCCTCCCAGCGGCCGGCGTGGCTGAGCACTTCCTCCAGCTCGCGCGCGGCGGTCGCTCGCCCGTCGGGGGACCGCGCGCTTTCGAACGCCCGCGCGAAGGCGGGCGCGGCCGCGTCTGGCGACGCCGCGGCGAGCTCACGGCCGCGATCGAGCCAGGCCTTGCTCAGGGCGGTCGTGCCCTGGTGCTCGGCCAGCGCAGCGAACGCCTGAAAGATGGCCTCCGCCTCGTCGGGGCGGCCCTCGGCGAGGCTCCGGGCCCGCCGCTCCTGCACGCCGACGAGCCGCTCGGCGGCCTTCGCCTCGCGGGCCGTTACCACCCGCCGGTTCAGCGCCTGGATCGCGCCCCCCAGGAGCAGGGCGACCGCGAAGATCCCCAGCGCCCGGGCGGACCGGCCGCGGGAGCCCCCCCGGGCCATCGCGAGGCCGGCCCGATGCACCCAGCCGGCCCGGTGCGCGCGCACGGGGCGTCGGGCGGCGTAGCGCTCGAGGTCGTCGGCGAAGGCAGCCGCGTCCGGATAGCGCTCGCGGGGGTCCGGGTGCGCGGCGGCCCGACACGTCGCGGCCAGGTCTGTCGGCACGTGCCCGTCGAGTCGATCGAGCCACACGCTCCCCGCGGGCGTGCGGCCGCCCGTCCGGCCGGTCGGCCGCTCGCCGAGGAGCAGCTCGGCGAGCACCATCCCGAGGGCGTAGACGTCGGCGCGGACCCAGTCGGGCTCGTCCGCCGCGTCGAAGAGCTCCGGGGCCATGTAGGCCGGGGTGCCCGGGTGCCGGCCGTCCCGCGTGAGCCGCGCGGACTCGCGGACGTCGAGGGCCAGCCCGAAGTCCGAGACGAGCGGCGCTCCGTCCGGGGTCATCAGGATGTTGCTGGGCTTGACGTCCCGGTGGCGCAGACCCCGGGCGTGGAGCCGGGCGAGCGTGCGCGCCACGATCCCGACGATGCGAACGGCCTCGTCGGCGGGGAGGGCCCCGCCGTCCTGGATCACCCGGTCGAGCGTCGGGCCGCGGACGAGCCCCATGACGAGCCAGGCGAACCCCGCCTCCGACCGCCCCGCGTCCAGCACGGGCACGACGCCCGGCTCGTCGAGCGCCGCGAGCGCCCGCGCTTCGCGCAGGAACCGGGCGTCGCGCGCAAAGGAGGCGCCGTGCCCCACGAGCTTGAGGGCGACCTCGCGGTGGAGCTCCTGGTCGAACGCCCGGTAGACCACCGAGAACCCACCCCGGCCCAGCTCCTCCTGCAGCGTGTACCGCGGGATGACCGCCGGGCCCGACGGCGCGGCCACGCCCTCGTCCGAGTCGAAGGTGTCCTGCCCCCCCGAGGTCGAACCAGGACAATAGTAGAGACGTTCGGGTCCGGGCCCCGCGCGCACCGTCGCGCGGCAAGACGCGCAGCGGAGGGGCCCGCCGGCCCCGAGTTGGGGCGTCGAACACGAGCGGGGGCGGGCGGCAGGGGGCACGGTGGCGAAGCATACGCCTCCCCGGCGCGCCGGGTCGAGGCGCTCCACCCGCCCCCTGCGGAATCCTGGGCGATCAGGGGAACGAGAGACGCAGGAAGGCGATCACGTCCGCGATGTCCTGGGTGCCGGTGTACTGGCTGGGCATGGCGGTGCCGAACCCGTCCGAGATGACCGTCGTGAGCGCCTCGTCGTCGAGCGCGGGCACACGCACACTCAGGTCCGCCGACGGGGTGCCGCCGATGTCGAGGCCACCGACGCCGTCGGAGCGGTGGCACGTGGCGCAGGTGGCGATGTAGAGCTCCGAGCCGGTGGCGGAATCCCCGACGACGTCGGACTTCAACTCGAAGGTGGCGTTCATCGTGTCCGCACGGTATCCGTCGGTCGCCTCGAAGACGTAGTCGAAGGCCGCGACACCGTCACAGTCCACGCCCAGGGTGTCGGTGGCGAGCGCGTCGAACGTCCAGGACTGGAGTTCTTCGGCCGTGACCGCCCCTGCCGTGCCGCTGTAGGGGCCGGCCAGGAGCAGCCCGCCGTCGGCGGGATCGGTGACACGGAAGCTGACCGCGGTTGCGTCGGTGGACTCGGCGACCGCCTCGAGCACGGCCGACTCCTCGTCGCAGACAACCTGAGCGGACCGCATTTCAGGGGGGGCGCACCCCCCGGCGGTGACAGCGGCGAGGAGGAGGAGAGGGAGACGATGCGTCATGGGTAGGTTCCTTGGGTGAGTGGTGAGGGTTCAGTCTTTGTCGATCTTCGACGCATCCGGGCGGTTCTCTTCCTTGACCCCGGCCTTGTCCTTGTCCTGCTGCGTCGCGGAGTCGATGGTCTTCACCTCCTCGGCGGCGCCCTCGGCGTTCTGGAGGATGTTGAACTCGACGCGCCGGTTCTCGGCGCGGCCGGCGGCGGTCTTGTTGTTGGCGATTGGCTTCGTCTCGCCGTACCCCTTGGCCACGAGGCGCCCTTCGGGCACACCTTTGCCGACGAGGTAGCTCCGCACGCTGTTGACACGACGTTGGGACAGGTCGACGTTGTACTTGTCGTTCCCCTTGGAGTCGGTGTGGCCACCGACCTCGACGAGGAGCACCTCGGGGTGGTTGCGGAGGGTGTTGGCAACCTCGTCCAGGAGCGCCCCCGAGCGGGGGTCGATCTTGTCGCCGTCGAACTCGAAGTACACCTTGTCGAGGATCTCGATCTTCTCGCGGGTGACACGCACCTTGGTGGGCGCGAGCTTGACGACGACGAGCTTGTCGTCGCCCTTCTCGAGCGCGACCGACTCGGCGTGGATGTTGTACCCGTCGACGGTCACGAACAACGTGTGGGAGCCGATGCCCGCGGACACACGACCGGTGTGTGTGTCCTTGAACCGGGTGGGCTCGATCGACACACAGCCCGTGGTCTCGCGCTCCCAGGTGACGACCGCGTTGGGGAGCGGCTTGTCCTGGGCGTCGTAGACCTCGACGCGCACCACGGCGGAGAGGTCCGGGACGAGCTCGATCCGGAGCGGGGCCCGGCCCTCCGGCACGGTGGCCTCAGCCTTGCCGGCGAGGCAGCCGAGCTCCGCCGACCCGACGTACACGTCGCCGGGCATGAGCTCGCCGTGCAGGATGGGATCGAGGACGCTCCTGCCCTCGAGCGGCCTGGAGCCCGCCACCTTCAGGGCGGCGCCGTCGACCGGCTTCCCCTTGTGGTACACGTCGATCGCGAGCTCGCCGAGGCGATCGGGGCACCCGTCGGTGTCCTTGAACGTGTTGACGGTCTCCGCCTCGGCCGGGCAGCCGTCGACGGGATCGAAGAAGCCGTCGCCGTCGGTGTCGACGGGGGGCTTCTTGGCCGTGGCGCCGAAGCCGCCTCCGATGAAGACGCGGAAGAACGCCGCGGACGCGCCGGGGGACACCGCCACCGCGCCGCCGAGGAGCGCGTGGGCGCCGTTGTCGAAGCGGTTGCGCCCGTAGAGCAGGATCTCCGTCGGGGTCTCCGTGCCCGCCACCGCGTTGGGGGCGAACGGCACCTCGGACCGGAGCTCCGTGTTCACCGCGAGGCTGTCCGTGATCCGGACGCCCGCCTGCGCGCCGAGGAGGAGCCGGTCGGCGCCGGTCAGGTTCTCGAGCGCCACGTCCGGTTGGAACCAGGTACCCACGGAGGCGCCCACGTGCACCTTGCCAGCGCCGACCCGCGCCGCCACGAGCCCGCCGCCGCTCACGGTGGACTGGCCGAGCCAGGCGTCGTCGCGACCGCTCGGCAGGTCCACGAAGGGGACGACGCCGAGCCCGAACGTACCGTCCAGGATCACGACGTTGGCGGCCAGGCGTACGTCGCCCATGGCGAAGCCGTTGGGGCCGTTCGGGCCCGTGGAGGTCACGAACACGGGTGCGCTCACGTCGAGGCGGAGGCGTGACAGCGGCGCCCAGCCCCCGGACAGGTTGAGCGCGACCACCCCGTCGAGCATCTCGTCCACCGAGCCGTCCGCGTTCACCCGCACGAGCGGGGCCTCGGCGTACTCGCCGAGGACGCCCAGGTAGAACGAGCCCGGGTTGAGCTTCGTCGGAAGGGAGAGCTGCAGCGCCCCGCTCGGGTCGTCGGTGAACGCGACGAGGTGGAACCCGTGGGCGTCGAACGTATCGCCGGCGAAGGCGGCGGCGGTGAGGGCGAGGATCATCGGGTCGCTCCGGAGGCGCGGCGGCGGGCGAGGAGGGAGAGGGAGAGGGAAAGGAGGGCGAGGCCGGTAGCGGCTCCGTTCGTGGTGTCACAGCTGGCGGTGCCACCGGCGTAGTGGAAGCCATCGCCCGGCGGCTCGTCGGCGTCGGTGTCGGTGTCGGTGTCGGTGTCGGTGTCGGTGTCGGCGTCGGTGTCGGCGTCGGTGTCGGTGTCGGTGTCGGTGTCGGTGTCGGTGTCGGTGTCGGTGTCGGTGTCGGTGTCGGTGTCGGTGTCGGTGTCGGTGTCCCCGGTGTCTCCGGTGTCCCCGGGCTCGACTGGGTCGAACTCGCCGCAGCTCTCCCCGCTCACCGCCGAGAAGACGACGATGGAGCGGGTGACCGTGTCACCCGGCGCCACGGTGATCGCGTCCGCAGACTCGCCGCCGTAGTAGAGGTAGACGGCAGAGTCCGCGTCTGGATTGGTGGGGTGCGCGACGTAGGTCCACGCACCCGTGTTCATCTCCGTCCAGTCGCCGTAGACGAGCCGGTCGGGGCGCGCGGTCCCCGCGAAGTCCGCGAGCGCGCTGGTCGAGGTGTAGTTCTCCACCACGGTCGAGCTCCCGTCGTTGTTCCGCATCCGGTAGAAGTCCTCGATGTCGGCGTCCGGGATCTCCTGCTCGGTCGTCGTCTCCGGTTCTACGCCGAAGGGGTCGCAGGTCACCCGGGCGAACGCAGGCCCGTCGTCGCTCGCGCTCTGGTAGTCGACCTGCCAGCGGAGGCCGATGCTCACCGGGCTGGCGCCGTCGTTGGTGACGGACTGGGAGAGGCGGATGCCCGAATCGGTCTCGTCGGTGCCGAAGGCCACCACCTCGTGGCGCCAGGTGAGCGTGTCGACGGTCCACTCGGTCTCGATGCCGACGCTGTCCGGCTCGGCGGCGGTGTCCGCCGGATCGTAGGCGCACGTGCCGGTGGGTACGGCGCGCGTGGCGCCCAACACGCTGCTCTCGTAGGTGTCGTAGTGGGTGCCGGAGTCGTACAGGTACAGCCCCAGCGACGAGGTGGACGCGTCGGGGGTGGTGCCCCCGTAGATGACGTTCTGGGTCGCGCCGCTGCCGACCGTGACCGGGTGCGAGGCTCCGGTGGCCGAGGAGTACGAGCCGTCCCCGGCGTCGACGAAGATGTCGTACAGGGGGTGGGTCTGCGAGACCAGCCCGGTCAGCTCGGGCGTGCCGCAGGAAAGCGCCGCGTAGGCGGGCGGGAGGGCGAGGAGTAGAAGTGACACGTGAGTCTCCAGCTCGGACCCTGGGCTCTGCACGACCCGTGCCGGCCGTGATCCCGCGCGCAAACGTGGCAGATCTGGTCGGCGAGGGGCGTCATCGACCGGTCAGTGACCGGTCGGATGGTGCGCCTCCGGTGGTTTCGGCGCCGCCGCCCGCCGCGCGCCGTCGGCACGCCCCTTGCTTCGGTGGGCCGCGCTCCCTCCGAGGCGAACGTGTCCGGCTCCGAACGACGAGTCCACGCGCCCGTTCGTCGGGCTATCGTCCTCCGGGACGACGCACCGATGAACGATCACTCACG
The DNA here is from genome assembly GCA_030685065.1 of Pseudomonadota bacterium. Classification (GTDB taxonomy): domain Bacteria; phylum Myxococcota_A; class UBA796; order UBA796; family SXON01; genus CAJBVW01. The sequence continues at coordinate 81,902 of JAUXQH010000095.1, read as the reverse complement.
CACCCTGGACGGCGACTCGGCGGCCGAGCGCCCGCGCGCCGTCGTGGACCTGGTCCTCACGGTGCTCGCCCACCCGGAGCTCCGCCGAGTCGGGGAGCAGGCTGTCCTCGAACAGGACGCGCCCGAGCCCTCCATCCATCGCAAGTTCCCGCTCTTCAGCCGCGCGGGGGAGCAGCCGCGCCCCCTCGAGTCGCGGCACGTGTCGCGGCAGCCAGTGCTCGTCCTGCGGGACGGCGCGCGCGTGACGCTTCGTGCGGGTGGGGAACGGCCGCTCGTGGTCGATGGGCGCCCGGCGGGGGAGCACGCGCTCGACGCGGCCCGGCTCCACGGCGGCGTCGTGATCGAGCTCTCGCGCCGCGTCGTGGTGCTCCTCCGCGCGGGAGAGGCCTGCGCGGCTCCCGACGGGCTCGGCCTCGTGGGCGTGAGCCCCGGGCTGCAGGCCGTACGCGAGGCGATCGGGCGGGTGGGCCCGTCGGAGCACCCGGTGCTCCTGCGGGGGGAGACCGGCGTGGGGAAGGAGCGCGTCGCGGCGGCGCTCCACCAGGTCAGCCGGCGTGCCCGCGGCCCGTTCGTCGCCGTCAACTGCGCCGCGATCCCGGCCACGACCGCGCCCAGCCAGCTCTTCGGGCACGCCCGCGGCGCCTTCACCGGCTCGGTCGGCGCCCACGCCGGCTACTTCGGGGAGGCCGAGGGCGGCACCCTCTTCCTTGACGAGATCGGCGAGATGCCCGTCGAGGTCCAGTCGATGCTGCTGCGCGCGCTCGAGACGGGAGAAGCGCAGCCCGTGGGTGGGACCGTGCGCAAGCTCGATCTGCGCGTGCTCTCGGCGACCGACGCCCCGCTCGAGCGGCTGGCCTCCGAGGGGCAGTTCCGCTCCGCGCTGATGCATCGGCTCGGCGCGCTGCGGGTCGACATCCCGCCGCTGCGAGCGCGCCGGGAGGACGTGCCGCTACAGCTGCTCCACTTCCTGCGCGACGAACTCGGACCCGCCGCCGCTCTCCTCGACGCCGGCGACGACGAGCGCGATCCGTGGCTCGGCGCCGACGTGATCCTCGCCTGTGTCCGGCACGCGTGGCCGGGCAACACCCGTGAGCTGCGGGCCGTCGCGCGCTGGATCGCACTCCACGGTGCCGACCTTCCGCGCGCCGGGGTTCCACCGGTGCTCGACACGGCGTCCGCCACGGCGGGCGCCGACACGCGCGCGCCCCCGGAGCCCGCGGCCGACGAGGCACCCCGGACAGGCGTGTCCGACGCTGCGCAGTTCCGCTCGGCGCTCGAGGCGGCCGACCACCGGGTGGAGGTGGCTGCGCGGGCGCTCGGGCTGTCCCGGAACACGCTGCGCGCCCGGATGCGGGAGCACGGGATCCGGCGGGCCGCCGACATCGAGGCCGCCGAGCTCGACGAAGCCCGGGCGTACGCCGGCGACAACGTCGCCGCGATGGCCGCACACCTCGGGGTGGGTGAGCACGCCCTGCGAATTCGGATCGGGCAGATCGAGCGGGGATGACGCAGCACCGCCGTCGTCGGTGTCACGCCTCGGCTTCGAGGCGCCCGAACGTCATCGGCCCCGAACGCCTCGGTCCATTGTCCCCATGCACCCCACGGCGGGCCGAACGGATCATGGCCGTGATATCCGTCGGCCCGGCAGACGATCTCCAGTCCGCCGAGACGACGTACGCTGCCCTCGGGTTCGGCGCCACCGCCGGGATCGGCGAGCGCCTCGCGGCGGGCACCTACACCTGCACCCTCGACCACCCCGAACGGTTCTTCGTGAACGCGGGCGCCGTGGGGGCCGCGAGCTCCGACTTCGCGAACTCGTCCTGCATCCTCCGCTTCGACGAGGACGTATACGACGGTGGCACCCTCGCTGGCGCCCTCACCGCGCAGCTCGCCGACTACAACGGCAACCAGACGTACTGCGTGGACGCCCGTCTCTTCCTGGTGGACGCGCCTCCGTAGCCGACGCGGCCGCGTCTGCGCGGGCGTCTGGGCAAGCGTCTACGTGTACGTCAGGGACGTGACGATCGAGGGCGCCGGCGCCCAGTCAGAGGCTGCTCAGATACGCCACGAGGTCGGCCTTGTCCGTCACCGAGAGCCCAAGCGTGAATTGGGCGTCGTAGTGGGCGACGACCTCGTCGAGCGTGCCGGCGCTTCCGTCGTGGAAGTACGGCGGATGGCTGGAAACCCCGCGCAACGGCGTCGCGCGGTACATCCCGGTGGTGCCACGCTCCGCGTAGGCGGGGCTCTGTCCGACCTCGGCAGCCGTGTGCAGGGTCGGCGCGTCCGTGAAGCCCGTTCCACTGTGGCAGCCGACACAGCCCGCGGTGGTGGTGAAGAGCAGCTCCCCTCGGAGGGCGGCGACGCCGTCGTAGCTCGTCGGATCCGCTTCGGGTGGCATCAACGTGAACTGGTACTCCCGCAGCGCCGGAAGCTTGGGCGTCACGAGGTCGGGATCGTTCTGGATGTCGATGCCGAGCTCCTCGCTGACGAACGTGCCCTGGCCTCCCATCTGCGTGACGGCGACGTAGGCGTTCCAATAGGACACGGGGCCCTCACCCGTGTACGTCTCGAGCGCGACATCGCGGAGTCCGTACGCGGGCGGGATGAGGACGGGGGCGCTGATGCCGTCATGGTTCCAGTAGGGGTCGTAGAAGCCCGGCCCCCAGGACGCCAACTGGGAGCGGAGGTCGGCCTTGTCGTCGAAATGGGGTGACAGGCTGATGATCAGGCCGGGATCGAGGGTGCGATTGGGGTGACCGTCGAGACGGGCCCCGATTCCGGAGGCCGCCGAGTCGTCGACGGTCGAATGACACAACGCGCACGTGACACCCAGACCGGTGATGCTCCCGCTCCCGTCGACCTGTGCCCGAGGCCGCCTGGTGACGAAACAGGGGCTCAGGACACTCGGGGCGACTGGCTCTGCTCGGCCGCCTGCAGTGCCCGACCCAGGGAAGACCTCGGCGCGCTGCCCTGCGCGTGCGCGATCTCGCGCGCCTCTCGAAGGGCGGTCCGCCCCGCGTCGGCCTGGTGGTCTTCGGCCTCGAGAGTGGCGCGATGACACAGCAGCACGGCGAGCGACAGCAGGTCCCCGACCTCTCGCAACAACGCTTCCCCCTGCCCGAGCGTGATCCGCCCGAGCGCCGCATCCCCGCGGGCGCCCTGGAGCCGGCCGAGCTTGCCCAGGGCGATGCCTTCGTAGCGACGATAGCCGAACTCCGCGGCAATGCAGAGCGCCTGCTGGTAGTGCTCCCGCGCGAGCTCCATCTCCCCCTGCTCGAAGTAGACGTCCCCTAGGTTGCCCAGCGCCTGGCTCTCGAACTCACGGTCGCCCACGTCACGTTCGATGGCAAGGGCGCGCAAGAGGTGCTGCAAGGCCTCCTCCGTGCGGCCCTGGTGGTGACACAGCGCACCCAGGCCGCTCAGCGCAAGGCCCTCGTGGCTCCGGTCACCGACCTCGCGATGCACGGAGAGCGCGCGTTCGTAGTGCTGCTGGGCCTCTTCGATCCGTCCCTGCTCGAACTGCACGATCCCGATGTGATTCAGCACGAAGCCTTCGCCGAGCCGGCCTCCCGTCTCCACGAAGATGGCCAGCGCCTGTCGCAAGCTCTGCAACGACACATCCAGCCGACCCTGGTCCTTGTACAAGACACCCATGTTGGCGAAGGCGTATCCCTCGAAGAGGCGGTCCCCGATCTCGCGATGAATGGGGAGGGCCACCTCGTAGTCTCTCAGGGCCACGTCCAGCCGGCCGAGCCTCCGATAGAGGTTGCCCCGGTGGAGCAGCGCGAGCGCCTCGAATCGGCGGTCACCGATCTCCCGGGAGATGGAGAGGGACCGTTGGCTGTCCTGCAGCGCCGCGTCCATCCGACCCCGGAGCAGGTGCAGGCCGCTGGTGTTTCCCAGCGCGATGGCTTCACCCCGGCGGTCCCCGAGCTCGTGGAAGATCGCCAGTGCCCGTGCGAAGAACCCCAGGGCCAGCTCGGCCCGGCCCTGTTCCCGATGGAGGTTGCCGAGATTGCCGAGCACCCGCCCCTCGATCTTGCGGTCGCCGGCCTCCCGGGAGAGGGCGAGCGCCTGTTCGTAGTGTTGGAGGGCCACATCCATCCGACTCTGCTCGGAGTGCAGGATGCCGAGGTGAAGCAGCGCCTGGCGCTCCAACCGGCGGTGCCCGAGCGCGCGGGAGAGGGAGAGCGCCTCCTGGAGATGCTGCATTGCCACGTCCATGTGCCCCTGCTCGCGGTGCAAGGCCCCGAGGTCGACCAGGATGCCCCCGTGCCGTCGGCCCCCGTTCCCACCCCGGTCGAGGTCGAGGGCCCCGAGCAGGGCTTGTTCGGCCTGCGCCGATTGGCCGGCGATGCGGAGCAACACCCCCTCCTTGTGGCTGAGGCGGACACGGTCGTCCACGGGCAGGCTCGGCAAGCGGAGGACGAACGCCAGCAGCTCCGCGCCATCCAGCAAGGGCCCCCGCGCCTCGAACACCTCGGCGCCCGCCAGCGCGCATCCGGCGGCGCAGGTGACGTCGCCTCGCGCCACCGCCCGACGGGCTGCGACGACAAGGTTGTCCCGGTCCGCCCACAAGGCCCACCCTCTCTCCACCCCGCCCGATCGATGGAGCGCCTCCACGGCCGCCTCCGTGCCCATCTGGGCGAACCAACGGCCGTGGCGGCTCACGACCTCCCCCGGGTCGACGAGCTTCTCCCGGGCGAAGTCCTGCACGCTCGTCAACATGGACAAACGGCCCTTCCTGCTCACGAGAAGACTCTTGTCGACCAATTCGGCCAGCACCTCCTCCACCCAACGCTCGCCCTCCGCCTCGATCACCGACTCCGCCGCCAGGAGCGTGAAGCCGCCTTCGAACACGCTGCACTGCGCCAGCGCCGACTGCTCGTGGGGCTCGAGCAGCTCCCAACTCCACTCGAGCGCAGCCTGCAGGGTCCGTTGCCGGGGCGGGAGGTCCGGTGACCGGCTCGTGAGGAGCTTGAAACGTCGGGCCATGCGGGAGAGCATCTCCGGCGGCGAGAGCAGGCGGCTCCGCGCGGCGGCGAGCTCGATGGCCAACGGGAGCCGGTCCAGGAGGGCCAGCAGCGTGCGCACCGCGGGCTCCTCCCCGGGCGCGATCTCGAAGCGATCGTCGGCCTGCTTCGCCCGCTCGGTGAAGAGGGCCGCGGCCTCCTCCTCTCCCAACACGTCGACCATGACGACGCGCTCCCCCCGCAGCCGCAGCCGCTCGCGGCTCGTGACGACGAAGTGTGCGTCCGGTGCCCGATCCATCCACCGGCCCACGGTCCGCGCGGCGAAGGGCGTGATCTGCTCGAAGTTGTCGAGGATGAACAGGGCCTGTCCGCGCCCCAGGATGACATCGGCGAGCTGGGCGTCGGGGTCCTTGCCGAGGGGCACCTCGAGGGCGGTCGCCATTGCGGTCACGATGCCCTCGGCCGTGCGCGCCTCGGCCAGCTCGCAGAACCAGACCCCGCCCGGCCATTCTTCCAGCACTTCCCGGGCCAGCTCCAGCGACAGGCGGCTCTTTCCGATCCCCCCGGTCCCCAGCAACGTCACGAGCCGCTGCCCCTCCGAGAGGTGTCGGCGGAGCGAGGCGAGCTCCGCCTCCCGTCCGACGAAGCGGTCGCGGGGAGGAGGGAGGTTGTGGCGCAGGTTCGGGGAGGCGAGCGTCGGGGGGGCGAGCGTCGTCGCGACGCTGGAATCCTCGGAGGGTCGCTCGGCCGCGCGTTGCATCGCGTTCAGCAAGGCCGGGCCCGAGCGATCGGCGCTCGAGGTCGCCGGCAGCCGCGCCAGCACCACTTCGCACGAGGCGGGGCGCCGCGCCGGCTCGATCTGCAGGAGGTCCTCGACGAGGGTGCGCAGCGGGCCGCCCATCTCCCCGAGCCGGGGGGGCAGGCGGTGCGCATCGAGGATCTGTGCGAGCGGCCCCCCGGCGAAGGGGCGCGTCCCGGTGAGCAGCTCGGCGAGCATCACCCCGAGGCTGAAGAGGTCGGCCTGGGGGGTGACCCGGGCTGCGTCGCGCAGCTGCTCGGGGGCCGCGTACGCCGGCGTGCCGACGGCCGCGCCGTCCCGGGTCTTGTCCCCGCCTTCCTCCTCCATCTTGACCACGCCGAAGTCGGCGATGAGCGGCCAGACCAGCCCGAGGCGCACCTCCAGCAGCACGTTGGCGGGCTTCAGATCGCGGTGGACCACCCCGCGCCGGTGGGCGAAGGACAGGCCCTCCACGATGCAGCGGAAGATCGCGATCGCCTCCGCCTCGCCGAGGCGGTGCGTCCGCAAGAGGGCATCGAGGGAGGGGCCTTCCACCAGGGGCATCAGCAGCGCCGGCCGGCCCTGGATGTCGAGGATGTCGCGCACGGGCAGCAGGTGGTGGTGCTGCAGCTGGCTCTGCGCCCGACCCTCCTTGAGCAGTCGGGCGGCGAGGTAGGGCGAAGGGTCGCGGAGGACCTTGAGGGCGTGGCGGGAGCCGAGCCGGCCGTGACGCACGCAATAGACCTCCGCCATGGCCCCCTCGCCGAGGAGGTGCTCCACGACGTACCGATCGATGCTCGTCCCCGGAGCGAGTGCCATGCAGGCGAGGCTACCCCATCTCTCGGCGAGGGGTGAAACCGGTCAGTCGGCCGCCGACACAGTGACCTGCTCGAGAGCGAGCCGGACCTGCCCGCTCTGGCGCCGCCTCTCGAACAGGCGGCCGGCGCCTTCCAGGCCGGCCTGCGTCAGCTGCTCCCGCGCGCGGAACAGGTGGAGGTTGAGAACGGCAGGCTCGAGCTGCAACGCCCGCTGCAGCTCGTCGACGTAGCGCCAGCCGACCTCGGAGGCCCTGACCCCCGCTGCGACATCGGCGAGGCGCGTGCGCGCGAGCTCGAGCATCAGGAACAGGTGCGAGCGGGACGAGAGCGGGATGTCGCCCCCCGGCCAGGACAGGCGCACGTCCACCTGCTCCTGATCGGCGCTCGGCCGGAAGTGCAGGGTGGAGTTGTCCAGGCGGGGAAGCACCGCGCCGTCCAGGGTCGGGAGGACCTCCTCGGCACACGACGACAACGGGAGGTGCAGCACCCAGACCCGGTCCCCCACGACCACGCGGCGATCCTCGCCCAGCACCACCGGCTCCCCGTCCACCTCCAGGAGCCAGGAGCCGTCAGCCTCTTCGAACACCACCGCTCGGGGATCGTCCGGGCCCGGCAACGCCAGGAGCCCGCCGGTCGCGACCGTGAGCGCCGCGTTCGCGACCTCCGTGGCCGCGGGTTCCGGAGGCCCGGCGTCCAGGATGGTGGCCACGAGCTGGGTGCCCAAGCGAACCAGCGATCCGACGACGATCACGCGTGCGCGCCCCGGCTCCAGCGGGGAGCCGTCCAGGAACGTGCCGTTGCGACTCCCGAGATCCCGAAGCTGCCAGGCGCCGTCGGACCAGCGGAGGGAGGCATGCTCGCTGCTCACCTGTCGGTCGTCCAGGCGGAGCGCGCATCGCGACGTCCGTCCCACCAGGGTGTGGGTTCCCAGCGCGTATCGTTCGTTCCGGATCTGCAGCACGCCCATCGCCGAGGGCTAACACGACGGCCCTGCCCGACCCGATGCGCGGGGGCGCGCCCGGCGCGGCGCCGGGCCGGGCTGCTCCGGGCTCCGGCCTTCGGCCTCCGGCTGGCGGCCGGCAGGGCCCCTCCGCGAGCGTGGGCCTCCCGTCCGGCCGCCGAGCCGCGCGCGAGGACGCGCGCGCCCTCCGCATCCCTCGCGCGGGCGCCCCGGTAGGAAGCCGCCGCCGTCGGCTGCCACCTCCCTACCGGGGCGTCGCGGCGGCGGCTGCTACTTGCCGCAGGTCGACTGGGCCGCCGACGACACGACCGCGCCCTTCTCGTCGCTGGAGAGGAGGCCCGCGTTCAGCAGGTCCTCGCTCGCCCCGACGACGCAGCGGACGTAGGCGCCGTGGTTGCGCCAGCCGCCGTCGCACGGGCAGGTCTGATCGACGCTGCAGCCGTCGTCGAGCACGACCTCGCCCGCGGGGGTGCCCAGGCAGGCGTCGATGTCGTCGATCACCGCGTCGCCGTCGCTGTCGGCGTCGCACACGTCCCCGATGCCGTCCCCGTCCTGGTCCGACTGGTCGGCGTTGGCGTCGAACGGGCAGCTGTCGTCGAGGTCGTCGACGCCGTCGTCGTCGTCGTCCGCGTCGCACACGTCGCCGTTGCCGTCGCCGTCCGCGTCGAGCTGGGCGGCGTCGGCGTCGACCGGGCACACGTCGGTGTCCCCGCAGATCCCGTCCTCGTCCGCGTCGTTGTACGCATCGTACGCGCAGGTGTCACAGGCGTCGCCGACGCCGTCGGCGTCGCCGTCGAACTGGTTGCTGTTGGTGGCGCTCGGGCAGTTGTCGGCCTCGTCGCGCACGCCGTCGCCGTCGGCGTCCGCGCAGGCGAGGTCGGCATTGCGGCGCGTGGCGACCTCGGTCGCGCTCAGCACGCGGTCGTAGATTCGGACCTCGTCGATGTAGCCGGCAAAGGCGGGATCGGCCCAGTGGGAGGCGCCGAGGAGCCAAGTCTGGTTCAGGAAGTCGTCGAAGCTCTGGGCGCTGTAGGTACCCTGGCCCATGAGGACCCCGTCCACGTAGATGCGGGTGCCGGCGCCGGACTCGTCGTACGTCACGACGACATGGCGCCACGTGCCCACACCCGCGGTCACGTTGGACGTGATGTCCGCGACGTTGGCACCATCGACCGAGTGGATGCCGACGCCGATCCGGTTCCCCACGCGCCCGTGCTCGACGGCGAGGAACATGGCACCCTGGCCGGTCGTGCTCCCGAAGTCCCACACCCGCTGCCAGGTGCCCGTGTCACGGGTCTGGTAGAACCACGCCGAGATGGTGGCGTCGGTGAGGTGCTGCACCGCGAGGGAGAGATAGTCGTTGACGCCATCCAGGGAGGCGGCCCCGCCGCACACGCCTGCGGTTGTGTAGCCGGCGCCGTTCCAGGCGGTGGCCGCCGGGCCGTTGCCGCTGTTGTCGGTGCCGCTTCCGTCGAGTGAGTAGTGGGCGACGAGGCTCGGGTCGTCCGCCAGGGCGGGCATGGAGAAGGCGGCCATCAGGGCCAACGAGATCGCGCGGGTGTACATCTGGTTCTTCCGTTCGGTCAGTGGGGTGGTCGAGACACCAACAGGGGCGCGATGTCTTTAGCGTGGCAGCGTCCCCACACGCCCTATCGAATCGTTTCGGCTCGTTTCGGCTCGTTTCGGTGCCTGGATTGGCGACGGCCTCTGGCACATTCCCGCGCGTGCAGATCATCGAGCCCCGAGGTCCCGCCTGCCGGCGGCGACGCAGCGGTACGCTGACCGGCGCGGGCGACGCTTCTTCCCATTGTCCCCATGCACCGCAAGGCGGGCCGTCGGGCGCTTGGTAGCACTGTCCGCTGCGCGAACACGGCCTCTCAGGGAACTCGCAGTACTGCCACCTCGTACTGGGTGATCTTGTCGTCGTGCGTCATCAACGTGAGACTCTCGCACCTGGCCTGGGCCACGAGCATCCGGCCGAATGGATCATGGTGGTGGGGTGGCAGCACCACGGCTTCTCGCGTGTGTCGGAAGTGCACAGGAAGTTCCGTGAACCCGGCGGCCACGATGCCGTCCTCCACGGACTCGGGCAGCCGGAGCTTCCCGAGGCTGACCTTGAGGCCTACGCTATCCATCTCGCTCCGGCCGTCCTGTGGCGGGAAGGGCGCTCTGTGGCGCCCGTGCTGGTCACGCACGGTGGCCCACTCGCGACAGCCGCTCGCGCGACGGGTTTCGCGACTGCGGGCGCATGAGGTTCATCCGCGGATAATCCGGGCGCGAGGCTGCTGGACGACTGGCAACCCGGAGGCCATCAGGCGAGCGGGGCACGGAGTGGGTCCGGGGTGGCGCGACGCTTGCCTGCATCGAAGTCTCATGTAGAATCGGCGCATGATCCCCTCCTCGCACCACGGTCTCTTCGCCGGTTCCAACCGCCTCTGGTTCATGCCGGGGACGCCCGCCCACGTCTCCGACGGAACGCTCGTCGTCGCCGCCGATCGCGTGTCCGTGCGCTGGGCTCACGAAGGGGTGCAGAAGGAGGGCGAGCTCGTGCTCAGCGGACCCGCTCCGGCGTGCCGCGGCGACTTCACCGACACCTTCCACGCCGCCAGCGGGCTGGTGCTGCACGGCCACGTCCAGGGCAGCGCGGTCCTCCTGTACTGCACGTACCCGGCCGGCGACGGATCGCCGGACTGGGGCTGGCGCATCGTCCTCGACTGGTACGACCCGGATCACTTCAGCTTTCGCATGTTCAACGTGCTACCCGACGGCAAGGAAGCGCTCGCCGTGGACCTGGGCGGCGCGCGAGCGGCCTGACGCGTTCAGCCTCGGCTCCGTGGGGGTGAGGGCCGGATACGAGATGCAGGAGGTCAAGAACATGCCGACGAAGACCAAGGCGGCGGGCAAGCCCAAGGCACCGCGCGCACGGATGCCCCTCGGTGATGTGATGACGGAGCTGGAGGCCGCCGGCTCCGAGCAGACACGGAAGACGTACGCGCGCCACGGGGCCCAGCAGCCGATGTTCGGCGTCAGCTTTGCCACGCTCAAGACGCTTTACAAGCGGATCGGGGTCGACCACGAGCTGGCCTCCGCCCTGTGGGAGACCAGCAACTTCGACGCGCGCAACCTCGCGGTGAAGGTGGTCGACCCGTCGCGCCTCTCGGAGGCGGACCTCGACAGCTGGGCCCGCGCGTCGCGCGTCCAGATGGTGCTCGGGTACGTCGCGCACGTGACGGTGGAGACCCCGTACGCCCTCGGGCGGGCGACGGCGTGGCTCGCGACCCCGTCGGAGCGCGCGGTCGGCTGGATGCTGGTGGGCGCGATGGCGCTTCGTGACGAGACGACGCCCGACGCCTGGTTCGCGGATCGCCTCGGGGAGATCGAGAGCTCCGTCCACTCCGCGCCGAACGCCGAGCGGGGGCCCATGAACCACGCGCTGATCGCGATCGGGAGCCGCAACGCTCCGCTGCGCGAGCTGGCCTCGGCCGCCGCGAAGCGCATCGGCCCGGTGGAGGTCGATCACGGGGACACGGCCTGCGAGACGATCGACCCGGGGCCGCGCATCGAGAAGACGTGGGCCCACTCGACGTCGAAGGGCTTCGCCTCGCCCGCCGCCCACGAGCGCTCGCGAGAGTCGATGCGCACGCGTTGTTGACCGCGTCACGGTAGCGACCGTCAGGTCTCGTCGACCACTGCGTCGTCGGCCCCGAGCACCAGGTCGAAGTTGCCCTTCCCGTCCGGACGCACCAGCTCCCCCCGCACGCCCGCGGCGCGCAGCCGGGCCCGCAGCCGCGCGAGCTCCTCGCGTAGTCCGCGCTCGCCCGTTCCGCGGTGGTACCCTCCGCCCCGCGGTGCATCGTCGGCGTCCCGGCGTGTCGCCCAGGAACGCCCATGCCCTCGTCGCTGCTCACCTTGGCCCTCCTCGCTTGCCGCGATCCCGCGGCCGGCCCGACGAGCCCCCCCTCGCTCGGCGTCGACCCCGCGGTGCGCGCCGCCGAGGGCGAGGCCCGCGCCGGCGCCATCGCCGAGGGGGGAGAGTCCGCCTTGTTCGGCGGCGTGACGGCGGAGGGCCGGGCCGGCGACATCAAGCTCTACAACAGCCGCGTCCAGGTGGTGATCCAGGGCCCCTACGAGGGAAACGGGTACATCGACAGCGGCGGCGGCATCCTCGACCTCGACCTGGTGCGCGAGGAAGGCACGCTCGGTCGGGACCTCGTGGAGGACCTGTTCCTGAGCTTCGATCTCTCTCGCCTGTCGCACGCCGCGTCGGTCGAAATCCTGGCCGACGGCAGCGATGGCGGTCCCGCCATCGTGCAGAGCCGCGGCACCGACGTGCCCTGGAGGTTCGTGCAGGGCCTGTTCGAGCGCGACGAGCCCATCGTCGACGACCTTCACCTGGACATCGTCACCACCTACGAGCTGGCGCCGGACGCCTACGCGTTGTCCATCGTCACCACGCTCACGAACACCGGGGACGAGACCGTCTCCTTCACGCCCCAGGCCGGCAGCTTCGCCTCGGGCGAGGACCTGCTGCCCTGGGCACCCGACGTGGGCTTCCTCGGGCCCTCCTCCGGGGCGGTCGACGCGGCGATCTTCACCGGGCGCCAGGGCGAGGCGACGTTCTCCACCTGGGCCGAGGGGGGCCTGTCGATCTCCACCCTCGCCGCCCTCGCGAGCGACCTGGGCATCTTCCTGGCGGATCACCCCCGCGTCGAGCTCTTGCCGGGCGCGGTCGTGACCCTGGCCCGAACCCTCGCGATCACCCCGGACACGGCCACGGCCGAGGGCTTGCGCCGCGCGTCCTCGGGAGAGGTCCTCGCCGCCGCCGTCGGCACCGTCCGTACGAACGGCGCCGGTGTCCCGGGCGTACGCGTCCACCTCGTCGACGATCAGGACCGGGTCGCCGGCTTCGCCATGACCGACGGTGACGGCGCCTGGTCGGCGCAGCTCCCCCTCGGCGAGTGGTCCGCCTACGCCGTCGCCGCGTCGGACGACGAGCTCCTGCCCCTGCCCGCCGGCGCCGGCCGTTACGGTCCCTTCGCCGCGCTGGCCGTCAACCAGCGCCAGATCGACGCGCTGACCGGGCTCGAGCACGCCACTCCGCTGGCCTTCGCGACCGGCCGGGCAACGCCTCCGCCGACCGCCTTCTCGCTGGCCGCGAGCGGGGCCACCGTCGATCTGGAGCTGGCCCCCGCCGGCGGCCTGCGGGTCGAGTTGGTCGATGGCGCCGGCGTGCCCCTGCCCGGCGTGGTCGACCTGGGCTGGGCCGCCGGAGCACCGCCGTCGAGCGCGGTACCCGAGGCCCTCCGGGGCCCCCTGGGCATCTCCTCGTCCGGCCGAGCGGCGTGGGCCTGGACCGCCAGCGGCACGCTGGAGATCGACGCGCTCCCCGGGACCTACACCGTGTCCGCCGGCCACTCCTGGCGACACGGCCGCGCCTCGCTCGCAGGGGTCGAGGTCGCCGAAGGCGAGGTGACCACCGTGCGCCTCGTCCTCGACGAGGTCGTGCCCCGCGACGGATGGTTGGCCGTCGATCCGCACCTGCACGGCGCGCCGAGCTTCGACGGCGCCCTCCCCATGGAGGACCGGCTCGTGACCTGCGCCGCCACCGGCGTCGATCTGCCCGTGACCACCGACCATGACGCCATCGTCGACTACCGCAGCCTGGCGACCGCCCTCGATTTGGACGGTCGCCTCCTGGTCGTCCCCGGCACGGAGGTCACCACCCTGGCGCGGGGCCACTTCAACCTCTACCCCCTGGACCCCGCCCCGCTCTCGGCTGCCAACGGCGGCGCCGAGCCGTGGTGGGACACACCCGCCGACACCCAGGAGCTGTTCGACCGCATGCGACAGATCGCCGGCCCCGACGGCGTGATCCAGGTCAACCACCCGCGCACGCCCGGCATGTTCACCGTCGGGGACTTCCAACCCGAGACCGCCACGCCGTCCGTCCCGGACCACTGGTCCTGGGACTTCCAGACCTTCGAGCTGCTCAACGGCGGCGTGGACGACCTGGAGGACATGCGCAGGGATTGGTTCTCGCTGCTCGATTTTGGCCAGCTGCGCGTGCCCATCGGCGCCTCGGACAGCCACTACCGCTACATTCCGTGCGGACTCGCCCGCACGGATGTGTTCCTCGGCACCACGGATGTCGGCACGGTGAGCATCGAGGACGTGCGCGAGGCGCTGCTGGCGGGACACGTCGTCGTCGCCTCGGGCACCACGTTGCGCGCCACGGTCACCGGCTCCGGCGCGCCGGGCCTGCCTGGTGACACGCTGATCGGCGAGACCATGACCATCCAAGCCACGGTGCGGTCGCCGGATTGGATCCAGCCGGGCACGTTGCGCGTCTACGTGGGCGGGGAAGTGGCGATCGAAGAGGCGATGCCCGCCGCTGCCACGAACGGGCTGTGGCTGGCGGGGAGCTGGACGGTGCAGGTGCCCGCGGACTCCTGGATCGTCGTCGAAGTGGCCGGGACGGTCAGCCAGGGCGCAACCTGGCGCAACGCCACGCCCTACGCCGCCACCAACGCCTTTTTCGTGGACACCGCCGGAGATGGATGGACCTCGCCGCGGCCCTGGGTGAGCGCCGAGTGAGCCATGCTCGTCGATCGCGCATCCGGAGGAGCCCGAGGCGGAGGCCGGCTCATTGACGCAGACGGCGCCACGGGCGAGAGTGCCCGCTGCGTCCCGGCTCAGCCTCGCTCCCACACCCCGGGCCCGCTTCCTGGAATGCCTTGCTGCTCCTCGGCCTCGCGCACGCGGCCCCACCGCTCCCCTTCGAGCTCCGGCCCTTCGGTCGCGTGTTCTTTCGCCCGGAGCTGACGCAGAACCTCAGCGACTACGACAGTGACGCGGCCGACATCGGTTTCGTGTTCGCGTTGCGCGGCAACCTCGGTGTGGCGGCGTCCCTGCCGCTCGACGTCGACGTCGTGGTCGATCTCAACAGCTACGGGCTGTACGCGCTCCTGCTCGACGCCGGCCCGCTGGACCCCGAGGTGCGCTTGTACCGCGGATACGTGGAGGCGCGCGATCTCGGCAACACGCCGCTCGATCTCCGCGTCGGACGCGCCGAGGTCGGCACGTACGGCACGGGAATGTTGTTGTCGACGGACGACTTCAACGATGGCTTCAGCCTCGAGGGGCTGCGCCTCCGCTGGGACACGGATCGGGTCGTGCTGGACATCATGTGGAACCAGCTCTACGCGGACCTCACCCCCGCGCCCGATGCGACGGTCGAAGAGTGGGGGCACCCGGTGCTCGTCGGCACGCACAACACGGTGCGCGTGTCCCCGGGCCTCTCGGTCGACGCGTATTTCTGGTGGATGGTGTACCGGCCCTTCGCCGGCTACCGGGCCACCCAGACCTACGTTCCCGGCTTGCGGGCCTCCGGCGCGGGCGCCGGGTTCGACTACAGCGTCGAGGGCACGCTGCAGATGGGCAGCGCCGCGGGTTTTAATGGCACCGAAGCCGACGCGGACGCGGAGGTAGCGGCCGGAAACCAGGATGCCCTCTTCGCCTACGCGGTCGAGCCTCGCGTCGGGTACACCCTGGGTCGGGTGCGTCTGGGCGCCCGCTACTACCGAGCCAGCGGCGACGCCGACGCGACGGACGAGAAGGTCGGCACCTTCAATCACATGTGGCAGGACCCCCACGGCCGCTTTGGAAACCTGGATCACTTCGTGGGATCCAACATCCAGTTCGAAGGGGTCGAGGCGACGTGGCGGTTGGCGGACGGAGCGCGCGCATCGAGCCTCCGGAGCACGGCGTACGCGCTCCAGGCCGTCGAGCCCGGGGACAACGCGCACGGGGCCTTCGACGTCGCGCCCGCAACGGACGCGGGCACCGCGCTCGGCGTTGGGGCGGATGTGTCGTACCGCTACCTGTACTCCGAGAACCTCTCCTTCGAATTCAACGTCTCGGCCTTCCAACCCGGCCGCTACGTCACCAGCACGGTGGGCACGGGGGACACGATGTTCCGCGCCTACATCTACATGGATGCCCCGTTCTGAGCGCGCGGCCGGAGCGCGTCGAAGTGGCGCGCGACGTCCGAGAGGTTCCGCACCGCGAGATAGGCGCAGGCGAGGTAGGGCAGAACGGCCCGCAGGGTGGTTGGCCCGAGTGACATCGGGGGGGAGACATGCGACGCGGCGATCGCCGCCACCCAGACGATCGCGCCGGCATCGAGGCCCGAGTACGGCCGCCCGAGGATGGAGTGGAGCACGAAGGAGCCCGTCATCCGGAACGAGAGGAAGGCCACCAGGAGCGTGAAGGCGAGCGTGTCGAGCGCGCCCACCCAATAGAGCGCCGAGCAGGCCGCGACGAGCGCCATGAACGGGAGGTGCCCTCCGAGCCTCCACTCGAGCCGCCCGTAGTAGAACGCCAGGGACTTGAGGCCGGTGTACAGGGCCATGATGCACGCGACGGCGACGACGTGCCCGACCCAGGGGGTCTCCCTCGGGTAGAAATAGAAGAAGATCCCGACCACCGCGAAGAGGAGCGAGCTGACCATCTGCATGTCGGCGCCGCTGACGATCGAGGGGAGCTCGAACTTGCCAGTCCGGTGGTACAACACCAGCTGTGCGTTGTAGATCATGGCGTTGATGGCGTGGATACCGATGACCGCCCAGGGATCGAGCTGAAGCGCCAGGGAGAGCCCCGCGGTGATCAGCGGGATGTGTACGGCGTCGAGCCCGTGGTCCATCAGCTCGCCCAGCTTGCTGCAGCGCTGGGTGCGCCGCGCCTGCATGCCGTCGAGGCAATCGAGCACCATCGTCCCGAACATGCCCACGCCCGTGAGCGCCAGCGCCACGGCGCGCGAAACCGGGTCGAGGGAGGCCGAGACCATCGCCAGGTAGAAGACCGCCCAACACAGCAGGTGGTTTGCGAGTGACAGGGAATTCGGGTGAACGCTTGTCGGGATCCGCGCGAGAGCGGGCTTGCATACCCTCTCGAGCAGCCAGGACTCGAAGCGAGAGGTGTGCGCGGCCTGGAACGTGTCGGCGCTCACGCCGGCCCCGACGATGCGCGCCCTCCCCGCCGCGCCTCTTCGGCGAGCAGCCGGGGATACATCTCCTGTCGGCAGCGCGCGTACTCGTCCGGGCTGTCCACCTCCATGAAGGCGAGCTCCGGTCCGAACACGAGGGCCTGCATGCGCCCATAATGCATGAAGCGCTGGGTGAGCTCTTCGTGCTCGGTTCCCCGCCTCCCGGGGCCGAAGCCGAGGTTCTTTGCCGAGCCCTCCGGCGCGTCGGGGTCGCCCAGCAACCAGTCGAGGGTCCTCCTCGCGAGCCCGTGATCCGCCGGCGCGAGCTTCACGATGCCCACCGCCTCTCCGATTCGCCGCGTGGCGCCCGCCAGCTCCTCGGTGAGGCCCTTGGCGAGAAACCGCGGCCGCTCCGGCGTGCCGTAGACCAGCACCTCCTCCGAGCCGTCGACGTACACCCCAGAGACGAGGAGGGCGTTCTCCGCGGGCCCGCCCAGCAGCAGGTCGAGGATGCTCGGGTCGTACACGATGTCCGCGTCCATGAACAGCATCTGCTTCGTACCGTCCAGCACGGCGTGGGGTGATCGCGCGGCGAACTGCAAGCTGTGGAGGCTGCCGGAGGTCCGGATCTCGGGCGTGGGATTGACGACCACCTGCACGTCGCTGCCCCAACGGGCGAGCTCGGCGAGGACCGTCTCCTTGCGATATCCGACCACGACCGTGATCTGGCCCACCCCGCGGGCCCGCAGCACCTCGACCTGCCGCCGGAGAAAGCTGGTTTCCGTGCGATCCTCGAGGGAGCGGGGGCCGATGGGGAGGAGGGCCTTCGGCAGGTCCGCTGTGTGCGCCCCGAGGCGGGAGCCCCTGCCCGCAGCGAGGATCACCGCCTGAAATTCTGGACTCATCCGACTCCCATCCTGCTACGAAAATGAGCGATCAGCGCGAAGCCGGCGCCGATCCAAGCCAGCTCCTTGAGGCGCTTGGCCACGATGAACGTGCCGATCGCCGCCTCCGGGAGGCCGTAGAGGCGGAACAGCGCAAAAAAGCTGGCGTCCTGGCCCCCGATGCCCGAGGGCGCCATGAAGAACACCAACCGGAACAGCGATCCCACCGACTCGATGGCGAACGCCATGTCCAGCGTGGGATCGAGACCGAGCCGATCGAGCAGCACCCAGGTCTCGGCCACGCCCAGGAGCCAGCCGAGCATCAGGTACCCAAGTGTGTGGGCGAAGTAGGTGCGGTGGCCATGGAGCGCCGGCGCGAGCTGCTGCTCGAGAAGCGCGATCCGGGCCTGCTCGCGGCCAAGCCAGGATCGGACCCGTGGCACGGGGAGGCGCCCGGCGAGCGCTGCCAGGCCGCTGATCGAGCCTCCCCGGTGCAGGAGCGAGAGGAACAGCACCAGGGCGAGCCCCGTGGCCAGGGTGATGCCCAGCGCCAGGTGCTGGGCCCCGCCGAAGCCGAAGAGCTCGTGAGACCGGTCGCGAAGGAGCGGGTACACGAGGAGCAGGCCTGCCAGGACGAAGAGCGCCTGCGAGAGCGCGAGGCCGAACTTGACCCCGACGAGGGCCACGGTGATCTCCGTCCAGCTGACGGCATACCCGGCCTTCAGCTGCAAGGCCTTGTACGCCTCGCCCAGGGCCACACCGCCGGGCACGGCGTTCGTCAGCGCGTCGCCGGCGATCCGGAGGCCGACGAGGCGATGGAGTGGCGGGCGAACCACGCTCCGCATGGCGTAGGCCCAAGCCAGGGTATCGACCAGGATGACACCCGACGAGATGGCCAAGAGCAGCACGGCGCTCTTCCATCCCAGGCGTTGGAGCTGGGGGAGCGAGACACCCGAGACGGCCACCAGGTAGGTGAAGAGGGCCAGCCCCGCGGCGGCCAGGCCGAAGCGCAACGCCAGGCCCAGGTGGCGCCGGGGCCCCACCTGTCCTGGCCAGACGGCCGGCACCCGCGAGGACTCAGCCATCCTTGTTCGCCAAGAGCTCCGGCCTTCCCGCTGTGGAGCGGGAGCCTACATCCGGGGGCTACGTGGGGCAACCTTGCACGCCTTTCGACGATCACATAGTGCGACCTGGATGATGTGGTCGCAGCGAGCCTTGCCGATCCTCCTCTTCGCGTGCAGGGGTGTCCCGCCTGGGGACACCCCCGAGGACAGCGCCGCGCCCGAGAGCCCCGACAGCGTCGAGACAATCGGGGAGGCCGGCGCGCCGGCGGACAGCGGGTGCGGCCTGGTGTCCGATCTGACCGACGCGAACTTCCTCGAGGGTGACACGGTACACCTGACAGTGGCGTGTTCGGGCACGTTGGCCACGGATGACGCGCTCGTCGCCCTCGTCCGGGGCCCGCCGGGCGCGAGCTTCGACGCCGACACGCGCACCTTCCGATGGGAGACCAGCCCCGCCGACGGCGGACGGATCGACCTCGTGTTCTCGATCCTGCCGCGCGAGGGCGAGATCCGCGACGGCGAGATCCCCGACAGCGATACCCTCACGTTCTGGGTGGCCGACAACCCCGCGCGCGCAGACAACGTGGCGGTGGATCCCGCCGCGTACACGGAGGAGTGGGGCCTCCCGGTCGTGCACATCGAGACGGCCGCGACGCTCGGCACCGCCGCCTACGCCGACGCGACGGTCACCTGGCACGGGCGCGCCTACCCGGCCGGTGTCCAGATTCACGGGAAGACGAGCAGCCACTACCCCAAGCTCAGCTACGCGCTGAAGTTCGACGCGGAGGAGCTGCCGATCGAGGCCTGGGACGTGACCCGGGACCACCTTTTCCTCATCACCACGTTCGACGACAACAGCTACGTCCGGCAGAAATTCGTCTACGATCTATGGGCCGCCATCGCCGCGTATCGGGGGCAGGCGCGCCTGACACCCCGCGCGTTCTTCACCGTGGTCTACATGAACGGCAGCTACCTCGGCCTGTACGTGGGCGAGGATCGCGTGGACAACGAGTTCTTGGACCAGATGGGGTTCGAACGCGACGCGAACCTCTACAAGGCCGTCGAGAGCGACGCCAATTTCGCCCTCACCGACGTTTACGGTGTCGCGAAGACCGTGTTGCACCAGGGCTACGAGAAGGTGGAGGGAGAACCGGCGGACGACTTCGCGGACCTCGACGCGCTGGTCGGCTTCACCGGCAGCAGCACATCCGCCGAGCTGATCGCCGGGTCTGGTGACTGGCTCGATCTCGACGAGCTCATGGACGCGTACTTGTTGTTGTTCTACACGAACGCCGAGGACTCGTACACGAAGAACATGTTCCTGTACCATCCTCCGGCCGGAGGCCGCTTTCGGTACGTCCCCTGGGACTTCAACGCGTCGTGGGGTCAGAACTGGCGGACCTACCGGGTAGCGGCCTCGTTCGAGGACGATGGTGCGGCGGAGAACCGGATCTTCTGGGCGATGCGGGACGACGCGGGCGCCGACGCGTCGCTGTGGGCCCGGTTCGCGGAGCTGCGCAGCCTCGGGCCCCTCGCCTTGTCCTGGCAGACAGCGACCCTCGACACGTACTTCGCCCGGATCGATCGGTCGGCCCAGCGCGATTGGGACGTGTGGGGGCCGAGCTACAGGACCTACCACAACTGGGTGGACCGCCGGGAAGAGCGCGCCGACTGGACCGACTACCAGGGCGAGAAGGCCTACCTCTACCAATGGGTGGCCGATCGCGCGGCGTACTTCGAGGCCGCCCACCCCTGACCCCGCGGCGATGTGTCGTTCGGTCATGGAATGTCCCCCCGATGACGTTTCTCCCGCCTGCGAGCGACGCATGTAGTCGTTGGTCACGTCGGACCTGACGGCCCGGCCCGGGCCGCGCGGCGAACTACAGAGGCTGCATGAAACGGCCGCCGTCCGAGCGGCTGCCCCGAGTGCCAGCGCAAGCGGCGTCGAGTGCTGGCGCGGTAGACCCTCCCACCGAAGAGACACGAAATGGACCCAGAGGATGAGACGGTCGGGCAGTTGGTGTCTCGCCTCACGGACGAGCTGGCGCAGCAGGCTGCGCTCCATGTCGAGCTCGCGAAGGCAGAGCTCGCCCGAGACGCGAAGGCGCTCCTCAAGGACGCCGAGGCGCTCGGCAAGGACGCGGCGCCCCTCGCGATCGCCGTGCCGCTCCTGGGCCTCGGATACGTATTCGCCTGTGTCGCCCTCGCCTTGGCGCTCGTCCCCTGGATCGGGGCCGCCGGGGGGCTGGCGATCGTGGGCGCGCTCAACCTGATCGCCGGGGGCGTCGCCGCCCACACCTCCGTGACCCGCCTGCGTTCGCGAGGCATCCTCCGCGCGCCGGTGGGTGCCACCTCCTCCCTCGAGTTGCCTCATGTCAGTTGAAACGGGCCTCATGCGCGTTCCTCCGGAGGATTCCCGTGTGGAGGAGCTCCGGGCCCGCCTGACGCTCGCTCGTCAGCGCACGCGCGGCGCGCTCCAGGCGCTCCGCACGGAAGTTCGAACCGAGCTGGCGGTGCAGACCGACTGGCACACCTGGTATCGGGCCCGTCCGGGACTCTTCCTGGCGGCGGCCTTCGTCACCGGGTTCCTCCTCGCACGACGCCGCTGAGGCGGCCGCCTCACACACCGATTTTTAAACGCCGATTTGTCCGCCAAGGAGCTGCCTCGATGGATATCACCCAGGAAACGTCCCACTCCCTCACGGGGGATCTGGAATCCCAGATCGCGCCGCGCATCCAGGAGGCGCGGGAAAACCTCACGCGTCTCAACGAGGGCGCGATGGCATTCGTTCGCGCGCGGCCTGTCACCTGCGTGATCGGGGCGGTGGCGCTCGGCTTCATCGTCGGCAAGATCGCGAGCCGGTACTGAAGATGGACGCCGCGAGCTATGTCAGATCTCTCGATCTCCAGGGGCGCGTCAGCCGCAACCCCTACCAGACCCTGCTGATCGCCGCGGGCGTCGGCTACATCCTGGGCGGAGGCCTGTTCAGCCGTTTGACGGTGAACGTGCTCCGAATGGGCGTGAAGGTCGCCGGCCTGCCGATGGTGCAGCGCCAGCTGCTCGGAGTCGCCGAAGCGGCGCTCGCGCCTCGCCCCAGCGCCGACAACTCCCAGTCCGAGTTCGCTAACAATTCTTCGTCGTAATCGTACGACCCGTTCGACAGAACGCCCCCAAGACACAGGAAGGACAACATGACCCTCGACAAGATCAAGAGCCTCGACAAGGACGATTTCCTCAACATGCTCGGCCTCGAGACCAAGCGGAACAACGTCGACTTCCTCGTGCCCGCCCTGACGCTCTTCGGCGTCGGCGTGCTCGTCGGCACCGGCATCGGCCTCCTCGTGGCGCCCCGCCCGGGTCGCGAGCTGCGCGAGGACATCGCCCAACGGATCCAACAGGCTCCGGCGGAGATGGCTCGCCTCCCCCAGCGCGCGAACGAAGCGATGCACCGCGTCTCGGACCAGATCTCCGAGAAGCTCCACGACGGCAAGGCCCACGCGTAACTGCGGCACCTGCGGGGCCGCGCCTCCGTGGCCCCGCGCACGCGCTTCCGTACCCCTGGCACGCGCCTACCAACTGTTCACGAATTCCTGGAGATCCCCATGAGCGACAACAAGTCCGAGCGTGCCGAAGGCAAGTTCGAAGAGATTGGCGGCGCGATCAAGAAGAACGTCGGCCGCCTGATCGGCAACGAGCAGATGGAGGTGGAAGGCAAGGCGAAGGAGCTCAAGGGTGAAGCACGCCAGGCGACTGCCAAGGCCGGCGAGCGCATCAAGGGCGCCGTCGAGGAGCTCACCGGCAGCGTGAAGAACAAGGTCGGTCACCTCATCGACAACGAGCAGATGCAGGTCGAGGGCAAGGTCAAGGAGCTCACGGGCCAGGCCCGTCAGAAGGCAAACGAATAAGCTCTCCGGCGTAGTCTGACAGCAGGGGGAGGCGACCACGGAACCAGCTCAAGCCACGGACGTCCGATCGGCCGTCGAGACCGTTCGCCCGACCCTGGTGACCTACCTGGTCCTGGTCGCACTGGTGTTGGTTCCCCTCCTGGTGCTGCTGTCCCCCTACCTGATCAGCCTCGCCAGCGGCCTGGTCCTCGCCGTCCTCTGTCAGCCGTTCTACGCACGGCTGCGGAGGCGGCTGTCCGCGCATTGGTCGGGCCTCGTAGTGACGGTCGGAGTGGCGCTGCTGGTGTTGGCTCCCCTGACCTTGGTCGTCGTGGGCGGGATCCGGCAGGCCTCGGCGGTGCTCCTCCAGTTTCAGGACGCGGAGGCCCCCACCGGGCGCGAGATCGCCGACCTGATCCGTCGCTGGGTGCCGCTCACCGATCGGCTCGGCTCGCCGGAAGAGGTGCAGGGGGTGATCACCACGAGCATGGCGTCGGCGGCCAATGCGCTCAGCGGCGTGGTGCTCACGCACCTCCAGCTGGTCCCGTCGATGGTGCTCCAGCTGGTGCTGGTGGTGCTCTCCACCTACTTCTTCCTCGTCGACGGTCGTGCGCTGTTTCGCTGGATCGCCGGGAAGATCCCGCTCTCCCGGCACATCATGCAGACGCTCATCGGGTCGTTCCGGAGCGCCACCAACGCCGTGGTGCTGGCCTCCGTCGCGGCGTCGAGCGCGCAGGCGCTGTTCATCCTGGTGGCCTTCGCGGTCCTCGGCGTGCCCGCCGCGTTCCTCGCCGCCGCCGCCTCCTTCGTGCTCGCGTGGATCCCGACGGTCGGGACCGTGCCGATCTGGGGCGCTGCCGCCATCTGGTTGTACGTCCGCGGTTCGCCCACCCACGCGGCGCTGATGGTGGGCGCGGGGCTCGTCGTGGGGATCATCGACAACGTGGTGCGGCCCCTCGTCCTGCGCGGTCGAGAAGAGATGCACCCGATGGTGAGCCTCCTGGCGATCCTCGGCGGGCTCGCGGCGTTCGGAGTTCCGGGCGCCTTCCTCGGCCCGTTGATCGCGTCGCTCGCGATCAGCGTGCTCGACATCTGGCCCGCGGTGGCGTCCTACTGCGGCATCGCGGTCAGCGGCTCGGGGGACGAGGTCCCCGACGTGCCGCTCACGCCCGTCGCGCCGGCCCCGGCCGTGTCGACGTAGGAACGCCTAGCGCCTCACCCGCGGTCGACCACCACGTCCCCCTCTCGGAGGACCAGCTCCACCAGGCCGATGCGCGTCGAGGCGACGAGGTCCGCGCGCACGCCCACCTCGCGCAGGCGCTCGCGCAGGCGGCCCAGGAGCCCGTCCCAGCGCCGGCGTAGCGCGTCGCGATCGTCGAGGTGCGGCCAGTGCTGGCGCGCCAGCTCCTCCCACGACATGGGCTGCTGCACGCTCGCGAGCTCGGACACCACCCGCGCGAGCTGGCCCGCCAGCACCACCACCGTGCCATCTGCGCGGTGCACCTGCACGGTGTCGAACGAGGCGACGATGCGCAGCGGCCCCTGGTCGTCCGCGCGCGTCGGGGATTGGCCCGCCGTGGAGAGCGCGATGGTGACGACGCAGAAGGTGGTCCCCGCCGCCGCGAACGAGCCTCCGACGTCCAGATCGGAGGGCTCGCCTCCCGCGAGGCGGACCCTCCAGCGCCCATCGGTCGCCCAGAACACGGCCCTCGCGTCGGCCAGCGCGCCCGGCGCCAGGCGCGGGTGGGGGTCGAACACGAGCGAACAGGTGCCCGGCAGCGCCTGCGCGGGGAGGCCCGGCCCCTCGAGCCCGAGGACGGAGTCCGGGAGCGTCACGTCGGTGACCTCCAGGTCAACGGAAGGAGCGAGGCGGACCCGGAGCCCCGGCGTGAGCGGCACGGCGTCGGTCGCCTTTCCGCCGACGCTGAAGCGACGCCGGAGCGCGAGGAGCCACAGCCGCTCGCCGCGGAGGCTGACCATGGCGTGCGCCTCGGAGATGTCGGGGTCGTCCAGGCGGAGCGCCGCGGCCCAGGTCCGGCCAATCAGATCTCCGGCGTAGAGGGTCTCGACGGCGCCGCCGGGGAGCCGCAGGCGGACGGAGGCGTTCATCTGCGGCCAGGATAGCGCACTCGGCCCAGCCGTCGCGAACGCTCAGCGTGGATGCGGGGAAACCGGCGCTCGACCCCAGGCCGTCTCCACCTCGGCGGCGAGGGCATCCACCGGCCGCTGGAGGGCGCCGAGCGCCCACACCCGCGCCGACTTGTCCCAGCTCGCGCTCACCAGGTCGCCGTCGGGCAGGAACTCGATCGCGACGGCTCGCTCCGTGTGCCCGGGCAGGAGGCCGAGCAGGAGCCCGGTGGCGGCGTCCCACACGTGGATGCCGCCGTCCAGGCTCGAGGCGGCGACGCGCGCGCCATCCGGGGAGAGGGCCACGTCGAGCAGGGATTCGCCGGGCGCCGCGAGGTGCCGCACGCCCCTCGAACCCTCGGGCCCGTCCCGAATCTCGACCGCGTCCGGCGTCGCGATCGCGAGACGCTCGCCACGGCGCGCGACCGCGCGCGCGGCGGGCTCGATCGTGAGGGCGGTGAAGGTGCTCCCGTCGAGCCGATCCACGTGTCCCTCGGTGTCGACGACGACCACCACGTCCCCGTCCCGCTCCAGATCGACGAAGAGGCGATCCGCGGCGAGGATGATGGGTGACGCGGCGCGGTCGGCCCACAGGTAGAGCCCGGCTTGCAGGTCGGTCCCGACGATCGAGCCGTCCGGGCGCCAGGCGATCCGACGCAGGGCCCTGCCCCGGGGGACGGCGACGGCGGCGCCCCGCCCGTCGTCGATCACGACGAAGGGGCTCGCCATCCCGGCCACGAGGATCGCGACGGGATCCAGCGGGGCGAGCGCCCCGGCGCCCGTGGGGTTGCGAGAGGAGGAAGCCACCATGGACTCCGGTTCGAACGCTACCGACTTCACGACGCGACTCCCGAGGGTGGCGCGGCTGGTGCGGCCGTCTCGAAGGCCGACGGTCACGATGGTGCCGTCGCCGCCAGCGGTGGCGACGCGGGTTCCGTCGGGCGAGGTGGCGATGTCGGCGAGGCCGCCGCTCCCGCGGACGACCGATGGCGCTCCGCCGGGCAGCCGCCAGGTGCGGAGCCTCGCCGCTTGCCCGGGGTGGTCGTCGCCCCGAGCCCGGCCTTCGTGCACCCGCAGCGCCCCGTCCGCGAACGTGAAGGCCCGGGGGCGGTCCGCGGGGATCTCGCCGACGAGCGAGGAGGTGTCGAGGCGCCAGAGCCCCACGCCCCCGAGCGCGCCGCCGAGCGCGACATGGCGGCCGTCGGGCGACACGCGGAGCGTCCGGATCGAGCCGAGCTCGGTCGGGCCCGTCGCCAGGACGAGGCCGGTCTCTCCGTCGAGGACGTACACGCGCCCGCGCAAGGTGCCGGCGACGAGCCGGCCGTCGGGTGTCCAGGCCAGCGACATCGCGACGTGGTCGCCCGCAACTTCCGTCGCTACGCGGACATGCGCGGGATCGTCCGCCGTGCCGAGGAGAAGCGTCCCGTCGCTGCAGAAGGTGGCGAAGCGGCCCCGCTCCGACACCGCGGCCAGCTGGATTCCCCCCCTGCATCCCGAGGGCGGTGCGTCCGCGCCGAGGAACGCGGTGCCGCCCGACCACAGGACCCGTGGCGGCAGCTGGGGCACCCAATCGGTGGAGCCGATCGGCCACCGGCCACGCTCGTTCCCGGTGGCGGCGTCGAGCGCCGTGGTCGTCCCCGCCGCGTCCGACAGCAGCACGGTGTCGCCGCGAACCTCGCCCCCGGTCGCGACCACCGGCGCGGTCCACGCGGCACGACCCCCTTCCCAGCGCACGACCGCGCTCGCCCCGCCGCAGAGCACCCACCCCGCCCCCGGCTCCCCCGGAGGGGATGTCGGGAGCGCGGACCACACACACTCCGGACCCGCCTCCTCTCGAACCAACGCCGGACGCTCCGATCGGCCGAACGCGGCGAACACCCCGCGCGCCAAGGGGTCTTCCCGCTCGTGAAGCACCGCAAGGGCGAGGCGCTCGGCGGCTTCCCGGCGCCCCGCGTGGGTGGCAGCCACGGCCTGCTCGAGGCGCAGATCGGCCAGCGCCGCGCGCGCTCCGGCCTCCGCGTCGAGCGCGCGATCGAGCGACCGGGTGGTCTGCCACCAGCCGCCGGCCACCACGAGCGAGAGCGCGAGGAGCCCGACGGCGCCGATGCCGAGCGGCAGGCGATAGGCCGCGAGGGTGCGACGGAGCAGCTCCCCCGGCGTGTAGCTGTACGCCGCGACGCGGCGCCCCTCGTACCAGCGGAGCAGGTCGTCGGCGAAGCCGGCGGCGTGCGGATAGCGGTCGTCCGGCGAGGGCGCGGTGGCGCGGGCGACGATCGCGGCGAGCTCGGGTGGGAGATCCCCCGGTGTGCCCGGAGCCGCCCCGCCGACCACCCCGCCGACCACCCCCGCCAGGGTCACGCCGAGGCTCCACACGTCATGCCGTGCGTCGGGCGGCTCGCCGCGGGCCTGCTCGGGTGCCATGTACGGAGGCGTGCCGACGGCGTGGTGCGTGCCGCCGGCGGGCAGGTCGGCCCAGCGTTCCATCGCGGCCGGGGTGGGGGTGGCGAGGCCCCAATCCACGACCTGGGTCTCCCCGTGCGCGCCGATGAGGATGTTCGCGGGCTTCAGGTCGCGATGGACGATGCCGGCGTCGTGCGCGGCGGCGACCGCATCCGCGGCGGCGAGCACGTGCCGGACCAGCTGGCGCCGCGCTTCCGGGCTGGTCGCCTCGGCGGCGGCGCGCGCCAACGTCCGCCCGCGCACCAGCCGCATCGTGTAGAACGGGCGGCCGTCGGGGAGGCGCCCGCCGTCGTGTACGGACACGATGCCGGGGTGATCGAGCCGGCTGGTGATGGCGGCCTCCCGGGCGAGCCGGGCGCTGGCGCCGGGGTTGGCGGCCAGCTCGGGCTGGAGCTCCTTGAGGGCCACGTCGCGGCCGAGCGTCGTGTCGCGCGCCGCGTACACGGAGCCCATTCCGCCGCGGCCGAGCAGGGCGCCGACCGCGTAGCGTGCGCTGGGCGCGGGGTTCGCGGGGGCGTCCGCGGCGCCGGCGTCCCCCACGCCCTCGCCGCCCACGGCGGGCTCGCCGGGATCGCTCCACCCTCCCTGGCTCGGCTCGTCGGGGGGAGGGGTGGTGGGCGGCACGGGGAGCAAGTAGCCGACGCGGGGCCGGCGGGGAGGGGCCCGCGGGCGGGAGTGGGGGTTGAGTGGGGGTCACAGGGAGGGGGGCGCGGGGTACTCATGTGGCCACCTCAACCGGAGCCCGCCATGTTCGTTCCCTCGATCCTTTTCGCCCTGGTCGCGTGCACCCCCAAGGACGAGGCGGTCGACACGTCCGAGGCCGCGGACACCGATACCGATACCGATACCGATACCGATACCGATACCGATACCGATACCGATACCGATACCGATACCGACACCGACACGGACACGGACACGGACACGGACACGGATACTGACACGGACACCGACACCGACACCGTCGCTTGTTCGGCGCCGTCCTTCGCCGGCCCCGCGCCGGTGGTGTCGTACGCGTTCGAGGACGCGGGCAGCACCACCGTGGTGGACAGCTCCGGCGATTACGACGCCGCGTCCACGGGCGGTGTGACGTCGGTGCTCGGAAAGGTCGGCTACGCCGCCCTGCTCGACGGGGCCGGCGCGTACCTCGAGGCGACGGTGCCGGTCTCGACCGGCGCGTTCAGCTGGGCCGGGTGGGTGCGCCTCGACGCGCTGCCGTCGGACTTCGGCTCCATCTCCGGCCACGCCAATGGCCCGATGGCCTACACGGGCTGGCTGCTCGTCGTCAACAGCGCCGGGGTTCCCACCCTCTACACCGAGGGCGGATCCGGCGCGTACGAGCTGGCGACAGGGGCCACCGCGGCGCTGACGATCGGGGCGTGGACGCACATCGCCGCCACCTTCGACGCCGGAAACGTGGTGTTCTACGTGAACGGCGTCGCGGTCGCCTCCCAGGATGTCGGCTACGCGGCCATCACCGCGAGCGACAACCCGTACGTGCTCGGCCGCGACACGAACAACGGCGCGCGGTTCCTCGCGGGCGCGCTCGACGAGGCCGGCTACTGGAGCGCCGCGTTGACCGCCGGGGACATCGAGGCGCTGGTGATCGACGGGGAGTGCGGTCTCTCGTCGCTCTGACGCTCGCCGTCCGAGTGGGGGTTGCCGTCCGAGTGGGGGTTGCCCTCCGAGTGGGGGTTCAGTGGGGGTCACAACGGAGGGGCGCGCGGGTATGGGGAACGTCCGGAGTCCACCATGATCTTGCTTGTCGCCCTCGCCGCCTGCACCCCCAAGGATGAGGCCATCGATACGTCGGAGCCCGCGGACACCGATACGGACACGGACACCGATACGGACACGGACACCGATACCGATACCGATACCGATACCGATACCGACACCGACACCGACACCGACACCGACACCGACACCGACACGCGCACCGCAATGTGCGTCTCGGGCACCCCGTCGGTCCATTGGTTCCACGAGGGGGCGTGGGAGGACATCACCACCAGCGTGCCGACCACGGGGACGCCCGCCGGGCTCACCCCGGACCAGGGCATCCTCACCTTCTGCGGCGGCACGTGGTCCGTCCGCATCACGACGATGGGGGACGTGGAGATTGTCGGCACCGAGTCCACGGTGCTCGATGCGGGCGCGCAGGGACCGGTGCTCTACATCAACGGGGACGGGAGCGATGGAAAGACGGTTTCGGTCGAAGGGCTCGTGCTGACCAACGGGCGGGGGACCACCGGCGGCTCGTGGGGAGGCAACGGCGGCGGCGGCGTGATCTGCGACCGGCCGGGCGGCGGCACGCTCACCCTCACGGACGTCGAGATCGCGGGCAACGACGGGGAGACCTTCGGCGGGGGGCTCTACATCAACGGGTGCGACACGGCGATCGTGGACTCCATCATCTCGTACAACTCCGCGGACTACGGCGGGGGCATGTTCGTGGGCGGCCGGACGGACACCCGCGTGACGATCGACGGCACGACGATCGCGTCGAACCAGGGGAGCGGGAGCGCGGGCGGCATCTACGTCGCCGCGGACATCTCGCCGGTCGAGGTCCACCTCACCGACACCCTCGTGAGCGGAAACACGTCGGGCGGAAACGGCGGGGGCATCGCCATCAGCGAGGGGGCCACCGTGACCTGTACGGGAACGGGCGCTACCCGCGCGGGCTTCGTCGGCAACACCGCCACCGGCCGGGGCGGGGCCGCGTACCTCGTGAACTTCTACGGGGGGGATCCCACCTTCACGTCCGCCGGGTGCGACTTCGGCGCGGCCGGGGGCACGGACGACAACACCCCCGAGGACGTGTTCCTGTACGTGGGGAGCGCCGCGTATCCATACGCGGACGCGGCCTCGTTCAGCTGCTCGGGGTCGGCCTGCCTCTGACGAACCCGGGCGCGAGGGGCCGCCCGGATACTGATTCTCGGCGACGAGGGCGTATACTCCGCGCCGCCGGAGACACCCGTGGTTCAGCCCCTCCACCGTCGTCAGTTCCTCGCGGTCGCGGGTAGCTCGCTCGCGGCGGCGTTCCTGGGCGGTTGCCCCCGGCCCGCCGATCCGCTCCGGCTCGGCCTCCCTCCCTGGCCGGCGAACGATCTGTACGTCCTCGCGGAACAGCTCGGGTACTACCGGGACACCCCGGTGCGCATCATCGACTATGCGTCGGCCTCCCAGGAGCTGCGTGCGTTCCGAAACGCGGTGCTCGACGTCTCGTCCTGCACCCTCGACGAGGCGCTGCTGCTCGCGCTGGACGTGCCCGACCTGCGCGTGATCCAGGTGCTCGATCTGTCCTTCGGGGCGGACGTGATCCTCGTGCACCCAGAGATCCCGTCGCTCGAGGCGCTCCGCGGGCTGCGGGTGGGGTACGAGGCCACTGCCCTGGGGGCGTACGTGTTGGGCCGCGGGCTCGAGCTGGCGGGGTTGACGCCCAAGGACGTGACGCCCATCCACCTGCAGGTCGACGAGCACGAGCGCGCGTTCCTGGAGCGGCGCGTGGACGCCGTCGTCACGTACGAGCCCGTTCGCAGCCGCCTCCTGGCCGCGGGGGCGCGCGTCGTGTTCGACAGCACGCGGATCCCCGGCGAGATCGTGGACGTGCTGGTGGCACGCGCAGCCATCGTCGACCGACATCTCGGCGCCCTGGCGGCGTTGGTCCGCGGCTGGCTGCTCGCCGCGGATGCGCTGCGCACCCGCCCTCTCGAGGCGAGCGAGCTGCTCGCGCCGCGCATGCATCTCCCCGCGGACCAGGTGCCGGCCGCGTTTGCAGGCATGCGCCTCACCGATCTCGCCGAGAACCGGCGGCTCCTGGAAGGGGAGCCTCCTCCGCTGGCCACGACCGCGCAGCGGCTGCTGGAATCGATGCTGGCGAACGGGTTCATCCAGCGCGCGCCCGATCTCGCCCGGCTGTTCGACCCCCGGGTGGTCCTGCGGGTCTCGCTCCCCGCGGCCGGCTGAGCGTCGGATGAGCCCTTCGCTACGCTATCGGTCCCTGTTCACGCGCGTCACCGCGGCGATCCTGTTCCTGGCGGCGCTGCTCGTCGGGTGGCAGATCTCGTGGGTGCAGCGTCGCGAGCTCCAGGAGGTGGAGCGGGCCGCCCTCGAGCGGATCGGAACCGAGATGACGCTCCTCCAGACGAGCCTCGAGTTCGCGCTCGCGTCCGGCGCCCGAGAGCAGGCCGATCGGGAGCTGACCGCACGGGGCGCGGATCTGAGCCTCTTGGAGCTCGTCCTCGTCGATGACGAGGGCCTCGTCATCGCCTCGAGGCTCCGCCACCAGGTGGGCCTCGAGCTCTCGCAGGCCATCGCCGATGGGCCCCCCGCGGACATGATGGAGGCGGCCGCGCGTCGACAGGTCGGGCAGGCGCGCCTGTCGGATGATGCGCGGCGGATCTACGCGGCCTACCCCGTGGTGCTGGGGGCGCGTCCGGGCAAACTCCGCGCCGACCGGATCGGCGTCCTCGTCAGCGTCTACAGCCTCGACCGTGCCCGCGCCGCCGTTCGCGAGGAGATCTGGCTTCAGGCCTCCGAGCTGGTCCTGGGTGCCGGGCTCGGCGCCGCCGTCCTCCTCGTGTTCGGGCACGTGCTCATCGGGAGGCGTGTGCGCCAGCTGGTCGCCGCCACCGAGCGCTTTGCCGGCGGGGATCTCCACACGCGCGCGGGCGTGAAGGGGAACGACGAGCTCGCCCTGATCGGCGCGGCGTTCGACGGGATGGTGGAGCGCGTGGGCGACACCCAGCGACGCGTGGCGGACAGTGAGGCGCGCTTCCGTGCGCTCGTCGAGCTGGCCCCCGTCGGGATCTTCCGGACCGACGATTCGGGGCGGGTCCTCGAGTCCAACCCGGCTTGGGAGGACATCGCGGGTAGGAACGGCCGAGCGTGGCCCGACGCGGTCCACCCGGACGACCAGCAGGCGATCCGACGCGAGTGGTCCGACGCGCGCGCGGAGGGGCGCGTGGCGCGGGGGGAGTGCCGCCTGCTGCGTCCGGGCGGCGACGTGGCGTGGATCCAGGCCCAGGGCGTGGTGGAGCGTCGACCGACCCGGGAGCCCGCCGGGTTCATCAACACCGCGGTCGACATCACGGCGCGCCGCGTCGCGGAGGAGACCCGCGCCCGTCTCGAGGCCCGTCTCCAGGAGGCGCAGAGGCTCGAGGCGCTCGGTGCGTTCGCGGGCGGGGTGGCGCACGACTTCAACAACGTCCTCGCCGTGATCCTCGGCTACGCGGGGATCCTCGCGCGGGCCGTCGTCGGGCAGCCGATCGCGGAGGGCCATGTCCAGCACCTGCTAGGTGCCGCCGAGCGCGGGCGGGCGCTCTCCCAGCAGATCCTCGCGTTCGGGAGGCCGGGGGTGAGCCACGTGGAGGAGGTCTCGATGGCCCCCCTCCTCGACGCGGTCGCGCGCGACCTGCGGCCCTCGCTCCCCGAGAACATCGTTCTACGGGTGGAGGCCGCCGAGGATCTGCCGCCGCTGCTCGCCGATCCCGACCAGCTCCACCGGGTGATGGTCAACCTCGGCACGAACGCGTGGCACGCGACGCCCCCGGAGGGAGGTGTGATCGAGATGGGCGCGCGCCGCGTCGAGGTCGACGACGAGCAGGCCCGACAGCTGCCCGGGCTCCGGCCCGGTCCGGCCATGCTCCTGTGGGTTCGCGACGAGGGCTGCGGCATGGACGCCGTGACGCGGGCGCGCATCTTCGAGCCGTTCTTCACGACCAAGCCCTACGGCCGGGGCACCGGTCTCGGGCTCGCGGTGGTTCACGGCATCGTCCAGGCGCATGGGGGTGCGATCGGCGTGGAGAGCGAGCCCGGCCGGGGGACCACCTTCTCGGTGTACGTCCCCGTCCCCGTCCCCGTCCCCGTCCCCGTCCCCGCCCCGGCGCCCCAGGAGGCCCCACCGCCTGTCGTGCCGGCACGCCCGACCCGCATCCTCTACGTGGACGACGACGCGTCCCTCCTCGAGCTGGCGGTACATGCGTTCCAGCGTAGCGATTACCGCGTGACGCCCTGCCTGCGGCCCCTCGACGCCCTGGCCACGTTCGAGGCAGACCCCACCGGGTTCGATCTCGTCGTGACCGACCAGCGCATGCCCGGGATGCTGGGAGAGGAGCTGGTCGTGGCGCTCCGGCGGATCCGGGGCGACGTGCCGATCGTGCTGATGTCGGGCCACGTCACCTCGATCGACATCGAGCGGATCCGTGCGCTCGGAGCGAGCGCCGTGGTCGAGAAGCCCATGACCCTCGACGAGCTCGTCGGGCTCTGCGATCGGCTCCTCGCCGGCGGCAGGTAGCTCCCGGGCGGCCACCGGCGTCAGCCGATCACCGGCCGAAACCCGAGCAGGAGCAGCAACGGCTCGATGAACAGCGGCATCGTGGCGAGGAGCGCGGTGAGCACCCAGACGTGCGCCAGCGCTCGGGGCCACCGGGAGACGCCGAGCGCCCGCTCCACGGTGCACAGCGCTCCGTGGATCAGGAAGAACCCGCCCATGCACAGGGCCCACCCCGCGCCCAACCCGGGGAGCATCAGGTAGGCGTGGATGACCGCGCTCACGACGAATGCGGCGAGGATCCCCAGCCGGGCGTGGCCCTTCCGCGCGAGCGGGAGGAAGAACACGCTCGCGAGCCAGCGGCGGACGATGGCGTTCCACCGCTTTCCCCAGAAATCGGCGAGGGTCGGGGCGAGGATGGGCGCGCGCTGGGTCGGCTCCACCTGGGCGCCGCCGAGCAGGTAGGCCGTCCGCGCGAGGCGGTCGATCGCCTCGAACGACAGGTAGAAGCTGGCCACACCCAGCAGCCAACGGGCGGCCAGCGGGCCGGGACGCGCCTCGGCCGGGACAGACCCCGCCGCGATCAGCAGCAACGCCGCGACAGCGCCGCACACGACGCCGGATCCGAGGAGCGGGAGGTCGAACCGCGGCGGCCCGTGCCGCGCGAGCCGGAGATCGGCGAGCGAGTAGACGTGCACCAGGCGCTCCGCGAAGGGGCGCGGCGTCCGCTCGCGGAGGAGCTCGACGAGCTTCATCAAGACCACGAGCGCGAACAGCGCGGAGAGGCCGCGCAGCAGCGGGAGGGACGCGGGCAGGCACCACGGCAGCGCTCCGAGCGCGACCGTCGCCGCTCCCGCGCCCACCTTTCGCACGCGGGAGCCCGCGGCGAGCCAGGCCACGGCGGTGCTCAGCGCCACCTCGGCGATCAGGACGGCGACCAGAGCCGGGAGGGGGCTGACGGTCACCCCGATGCTACGGCGCGCTCATGACATCGTGGTTCGTGGCGGCCGTGCTGAAGCCGCTGTCCGAATAGAATCCCCCGAGGAGGTGCACCGTTCCGTCGGGCGCGGTCGCGGCTGCGAGGTCGTAGCGACCGAGGGACAGGGGCTCGAGCGGCTCCCACCTGTCGCTGGCGACCACGTACCGGTCCGCGCGCGCCCGCGACGTGGAGTCGGCGCTGAGGCCGCCCACCACGAGGATGTCCCCTCCCCACGGGGCCGCCGCGAGCTGCTCGCGCGCCTCGGACATCTCGCCGAGCGTGTACCAGCCGGGCTCGCCGGGGGTGGTCGACTCGACGGAGGCCTCGCGATCGGACGAGCCCTGGCCGCCGAACACGTAGATGTCTCCGTCACCCCCGAGCGCCGCCGCGAGGCCGGAGCGCGCGCGGCTCATCGTGCTGCTCGCGGTGCTCCACGTCCCCGCGGCGAGGTCCAGCACGTCGACATCCTCGAGCGTGCCGGCCCCATCGACGTCGAAGCCGCCGATCACCCACAACGAGCCTCCCACGAGGACCGCGGCGGGACGGTAGCGCCCGTGCGGCATCGGCTCGAGCGACGTCCAGGTGTCGGCCGCCGGATCGTACGCGAGCGCGTCCACCGAGATCCCACGCGAGTTGTCCGAGCTGTCGTACTGCCCGCCGACGACGAGGATCCGGCCGTCGGGCACGAGCACGGCAGAGCAGCCGTACCGGGGCTCCGGGAGCGGGCGCAGGTTCACCCACGCGTCCCGCTCGGGATCCCAGGCCTCGTTTGCGTCGAGCGTCCCCTCGTCCGGGCTGATCCCGCCGAACGCGTAGAGCCGGCCGTCGGCGCCGAAGGCCGCGCAGAGCGCCCCACGAGCGGTCGGCAGCTCCGCGGCGGCGCTCCACGTGGGGTCCGCGTCGGTATCGGTGTCCGTATCCGTATCGGAGTCGGTGTCCGTATCGGTATCGGTGTCCGTATCGGAGTCGGTGTCCGTATCGGAGTCGGTGTCCGTATCGGCGTCGGCCTCGCCGGAATCCGAGGCGTCACCGGTCGTGTCGGTGCAGCCGGCCGCGAGGAGGAGGACGAGGAGAGACGCGGAAGGGTGCATCGGGGCGCCCTATCCCGTCCTCGCCCCGCCCCCTGCCTACCGCATCGGATCCACGACGAGATCCGTCGGCACCGGGACATCCGGCGTCGACAACGTCGCCACGATCGCCCCGTCGATCACCCGCCTCAGCGTGCCGGTGGCGCCTTCCTGCCCGTACCACAGCCCCCCGCCGAGGTCCTGGGTGAGGCCCGCGACGAGCGCGAGCGAATCGGGCTGGTACACCGTGTCCGGCAGCTGGGGGCCGTCCTGGGGGCTCGCCAGGCGGGTGAGCGAGGCGTCGGTCCACCAATTCACCCAGAGCCCTCCGTCGGCGTCGATCGACAGATCCGTAGGGCCGAGGAAAGGAGTGGTGAGCTTCGCGTCGTGAAACAGGGTGACGGTGTCGGTCGGCGTGAGCACGGTCCCGCTCGGCGAGGCGACGTCGACCCGCACGACGGCGTTCTGGTCGAAGTCGGCGATCCAGAGCCCGCCGGCGCTGTCGAACACGAGGTCCTCCGGGGTGAGCAGGCCGGTGACGGTGAAGGTCTCTGCGGGCGCGTCGACGCTCTCGCCGCGGAGCACCGAGAAGCCCTGCGCGGCCGAGAAGTGGTACAGCCCGACGAAGCTGGTGTCGTCGTGGGCGACGCTCACCCACAACGATCCGTCCTCCGCGAACGCGAAGTCCGTGAGGCGGTCGTTGTCCGCGAAGTCGGGGACCGCGAGCTCGAAGTCCGGCTCGATCGCGCCCACGGCGCTGACGCTCCCGGGCTCGAACACGAGGAAGCGCGCGCCGTAGGTGGCCTGGGTGGCCGCCCACAGGTTGCCGAGAGGGTCGAAGTGGAAGGCGTTCAGACCGTTCACCAGCGACAGGTCGAGCGAGATGTCCGCGGAGACCTCGTTGCCGCCGAGCTCCGGCGACGCGAAGCCGGCGATGCGCTCCCCGCTGCTGGCGAAGAGGTGCCCGCTCGAGGGCTGGAGCACGTAGGGGACGGTGGCGGCGGTGTCCCCGTCCACGCAGATCAGCTCGACGGTGTCGGTCAGGCGCCCGTAGGCGAGCTCGGAGAAGTCGGCGCCGGCGTCGTTCGCGACGGTCGCGCGCACGGTCACCAGGGAGTACGGCCCCGGTGCCAGCCCCTCGATCACGGACTCGCCGGGTGACAGGTCGGCGACAAGGGCCCCGTCGGCATCGTAGACGCGCACCTTCGGCTTGCTGGCCCACTCGAGGTCGGGCGCGTCGAAGGTGACGGTGAGCGCCGCGGGGTCCCCGCCGGTCGCGCAAGTGGCAGAATCGTTGGTGCAGGCGACGGCGAGCAGGAGGAAAAGCATCGGGGGCTCCGCGGTTCCGCCCCTTCTATTCCCCATTGGGGGTTGGGTGGGGGTCACAACCGCTCCGGCTCCGGCTATCGATGCGGCACCTCACCACTGGAGTCTCCCGATGCTCTTCACCTCGACCGTCCTCGCCCTCGCTCTCGCCTTGCCCGACGCGGCCGCGCGCGACGTCAAGTCCCTCGGCATCGAGCAGACGAGCTCGGTCATCATCGACGAGGTCCACAGTGGTGGAACGGTGGGCTTCCGCGTGGTCGCCACCGCGTCGGGAGACACCATCGCCAACATCTCCGCCGAAGTGGAGTCCGACGCGGGGGAGGAGACCGTCACGCTGGTCGAGTCCGACGCCTGGCTGCACGGCGCCGCGACGATCGGCGCGCTCCCCACGGTCGATGCGAGCATCACGCTCACCGTGTACGACCGCGCCAGCGCCTCGCTCAGGTCGTTCTCCGGCAAGTTGGGCGCGGACGGGAGCGTCTCCGTGAGCGCCGTGCGGGAGGGAGGGGATGGCGGCGAGTGCATGTCCCGCGTGTGTGACGAGGCGGAGGCCGCACCCGAGGCCGATCTCGAGATCCTCGCCGCGGAGGTGTTCGTCGGCGCGACCGGCGGGTACGACGTGGCGTTCGATCTGAGCGGGGCCGACGCCTGGAACGTCGCCTACGCCGAGATCACCGTCAGCGAGACGACGGGGAGCTGCTACACGCGGGTGTGCGAACCGGGCACCGAGCTGGTCACGACGATCAGCGTGGCTGAAGTAGGCTGGGACGAGCTCGGCGCGGTGTGGGAGGCCGACCTGACGCTCGCCCCCGAAGGCGTCGTCGAGGTCAAGGCCAGGACCTACGACTCGGAGGGGACCAGGCTCGAGACCGCCAAGGCGAAGCTCGGCGTGCCCTGGAGCGACGGCGGCTACGGCGTCAACACGCTCGCGACGGACGAGGATCCGCTGACGACCGTGGCGCTCTTGCTCAAGCGTCCGAAGCCAATCGACAAGTCCACCCCCATCCTCTACATGGTCGTCTCTGACGGCTGGACCCTCGGTGACACCCTGCCCGTCAGCACCTCGGTCGAGCTGACCGGCGGAGAGACGATGGTCGTCCCCGCGAACAGCTACCAGGTCGCGGCCGTCGCGCCCCTCCGCTTCGTCAGCGACGAGATCCGGTTCGGCTCCGGCTTCGAGGCGAGCTACCGGGTCAACGGCGTTGACGTCACCCTGGACGGTTCGAGCACGATCAGCATCGCGGACCTCGCGGCGCCGGTGTGTATCGGCGGCATCTGTGTCACGTTGGGCGAGGACGCCGAGGGCGCGTACGAGCTGTCCGTCACCGCCTACTCGGACGACGCGACCACGCTCCCCCTCGACGCGGACGTGGTGGTCACCCTCGTGGACAAGGAGGGCACCGGGATCCTCCGTGAGTCCGTCACCGCCACGTTCGACGACCAGGTCGCCATCGTGTTCGCCAACGAGGTTGGCTTCTCCGAGGATCCGCTCGGTGTCGACCTGTCGGGCCAGGTGAGCCTGCTCGATGCCGCGAGCGCGCGGGGCAAGCAGAAGACGCTCGCGAAGGGCAAGTTCTACGGGCAGATCGCGCGCGACCCGGCCGGCGAGCTGGGCCTCTCCGGCGTCGACAGCGGCGGCATCTCGGCCAAGGGCGACATCCTCATCATCATGGAGCCGGCCGAGTTCGAGCTCGTCCGCGACGACGATGGGGACGGTGTGGTCAACCCGCCCCCGGTCGTGATGCTGAGGACGACGGGCAACGGCAAGGGCACGCGCGCGGTGGCGACGGGAAGCAACGGCAAGCCCGGCCTGCTGTAGCGGTTCGGGGCGTATCCGGGGCGCCGCGCGGGTGGGCCCCGTGATACCGTGAGCTCCCCCGCGGAGCCGGATTGTCCACGAAGAGCCGTGCGCCCTCGTCAAGTGGTGCGTCCGTCGGGACCGCCGCGCCCACCGTGGGCGCGCCCCCACCCGCGGTCGACACCAGCCGCGCCGTCGGCCAGGGGCGTGGCAACGCCTTCGCGGCCGAGCAGCTCGCAACCAGCCAGGCGGGCGCGCAGTCGACTGGCCCGGCAGGCACCCAGATGGCTCAGGCCGCCGGGCCGGCGGCAGGCACCCGACCTGCCTCCGGTGCGCTGAGCCGGCTGCCGAACCCCGCCGAGGTGGTGGCGGGCGAGATCTCCCAGGAGGTGCTCGGTGTGCGGATCGTGGGGCGTGGCATCTCGCCCACGGCGGTAGAGGCGTGTGCCCGCTTCGTGAACGCCACGATCGCGAGCCGCCCCGACATCCAGGACCGGCTGCGCTCCGAGAAGGTGGTGCTGGTCATCATCCCGCGCGGCAAGCCGATGACGGACGTGCCCGAGTTCGCGGGGCTGCGCGGCGGGAAGACCTTCGACGGCCGGCTCTGGAGCGACGTGCGCGGGTCGGGCGGGATGCGCGTGTCGGGCGGCGCCTGGGCCATCGGCGTACCGGAGGAGAACCTGATCGACACCGGCGTCGACGGCTATGGCGAGGGCTACAACGTCGGCCTGCACGAGTTCGCGCACACCATCCACCTCAAGGGGTTGAGCCGTGCCGAGCGCGACAGAGTCGAGACGCTGTACGCCGCGCGCTCCGCCGCCCGCGGCCCGTGGACAGAGGCCTACGGCGCCTCGAACTCCCAGGAGTACTACGCCCAGGGGACCAACTGCTTCTTCGGCGTCAACGAGCGGATCGGCCACAACGGTCCGGAGTGGCTCGAGCGGAACGATCCGGAGCTGTTCCGGTTCCTGGTGAGCATCTACGGCGCGCCGGCCCGCAGCGCGCCCGCGGTGGCCGAGGGGCCCGCCGCCGCCGCCCCGGTGACCGCGTGAGCGCCTGGCTCGTATGGGCAGAGGGCGATCTGGTCCTCACGATGATCGACGGCCCCGGTGCCCTCACCGGCACCGCGCCGCCGCCGCCGGATGGCGCCGTCACCCGGCACCCGTTCCTGTCCGCGTCCGCGCACGACGCGGGGCACGAGTCGCGCCTGCGCACGATCCTGGACGCGGCGAGCGATCCGGAGGACTTTCGCGAGCGGCTCCGGGCGTCCGGATATCGGGTCGAGGCGCGGCCGACGTAGCCGGAGGGCGTCTCCCTCCGGAATGTCGCCCCTCCGCGAGGTGGGTAGACTCTCTGCAATGTCCCGATTCGCCGCCGTCGTCGTCGCCGCTGCCCTGTCCGGCTGCCGCGCCCCGATGCCGGACGCGGGGGTGGCGGTGTACGACGCGCTCGGGCTCCCCGACTGCGCCGCGAGCTACACCGGGTACGACGTCTGCACGACGATCCGGTACTGGGACAGCACCGTGCCCGAGGGGTACGACGAGCCGACCTGGCTGCGCACCCCCGTGCGGTGGATCGGCACCGAGGTGCAGCCGGCCTTCTGCAGCGACGACGCCGTCGCGGCCGAGGCCTGGGTGCTCGCCTACGAGCCCGACACGGACGGCTCCCACGTGCGCAGCGCCGCCGATGCCCGGTGGACCGACATCATCCGCCTCGACGCGGCCGGGCTTCCGGTCGAGCGCCAGCGGATCCTCCGGTGTGACTTCATGGCGGAGCAGAGCGCCACTCCGCCGGGGCTCCAGCCGGTGCAGGAGTATGCGCGCTACGCGACGGTTCCTGTCGTCGGGGAGGACTTCTTCCCGGTCATGCGCGAGATCGCCAAGTGGCGGCAGGTGCCGCTCCAGTTCCAGACGCTGCTCTCCTGGGGAGAGGTCGAGACCGAAACCCTCCACCTCCGCACCTGCGGCGTGCGGTGCGGCACCTGCGAGGACACGACCGGCGGGCGCCTCCGCGCCGTGACCGGGGTGCTCGAGCGCGTCGATTGGGTGCTCGACCCGGTCAGCGGCGAGGTGTCGTTCACGCCCGAGGCCATCCTCGAGGTGGATTGCTACGCCGGCTACTGAGCTACGGGCCCTGCCGGCGCTCGAGGAACGTCGCGAGCCCGGCCACGATCATCCCGCCGATCATCCCGAGGGCGGCGGGGCCCACGCTGTCCTGGACGACCTCGGCCACGAGCAGTGCCTCCTGCTCGGGGCTCGCGCCGGTC
Source organism: Pseudomonadota bacterium (assembly GCA_030685065.1). Classification (GTDB taxonomy): domain Bacteria; phylum Myxococcota_A; class UBA796; order UBA796; family SXON01; genus CAJBVW01. The sequence continues at coordinate 41,262 of JAUXQH010000095.1, read as the reverse complement.
ACCGCCGAGAAGCCTGTCGCCAACGTCAGCGCGGAGGCGCCCACCCCGAAGAGCCAGGCGGCGGCGCCGGCGAGGCGGGCCCGCTTGAGGCGATCGGCCTCGCGGGCGCGGCTCCACGCGAGCAGATCGACCACGCCGAGCACGAGGAGGCCGAGGACCGCGGAGTAGCCGACGAGGAGCATGGGAGCGTTGGATCCTTCAGGAGAGCGGGCAGGGATCGCGGTCAGATCGGCCGGGGGTCAAATCGGCGACAGCGCCCCGCAGTCGATGGCGCCGGAGAGCACGCCGATCGGCGCCTTCCACGTGGAGCCGACGGGCAGGGTCGACCACTTCGCCTGCTCCACGTCGCAGCCGAGGGCCTTGCCGTCGTCCGCGGTGAAGGAGACGGTGTACGTCTCCTTGCGGGAGCCCTCGCGCTCGCAGCCGAGCGTCGTGCCGGTGCAGGCCAGCGCCACGGCCGGCCACCGCGGGGTGTCCGTCATCGCGGCGCCGCCGGCGCGCTCGGTGCGGGCGGCCTTCCAGCGGTCGGACACGTAGCTGCACTTGTCGTCGTAGACGGGCTCCTCACGGTACTTCGTCGTGCACTTCTCCTGCTCGGAGAACGAGCCGTCACCCTTGTCGACGCGCACCATCGCGCAGTCCTGGCCGTCCGCCACCTTCTGGGTGCTCCGCTCCGCCTGCGTGCAGCTGACGCCGCGGGCGCCGCTGGGGAGCTGGTCCTTCCAGGCGGTGTCGCTGACCGCCTGGTACCGCTCGATCGCGATCTCGCGCGCCCAGGTGTGGCCCGCGACGGTCACGCCGGACTCGCGCTTCCAGAACAGCAGCGCGCCGAGCCCGGTGCAGACGATGAGCCCGATCGCGAGCACCAGGGCGCCCACGATCAGCGCCTTGCCGCCGCCGCCCTTCTTCGGCGGGGGAGGCGGGGGGGGCCGGCGTTGGGCCTCCAGGTCCTCTCGGGCGTTGCGCGCCGAGTCCTCGGTGAATTGCCTGCCGGCCGCCACCTGCTCCGAGCGCAGCGCCACGGCCTTCGCGTCGTCGATGGGGCTACCGCAGTTCACGCAGAACTCGGCGGCGGCGGCGTTGGGGGTCTCGCAGTTGGGGCACGCCTTGTCGGCGCCGACGTAGGGGTGGTCCCCCACGGCCACCTTGTCCTCTTCCTTCGGGAAATAGCGCTTCGTCGGGTCCTGGGCGCCGCCACAATTCGGGCAGTGGCGGTGGGTGAGGCCGAGCAGCTTGGGCGTTTCGCAGCGTGGGCAGTCCCACAACATCTCGTACCGGGCTTCCGTCGCCATGAGGCCTCCGACCCGGACGTTCTACCCCACTCCGAGCACGTACTGGTGGAACAGGAGCCAGCGGTCGGTGAAGCCTCGCGCCTCCACGCGCAGGCCGGCGCGGGCGATCAGATCGAGCCATGACACCACGTCGAGCTCGTAGACGTCGCGCTCCGCGTAGGACGCTCCCGCCGCGAGGCCCACCTGGGCGAGCGACCAGTCGCGCAGGATGGCGATCCAGCGGGCGCGCAGCTCGGGGTCGACGCAACCGTGAAGGTCGCGGGCCAGGGACACCGCGAAGCGGCGCACGTACGAGTCGAGGAGGCGGTCGGCGAGGAGCGGATCGCCCGGGGCCAGCCCCACGTCGCAGTACACATCGGCCTCGTTGAGCAGCACCCGCCCGCCGCGCGCGGTGATGGCGGCGCGGAACGCGGCGAGCACCTCTCGCTTGCCCGCTCCGGGGAGCCCCACCGCGGCGCGCGCCGCCGCGTCGGCCCCGGCGACGTGGTGGAGCATCAGCGAACAGACGATGGCGTCGGCGTCGGGGAGCGCCGCCTGCTGAACGGGGGCGGCGATGTGGGTCACGCGTACGCCGGGGGGGACCGCGCGGCGCACGCCCGTCGCGCCGTCGGGGTGGGGGTCGACGACCACGATCTCGCCCCGGTCGTCGGCGCGGAGGAGCCCGTTCCACAGCGTCCCGGCGCCGCCGCCCACGTCCACCACGCGAAAGCCCGGGCGCGCGTCCAGGAGCGGCCGCAGCACCGCGCGGTTCGCCGCGTGCACCCCACGCGCCGCCGTGGTCTGCGTGAAGGCCTCGTACAACGACCCCGGCCCGAACGCGCTGTTCCAGGGCTCGTCCGCGGCGGGCGGCATCCGCGCGAGCAGCGCCCGCACGGCCTCGGGTTGGTCGGCGCGCGGCAGCGCAAGGAGGGCGGCGAGCGCCCCGGCGAGATCGTCGGAGGGGAGGGTCACGACCGGGCGGTTATCCGGTGGCTCGGACGCGGGGGAACTGGCTACCCTGCCGCATGCCCGTCGCCCTCGCCTGCCTGCTCGGTTTTGTCGCCTGGACGCTCCTCCTCGTGTTCCTGCTGATCAGCTGGCGCAGCATGGAGGCCCTGCTCGGGCGCCGCCGCCTCGACGAGTTCCCGGCGGGCGTGCCCCACGGCACCGACGCGTACTGGCGGCTCAACCGCGCCCACGCCAACTGTGTCGAGAACCTGCCGCTCTTCGGGGCGGTGGTGCTGGTCGCGCACGCGCTCGGCGCCGACGTGGGTGGCCTTGCCTGCGTGTACCTCGGGGCTCGCGTCGCGCAGAGCGTCACCCACGTCGCATCGGGCGCCCCCGCGGCGGTGTTCGTGCGGGCCACGTTCTACACCGTGCAGCTCGGGCTCCTGGGGGCGATGATCGCGGGGTTGGCCTGGGGCTGATCGCAGCGGTTAGTGCCCCCTCCCCCGTGGAGCCCCGATGGCCGTGACGACGCTCGACGCCTACTTCGCCGCCGCTCCGGATTGGCGGGGTGACGTGATGCGCGCCCTGCACGGCCTCGTCCTGGAGTCCGCTCCCGGCGCAGCCTCGGCCATCAAGTGGGCGCAGCCGGTGTACTCGCTGGGCGGCCCCATGATCTTCATCAAGTTCGCGGGCAAGCACGTGACGTTCGGCTTCTGGCGGGGCGCCGCGCTCACCGATCCCGACGGGCTGCTCGAGGGGGACGGCGTGCGGATGAAGCACCTCAAGCTGCGCTCCGCCGAGCTCCCCCGCGCGCAGCTCCAGGCCTGGATTCACGAGGCCGTACGCCTCAACGCCGCGCACGGCGACCCGACGAAGAAGTGACCGCGGGCGCGTTCGCTCGGGGAAACGGCTCGCTCGCGGCGGCGATCCGAGGGGCGTGATCGTCGCGGGAGCTTGATCCTTTGGCTCCAATCGGGAAAGAGGAGCCACAGGAGTCGACACCCGTGCCCCACGCCTTCGCTTCGCCCCGCCTGCTCGCCGCGCTGCCGCTCCTGGCGCTCGCCTTCTCCGTGCGCGCCGAGGAGCCGGTCTGGCCGCCCCCCGCCGCCCCGGATCCCGCACCGCCCGCCGCCCCGGCCGCCCCCGCCGCGCCCACCGCCGCGGAGCCGTGGGGTGCCGGCCCGGCGGTCCCCACCGCGAACGATCCGTGGGGTGTCGGCGCCGCCCCGGCGGCCACCGTGCCCGCGGCCACCACGCTCGCGCCCACGCCCGAGTGGGCGCCGCCCGTCTCCGCCGCCCGGGAAACGCGGGAAACCTGGAACAGCGCCGGTCACATCGTGCGCCGCCTCACGTTCGACCAGGGCCTGCTCCAGGCCGAGACCTCCTTCACGTATGACGAGGCTGGCCGCGTGCTCGAGGAGCGGAGCGCGGGTCCGGGCGGGGTGGTCGTGCAGACGTGGACCTACAACAAGGACGACACGCCGGTCACCCACACGATCGTGACCGACGGCCAGCCCCAGCTCCACGAGGTCTACACCTATGTCGGGGGCAAGGTCACCAGCCGCGCCGTGACCACGCCGAACGGAACGTCCGTCACGACGACCTCCTACGGCCCGAACGGACAGCCCACCCTGGTGGAGACGCGTGGCGTCGACGGCGCGCTCCTGGCCCGCACCGTGTCCGACCGCGAGCCCGCGCTGCCGACGCGCGTCAAGCTCAACGTCGGCATCAACGGCGGCATCGCCACCAACAGCGACGTGCGTACGACCTCCATCATCGGGGGCTTCCTCATCAGCCGCAAGCCGACGGTGGACCAATACGAGTACGACCCGATCGAGCTCTCCGCGTTCGGCACCTACAACCGCGCCACGTCGGAGGGAGAGCTCACGAACGACCAACTCAAGGCCGGCGTCGGCATGGACTACAACAACCTCGTCGGTCCGCTGACGGCGTTCTTGTTCACCAACGTCGAGCGCAACCCGGTCGCCAACCTCGACGTCGACCTGTACGTGGCGCCGATCGGCGTGAAGTACGACATCGTCCCGGAGGGGCTGTTCACGCTCGACGCGAGCTTCGCCCCCGTATGGAACTTCCGCTCCGTCGCGGTGGCGGCGGGCGGCGATTGTGACGGGCTCTCGCTCGTCGAGGACGGCCACTGCACGTTCTCGAAGATCCGCGGCTCCTTCCGCGTTCGCGCGTCGCTCGGCACCGCGGCCGTGACCTTGAAGGACGTGGTCGAATTCCTCCCCACGCTCAACCCGAAGGGAGACTTCGGTGCCGCCATCGAGGACGAGGCGATCTTCCGCAACACGACGACCCTGTCGGTCAAGATCACCAACGCCCTCACGCTCTCGGAGTCCGTCGTGTTCGTCCGCGATCCGCTCCTGGCCGCCCAGGTCGACTGCGCGGCAGACCCCGACAACCTCCTGTGTGACGGGATGAGCCTGCAGACAGGCACGACGCTGGCGCTCTCCTACGCGTTCTGATCCGGCGTCGAGGCGGGGGGCCGCCGCGGCAACCCGCGGTGATCGTGGAGCCCGCCGCCGGCGTCCGTCGGGCATGACCGTCGACGCGCCGAATTCACGGTTCGTCCGGGACGAACACAAAAAACGGCGCCCAGACGCGCCGTCCACCCGCCTCCGCGGCTCACACGCGGCGCCGAATTCACGGTTCGTCCGGGACGAACGCAAAAAACGGCGCCCCCCATGCGCGCGGCCTGATTGATGACGGGCGGTCGGACACAACTCGCCACGATGTCGAGCTCGTGGCGAGCCTTGGCTAGGCCAGAGGCCGCAACGCTACCGCGCAACCGCCCACCGGGCGCGGTCGGCGCCGCTCGGGGCGACGGGCACCGCGCCCATCGTCGGTCGCCCGAACAGGATGCGCGCCACCCCGCGGTGATCGTATGGCCCGCCTCCGGCGTCCGTCGGGCCCTATTCGCCGACCAGCCTCTCGCCCGAGAGGGCGAGATCGAACCCGAGATCGCTCGTGCTCGGTGCCGACTGGTGCACCGCGACGGCGATGGTGTTCGTTCCCCCTACGAGCGCGGTGGGATCGAGCTCGAAGGTGAAGTAGGTGGTCTCGTCCAGCGCCCCAGTCGACACGCTTGCCAACGTGGTGTCGGCCAGGTCCCCCGAGGGGAGGTTGTCGCGTGCCACCTCCGCGCCGTTCAGGTACACGACCGCGCCGTCGTCCCGAAGGAGGCTCAACGTGAGCGACGCCAGCGGGATGCCCGGCGCCTCGACGGTGAGGCGGAACCACGTGGTGATGTACTTGTTGTTCGCGTCGGGGCCGTAGCCTACGGTGGTGGCGAGGTGCGTGTCCCCGTAGCCGAGCGGGCCGGCCCCGGCGGGCCACGCGCTGTCATCGAAGCCGGCCAGCTCCCAACCGGTGCCCGGGTTGGTTCCCTGGTCCCAGTAGCGCCAGGTGCTGCCCGCGGCGAGCAGCGGCACGGTCTCGTACACGGGGATGATGTTGGTCACCCCGGGCGTGCCACGAAAATCGAACGAGAGACAGGCATCCCCCGAGCAACAATCCGGCACCCGCGCGAGGGAGAAGTCGGCCGACATCTCTCCGTAGGTGACGATGCTCCCGCGGCCGTCCGGCGCGTAGAGGGCCACCTCCCCGCCCTCTCCCCCCAGCTTGAAGGCCAGGTGGGCGGGACCGGCTTCGGGGAGCGCGTCCGCCCAGAGCACCTGGAAGCCGCCCGGCGGGATCGCGAGGGCGCCGGCGAGCACGTGCTTGGACGGGTCGGCGCGGGTGTCGGTGAGGGCCCATCCGTCGAGCACGACCGGGGTGGCACCCGGGTTGTGGAGCTCGATCCAATCCGGAAACGCGAGCGTTTCGTCCTGGATCGAGGAGGCGTTGTCGGGCATGAACTCGTTGATGCAGAGCTCGAGCGGCACGTCGGGAAGGTCCCCGGTGTCCGGGTCGGTGTCGATTCCGGTGTCGGTGTCGATTCCGGTGTCGGTGTCGTGGACCTCCGGCGCGCCGTGCCCGGTGTCATCGTCGAAGCGTTGGGAGCAGGCGGACAGGAGCACGAGCATCTGGAGGAGCAAGGGGACGAGCATCAGAGGGTGTACCACCCGCGCAGGGCGGTCGAGTTGGAGCCGAGCCACGCGCGCACGTAGTCGCGGTAGGGCTGGACGCTGGAAGCCGCGCACTCGCTGCGAGGATCGGCCTGGGTTGCCGCGTAGGTGAGCGCTTCGATCTGGTCGAAGCGGGCCTTCCACGCGTCATCGGCGTCCCACGTGTCGAGGAAGGTCGACATGGTGGTCCGGTGGCGGGCGAAGCAGCCTTCATCCGCGAAGCAGGCGTTCGTGATGTTGCCGTTCGCGTTGCTCCAGCTCAGGCCCCACTCGTAGTCGTACAGAAAGGTGTAGTCGAGATCCCAGGGGAGCAGCTCGGCCTTGCCGTCCGTCGGGTCGAAGTACACGCGAAAGTTGTTGGTGTTCATCGAGTAGCCGTCATTGTGGCCGATGAACTGGTCGACCGCCGTCATCCGGTGGTAGGCGTCCCAATCCAGCACGGAGCCCATGGCCCCGTAGAAGAAGGGGCGCCCCGCGGACTCCGTGAGCGCCGCCGAGACCGCGGCGATGTCGGCGTTGCCGACATCCGTGCCTTCCTCGAGCTGGAACGAGTCGTCCACCCCGGCGGCGAAGTCGAGCAGGGTGTAGCTGTAACCCCCGTACCAGACGTATTTGCCGTCGTACAGGTTGCCGCTCGGATCCTCGAAGTTGCGGTCGAGCCACTTGTCGGAGGGGGTCTCCACCAGCACGTACAGGCCGTAGGGGGCGCCGTTGACGCTGACCTGCGCGTACGAGGCGCGGAGCGTCGGGACGCCGGCCAGCCCGTACACGTAGTAGCCCATGACCTCCTTCATGGCCGAGCAGTCGACCACGGAGTTGTTCAGGGAGAGCTCTTCGAGGCCGTAGAAGCGCTGGTCCTCGACGTACTCGCCGAAGGAGATCTTGAACTTCGGCTTGCCCGCGAGCGTGCGGAAGGAGCCGATCTTGCCGCGAAGACGCACGCCCACCTGCGCGAGCTCCTCCCCGTCGATCGAGATGTCCGCCGGCGCCCACACGTAGGGGGTCGCCGCGAGCGCCGCCTCCGAGGTGTCGGGGAGGGTGATCTCGACCTGGTGGATCATGTGGAGCCCGAACAGCCAGCCCGCGAGGTCGGAGGTGTCCTGCTCTCCGCCGGCCTCCTCCGTCACCACGGGCTCGGGAGGATCCTCCGCCGGCTCGATGATCTCCACGTCGGTGTCGGGCGGCGCGGCGGTGTCGGCCGGGGCGGCGGTGTCCTCCGGGACGGCGCTGTCCGCCGGGTCCTGGCGCGCCCGGGTCAAGCCGGAGCCCGAGCAGGCGACGAGAAGGGGGAGGAGCAGGCGCACGACCTGCCATCCAAGCACCGCTGGACCTGGGTGTCAACCGTGTCGTGTCGCGGCTCGTCGCGCTCGACCGGGCGCGAGGCGCCGTCGCCATCCACGGCGACGCGCGCCCCCCGCGCGCCCGCGATACAGTGCGGCATGCTCGATTCGCGGCCCCGCATCCTCTCGGTCGGCACGGCGAATCCGCCGGAGCGCTACCGCCAGGAGGACCTGCTGGAGCGCTACCGGGTGGAGGATCCGCGGCTTCGCTCGCTCTTCACGAGCAGCCACATCCGCACCCGGCACCTCTACCTTGCGCCCGCGGGTCCCGACGGCGCGCCGGTCGAGTCGCAGGGCGAGCTGCTCGCGAAGCACCGCAAGGGTGCGATGGAGATCGGGCCCCAGGCCGTCGACAAGTGCCTTTCTCCGCTGAACCTGACGGTAAAGGACATCGACTACCTCTGTTGCATCACGACAACCGGGTTCCTCACCCCGGGCCTGTCGGCGCTGCTGATGAAGGAGATGGGCTTCCGGGAGGACTGCTCCCGCGTCGACATCGTGGGGATGGGCTGCAACGCGGGGCTCAACGGGCTGAACCCCGTGTCCTCCTGGACGCTGGCAAACCCCGGGAAGTACGCCCTCATGGTCTCGATGGAGATCTGCTCGGCCGCCTACGTGTTCGACAACTCGATGCGCACCGCCATCGTGAACTCGCTGTTCGGGGACGGCGCGGCCGCCGTGCTCGTTCGCGCGTCGGAGAAGGACGAGCGCGCCTTCGCGCCGAAGATCCTCGGCTTCAACAGTCACATCATCCCGGAGGCGGTGGGCGCGATGCGCTACGACTGGGATGACACGGTGGGGAAGTTCAGCTTCTTCCTCGATCGCGACATCCCCTACGTGGTCGGCGCGAACGCGGAGCGGCCCCTGGCCCGCCTGCTCGCCACGCACGGGCTCAAGCGCCGCCACATCGCCCACTGGCTGGTGCACAGCGGCGGGAAGAAGGTGGTCGACGCCATCAAGTACAACATCGGCATCAGCGAGTGGGACGTGCGGCACACCCACTCCGTGCTGAGGGACTTCGGAAACTTGTCGAGCGGGTCCTTCCTGTTCTCCTACGAACGCCTGCTCGCCGAAGGGCGCGTGCGGCGCGGGGACTACGGGGTCATGATGACGATGGGCCCGGGCTCGACGATCGAGACGGCATTGATCCGTTGGTAGGAGCTTCGATGTACGAGACCTTGACCTTCCGAGAAGGTGGCGAGGACAGCGGGGGGGGCGACATCGCGTTCGTCACGCTGAAGCGCGATCGCATCAACGTGAAGCAGATCCGCGAGCTCGAGCGCGTGTGCGACCACCTGGAGGATCACTCCACGTGCAAGGTCGTCGTCATCCGGGGCCACTCGCTCGGGATCGACTTCGCCGACTTCGACCCGCGCGAGACGCTCGACATCCACGGCTTCAACAAGTGGGAGAAGCTGGTCAGCCGCATCGAACGCCTGCCGAAGATCACGGTGGCCGCGATCGACGGGCCCTGCGTCGGCGGCGGCTTCCAGCTCGTCCTCGCGTGTGACCAGCGGGTGTGCACCCCCTCCGCCACCTTCAGCCTCCCGGAGGTGAAGCTCGGCTTCCTCCCCGGAATGGCCACGTTCCGGCTCGCCAAGTACGTCGGCCTCGGGCACGCCAAGCGGCTGATGCTCACGGGCGCGGCCCTCGGCGCGGAGGAAGCCCTCCGGCTCGGCGTCGTGGACGACGTGAGCGTGGATCTCGACGCGGTCGTCTCCCGCACCCTCATCGCCCTCGGGCCCAAGCACACGGTGGCCGGCACGCTCGCACGTCGCCTGCTGATCGAGAGCTTCCACACCGAGCCGGAAGACGCCATCGGCCATTTCCTCGCCGCTCAGCACCGCGCCATCAGCCAGGCCGCCTTCCTCGACACGCTCTCGAAGGAGCGTGGATGAGCGGAGGTCTCACCGGCGCCGCCGGCGGCATCACGCCGTTCCCCGTCGACCCCGAGGTCATCGGCCGCATCCGCCCCATGCAGTACCGGGACGCCGAGCGCGTCGCGGAGCTGCATCACGCGGCGATGGGCAACAGCCTCTGGGCGATGCTCGGGCAGCCCTTCCTCGCGTCGCTCTACCGCGCCCTCGTCGACGCCCCCCTGTTCTTCGGGTTCGTCTACTCCGAGGGCACGGACGTCAAGGGCTTCATCGCCGGGAGCACGGACACCTCGACCATGTACCGCTGGGTGCTCCGGCGCCGCGGCATGTTCGTCGCGCCCGCGGCGCTGCGCGGCCTCGTCACGCATCCGCTGCTGGCCCTGAAGCTCCTGGAGACCGCGCGCTACTTCGGCGCGTCCGGCGCGAAGGACGTGCCGGCCGAGAGCCTTTTCTGCAGCTTCGTGCCGGACCTGCGCGGCAAGCGCGTGAGCGGGCACATCAACAAGGTGCTGTTCGACGAGCTGTACGCCCGCGGGAGCACGCACGTGAAGGTCACGACCGAGCTCGACAACGAGGGTGCCAACCGCCAGCTCGCGTCCTGGGGGTTCGTCCAGCGGAGCACCTTCCGGTTCTACGGCAAGGACATGGTGACCTACGTGCTCGACCTCGCGGCGTGCCCGCGGGTGCAGGCGTTGAGCCGCCACCCGACCGTCTGAGCAGGACCGCGTCGGTGGAGGACAACTTGCGGGATCGCGCGCGCCGGCGTTAGCGGGCGCCGGCAAGGAGTCTGCGATGTTCCTCCTCCCGTTCGCCCTTTCGGCGTGCCTCCCGACGTTCACCAGTGACGCCGACAAGTCCGGGGAGGACACCGCTGTCGATACCGCGGACACGGACACGGACACGGACACGGACACGGACACCGACACCGACACCGACACCGACTCGGACACCGACACCGACACGGACACGGACACCGACGCGGACACCGACACGGACACCGACACCGACACCGACACCGACGTGCCGGTGGACTGCTCGGCCGCGGGGACGGCTCCCGCCCTCGGGGACCTCGTGATCACCGAGATCCTCAAGAACCCCGACATCGTCCTCGACGAGGCCGGGGAGTGGTTCGAGGTGAAGAACGTCGGCGGTGGCACGATCGATCTGTGCGGGCTCGTCCTCTCGGACGCGGGTACGGACAGCCACGCCATCACCCGCTCGGTCGCGGTAGCGGCTGGCGGCTACGCGGTCATCGGGCGGTCGTCGGACATGAGCGCCAACGGCGGGGTGACGGTCGACTACGTCATCCCCGGCACGTCGTTCCAGCTCGGCAACGACGGGGACGAGCTCATCGTGACCGGCAGCGGCGGCGAGCTCGATCGCGTCGCGTACGACGAGGCCACGTTTCCCGACACCAAGGGCCGCGCGATGCAGCTCCAGGTCATCGACACGGCGAGCAACGACCTCGCGGCCAGCTGGTGCGAGGGCACCGTGACCTACGGCACGGATGGCAACATCGGTACGCCGGGGGCGGCCAACGACACGTGCCGGCCGCCGGACGCGGTCGAGGTGCCGGAGTAGGGTTCTGGCGGGGTGTGGCCATGATGGCTACATTGGGGGCATGCGTTCCGTCGGCGTCCGAGAGCTCAAGGACAACCTGAGCGAATACCTCCGGGTGGTGGCGGAGGGCGAAACCGTGCTGGTCACCCTCCGGGACCGCGTCGTGGCCTCGCTGGGGCCTCCCCCGCGCTTCCACCACGCGGGGAACGAGTCGGGAGACGAAGCGCTGGATCGATTGGCGCTCTCGGGGATTCTGCGCCGCGGCCGCGGCCGCCCGGCGAGCGCCGGAGCCGAGGCGCTTCCCGTTCCCTCGGAGCCGGTGGATCTTCAGCGTCTACTGGACGAGTCGCGCGACGAGCGGGCGTGATCAGGCGATGATCTACCTCGATTCGAGTGTCCTGCTCGAGCTGTACCTCGGGCAGCCCCGGGCGGACGAGGCGCGGGCGCTCCTCGCGGCCCCCCTGCCGCTCGTGTCGTCCTGGCTCCTCGCGGTCGAGGTGCCGGTGGTGCTCCGTCGCGCCCTCTCCGCCCGCCCGGTCGACGCGCCGCTCCTCGCGGCCGCCCTGGCCCGCTTCGATGCGGACGTCGAGGCGGTCTCCCTGTTCTCGGATACCGCGGGCGTGGCGCGGCGAGTCCGGGCCGATGCGCGGCTGGCCCACTGTCGAACGCTCGATGCCATCCACGCCGCCAGCGCGCTGCTTCTGCAGGAGATGGCGGGGACGAGCGTCTCGTTCGCCACCTTCGATCGGAGGCTCGGCGACGTGGCGGCGCGCCTACCGCTGGGCCTCGCGCTCACGCCCTGAAACTTCGACCCCCGGCTACTTCGCGTCTACCTTACTGGGCACCACCTCGGGCACCCCTTCGGGCTCGACCGGCGTCTCGGGCTCCGGCGCGGTCACGATCGTCAGGAGCTTCTGCGCCCCGGACAGGTCCGGCTCGAGGTCCTGCGGGCGCAGGATGCGGCGCCGCTCGTGCACGAGGCTCGTGTCGTGGCCGACGAAGAGGCCCTTCACGAAGTCGAGCGCCACCTCGAGCTGCTTGGCGAAGCCGACCACCTTGAACAGGTAGATCAGCGCCCACAGGTAGAACGCGAGCGAGCCGGACACCGGGATGCCCATGAGCGACGCGACCGTTGAGTGCTGGCCAAGCCCCACGAAGTAGCCGAGATCGATGTACTTGAGCTCTCGGGTGGGCTTGCCGGCCATCTCCGCGAGCAGGTTCTCCGCGGCCAGGCGGCCCTCCTGGATGGCGCCCTGGGCCACCTGCGGCACGAGCTTTCCGTCCGCCTCGTAGGCCTCCGCGATGTCGCCGATCGCCCACACGCCGTCGGTCACCTTGCACGTGCGATCGACCGCGAGGCGGCCCCCGCGGCCGGTCGGCCAGGGCCAGGGGTGCTCGAGCTGGGCGCCGCGGACGCCGGTGGTCCAGACGAGCGTATGCGCGGGGATGACGGCGCCGTCGTCCAGGCGGACGGTGGCCTCCGTCACCTCGACCACCTTGCGGTTGAGCACCAGGTTCACGCCGAGGTTGCGCAGGTGCCCGAGCGCCACCTGCGTGTGCTCGAGCCGAAGGCCCGGCAGGATGCTGTCGGCCGCCTCGATCAGGTACACCGTGACGAGGTTCTGGGGCACGTTGGGGTACAGCCGCTTCATCGTGGTGCGGAACATCGTCATCAGCTGGCTGCACACCTCCACCCCGGTGATGCCGCCGCCCACCACGGCGAAGGTGAGGAGCCCGCGGCGCACGTTCGCGGCGGTCGCCTGGTCGGCCAGCTCCCACATCTCGATGACGTGGGCGCGCAGGCGGATGGCGTCCATCAGGGTCTTGAAGACGAAGGAGTGCTGTTCGGCGCCGGGGATGCCGAAGAAGTTGGTGGTCGATCCCGCCGCGATGACGAGCTTGTCGTAGGGGATCGACAGGTCGTTGTGAAGGGTGAGCACCCTCGCGTCCGCGTCGACCGTGCGCACCTTGTTGCGGACGAACCGGATCTTGCGCGGGATGCAGAACTCGCGCAGCGGATACACGATGTGGCGCGTCTCGACCGCGCCCGTGGCGACCTCGGGCAGGAGCGGATTGAACTGGAAGAAGTTCTCCTTGTCGATGAGCGTGAGCTCGATCTCGCCGCGCTTGTTGGCGCGCGCGAGACGACGGCAGACCTCCAGCCCGCCGAAGCCCCCGCCGATCACCACCACGCGTGGGACGCCCATCGTTACCTCGGAAGCCGACCTCCTATCGCGGCGACGCGGTCGCCCATCGCGGCCCCGCGCCCGCGCGGATAGCCCTCGCCCCTTGCTCCCGTCCCTGTCCCTCCTCCGTTGGTTCTACTTCGTCTCTCTCGGGGCGCTGGGCGCCGTGATCCCGTTCCTCGGCGCGCGCCTGGAGGCGGCGGGGCTCTCCGGGCACCAGATCGGCGGGTTGATGGCGATGCTCCCCTTGGGGCGCCTCGTCTCCGCGCCGCTCTGGGGCTGGCTCGCCGACCGGTTCGCCATGGCCGGGCTCCTGCTCCGCATCGGCTGCGCCCTCGCGGTCCTGGGCGAGCTCCTGCTCCTCTTCCAGGCCGATCCCGTCTACGCCGCCGTGGGACTGTTCCTCTTCTCCGCCGGCCGCGCGCCGCTCGGGCCGCTGGTCGACTCCGTGACGCTCCAGGCCCTCTCCCAGCCCGGCCACGATCCGCGCGAGTACGGCCGCGTGCGGCTCTGGGGCTCGATCGGTTTTCTCGGCTTCGCGATCGTCTGCGGGCGCCTCTCCGACGGCGGGTTCGATCCGCTCGTGCTCGGCGCGGGCCTCGTCCTCGCCACCGCGGCGCTCGCGTTCCGCTTCCCCGTCCGCGGCGCGGGTGGCCCCGCCCCGGTGCTCCCGGCGCTCCGCGCGCTCCTCCAGCAGCCGTTCCTGGTGCCGCTGCTCGGGATGGCGTGCCTCCAGGCGATGACGCTGTCCGTCTACGACACCTTCTTCTCCGCGCACGTGCGCGCGCTCGGCCTCCCCTCGATGGTCACCGCCGCGGCCGTCGCGGTCGGCGTGACGTGCGAGGTCGCCGTGATGCGCTTCGGCCGCCCCCTCCTCGCTCGGTTGGGGGCGCCGCGCGCGCTGCTCCTCGCGGCGGTGTCGGCGGTGCCGCGGTGGGCGCTCATCGCCTGGGTGACCGATCCTGTCGCGCTCGTGGCGGTGCAGGTGCTGCACGGCGTGGCGTTCGGCCTGTTCTGGATTGCGGGCGTGCAGCTGATGGCGACGCGGGCGCCCGCGCAGGTGTCGGCGTCCGCGCAGAGCCTCTTCTCGGCCGCGAGCTACGGCGTCGGGGCGCTTGCGGGGGCCCTGCTCGCCGGAGAGGTCCGCGCGGCGTGGGGCACGGCCGCGATCTTTCAGGGGCTGACGCTCCTGTCGTGCGGCGCGAGCGCCTTCGCGGCGTGGCTGGTGTGGCGGGAACGTCCGGAGCGTCCGGAGCGTTCGGAGCGCTCGGCGCGCGGGGAGGGGACGCGGGCGGCGTGATCGCGGCGTGCGACGACGGCGTGCCGCATGGGATGACCAGCGAGGGGAAATCCTGGCAAGTTGCGGCTGAGGTCGAGGCTACCGTGGTCGCTTCGGAGCCCACCCTTGCTGCTACTCATGAGTTGCATCTCCCCCGACGTGGAGGACGAGCCCAAGCCGGACGAGAGCCCCGTGGACGCCCTGGTGGTCGAACGCGCGGAGATTCCCACCGTCCTGTGGGTCCGCTGGCGCACCGCCGAGCCGACGGTCGCCGTCGTGCGCGGCACGTTCGGGCCGGACACCCTCCGCGTCGAGGAGGTGGAGCCGAACACGGAGCACGCGGTGCTGCTCGCGGGCATCCCGGAGAACACGGTGGTCCAGGTCGAAGTGGAGCTGCCCGGAGAGGCGCCCGCGCTCGCCGTGATCACCACGGGGAACCTCCCGGCCTGGTTGCCCGACCTGACCTTCCTGGCGGACGTGCCCGAAGCCGCCGCGGGCGGCTTCACGATCGCCGGCGTGATCGAGCTCGACGGCGGCGGCGTGGTGGTGGTGGATCATGCGGGCCGGGCCGTGTGGGCGCACGAGGCGGGCGACGACCTGAGGGGCGTCGTGAGCCGCGCGCGCATGTCCCGCGACGGCAACGCCATCCTCTACGGGAGCGGCGCGGTGGGGGCCGATGCGCCAGGCGCGGTCGTCCGCGTACCCCTGGACGGGAGCGCGGTCACCAGCACCCCGGCGCCCGGCACCCACACCGATTTTGTCGAGCTCCCCACGGGGGGCTTCGCGTTGCTCGGCTGGGATGTACGTGAGTTCGAGGGGCGCAAGATCGCCGGCGACACCATCGTCGAGGTGGGGCTGGACGGCGTGACGCGGGTGGTCTGGTCGGTGTTCGACGACTTCTCGCCCGACCTCACCCTCGAGTATCCCCACCAGTACCCGGGCGATCCCGACGCCGAGGACTGGACCCACATCAACGGCCTCGCCTACGACGCGGACGAGGACGACTACTACGTCACGATGACGTGGAACGACGGCATCGCGCGGATCGACCGCGGCACGGGCGGCCTGGTGTGGTCGCTGACGGATGAGGGCGGGGACTTCGAGCGCATCGGGGACCGCCGCCTGGTCCACCAGCCGCACAGCGTCGAGCGCACCCCGGAGGGGCTCCTGGTGTTCAACCGGGGCGCGCCGCAGGTGGCGAGCACGTGCTCCGAAGCCACCGAGATCGCGCTCGACGAAGGGCTCGGGACCGCCGAGACCGTCCGCGCCTACACCTCCGAGCGCTGCCTGCTCGTCTCCATGCTCGGCAGCGCCGCGTGGATTCCCGGCGGGAACATGTTGGTTTCCTGGACTACCGCGGGCCAGCTCGACGAGGTGACGCCCGACGGCGAGCTCGCCTGGCGCGTGAACACCCAGGTGGGCTTCGGCTTCGGCTTCGCCGAGCGGGTGCCGACGCTGGGGGACGGCCGGCCGTAGGTTGCGGGGCGCATGCCGCACACGGGGATCGGGGCGCGACCCGGCGCGGACGCCGGGTCGGGCGCCTGCGGGGTCGGCCTCCGGCCTCCGTTCGCGCTCGCCCGGCTACGCCGGCTCGCGCGGAACCGCGCGGGCGCTCCGCGCCCGCGCGCCCTCCGGCGCCCTCGCGCACAGCCGATCACACCCATCCCCGACATTGGCCGCCGCGAGGCCATCCTCGACCCCCTGGGGCGGCGCGATCGCGGCCACAACCCGGAAGGATGTCGAGGACGTCGCGAGTTGTGGCCGGATTCCACGCGCTCGCGGCGACAACTCGGTGGGATGTCGAGGACGTCGCGAGTTGTGACCGGGATTCGACGCGATCGGCGGTCACAACTCGGTAGGATGTCGAGGACGTCGCGAGTTGTGACCGCCCGTCCGGCGGGGGAGGCTCTGCGCGACGTCGGCCGTGGGATTGCCGCCGGATCGTCGCGGGGGCGAGCCACGCGTTCGACGACGCACCCGTGCTGAGCGCGGCCGGTGGGACCGGCCTCGACACCGACTGAAACCGATCACACCCTCCCGCGACCTTGGCCGCACGAAGCCTACCGGTCGGGGCCGAGCCTCGCCCGCCACCCGCGCTGTGCGGATGCCGCAAGGGTCCTTACCGCCCCGCGCCCGGCCGACCGGAGCGCGCCCGGCGCCTCGCCCGGCGGTCCCGCCCGCCTCGGGCGGACCGAGGCCAGCGGCCGAGCGCGCAGGGGGGCCGCAGGCGCCCGAACCGCCGAGCCGCCCCAGCGGAGTCAGGGCCCGGAGAGCTTCGCGCGCTCCGCCGTCGCGTCTGCGCGGAGCTTCTCGTCCGTGGCGGTTGCGATGGTGATGCCGAGCTTCTCGTAGCCGCCCGCGCGGTCGCCGAGCGCGTACAGGGTCCAGCCGAGCTTGTAGTTGGCGAAGGCGTACAGCGGCGCTTCCGGGTCGGCGGCCACAGGCTCGTAGGCCGCCCGGGCCAGGGCGAGCTCGTTGCGGGCGAAGTGGTGCTCGCCGAGAAGCACCCACGCCTGCGGCGCCCGGTGGGACAGGGGCCATGTCTGGACGAGCCGCGTCGCCTCTCCGAAGGTGCGGGCGGAGTCCATCGCGGCGAGCTGCCACGCGGCCTCGTCGGATCCCTCGGCCTTGGGGTGGTCCCTGAGGATCTCGTCGTAGAGCACGACGGCCTCGCCATCCGGGACCATCGCGGCCAGCCGGAGCAGCACCTCGACGCTCGCTCGCTCGGACGGCGCTTCGGAGAGCAGGCCCCGCAGGAGGAGCAGCGACTCCGGCGGCGTGATCTGCTTCGGGTTGGCCGCTCCCCAGAAGGTAGCCTCGAAGCGAAGCACCTTCGCCTGGTAGAGCAGATCGCGCAGATATTGCTCCTCGGTCGAGAGCCGTTTGAGCATCGTGAGGCCCGCGCGCTTCTCCAGACGCGCACGGTCGTCCGCGATCCCGACGAGGAGGTCGACTCCCACGGTCTCGCGCCACCTCTGCGGCATTCGACGGATATGACGCTCCTCACGGCGCATGCGCTCGAGGTGCTCGATCAGCCCCGCGAGCTCGCGGTCACGGTAGGCGTGCGCCAGGAGGGACGGCGGCAGCGGGCTCTTCGCGCGGCGCCCGTACTGGAGGAAGGCTTCGCCCGCGGACTCGCGGCCCGCCTCGCTCGTGTACCGCCCCAAGACCTCTCGAAGCTGCACCTGGACCGCGCGGTAGGAACTCTCGAACTCCCCGGCGATGGCGACGGCCTCGGCGTACCTCTGGTGTTGGAAGGCCTCCAGGCCACGCAAGTAGTCGGCCTCGGGGAGCCACGCGTCCGCCGGAACGGCCGCGAGCGCCGCCGACGCGTCCTGCTCGGACATGACCTGGCACCACGCGAGGCCCAGCTGGCCGTCCGGGTAGTAGGGGGAGTCGCTCTTCAGCTTGAAGAAGCGCGCCGCCTCCCCGAAGTTTTCCAGGGAGAAGTACACCCCGCCCAGGTTCAGTTGCGCGAGGTCGCGCAGATCTCGGCCAGGCCGGAGCGCTCCGACCTCCGGGTGGTCGTACGCCGTGATCAGTTCCTGGAAGGCGCGCAACCCGTTCTTGAGCTTCCCCCCCAGCGTGCTGTAGATGACGCCGTCCATGAACTTGGCGTGCCAGTGCCGGGGCGACCGGTCGCTCACTTGTCCCAGGTACTTCCTCGCCTCGGTGAGGTTGTTCTGCTCGTAGAACCGCATTCCGAGCTGGTAGTGAAGCTCGTCGCGCGAGGCTTTGGGGAACGACTCGGGCGGGAGCTTCGCGGCGATGCGGGAGAGGTAGGAGCTGTCCCCGTTGACTTCAGCGGTTCGTACGAGCTTGACCAGAGAGTAGGGAAAGTGTGGATCCGAGGGGCCCGCCTTCAACCCGTCGATGAAGTGGCGCTGCGCCGAGTGAGGGAGGCCCATCTCCAGCAGCGAGCGGCCCAGGTAGTAGTGGAGCTGCGGTTCCTGGCCCGGAAGGGTCCCGAGGCGAAGGAGCTCGGAGAGGGCGATGCTCGCCGCGCGGAAGCACCGGACGTCGTCGAGGGTGGGCGCGCGGTTGTCCTCCTCGATCGTGCCGACGACGATGGGAGCGGGGGCGTGCGCCTCCACCATGGTCCGCATCTCGTCGCAAGTGATTGCGCTGGCGGGGGCAGACCATGCGACGAACAGGCCGATTCCAAGGCGAAGCATCCGGGCATCCTACGCGACGGCGCCCGCCCTCGCCCCCCTCAAACCCGCCCCGCGAGCCCCCAGAAGTCGTCGACGAGCAGATCCGCCTCGTCCCCCCACGGTTGGGGCCCGTGCCGCATCACGAGCACGGTGGCGGCGCCCGCCGCGCGGCCGGCCTGGGCGTCGTAGATCCAGTCGCCCACGACCACGGCGGCCTCCGCGGTGACGCCCCACTGGCGCAGGAGCCGCAGCCCGCCGCCGGGGTGGGGCTTGGGCGGCGCGCAGTCACGGCTCACGATGGCACCCGCGTCGAAGTAGCCGGCGAGGCCCGCGGCATCGAGCGTCAGTCGGGCGCCCGCCAACGTGTTGCGGGTGAGCACGCCGAGGGTGCGGCCGCGGCGGACGAGGGCCTCGAGCAGCGCCACAGCGTCGTCCTGGGGGCGCGCGCGACGGGCGACATCCTCCTCCCAGAGGCGGATGACCTCGCGGTCGGCCGCCGCGCGCTCGGGCGGGCGCAGCTCGATGGTGGCGAGCACGTCCTGCCCCTCGGGCACGTCCAACGCGCGGTGGAGCCACGCAAAGTCGTGCATCGGCACCGTGAGGGTGCCGTCCATGTCGAAGATCCAGTGGGTGCGGTCGGAGAGGTCCAGGGGTCGCTCCACCAGCCAAGTAGCGCGCCGGGCGGCGTCAGATGACGAGCTTCTCTCCGTGCCCGTAGCGGCGCCCGATCCGGAACGCCGCGAGCTCGGCGGCATGCCCCAGCACGTCGACCGCGGGCACGTCGTGACCGGCCTCGGCCAGCGCCGCGGCGACATGCGCGGTGAACGGCCCGAACATCGCGCCGTGGCCCGAGAACCCGACGAGGCGCACGAGGTTCTTGACCTGGGGGTCGTAGCCGAGGAACGGGTTGTGGTCGGGCGTGACGGCGTAGTAGCCCGAGGTCGTGGCGGTGATCCCCGCGAACTCCCCGATGGGGGGGAGCACCTCGGCGAGGGCCATCCAGGTGGAGTAGCCGTAGGAGTCGGGGCCGGAGCGGTGGAAGAACGCCGGCTCCACGAGATCCTGGTCCTCGTAGGTGAAGTCGGGCTCCTCGGGCGCGTCGTGCGCCCAGCCCATCAGGAGCGAGTCCTCGTTCTCCGGGCGGCAATACGCGCCCGACGGGGAGACGGTGAGGGGCATGCCGCTCAAGGTCTCGCCGCTCATCGAGCCCGCGCGCTCGCACATCCAGAGGTACCGCTTTCGCGGCGCGATCGGCAGGGCGGTGCCGCCGAGCACGCGCGCGAGGCGGGGCGACCAGGCGTTCGTGCAGTCGAACACCAGGTCCGCGGGGTAGCGGCCGGTGGGGGTCAGCACGGTGTCGATGCGGCCGCCGCTCCCCTCGACCCCGGTCACTGGCGCGTTCTGGGCGATCACGGCCCCGAGGCGGCGCGCGGCCGCGATGGCCTCGTTGTAGACGGTCTCGGGGCGGAGGAAGCCGTCCGTCGGGCAGTAGGTGCCGCCGAGCACCGCGTGGCGCTCCACCCAGGGGAAGCGGCGCACGAGCGGGCCGACCTCGAGGGCCTCGACCTCGTCCAGGCCGCACGCCTGCTGCATCTGCACGCGGTACTTCGCGGCGTCCCAGTCCTCCTGCAGCGCGTAGAGGAACAGGTAGCCGTTCTGCACGATGGGGACGGTGTCCCCGCCGACCTCGTCGCGAAAGCGCCGGTAGTAGTCGACGGCGTAGCGCATGCCGAGCACGGTCTCCGGGGTGGAGAACTGCTGGCGGATGCCGGCCGCGGTGCGGCTCGACGAGCCGGCGCCGACGTGGCGGGCCTCGAGCACGGTGACGCTCCAGCCCGCGCGGACGAGCCGCCAGGCGACGAGCGCGCCCGTGATGCCCGCACCGATGATGACCGCGCGCCGTGCCATGCCGCGGCCCGTAACCCCTCGGCACACGCTCCGGCCCCCGCTGCGTCCGGGCCACGGCGTGCAAAACCCGCAATCCGCGGTAGGCTCCGCGCGCGTGCCGTCCCTGCGTCAGTTCGTGCTCCTCGGGCTCCTCTGGGCCGTGCTGTCATGGCTCACGACGGCGGCGTGGGGCATGTCCGCGCAGAACTACGAGTTCCCGGACGCGTTCACCCGCTACTACGCCCTCCGCGCGCCGCTCGTCGGGGCGCTGTCCGGCATCGTCTGGGCGCCGGTGCTCTGCGCGGGGATGATCCCCGGCCGCGCCAGCGCGCTCGCCCACCGTCCGGCCGGCCTCGCGGTCGAACGGCGAACTCGTTGGTTGTTGCGCGGCCTCCAGGGCGCGGTCGTGGGCCAGCTGGTCGGGACGACCGCCACGTTCGCGCTCTTGTTCCTCTGGCCCAACGACATGCAGAACACTCGGATGGACGCGTTGAAGTGGGGTGGGGTGTTCTGGCGCGTCTACTGGTGGCTGTTCGTCCCGTGCTCGGCGGTCGCCGGCGTGCTTAGCGTCACGATCGCCGTGCGGACCAGCCACAAACGCTCGCCCATCGAGCCGCTGCCCGGCTGATGCCGGCCTTCACCTGCCTGGAGCCTTGATGTCGAAGCACACCCCGGTCGTCCTCTGCATCCTCGACGGCGTGGGCTGGGGCCGCCGCGATGACACCGACGCCGTCTACATGGCGGACACCCCGCGCCTCGACGCGCTGCTCGCCGCCTCGCCGCATTGCCTGCTGCGCGCCCACGGCCTCGCGGTCGGGCTCCCGTCCGACGCCGACATGGGCAACTCGGAGGTCGGCCACAACGCGATGGGCGCGGGCCGGGTCATCGAGCAGGGCGCCGCGCTGGTGGATGCGGCGATCGCCAGTGGCCGGATCTGGGAGTCCGAGGCGTGGAAGGAGGTCATGGCGGCCCCCACCGTGCACTTTCTCGGCCTCGTGAGCGACGGCAACGTGCATTCGCACGTCAAGCACCTCGACGCGCTGATCGACCGCGCGGCGGCCGAAGGGAAGCGCATCCGCGTGCACGTCCTCACCGACGGGCGCGATGTGTCCGAGCGGAGCGCGCTCACGTGGGTCCGCCCCCTCGAGGCGAAGCTGGCGGCGCTGCGGGAGTCCGGGAAGTCGGACGCCCGGGTCGCGTCCGGTGGCGGGCGCATGCGCATCACGATGGACCGCTACAACGCCGATTGGCGCATGGTCAAGCTCGGGTGGGAGTGCCACGTGCACGGCGTCGGCCGCCCTTTTTCGAGCGCCACGGAGGCCATCGCGCGGCTGTATGAGGACGACGTGGCGGTGACGGACCAGTGGCTCGAGCCCTTCGTCATCGTGGACGAGCGGGGCGAGCCGGTCGGCCGCATCCGGGATGGGGACGCGGTGGTCCTCTTCAACTTCCGCGGCGACCGCGCGATCCAGATCTCGCGCGCCTTCGAGGACGCCTACTTCCCGAGCTTCGACCGTGGCTACCGCCCGGAGGTCACCTTTGCGGGGATGATGCGCTACGACGGTGACCTCGGCATCCCCAAGCGGTACCTCGTCGATCCGCCGGTCATCGATCAGACCGTGGGCGAGGCCCTCGTGGACGCCGGCGTGCGCACGTTCGCGGTGAGCGAGACGCAGAAGTTCGGCCACGTCACCTACTTCTTCAACGGCAACCGCTCCGGCCGCCTCTCGGTGTCGCTCGAGGTGTACGACGAGGTGCCCTCCGACAACGTGCCCTTCGATCAGAAGCCCGAGATGCAGTGCGCGGAGATCGTGCGCGTCGCGATCGAGGCGCTGCGCTCGGGCAACTTCGACCACGTGCGGCTCAACCTCGCGAACGGCGACATGGTGGGCCACACCGGAAACTTCGCCGCGACCGTGCGGGCGATGGAGGCCGTGGACGCCTGCCTCGGCGCCTTGGCGGACGCGTGTCGCGACGTGGGCGCGATCCTGCTGGTGACGGCCGACCACGGCAACGCGGACGAGATGTTCGAGCTCGACAAGAAGGGTGCTCCGCTCCTGGTCGACGGCGCGCGGAAGGTGCGCACGAGCCACTCGCTCAACCCGGTGCCGTTCATCCTCGTCGACCCGACGAACCGCTGGAAGCTCGACTGCCCGCCCCTCGTCTCCGGCTCCGCCACCCCCGGCATCGCCCAGATCGGCGGCACGCTGCTCACCCTCTTCGGCGTGCCCCTCCCCGCCGTCTACCTCCCGTCCCTGGTGCACGAATGATCGTCGACCTCCGCTCCGACACCCTGACGAGGCCCACCGCCGCGATGCGCCGCGTCATGGCGGACGCCGAGGTGGGCGACGACGTGTTCGGAGAGGACCCGACGGTCAACCGCCTCGAGGCCGTGGTCGCCGAGCGGCTCGGCAAGGAGGCCGCGCTCTACGTGCCGAGCGGCACCCAGGCCAACCAGATCGCGATCCGCTGCCTCACCGAGCCCGGCGACGAGGTGATCCTCGAGCAGAGCGCCCACCCGTTCCTCTACGAGGCCGGCGGCCCCGCGGTGATCAGCGGTGTGACGCTCCGCCTGGTCCCCGGCGTGGACGGCGTGCTCGATCCCGCGGCCGTCCGCGCGGCCGTGCGCCCGCCGAACGTCCACCACACGGTGCCCCGGCTGCTCTCCGTCGAGAACACCGCCAACCGGGGCGGCGGCACGGTCACCTCGGTCGCGCGCTGCGCCGCGCTCGGGGACGTCGCGCGCGCCGCCGGGATGAACACCCACCTCGACGGCGCCCGCCTGTGGAACGCGCACGTCGCCACCGGTGATGCGCTCGCCGCGTTCGCGGCGCCGTTCGACATCGTGAACGTGTGTTTCTCCAAGGGGCTCGGCGCTCCGGTCGGGTCCGTGCTCGTCGGCCCGCGCGCGCTGATGCCGAAGGCCAGACGGGTGCGCAAGATGCTCGGCGGCGGCATGCGCCAGGCCGGGATCCTCGCGGCCGCGTGCCTCTACGCGCTCGACCACCACCTCGCCCGCCTCGCGGACGACCACGCGCGGGCCTTGCGCCTCTGGGAGGGGCTCACCGCGGCCGGCTACACCGCGCGCCGCCCCGAGACGAACATGATCTACATCACGACTCCGGACGCCCACGCGCTCGCGGCCCGGCTCGCGGCCCACGGCGTGCTCTGCATCGCGCTGGCGGCCGACCAGGTGCGGCTCGTCACGCACCTCGACATCGACGACGCGCAGGTCGCCCATGCGATCCGGGCGTTCGAGGCGGCTCGGGATTAGCCTTCAGCGGAGGGAGGGCCGATGCACGCACACCACCGCCCCGCCACCGTGAGCGAGGAGGAATTCCTCGCGCTCCCCGAGTCGATGCTGAAGGTCGAGCTGCTGGATGGCGAGGTGATCATGGCGCCCTCGCCTTCGTTGCTGCATCAGGACATCCTTCGCCGCCTCGTGCTCGAGCTCGGCCTCTGGGCGCGCCAGCAGCCCAACCCCGTCTTCGTCGGTCAGAACCCGGTCGACATCCGCTTCGGCCCCGATCGCATCCTCCAGCCCGATGCGTTCGTGATCCTCGGTGCCGTCAACCTTCGCCAGAAGGGCCCGCTCACGCGGATCCCCGACCTGTGCATCGAGGTCCGCTCACCGAACGATCGGGGCTACGATCGCGTCACCAAGCGGCTCCTCTACGCCGAGGCCGGCGTGCAGGAGTATTGGGTGGTGCACCTGGACGGCGCGATGGAGCGCTGGTGGGGAGAGGGGCTGCAGGACGCCGAGCAGGTGGGTGACCACCTCACGACGCCGCTTCTCCCCGGGTTCACGCTCGACGTGCGGTCGCTGTTCCCGGAGGGGTGAGCGCGCCGTCCGACTGTTCGTGACGGCCGGACCGGGCCGCACGTGTCCAGGTTGTTCCCATGGGAAACACTACCGAACTGGAACGCGAGGGTGTGGCGGACGCCTCCACCCTGAACAAGGGGGAGACCCGGGTCGTGGAGCGGCTGCGCCGGGCGAAGATCGTCGCGACGCTGGCTGTGCCCGGTGTCGAGCCGACGCTCGAGGACCTGGTGGACATCGCGGAGCTGATCGAGGACGCGGGGGGGTGACGCGGGTCGTCGCCAAAGGCGACGCGCCCCCGAAGCTCCTGACGCGCCGTCGCCGAAGGCGACGCGCTCCCGAAGTTCCTGACGCGCCGTCACCGAAGGCGACGCGCTCCCGCCGCGCCGTCGCCGAAGGCGACGCGCTCCCAGAGCCCGACTTCCGCCGTCGCCCAGAGGGCGATGGCAGAAGTCGAAAGCTTCCCCGACGTGCGTCCCGAGGCGCGGGCGAAGCCCAAGCCTCGCCACGCATGTCGGGAAGCACGGGCACTGACGACGCGGGGCCGGTCGGGACGACCGGCCCCGTGTCGTCAGTGCGTTAATCGCAGGAGGCGAGCCCCGCGTAGCTCACAACCACCACATCCCCCTCTTCCGGCCGCGCCGCCTCATCGAACACGATGCTGTTCGCCGCCGCGTCATACGCCCACCCCGTACGCGTCGCCCCGTTCAGGGTGACCGCGATGGTCTCCGGCACCGGCGTCCGCGTGAGCTCGAACACGAACATGTCCACGGAGGCGGTCGCGAGGGCCTCGACCGAGGTGGACCAGTTCGAGCAGATCGAGAGGTACTCGCCGCCCGTGGCGTTCACCGCCTCGTAGTAGCCGCTGCCGAACTCGGCGGAGTTGGCGCCGCTGGTGCAGCCGCTCGGGTAGTCACCCGCGACCGCCGAGAACTTCACGAGCGCGGGGTCGCCCTTCTTGGCGACGACGGTGTCGACGTAATGGTCCCACGAGCGGCTGGACTGCTCCGGCTCGTCGCTCACCATGATGATGTGGAGGATGGCGGAGGCACGGAGGAAGCCCGAGTTGCAGCCGCCGGCATCGGTCTCCTCGACCGCGCGGCTCGTCACGGTCAGGCCCGCCTCGGTCCAGAAGTCCTCGAAAAAGCTCACCTCGCTGACGGCGTCGTTGAAGGTCGACTCGTAGCGGGCCGTGGAGCTGGTGAGGATGCCGCTCTGGGTGCTGCAGCCGTCGTCGTCATTGGTGACCATGACGTGCCAGTTGGTCGTGTACACGGAGAGGTTCGAGATGAAGGCCGCGAAGTTGCTGGCGAGCGCGGCGGCGTCATCGTCCATCGAGCAGGACTGGTCGACGAAGAAGATGATGTCGGCGGGCGGGTTGGTCGGGACCTCGAACGTGTCCTCGTACTCGCCGGCGTAGCGACCCTCGGCGGTCTGCGCGGACACGCGCGTGCCGATGGGCTCGTTCGACGTGACGGCGAGCTCGCCTACCTCGGGCCCCTCGACCAGCGGCGTGAACGAGATGTTCACCAGCGTGGAGGCCTCGGGCGCGAGGGTGAGCGGCAACACGTTCAGATCGGTGAGGACGAAGGCGCCGCCGGTGTGCGTGATGGCGGTCACGATCAGATCGTCGGTGCCGACGTTCGTGAGCGTGATGTCATGGTCCTTGTCGCACCCGACGTAGGCGGTGCCCAGGTCGAGCGGGTCGGGGCTGATCTCGAGCTCGGGCACGCGGCCCTCGCCCAGCAGATCGACGGTGACGCGGCGCTCGTCCTCGTCGTCCGACGCCACGATCGCCTCGGCGACCTGCTCGTTCGCGCCCTCGGGGGTGAACGCCACCTCGATCTCGGTCGAGGCGCCGCCGGGCAGGGAGAACGCGAGCTCCTCGAGCGGCGTCAGGATCGTGAAGCCCCCCGCGGCGCCTCCGATCGTGATCTCGCTCACCTCGAGGATCGACTCCTCGACGCCGACGTTCGAGACGGTGAACGTCTTGGTGATCGCCTCCCCCGCGGCCAGGGAACCGAAGTCGAGCCGCTGCGGCGCCACCTCGATCTCGGCGCCCTCCGCGCCGGCAACGTCGTCTCGCTTGCCGAATTCCTGGTCCTGGACGCAGGCGGCGAGCAGGGGGAGAAGCGCGGCGCAGAGTGCGGCACGGGTCAAAGGAGCCTCAGGGTGAGGCCATCCTACAGCAATCGCCGTGCCAGAGGTCGCGATTTGCCGAAGAAGATTCGGCGGGGATCGTGGTGAAGAGTGGGGCACCCGTGCCCCACTCTCGGCGAGGAGGGCGGGGGAGCGACGCCCCACCGCCCAGGCTCTCAGCCCAGCAGGTCCGCGACGGTGGTGCGCTCGTCCTTGAGCTCGGCGGTGGTCGCCGCGATCTTGTACTTCGCGAACTCGTCGTGCTCGAGGCCCTCGACCACCTGCCAGTCGCCGTTGGCGGCCGTGACCGGGTAGCTGAAGATGAGGCCGACCGGCACGCCGTACTGCCCCTCGGAGCACACGGCCATCGACGTGAACTCGCCGCCGCGCGTGCCGAGGGAGAGCGCCGACATGTGGTCGATCGCCGCGGCCGCCGCGGAGGCCGCCGAGGAAGCGCCGCGGGCCTCGATGATGGCCTTGCCGCGCGTCGCCACGGTCTTGAGGAACTCGCCCTGGAACCAGGGCTCGTCCGCGATGACCTCGGTGGCGGGCTTGCCCTGGATCTTGGCGTGCACGTAGTCGGGGTACATCGTGTCGGAGTGGTTGCCCCAGATGCCGACGTTCGTGACGTCACCGGGGAGCACGCCCGCCTTGAGCGCGAGCTGGGCCTTGGCGCGGTTCTCGTCGAGCCGGGTCATGGCGTGGAAGCGGTCCTGCGGGACGCCCTTCGCGGCGTGCATCGCGATGAGCGCGTTGGTGTTGCAGGGATTGCCGACCACGATGACGCGCACGTCGGAGGCGGCGCGCTTGGCGATCGCCTTGCCCTGGCCCACGAAGATCGGCCCGTTCGCCTTGATGAGGTCGGCGCGGTTCATGTCCTTCGTGCGGGGGCGGCTGCCGACGAGGAACGCCTGGTTGGCACCGTCGAAGCCGGTGTTCAGGTCATCGGTGAGGACCATGCCGTGCAGGAGCGGAAAGGCGCTGTCGGACAGCTCCATCGCGACGCCCTCGAGGGCCTTCATCCCGGTCGGGATCTCGAGCATCTGGAGGATGACGGGCTGATCCTTCCCGTAGCAATCGCCCGAGGCGAGGCGGAAGAGGAGCGCGTAGCCGATGTTGCCGGCGGCACCGGTGACGCAGATGCGGATCGGGGCCTTGAGGGATGCTGTCACGTGAGACCTCGGGGGCGGAGAGGGGGGGCCGCTTAACCGGCGAACGACCCGCGCGAGGTGGCCCGGACGGGATAGCACAACCCGGTGTTCCTGAACGCGTCTGGCTCCTGGGTCATGGCCCTCCTGCTCCTCCTCGGGCTGGGGCTGCCCCTGCAGGTGGCGGTGGGCGGCCTCATCGCGCTCGGGAGGCCGATCCCGGCGGCCGCCGCGCTCTTCGTGCCGCTCCTGCTCCTGACGCTCGGCTTCGGCGGCACGATCGCGGGCATGGACACCGCGATCGGCGCGCTCACCCAGGCCTCCGACCCCGCCTGGGTGCCGTGGTTCGCGCTCGATGATCGCGCCCGCGCGATGCTCCCGGTCGCCATCGGCGGCGGGGGCGCGGCGCTGCTCGCGCTGCCCTCGGCGCTGGGCGCCGCCTGGGTCAACCTCCGCGCCGGCGCGGTGCGGCCGAGCAACGCTGCGACCACGCCGTGGCAGCGCCTCGGAAAGTGGGGCTTGCCCGCCGCCGGTCTCGCCGCCGTGGCCCTCCTCGCCGGGGGAGAGGCCATGGCCGGCGTGATCGGGGAGGGGGCGTGGCCCTTGTGGATCCCCGCCGTCGGAGGACTCCCGTTCGCCCTCGCGGCGACCATCGCGCTCCTCCCCTCCCGCCACCGCGGCCTCGAGGTCGTGATCGTGGGCTACGGCGCCCTGGGAATCGGGAGCCTCGGCCTGGCCACCGCCGCCGCCGCGCTCTCCGCGCTCTCCGCCACCGAAGCCCTCGGGGACTACTCGGCGCCCTTCGCCGCGGTGGGCGAGGTCGCCTCCCGCACGCGTGACGTGTGGTTCGTGAACCAGGTGGCGGCGGTGTCGTCGCTCGGGTTCGTGATCGCGCTCCTGCCGACGCTGCTGCTGCGCGACTGGAGGCGCGCGGGCGCGCGATCCGGAACCGACGTGCTCGTGTGCAGCGCGCTCGCCCTGATCGCCCTGCTCGCGGGGGTGTGGGCCGGCGCCCGCGAGCGCGTGTTGACGCACTACGCCGGGGCCCACGGCGCCGCCGTCCTCGCGGCGTCAGCCGGCTACGACGTGCCCCACAAGGCGCCCATCCCCGCCCGCGTGCTCGTCGGCCCCATCGAGACCCCCCGCTGGTTGATGCAACGCGAGCGCGGCGGCCTCGAAACCCTCAACTTCGCCGGCGGAATCGACATCATCGGCCCGGCCCTGCTCCGGAACGACGGGCTCATGCTGCCCCCCTCGCTCCCCCTCGAGGATCTGTACCTGGCGCTCTTCGGCTCCGAGGCGGGCCGCATCGCGATCGTGGGCTGTCCGGCCGCCGCGCCGTCGCTCCTCCTCGACATCCGCCGGGATCCGCTGCTCGCCACCGGTCGCTGCGGCGCCTTTCCGCTCGATCTCCGGGTGACCACCGCGCTCGACTCCCCGCGCGTGCTGATCGCGCTGGCCGACCGCTTCGTGGATGACGGTGGGGACGTGCTCCCCGTCACCGAGCTCCAACAGATCGAGGGCCGGGACGTGGTGCTCCGGGGCCAGCTCGACGCCACCGTGGGCGATCTGGTGGTCATGCTGCAGGCCCTGGCGCCCGCGGCGAGGGTCTACCTCGGCTGGGGCGTCACGCTCGACGGCGGAAACCTGCCGATCGGCGTGGATCCGGGCCTGCGGATCCGGAAGGCGGCGTTCGAGCCGCTCGAGGGGGCCGAGATGGAGGCCGCCGAGACCCTGCAGGCAGCGGGGCCGGCGCCGGAGTAGAGGGCCCCGATGTCCGAACCCGCCGAACGGAAGAGCCGCGCCGACTGGAAGCGCCTCGTGGGCCTCGCCCGCCCCGAGATCCCCACCCTCGCGATCGCCACGCTCGCGCTCGCGGGCGGCAGCGTCGGCACGCTGGTCGCGCCCCAGGGGATCAAGCTCCTGATGGATGCCGTGCAGAAGCCGGACGGGCGCGCGATCCTCGACCAGACGGTCGTCGGCTTGATGGGCGTGTTCGTGCTCGTCGGCATCTTCGGGTTCCTCCGCGCGTGGCTGTTCACGCTCGCGGGCGAGCGCGTCGTCGCCAACCTGCGCAAGCAGCTCTACGCCAACGTGGTGCGCCAGGAGGTCGGCTTCTTCGACGCGCAGCGCACCGGCGAGCTCATCAACCGCCTCGCGGCGGACACCGGGCTCCTCCAGAACAGCGTCACCGTCAACATCTCGATGGCCCTGCGCTTCGCGCTCCAGGCCATCGGCAGCCTGTGCGTGCTGTTCTACACGAGCTGGAAGCTCACCGCCCTCATGCTGGGGGTGGTCCCGTTCGTCGCGATCGGCGCGGTGATCTTCGCCCGCATGGTGCGCACGCTGTCGCGAAAGACGCAGGACGCCCTCGCGGGCGCGAGCGCCGTCGCGGAGGAGACGCTCGGCAACATCCGCACCGTGCGCAGCTTCGCGCGGGAGGAGCAGGAGGTCGGCCGCTACGCCGTCAAGGTCGACGAGTCGTTCCAGCTCGGCCGCACCCTCGCGCTCACGTACGGCGCCTTCCAGGGGGCCATGGGGTTCGCCGCCTACGCGGCCATCGCGGTGGTGCTCTGGTACGGCGGCGGCCTCGTGATGGACGGGAGCATGTCGGTGGGCGATCTCACCGCGTTCATGCTCTACACCCTGTTCCTCGCCTTTGCCCTCGGCGGGATCTCCGGCCTGTTCGGTGACTTCAACCGCGCTCTCGGCGCGAGCGAGCGCGTGTTCGAGCTGCTCGACCGCACCCCCGGCGTCGTGAACACCACGGGCCGCACGCTGGAGCGTGTCGAGGGGCGCGTGACGCTCGACGGCGTCGACTTTGCCTACCCGACCCGCCTCGACGCCCCCGTCCTCCGCGGCGTGCACGTCGAGATGGAGCCCGGCCGCGTGCTCGCGCTGGTCGGCGCCTCGGGCGGCGGCAAGAGCACCGTCGCGTCGTTGCTCGCGCGCCTCTACGACCCCACCGCCGGGCGCATCCTGCTCGACGGGGTGGATCTGCGCGATCTCGACACCCGCTGGCTTCGCGAGCAGATCGGCGCCGTGGCGCAGGAGCCCGTGCTCTTCGCCACCACCATCGAGGAGAACATCCGCTACGGCCGGCCCGGCGCCACGCACGCCGAGGTCGAGGCCGCCGCCGAGGCCGCCAACGCCGACACGTTCGTGCGCGCGTTTCCCGAGGGCTACCAGACGCTCGTGGGCGAGCGCGGCGTGCGGCTCTCCGGTGGGCAGAAGCAGCGCATCGCCATCGCCCGCGCCCTTTTGAAGGACCCCCGGATCCTCGTGCTCGACGAGGCCACGAGCGCGCTCGACTCCGAGAGCGAGCACCTCGTCCAGGAGGCCCTCGAGCGGCTCATGCACGGGCGCACCGTGCTCGTGATCGCGCATCGCCTCTCCACGGTGCGCGACGCGGATCGCGTCGTCGTGATCGAGGGGGGCAAGGTCGCGGAGATGGGCACGCATGACGAGCTCGTGGCCCGTGACGGGGTGTATCGTCGCCTCGTCGAGCGCCAATTCTCCGTGGCGTCGTAGCCGTGGCGTCGTAGGAGGAGGGGATGATGCTGTTCTTGTGGGCCGCCACGCTGCTGGCGGAGACCGGTGACACCGCCGACACCGCCGACACCGCCGACGAGGGAGGGCGGGACACGTCGGCCTGGCTGGACACGGGCGCGGTCGCGGAAGAGGTCTACGTCCAGGACGTAGGCTGCGCCGCGCTCCCCGGCGGCGGCGGTCCGGTCACGGCGCTGCTGGCGCTCGGCCTGTGCGCGGCGGTCGCGTGGGGGCGCGGGGCGCGGGGCTGAACCGAGGGGCCGCCGGGCGGTTGCGACGACTCCTCGCTACTTCACGCAGCTCGTGCCCTTCGCTGCCATGTCCTTGAGAAGCGCGACGTTGCGAGATGCAACCGGTCGTCTCTGCGCCAGGGCATCGGTTACAGGGCGCGCGCCGGCCGCGCCGGCTTTCCCAGCCCCCGCCGCACGAGGCCCGCTCCCATGACCAAGAAGATCAAGATCCACGATGGCATCATCGGTGGCCTCATCCTGTTCAGCGCCGTGATGGCGTGGGCCGTCCACCCGATGTTCATCGGCCTTGCCGGCCTGACCGCCGCCATCATGATCTCGAGCGCGTTCACCGGCTTCTGCCCGGTTCACTTCATGGTGGACAAGCTCGTCAAGCCCTGAAGCCGTCACCCCGCCCGCGGCACCGCCGTGGGCCTCGGCCGCACCGCCGCGCTCGGCGCCGGCTCGATGGGGATGAGCGCGCCGCCGCTGCGGATGAGCCTGTCGTCCCCGATCACGCCGCAGCTCACGAAGAACTTCACCGCTTCCTCCACCGACATGTCGATGGGCGTGATGTCGTCCCGGTGGAGCACGACGGGGTAGCCGAGGTGCAGGTGGTTCGAGGGGAAGAAGACGACCACGCGGGGATCGTCCGGGTCGTCCGTGATGCGGCGCTTGGCGACGAGGCCCAGGGTGTGGCGGCCGACCATCGGATACTCGACGAGCACGACCTCCGAGAACGGGAGCTTGTGCTTGTCGGTGAAGGGCACCACGATCTGGCGGCTCGCGTTGTAGAGCGAGCGCACGACCGGCACCCGCTCGATGACGGTCTCGATCGCGACGAGGATGCGCTTGAAGAACACCATCCGCGTCAACCAGCCGATGGCGACGACAATCAGCCCGGTGACGAGCAGCCCGAGCCCGGGGATGTGCAGGTCCCTCCCCGAGAGGTAGCTGATCAAGGTGTTGATCCGGCCGCCCAACGGTCCGTCCACCAGGTTGAAGACGATCGCGAGGATCTTCCACGTGATGTACAGGGGAAGCAGCGCGAGCAGGCCCGCGAGGAAGCTTTGACGGAGGGAGCTGCTGACCGACACGAGGCGCCTTGGCCCGCTTGCCGCGACCCTGTCCCAACGGAGCCGGTCGCCTCGAACAGGGCTGCGGTCATGATAATCGCGTGGCCGCCCTCCGCCCGCACCGGCGCACGGGAGGGAACGGCCCCGGTGCCCGCGCTCACCGGCTTTCCCGGCGGCGCATGAGCTTCGGGCCGATGACGAGGCGCGGAAACCACCCGCGTGGGCTATTCTCCGCCCCCCTCGTGGAGCCCCGGATGTGTGGTCGCCTGTTGTTGCTCGCCCTGTTCGGCTGTGATGATCCGGGCACGATCTCGATCGGGGGGGACGACACCGGCACGCCGGACCTGGGAGACGCGGACACCGATACGGACAGCGACACCGACACCGACACCGACACCGACCTCCCCGTCGGTGACCTGTTCGCCGACCTGACCTGGCGCCTCCACGAGGACCAGGAGAGCCTGGCCTACGTGTCCTGGACCCAGGCCGAGGCCGCCACGGTGCACGTCGAGTACAGCTTCGACGAGGGGGTGTGGCTCTCCTCGCCCCCCTTCGCGGCGGCGGCCGGGCCGAACGAGCAGCTCGTGGTCGGCATCCCCTACGAGACCGAGGCCGCCTGGCGCCTCGTGAGCGACGGCGGCAGCTCGTTGGACGGAGAGCCGATCACCACCGCCGACCTCCCGCGCACCTTCCCCGCGCCCGAGGTGGAGCTGGGTGACCAGAGCAAGTGGATCGCCGGGGGCAACTACCTGCTCACCAGCATCAACTCGCGCACCGGCGGCTGGACCGGCGGAAACTACTACACCTTCATCGTCGACCGCATGGGCCGCATCGTGTGGGCCCGCCTCACGCCCGAGCAGAACTGGACGCTCTTCGCGCAGGTGGCCCTCTCGGGTGACCACATCCTGTGGGACGAGGCCACCTACTGGAACAATTGGGACGACGGCGCCGGATCGACCGTGCACCGCGGCTACCTGGACGAAGAGATCGAGACCATCGAGACCCCCGGGCTGCACCACGCCTGGGTGCAGCTCCCGGGCGACACGCTCGTGTGGGGCAGCCAGGATCACGGCGGCGGCGAGGCCCTCGTCGAGCGCGGCCCCACGGACGATGACGAGCGGATCATCTGGACCTGCCGCGGCAACTGGCCCGGCTCGGAAGAGGATCAGGGCTGCGAGTCGAACGGCATCTACTACTCGCCCGAGCGCGATTCGTTCCTCTACAGCTTCTACACCAACAATTCGCTCGTCGAGGTGGACCACGTGACCGGCGAGAGCCTGTGGTGGGCGGGCGAGGTGGCGGATGGGTACTCGTTCACCCCGAGCGACTCCCAGTTCTCCTGGCAGCACGGCGTGAGCTGGACCGCCGCCGGCACCCTGCTCGTCTCGACCTACTACGAGGGCGAGGGCAGCCGCGGGACCACCGCCGCGGTCGAGTACGACGTCGATCGCAGCGCGGGCACGCTCACCCCGGTGTGGGTCTTCGATCCGGGCGTCCATGCCGATACCAACGGGGACGCGTGGCGCCTCGAGAACGGCAACACCCTGCACGTCGTCGGCAGCTCCGGCCACCTGTACGAGGTCGATCCCGACGGCGAGGTGTTGTGGCACCTCGACTTCG
Organism: Pseudomonadota bacterium; assembly: GCA_030685065.1. Taxonomy (GTDB): domain Bacteria; phylum Myxococcota_A; class UBA796; order UBA796; family SXON01; genus CAJBVW01. The sequence continues at coordinate 7,093 of JAUXQH010000095.1, read as the reverse complement.
ATGGCACCCACCTGCTCGGCCGCGGGGAGTTCATCGAGGATCTGTACGCGCTGGTTTCGCCGCGCTGAGCCCCGCGGGCGCCTCTACGGAGGGGCGCCGCGGCGCGCCGGAGTCCTGGATCACTCCAGGCTGCAGGTCCCGCCGATCTCCAGCATGCCGCGCTCGGCGGCGGTGAGGACCACGAAGTCCTCCTTCACGTCCGTGCGCACGGGGTTCCAGCCCACGTCCAGGCCCGCTTCGAGCAGGAAGTACCCGAAGAGGGGATCGGTCGGGGGCGCGATCCAGAACAGGAGCGCGGTCTCGGCCCCGAGGCACGTGGGCCAGAGCAGCTCGGTGGCGCCGGGGATGCCGTTGCCGTCCGTGTCGGCGTAGGCGAACGGAAGCTCGAACGAGCCGAAGAACCCGCCTCCCTCGAGCTCCACGATGTGGTCGTCCGCGGGGGCCGACGTGACGCCGAGGGTCCACGGGCTCGCGAGGGCCTGGTTGAAGGCGAGCGACGTGACGGTGCCGCCGTCGAAGACGACGGACGGGAGCAGCGCGAGGTCGAGATCGGTGCGGGCCGCGGCGTCCCCCACGAGGGTGCCGCCGAGGGTCGCTTCCACGATGGGGCGGAGGTTTACCTCGAGCGGGATGGCGTCGACCGGGTAGACCGACATGTCCCCGACGTCGACGGCGTTCCACCCCTCGCCGAGGCCGAGCGCCCCGAGCTCGATGGGCACGACCCCGGAGAGGTACAGGAGCCATCCGGTGCCCACGCCCTCGACCTCTTCGTCGTCTTCGTGAACGAGGCTCGCGTCCGTGTCCATGAAGACGAACGGCAGGGCGTACCGGTAGTACACGCCCGGGTATCCGTCGATCGCGTACAGCTCCGACTCGTCGGGTGCCGCCACGTCGACGCGGACGCTCGTGCCGCCGATCGCGGCCCCCCCGAGCGTGCCGCCGAGGGTGTTGTCGACGTTGAGCCAGACCAGGTTCAGGGCGTCGGCGTCGTGCTCGCCCTCGAGCACGAACGTGAGCGAGGAGATCTCGGCGTCCGTGTCCGTGTCGGCGTCGGTGTCCGCATCCGTGTCGGCGTCGGTGTCCGTGTCGCTATCGGTGTCGGCGTCTCCGAGCTCAGCCGTGTCGTCGAGCGTGATCTTGCCACCGTCGCACGCGAGACCCGTCAGCAGAAAAACGAACATGGGCGCCCTCTTTGGCGCCCATGGTACTTGATCCTCGAGCCATCCTCGAGATTCGGGGGACGCCCGATCAGAGGGTGAGCGGATCCTCGGCCACGATCTTGGCCTTGACCGCCGGGTTCTTCTTCTGGAACTCGCGGATCATCTCGTCCACCCAGGCCTGGTAGGCCGCCGCGTCCTTGAAGGGCGCCGGGGGGGTGGCGGTCTCGTTGGTGCCGGTGCCCTTGCACGACTTGGCGAGATCGAGGTCGAAGTTGCCGAGGAGGGCGGGCTGGATGCGCTCGTTCACCTGGTCGGGCCAGGTGCGGCCGGCCTCGTTGACGGGCGCGTGATGGAGGACCACCTTCACGTCGCCCTTCTTGCAGGTCGCGGTCTCGGTGGTGAACACGCCGTAGAGCAGGCCGCCGCTGGGCTGCATCATGTTCTTGTAGCGGATGCCGGCCAGCCGATCCGAGTCGGCCTCGGCGCCGAGCGAGAGCAAGGTGGTGCGGGCCTTGTCGATCGTCTTCTCGGGGAGGAGCGGGGCGACCTCGTTGATGGAGGCGACGGCCAGCTTCACGGCTTCCTGGTCGGGGCCGCCTTCGCGGCCGACGCCCGAGGCGTTGGTGAACGCGTCGATGATGAAGCCGGACACCTCCGCGTCCTTCTCCGCGGCGGCGGCGGCCTTCAGCGTCGGGATCGCGTTCTTGCCCAGGTTGCGGGCGTAGACCTCGAGCACGCCGTTGTAGAGGGCGCGATCGCCGCTGGTGTCCGTGATGCGGGCGCGGAGGAGCTCCTGCACGGCCGGATCGCGGCAATCGTCCAGCCCGCGGTACCAGCGCTCGGTCCAGAACTTGTCGCCGAGCGCCGTCTGGGTTTCGAGGAAGAAGGCGGGGACGCCGGCCTGGTCACACTTCTCCCCGAGCTTGCTGATGGTGCGCGAGCGATCGTCCGGCTCCTGCGCGTTGACCCAGCTCCGAACGCTCTCCCCGGCCCCGATGCTCACGGCGACGACCACCGCGGCGTCCCCCGAGTCTCCGGCGAGGATCTTCTTGAACGCTTCGGGCGCGGCGGCCTTGGCGGCGGCGGGGTCACACCCGGCGAGGTCGGCAAAGGCCTTGCCCGCCTGGTTCGGAGCGGCGTCCACGAGGGCTTTGCTGAGGCCCTTCACGTCACACGAGGCGGCGGCGTGCCCGCTGGGTACCAGCGCGACGACGAGCGTCTGGGCGGCGAGGGAGGCGAGGGCGAGCCACATCGGTCGATCTCCGGGAAAGGTCGGGATAGTCGGGCAGGATGGCCGCGCCCGTAACACTCGACGATCTGCCGCGCCTCGTGCGGTTGATCAAGATCACCCTCGGCATCAACGTGGCGCTCGTCGCGGTCAACGCGGCGGTGCTCTACGTCCTCGCGGTGTTCCTGGTGGCCGAGCCCGCCGCGGTCGACGGCGTGGATCCCTTCGCGGAGGCCGACGCCCAGGGGGAGGAATTCAAGTCCGATCCCCGCGACGAGATGAAGATCTTCTTCGACCGGATGACCGATCTGCTCGACCGCGCCGCGCGCAAACACGGGACCAACCCGATGGACGTGCTGCCGACCGAGAAGTCGATCGCCGAGGCGGTCGAGACCCGCACGATGCACTCGGACCAGAGCGAGGCCGTGATGTCCAAGCTCCGCGAGGGGTTCGACTACTACGACCTCACGTGGCCCGCGGCGATCCCCGAGCGCTGATCGGCTTCCGGAAGTAGGCGCGGGGAAAGGGTAGAATCTGGGGCGGGGAGCAATCCGGGGCGCTCCGGCGTTTAGCTTTCAGGGCGCCGAGGTGAGTCCGCGAGCTTCTCGCGGCTCCGAGGCGACGTGGGGAATCGTGTCGAGGAAGTACATCCTCCTGGTGGAGGACAATCCGGATGACGAGGCGCTCGCGTTGCGGGCGCTGGGTCGCTGTGCGCTCGCCGCCGACGTGGTCGTGGCGCGGGACGGCGCCGAAGCCCTCGAGAAGCTGAGCACGGGCTCGCCCCTGCACGAAGGGCGCCTCCCCGAGGTCGTGTTGCTCGATCTGAAGCTCCCCAAGCTCTCCGGCCTCGACGTGCTGCGCCGGCTGCGCGCCGATCCTCGCACCCTGATCCTCCCCGTGGTGGTCCTCACCTCTTCGAACGAGGACGAGGATGTGCTCGAGTGCTACCGCGCGGGCGCCAACAGCTACGTGCGCAAGCCGGTCGACTTCGACCAGTTCGCCGCGGCGGTGGCGGAGCTCGGCCGCTTCTGGCTCCTCCTCTCCGAGTCGCCCAACCGCGACGTGAGGGCCCGGTGACCCCGTTCCACGCGGCCCGGCCGAGGCGGCGCCGATGAGGCGAACCGTGCGTGCCCTCCTCGTCGAGGACTCCGCCGACGACGCGACGCTGGTGCAGATGCAGCTCCGGCGCGCCGGCTTCGACGTGTTCTCCGAGCGTGTCGACAACGAGCGCGACCTGGACCGCGCCCTCGCGAAGGGGGGCTGGGACGTGGTCCTCTCCGACCACTCCATGCCCCAATTCAGCTCCGATGGCGTGCTGCGGGTGTTGCGCGAGCGGCGGCTCGACACGCCGTGCATCATCGTGTCCGGGCGGATCGGCGAGGAGGCGGCCGTGCAGGCGATGCGCGCCGGCGCCGCCGACTACGTCAGCAAGGACCACCTCAACCGCATCGAGCCCGCCGTGGCGCGGGCGCTCCGGGAGGCCGAGGATCGGCAGGCGAGGCGGGACGCGGAGGGCAACCTGCGCGTGCTCGAGTCGGCCGTCCAGAACCTCAACGAGGGCATCCTCATCGCGACGGGTGACACCGCCGAGCCCCGCGTGGTCTACGTGAACCGCGGCTGGTGCACCATGACCGGCCACGCCCACGAGGCCGAGGTGGTCGGCAACCCGGCGGCGCAGCTCGGGGGGCCCTGGGTCGACGAGGAGGGGCTCGCCCGGCTCCGCGCCGACGAGACAGGCCGGAAGGTGTTCGAGGGCGTGAGCCACATGCGTCGCAAGGACGGCGCCGAGCAGGTGGTGGAGTGGCAGGTTTCCCCCGTGCGCGATCCGATGGGGAAGCTCACCCACTTCGTGTCCGTGCAGCGCGATGTCACCGAGCGCATCCGCGCGGAGGAGGCCCTGCGGGTGAGCGAGGAGCGCTACGCGCTGGCCGCCCGGGGTGCGAGTGACGGGCTCTGGGACTGGGATCTGGAGAGCGGCGAGATGTACCTCTCCTCTCGCTGGAAGAGCATGCTCGGGTTCGCCGAGGAGGAGATCGGCACCGCCCCGAAGGAGTGGCTCGACCGCATCCACCCGGACGATCGCACGCGGGTCGAGGCCGAATTGCTCCTCCACGTGCAAGGAGACACCCCGCACTTCGAGAGCGAGCACCGCATGCGTCATCGCGACGCGGGATGGCGGTGGATGCTCGTGCGCGGCATGGCCGTCCGCGGCCCGCAGGGCCACGCCACGCGCATCGCCGGCTCGCAGACGGACATCACCCCACACAAGGACATCGAGGAGCAGCTGGCCCACGGGGCGCTCCACGACGCGCTCACGGGGCTGCCCAACCGCGTGCTCTTCCTCGACCGGCTCCGCCACGGGCTCGGGCGTACGCGCCGTCCCAACCGCCTCGTGGCGGTGTTGTTCATCGATCTCGACCGCTTCAAGGTGGTGAACGACAGCCTCGGCCACAGCATCGGCGACCAGCTCCTCGTCGAGATCGGGCGGCGCCTCCAGGCGTGCCTCCGGCCCGGCGACACCGTCGCGCGCATGGGCGGAGACGAGTTCGCCGTGCTCCTCGAGGACCTCCGCGAGCTCTCCGAGGCCACCCGCGTCGCGACGAAGATCCAAGCCGAGCTGTCCAAGCCCTTCGCGATCTCCCAGCGCGAGGTGTTCCCGACGGCGAGCATCGGCATCGCCCTCTCCGCTTCGGCCGACGAGACCCCCGCCGATCTCCTGCGTGACGCCGACACCGCCATGTACCGGGCGAAGGCGCTCGGAAAGGCGCGGCACGTCGTGTTCGACACCGCCATGCACGAGCGGGCCGTCCAGCTCCTCCAGCTCGAGAGCGACCTGCGGCGCGCAGTGGAGCGGGAGGAGTTCCAGGTCTACTACCAGCCGGTGGTCTCGCTCGAGACCGGGGCCGTGCTCGGCGTCGAGTCGCTCGTGCGGTGGCTGCACCCCCTGCGGGGCCTGATCTCGCCCGCCGAGTTCGTGCCTTTCGCCGAGGAGACCGGCCTCATCGTCACCATCGGCGACTACGTGCTCCGCCAGGCCTGCCACCAGATGCGCCTCTGGCGCGACGCGCTGAACGGGCGCGTCTTCACCATGAGCGTGAACCTGTCGGGCCGCCAGTTCGCCCAGCCGGACCTCATCGAGCACGTCCGCGACGCGCTCACCGAGTACGACCTCGATCCCCGCAGCCTCCACGTCGAGATCACCGAGACGGTGCTCATCGAAAACCCGGAGATGGCGGCCGAGATGCTCGACCGCATCCGTCGCATGGACGTGCGCGTGAGCCTCGACGACTTCGGCACCGGCTACTCGTCGCTCTCCTACCTCCACCGCTTTCCGGTCGACACGCTCAAGATCGACAAGAGCTTCGTGAGCCGAATGGGCGGCGAAGGCGAGAACGCCATCGTGGGCACCATCGCGGCGCTGGCCGCCAACCTCGGCATGGATGTCATCGCCGAGGGCGTCGAGACCACACAACAGGCCCAGCGGCTGCGGCTCCTCAAGTGCACCAGCGCCCAGGGCTACCTGTTCTCGCGGCCGGTCGAGGCCCAGGCGGTCACGCAGATGATCCGGGAAAACCGCCACTGGGTGGTGGCGGGGGAGCGGGAGCGGGTGCGGGTGCGGTAGGGGATCGGGGGGCGGCCGGGCGCGGTTTAGCTGCGGGGGCGGCGCGGCCAGGTTCGGGGCACCTGCCGCAAAGGGGGTGCCTGGACGGCCGCGTGGCGGCCAGGTTCGGGGGGCCTGAGCGGCAGGGGGAGCCTGGACGGCCGCGTGGCGGCCAGGTTCGGGGGGCCTGAGCGGCAGGGGGTGCCTCGACGGCAAGTATGAGGCCTCCTTGCGAGACGGTGTGGCTCCAACGGACACGATAAATGCGTCGCCAAGTTTCGCCTCAACCCACCCCTCCGGCAACTCCCCGTCCCCACTCAAACCCCACCCCCCAAAGCAGCCTTCAGCGCCGCGATCTCCGTCATCGCCGTCGTCAGCCGCTCCAGGATCATGTCGGCGATCTCGTCCGGCTCCGGCAGATCCTCGGTGCGCGTCGCGTTCTCGTCCCGCAGCCAGGCCAGATCGAGGTTGTCGCCCCGCGCTCGCAGCGCCTCCCGCGTGAGGCACCGAAAGCGGCCCTCTTCGCCTTCGTCTACCCGCGGCGGGCCCCCGTGTGAATCCTCCCCGTAGGCCGCCAGGAAGCCCTTGAAGTGCTCCGTCGTGAACGGGGTACGCTTGCCGAACGAGGGCATGTTGGCGCGCATGTCGTACACCCAGGTGCGCTTGGTGTTGCCCTTGTCGGTGGCGCCGCGGGTGAAGAAGAGGACGTTGGTCTTTACGCCCTGGGCGTAGACCCGCGGAGGGCGCCGTGCAGCCAGCCGAGCACATTGCCGGTCGCGAGCGCGTGCGCCTCGCTCTCCCCCGCCATGGAGACGAGCTCGCCGTTGATGAACTCGTGGCGCCCCTCGTGCGAGGCGTCGTAGGCGAGGTATTCGTCCTCGGTCATGCCCGGTCGGGTGCTGCGCCCATCGGTCAATCTTCAGAAACGAGGCCGGTGGCGTCTAAAATTTGTAGACGCGAGGTGCCCGGCGACAAGCGACACAAGTCGGGGAGACCTCGACCTCTGATTGCCGTGCTCAGGTGGCATGACCGGTGTACCCACAGTGGCGAATCCATCCGGATGCGTCCTCGCTTGTGATCAGTCGCATGCCCGCGGCGATCGCG
>JAUXQH010000052.1 GCA_030685065.1 Pseudomonadota bacterium | reverse complement strand
AGGCGAAGCCCGGTCGCGGGTCGCCCCCGGCAGGGCCCCTGAGCAGGAGACTCGTGGTGTGCGCGCAGCCCTCAAGGCCAGGGATGCAGGGGCGGTGCGGAACGGATTCCTCGGACTCGTCGGCTGTCCTTCACGTGGTTGATCGCGTGCTCCTCGTCGTCCGTCGCCACCCCCGCTGTGCATGCTTCTATTCGCACTCGAGAAGGGCGCGCGTGCGCCCGGTGCTGGGGGGATCCGTGCTGCGGTGGGTGCTCCCGATCTTTCTGTCGGACTCGGCCCGCAACCAAGGCTGCGTGTCGGTCCCAAGTTCTAAGCGGAGTCACCCAAGGCAGGCAGTCGGAGGCGTCGGCGGGACGCAGAGAAACGTCGCGGCCTCGCGAAGGTCACGCCGGGAGGCCCTCGGTGGGCGTCCCGGCAGTCCCTACGCGGCGTTTTGAGTTGGTTCCGATGGCGGCGAGCTCGGACGGTAGCGCTCGCCCGTGACCCAGAGGCGGTGCATCAGGACCGCGAGCTTCCGGGCGACCGCGACGTGCGCCTTCGCCCTTCCCACGCGGGCTACCAGGCGTTCGCCGAAGCGCTTGATGTCGGTGTCCTTCTTGGACTTCATCGCCGCATGCGCGGCCTGGATCAGCAGGGCGCGCATGTAGCGGTCCCCCTGCTTCGTGATGCGCCCGTAGTGTTTCACGTCGGCCGAGGACCGCATCGCCGGCCGCAGACCGAGGAAACCCGCCACGTCGCGACTGTCCTTGAAGCGCGTCGGGTCGTCGACGCACAGGACGAAGGCCACCGCGACGAGCTCGCCCACGCCGGGAATCGCGTCGAGCCGCTCGACGACCTCCTTCTGGCTGGCAAGCGCCTTGACCTCCGCGTCGGCGGTGGCGATGCGCGCCCCGAGGCCCTCGATCTCGTCCACGAGCGGCGTCACCGCGGCGACCACCACCGCGTCGAGTTCCGAGGAAACGTCGCGGAAGCGCTCCACGAACGTGTCGGCCGTGCCGCACTCCCGGCGCAACCTTCGGTTCGCTGCGGCGTGCACCCCTTCCTCCTCGGGGCGGGGGCAGCATGCGGACGCTCGCTCACCCGCCCTTCCGCGCCACCCCCGAATACCCCAGCCGCGTCGATTTCGTGAACACGAAGCGGAAGTCGCGCGGCACGACGCCGGTGCGCAGCAGGGCCAGCGCCGCACGGTCAAACCGGGGCCGCACCCCCCTGAGCTCGAGCGGTTCGAGGCTGCTCGCACGACACATGGCCGCCAGCTCGGCCGGCCGGATGAACAGGCGGAGCACGTGCATGTCTCGCGGAGTGTTTCGCACGATCCACTCCACGCCCCGAATCACCACCAGCCAGGAGAGCAGGGTCCGGTCGAAGGTATGGAAAAAGAAGAGTCCGGCGGGACGGAGCACACGCGCGGCCTCCGCGATCACCCCGGCCGGATCCTCGACGTGCTCGAGGAAGTCCATCGCACACACCACGTCGAACGACCCGTCGGGCGCGGGCAGCGCGGCCGCGTCCCCGTGCACGTACTCGACCCGTCCAGTGGGATCGTGACGCGCGGCGACGGCGAGCGATTCATTGGATGCGTCCACCCCTTTCACCCGGTGACCGCGCGCGGACAGGGCGTTCGCGAGGAAACCGGCACCGCAGCCGACATCCAGGACCGAACAGGACTGCGGGCCGAGCATGTGGGTGATGGTCTCGGCGACCCACGGGTTTCGCAGCGTGGACTCTGCGCGCAGGAGGGCCACGGGGTCGTCCTGGGCGTCGTACCAACGATCGCCCAGCGCGTCGTAGAGCGCATTGTTCACGGATCGGCGATCTCGGGCTTCCACCATACACTCCAATAGATGAGTTGGTACGTACCGGCCAACAGGGTGAGGGCCGCCTGTGCGCGCAGCAGCTCCGAGTGGCCGCCCGATTGCCACAAGACATAGAACGCCCAGAGCACGATTGGATGGAGGACGAACAGGAGCGCGTGCAGCCAGCACTCGAGCGCACTGCACACCCGCGCGTGGACGAACTCGTCCTTGGTGATGAACAGGCAAGAGAAGACCGCGAGCGCCGTGTACACCCCGATCGCGCCGGGACGGTCGGGATCCGTCGTCAGAGCCCAAACGTACGTCAACAGCACCGTGAGAGTGTCGAGCGGGTGCCCGAGGCGCTCCCAGCGCGGCAGGCCACGTCGGCGATGAAACCAGCCTTCGTCGACCGCCATCACCGCGGCCTGCGCGGCGAGAGGCAGAAGGAGGAGCATGGTGTTCATTGTTTCCGGAAAACGCCGCCGCACACCGTCAGACCCGGACCGAAGGCGAGGCTGATGATCGGCGTGCCCGGGGCGACCGTGGGGTCTTCCAGCAGCCGCATCCACACGTGCGGGAGCGTCGCCGAGGACATGTTCCCGAAGTCGCGGAGCACGCCGCGACTCGCCGCGACCTGCTCCTCCGCGAGCTCGAGGACCTCCGCGACACGATCGATGATCTTTGGTCCACCCGGGTGAATCGCGAACACTGTCTCGGCGAGCGAAGATTCCCGCTGCCCGCCGCGCGCCCGAAGGTCGGCCACGAACGGGCGGATGGCCCCGGCGATCCGGTCAGGGACGTCTCTGCCCAGGGCCATTCGCATTCCGTAGTCCGCCACGGCCCATCGCATCGAGTCCGCGGTACCCGCGAGGACTGCCTCGGCGAGCGTGAGGACCCGCAGGCCTGGCTGTCCGTCGTCAGGGGTCGCGCGGGCTTCATATCGAATGAGCCCATCCGCGAAGAGGCTCTGGATCACGAGCTGCTCCGGCGAGTGGTCACTCGGGTCCAAGTGCAAGGAGCACAGCTCGGTATGGACGATGTCCACGCGGCGATCCTCCGCGCGCGCCCGCAACCAGGGCGGGCTGTGGAGGAAGCCCGCCGCCATGCGTACCGCTGGAAAGGCGGCGTAGCACCCCATGTGATAGGCGTGGGTGACGTGCGTGAGCGGCCCCCAGCCACGTTTCTCGAGCAATCGTTGCGCGCCGTCGGGGGACACGTACCCGGTGCAGGTGACGTGGATGATGTCGCTCGGCGGCGCGGCGTCCGGAGGGTACGTGAGTTCGAAATACTCGGCAACAACATTAGAGAAGTAGGCGGAGCGCACCGCGGCGCCACGACCGTAGGAATGGTTCGGGATGTCGTAGATCTCCATCTCGTCCCAGCGGTCGCTCCCGATGTCCGCAACCGAAAACCCGCGACTGGCCACCTGCGACGCCTGACAACCGAACCGCCCGATCCGGCGACGAATGCTCTGCTCGAACGTCGCGCGTGCCGATCCGTCCAGCCGTGCGAGGCTGGCCTCGGATCGGGCGTGCGCCTCTGCGAGCCACTCCAGCGCGTGCGCTTGCCCCAACTCCTGGCCTGGGCGTCGCGCCGAGAAAGCTCCGAGGAGGAGCGGGATCGTACATGCGCTAGGACTCATGCCACGATCCTAAGCCCGAAAGGACCAGTTGGTTTCCCTCGGCCGCGCCGCACATGTGACGGATCGTGTCGCCACCGCCGAGGATGAGCAGCGGGTGGAAGGCATCGCGCTCCCGCGGCGCGCGGGCCGAAGCTGTCCGGGCATCGACGTACACTCGTTGACAGTCGGATTCGCGCCGAGGTGCGTATCAATAGCAATCGGGGGAAAGCATATGGGCGAGCTTATCGATAAGGCCAAGGGCCGAGTCAAGCAGGCGGCCGGCAAGCTGACCGGGAGCAAGAAGCTCGAACGCGAAGGCGAGCGAGACGAGCTCAAAGGCAAGGTAGAAGGCGTGGTCGAGCAGGTGAAGCACGACGTGAAGGACAAACTCGAGTGAGCCCGTCCAGGGCGGAGGGGACGTGGACATGAACACGACCACGTTGATTCTGCTGATCCTGGTCGCGTTGCTCGTCTTCGGCGGTGGTGGTCGCTACTATTATGGGCGGCGGAGGGGAAGGGGTTGACCCGCTGCGCGCCGCTCGGCGCCAATGCCCGGTGCGATCGAGGCGCTCGCGGTCGGCTGCGCCAACCGGAGTCGTCGCTGTCGCGGGAGGTGTCGATCTGGGCGCCTGTCGACGCCCACGCGGCGCCGCAGGGGCCCCCCACTCCACGCGGCCACGGTGGGGGGATCGGTTGCTCGCGGTGGGGGCGGACCCGAGCAGCCGTGACGGGAGCGGGCGCACACCGCTCGGCTGCGCGCGGGCCGCCGAATGCACGGCCGCAATTGACGTTCTGGAGGCGCCAAACGCACACTCCACCGCGTGCCGCATCCACAACAAAGAAAGCCCACGTTCCCGGTAGGGAAAGTGGGCCTTCGAAGCTCAAACGCAACAGTGGTGGGGGTTACTGGATTTGAATCATCGCGACGGGTTCTTGCTTTCCGAAGGTTCAAGCCGAAGAATCAAGATTGAACGGTGCGATCGGGCGGTGCACACAGCGCATACCGTGTCCTGGCGCGTACGGAGTGGCGGCGTTTTGGTCACAGGGGGTGGTCACAGCGGGAGCGGGGTGTGGAGCGGCGGAGGGGACGGCGAGAACCCCGGTGAGCGGATTTCCCGCACCGGGTCCCCACCTCGGGGGATCATCGCCGCGGACGAGCTCCTCCTGGTGGCGACCGTCCCGGTGGGTATGGGCGCGGTGCTCACGGGGATGAACACTCGCGGATGACGCCCTTCGGGGGGCGAGCCGGTCGCTGCGGTTCAGTGTTCAGCGGTGGTGGCGGGGCGCCCGGCGTGTAAGATCGGCACATGGGCCTCCCCCTCCGGCAGGTCCTCGACGAAGCGATGCAGCTCCCAGAGAAGGAGCGGCGCGCGCTCGCGGAAGAGCTCCTCGACAGCGTTGAAGGAGAAACCGAGGAGACTTGGGAAGAGTCCTGGCTGGCGGAGCTCAGGCGCCGGAGTGCCGAGGGGCACGACGACGCGCGCCCGTGGCCCGAAGTACAGGCTGAGATCCTGCGGCGTATCGGCAAGTCGTGACGCGTGTGCTCGTGATCCGGGCGGCGGCCCGGACAGAGATCGGCGATGCCGCTGGCTGGTACGAGAGCCAGGAGCCGGGGCTTGCGGCGGCATTCCTCGGCGCCGTCGAGGCGATCCTCGGACGCGTCGAGCGCACGCCGTTCCAGTTCGCCCTCATCCGGCAAGGAGAGCCGTACAGGCGGGCGCTGGTCGAGCGCTTCCCGTACCAGGTGTTGTTCGAGATCCTCGAGGAGCGCATCGTGGTGATCGCTGTGGCACACGAACGTTGACGCCCACGCAACTGGCGCACACGATCGCGCGGCTGAGGTCCATCGCGTTGACCAGCCACGAGGCGGGCGGATCGGGAGCTCCCTGGTAGACCGCGTCACCGCGCCGCCGACGTCCCGGATGCAGATGGTGTCCATCTCGGCCGCCGTCGAGGCGTAGGGCGGCCACCCGTTGCTCACCACTTCGTCGGGTCGTCCAGCGGGAGCTCGAAACCCCGGAGCACGCGAACCTCTCCCTCCCAGGGCGGCGTGGTTTCCCCGTGCATGCGGTGGCGGAGGAACTCCGCGAGGCCGTCGCCGTAGCGTCGCCCGCCCACTTCGCTGGGCCTCGACGCGTCAAGAGCGGACTCATGTAGGGTCCGGCGGCCGAGGTCCCGATGTCCCTGCCCGCTCCGTTCGTCCGCCGCGTGCTCGCCGCGCTGTTGCTCGTGGGCTGCGCGCCGGAGCCCGACATGGACCAACTTGAGGCCACCCAGGCAGCCCCCGACGCCACGCCGGAAGCCGCGGCCGCCGAGCCCCTCCCCGACGGCGCCAGCGACGACTGGTTCACGACGGTCCAGGCCCGCATCGCAGCGGAAGGGCGCGCGATCCACGCCCGGGACGGCGCCTTCGCGGCGGACCTGCCGAGCGTAGGGCTCTCCGCACGGCTCGAAGTCGACGGCGTGACGATCGCCAGTGACGAGGGCGACGCGTTGTCCCTGCGCACGACCGCGTGGGGCCGTGAGGGCGCGCTCGTGCCGGTGGATGCGCGCGAGCCTTCGCTGGGCGCATGCACCACCGCGCTGGACGCCCAAGGCGCGTGCATCCGGCGCCTCGAGTACGCAGACCCGGAGCTGACCGAGTGGTGGGTGGGCCTGGGGACCGGCCTGGAGCAGGGGTGGACGGTGGACGTCGCGCCGCGGGGCGAGGGCCTGGTTGTGGTGGAGGTGGCGGTCGACGGCGCGCTCTCGATCGAGGGGGGCGGCGAGGACGCGACGATCACCGACGGGCACGGGCGCGCCTGGAGCGTTGGCCGCATCGACGCCTGGGACGCCGAGGGCGAGCCGCTCCCTGCGCGGGTGGAGGTGGGGGACGAGGGGATCCGCATCGAGGTGGATGACGCCGGGGCGGCGTACCCGATCGAGATTGATCCGGTGTACACGACCGCGGCGTGGACGACGGAGGCTCCGGAGGCCACGGCGAGTTTTGCGTACAGCGTCTCGGGCGCGGGGGACGTGAACAACGATGGCTACGACGACGTGATCGTGGGGGGACACGAGTACAGCTCGTCCACCGGCCGCGCGTACGTGTACCACGGGTCGTCGAGCGGGGTGTCGACGACCGCGACGACGACGCTCACGGGGGGGGCGACGTACAACTTCTTCGGGGGGTCCGTCTCGGGCGCGGGGGACGTGAACAACGACGGCTACGCCGACGTGATCGTGGGGGCGTACGGGTACAGCTCGTCCACCGGCCGCGCGTACGTGTACCCCGGGTCGTCGAGCGGGGTGTCGACCACCGCGACGACCACGCTCACGGGGGGGGCGACGACCAACTGCTTCGGGGACTCCGTCTCGGGCGCGGGGGACGTGAACAACGACGGCTACGCCGACGTGATCGTGGGGGCGTCCGCGTACAGCTCGCGCACCGGCCGCGCCTACGTCTTCAACGGCTACGCGACGGACGAGGACGGCGACGGCGTTTTCCCTCCGGAGGATTGCGACGACACGGACGCGACAATTGGGGCCGCGTCCCTCCGATACGTCGATGCAGACGCGGATGAATACGGCTCGGCCAGCAGCGCGACCGTGTGCCCGGATGTGGCGGGCTATTCGTCCGTGGCCACGGACTGCGACGACGGCGACGCGGCCATCTCACCCGTTGCAACCGAGGTTTGTGACGAGGTCAACGCCGACGAGGACTGCGACTCCCTCGCGGACAACGCCGATCCGAGCGCGACCGGGGGGACCACGTTCTACGTGGATTCCGACGCCGACGGGTACGGCGGCGACACGACGGGCCTCTATTGCGACGCGCCGGCTGGTTACGTCGCGGACACGACCGACTGTGACGATACGGCGTTCGCGATCAACCCCGCCGCCACCGAGGTCTGCGACGCGTCCAACACCGACGAGGACTGCGATTCCCTCGCCGACAACGCCGATCCGAGCGCCACGGGCGAGACCACGTTCTAGGTAGACGCCGATGCGGACGGGTACGGCAGCGACACGCCGGGCCTCTCTTGCGACGCGCCGGCTGGTTACGTCGCGGACACGACCGACTGTGACGATACGGCGTTCGCGATCAACCCCGCCGCCACCGA
>JAUXQH010000051.1 GCA_030685065.1 Pseudomonadota bacterium | reverse complement strand
CGCAGAACGAGGGCGCGCACGGTGGAAGCCCTCAATGACGCGATCGCCGCGGGCATGCGACTGATCACAAGCGAGGACGCATCCGGATGGATTCGCCACTGTGGGTACACCGGTCATGCCACCTGAGCACGGCAATGAGGTCGGCTGAGTCCCCGACCTCTGAGTCGACCTCGGTCGCGGAACGTCGCGTAGATGCGCCCGAAGTGAAGGGTGGTGTCGTGGTCAAGTCGAGTCCGGTCGCGTGGGGGCATGGTGATCGGCTGGGTGACCCGGCGGCGGAGCGCCGGTTGATACCCCGCGCGGTGCACACGGACCGCCCCCGATGCCGAAGCAAGCTACAGGGCAGGAATGAACGCGAAGTCGGCGGACGACATCCGAGGGTTGGAATTCGACTGGCTGGCGAGCGACGCCGACGGCAACGTCGCGCTCTTCAGCACCGCGGGTGGCGGATACGTCCCCGGCGAGTTCTTGCGGGATACCGACGCCCATGACAGGGCTGTCGATTCGATATCAGGCATGCGTGCTCGGACCAGGGCCCTGTTCGCACCTCGTTTGGCTCCGGGCCTCCCCAATACGTGGCTCACGATGGCGGAGCGGGGCGTCTTCGCGTTCGACAGCGATTCGTTCGGAGGCCCCTATCGCCTTGTGGCAGCTCCCGAAGCTCCAGTCCGTGCATCCGAACTGCCGGAGGCGGCCGCCGCGGTCGTGGGTGGGCTCATCCTCGAACACCTCCGGTTCGCTGAGTTAAAGGAGATAACTGCAGGGGACTTGACGCGGCGCCCACCGGGAGCGCCCGAGGGGGCTCTGGTGGAACTCTACGCCGACTTCAACAACATTGCGGCGGACGGCTCGCTACCGCTCCATTGCGTGGGAAGCGTCGCCAGCATTGCGTCGTTGGGGCAGGAGCTGCGCGAGGGGAAGGAAGTCTGGTTGACGGACGGGGAGCTGTGGGCGCGCGCGCGTCTGTCCCGCGCTGGCGACGGAGCCTGGTACGCACGCCCCGGATTTCCAATTACGAGCTCGAAGTCCGGTGGTAGGTGACGAGGCTCCCGGGGGTCCAGGGGGCCCGGGGCCCCCTGGCGGGGGCGTTACGGGGGCGGCGCCCCCGTCCCAAGCAGCACCGCGTGGCGTGGAAACAAACGCGAAACATCTGGACGCGAAGTTGCTTGAAGAGCGACGGCCTCCACCCCCGGGCGCACGGCGAGCGCGCGGCCACAACCTCCTTGCGCTCACGATGATCGTGCGGTCATCGGGTGCAGGAGGCGCATGCGGTGGGGGTAGCCGCGAGGCTCGCGGGCCGACGCTTCCCCTGACACGAACGTCGTGACTGCGGGCATCGCCACGGCCGTGATCTCGACCCCATCGCCGTTGCATGGTTCTTGCTTGAAGCCTCGGCCATGCACTACCCCGTCCTCCTCGTGCTCCTCGCCGCCTGCGGCGCTCCCGGGTTCGAAACCGACACCGGCCAGCTCTCCATCTCGGATCCGGAGGTGATCGACATCCAGGCCGACGATGGCGGGCCCAGCCCGTTCCTCGCGGGTATGGAGCTTTGCCCGGAGATCTCGGCGAACCTCGACACGGGTTCCGACGACGACTACGACGCGCTCGCGTGCTTCAACCAGGCGTTCGAGGGCCCGGTCACTCTCGTCGGAGAGTGCCTGGCGTTCGAGGCGCCCGGGGTGGTGGACTGGACCTTCACGGCCCGGGCCCGGGGGTGCCCCGGCAACGACTTCGGCTACGTCCCCACCGACGACCACGTGGCCATCGAGGTCCTCGCGGCGGCGGACGTGGAGGGGCACCTGCCGATGCTCCTGGAAGAATTCGTGGAGGACGCCGAGGGACAGGCGGGCGTGGCGGTCACGCGCCCCGACGGTTGGCGCATCGCGGACGGCGCGACATGGCGGATCGTGGCGGAGCAGGCGTTCAACCTCCAGCCGCGACTCCGTACGCGGGCGGACGGCGCCGCCGTTGCCTGGAAGGACGGCACGCTCGTGAGCGGAGGGGGCGCGACGGTGGTGGCCCAAGGAGAGCTGGGCGTCTACCGCGTGTTCACGACGTTGGGCGAGACCTCCACCCTGTCGCTCGAGGTGGGCGGCGAGAGCATCCGGGTCGGGCAGGTGGAGGGCGTGCCCGTGTCCGCCGTGGCCTCCCTGGAGATTGCCATGGTGCAGGTCCAGAGCGCGGCGGCTGGAACCTCCAGTCCCTTCGCGGCACGCGCCGTGGTGCGGGACGCCGCGGGAGAGCTCGTCATGGGGGCCCCCGTGCGCTGGAGCTTCACCCCCCTCCTCCTGGTCTCGGGCGCCGACAGCCTCCCGGGCCCCGACTACGTCGTGTTCTCCGACCAATGCACCGACCCCGCGAGCACGTTCGGCGAGCAGCGGGCGCGCCTCACGGCCTCGGTCGGGCTCGTGTCGGACGGTGTGGACGTCGTCTGGACCCCGCGCACGGAAGCGAGCCCCCAGGAGGGTTGGGTCGCCTCGGAGGACTGCCAGACCTCGGCGTGCGGGTGCACGACCGGAGGGCCGACACAGGGCGGGCTCGCGATGTTGCTCGGGCTTCTTGCGTTGGTCCGGCGGCGACGGGGTGCGTGAGGCGGGGCCGACACCCATGTCCCGCTCCCCGCCCCTGCACCCCCTACGATCCGCTCCCCATCGGCGTGGCACGCCCCTTGCTCCCCGTTCGTTCGTCTCCCGGAGCCCTCGTGCTGCTGACTCTCCTCCTCGCCACGGTCACCCCTTCCCACGCGTTCTGTGGCACGTTCGTGGGCGCCCCGGGCGCGGCCCTCACCAACCAATCGAGCCGCGTGGTGATCGGTCGCGACGGGGACCACACGGTGCTCACGCTGGCGGCCGACTACACGGGTGACCTGGCGGACTTCGCGTTGGTGCTGCCCGTCCCCTCCATCCTCGGTCCCAATGACGTGTCGGTCGGCGACAGCACGCTCATCGAGTGGGTGGATGCGTATTCGACTCCCCGCGCGGTCGCCTACACCTGTGACGATCTGTTCGACCTGCAGCAGTCGGGGTTTGGGTGCGGATACACGATGGGCTGCTCGGACAGCTCGTTCGGTGGCATGAGCGACGTGATCGTGATGGCGGATGACAGCGTCACGGTCGAGGCCGCCTTCACCGCCGCCGGCTACGAGATCGTGGTGTTGTCCGCCGAGGAGTCGTCCGGCCTGTTCAGTTGGTTGCAGGCCAACGGCTACGAGGTGCCCCGCGGTGGGGACGAGATTCTCCAGGAATACATCGACGCCGGCTCCTACTTCCTGGCGGCGAAAGTATCCCTCGACTCGGCGCCGAGCGGCAACACCTGGCTCACGCCGCTGCGCCTCTCCTATACGTCCGAGTTCTTCGGGCTCCCCATCCGGATCGGCACGATCTCGGCGAACGGGCCGCAAGAGGTCATCGTGTACACGATCACCGACACGGCGCGCGGCGGGGAGGTCGGGATCGCCAACTACCCCGAGATCACGCTGGAGTCGGAGTGCATGTGGCGGCCCGAGGCCGACGAGGACATGGGCTCCTGGTACGCGCGCGAAGTGGAGGACGCGGTGGCCGCGGCCGGGGGCGCCGGTTGGATCCGGGAGTTCAGCGCGGATCTCGTGCCGACCGAGGGGACCGGCTACCACTGTGACCCGTGCACGGCCGAGCCGGCGATCCCCGGCGGGAGCTTCGCGCCGTTCGGGCTCAATTCGGAGAGCGCGCACCTCACCCGGATTCGGATGCGGTACGACGCGAGCACGGCGGACGAGGACCTGTCCCTCTACGAGAGCGGCATCCTCGGGGCCTCCAGCCAGCTCCGGTACATCGGCTACGACCACGCGCTCGAGTTCGTGTACCCGGTGTGTCACGAGGGTTGGGTGGCCGATCCGGGGGAGTGCCCGAGCTCCTACGTCGGCGGGTGCACCATGCCGGCGCCGATGAGCGGGCTCGGCGTACTCGCGGCGCTCCTGCTGCTGCGTCGGAGGTCGTCGTGACCTTCGTCGACGTCTCGATCGATTACCCGATGCTCGCCACCGAACGCCTGGTGGTGGAGGAAGAAGCGCCCAGCGGCGGGCCCATCACCGGCGCGCTCGTGGTCGACGCGGGGTTTGGCCACTTCAACAGCGTCGACCTGGTGATGACCGGGGCGGTGCGCGGGTGGGGCGCGAATTGGGACCGCACGCCGGGCTTCACCGCGCGGGTGTGGGATGTGGGGCTCGACTTCGGGGCGCGCTTCGTCCCCGGCCCGGACGACGCCATGGTCCAGGGGTGGTGGGGCGTCGGATCGGGCGTGCGCGTCGGTGTCCTGGACGTGGACTGGTGGGAGGACGTGGCGTCCTTCGGCATCGGCGGCTGGACCGGCGGCGGCCTCGTGATCGGGCGGGGCGACGTGCGCGCGGTGGTCTCCGTGCGCGGCGACGTGTCGATTCGCGCCGACTCGTGGACGGGCACGGTCATGACGAGCGGCCAGACGACCACGTGGTCGTACTGGCCGGGAAACGCGCGGGTGTCGGCGCTGGCGGGGGTGGAGCTGCGGTGATGGCCGCGGCTCAGTCGTCCCCGCCGCCGCAGTCGACCGGGGTGCACTCGCCGTCGCGGCAGGCCTCCGTGCAGCCGCCCTCGCACTCCGCGACTTCGCAACCACCGCAGTGATTGTCACTGGTGCGCGGATCGATGCACTCGCCGCCGCAGCAGATCTTGTCGCCGTCCGCGCACGACTGGTCGCACGAGTCGTCACCACCCGTGCACTCGCCGTCCACGCACGCCTGGTTGTCCCCGCAGGCGTGGTTGCAGGATCCGCAGTTGCCGTCCGACCAGCGCAGGTCCTCGCAGTCGCCGTCGCACTCGGTGAGGCCCGCCTCCGCGCACGTCACGCACGCGCCGTCCGCGCAGGACGTGCTCCCGGTGCCGTTGCCGCACTCCGTCCCGCAGGCGCCGCAATTGTCACTGTCCCAGTCGAGATCCACGCACGCGTCGCCACAATCGGCGAGGTCGACGGAGAGGCAGTTGCTGACGCACACCCCCTTGTCGCAAGTGGGTGTGTCACCGCCACAGGCGTTTCCGCACTCCCCGCAGTTCTCCGGGTCGTCCAGGACATCCTGGCAGACGCCGGCGCCGCCACACTCGGCGGTCCCCGGTTGGCAGCCGCACTGCCCGTGGTCGCAGATCTCGTCGGCCTCGCACACCACGCCGCAGGCGCCGCAGTTCCAGGGGTCCCGCGCGGGGCTGGTGCAGCCCTCGTAGCCCCAGCTCCACGCGTCCGAGCAGCAGGCGGTCGTACCCTCGCACGCGAGGTCACAGGTGGGCGTGACGCAGGCACCTCCGGCGCACACGCCGCTCTCGCAGGCGTTTCCGCATTCGCCACAATTCGCGGCGTCGACGCGCGGGTCGGTGCAACCCGCGACGCCATTGCCCCACGGGCTGTCACAGGTGAGCAGCGGCGCGTCGCAGCTCCTGTCGAACAGCGGTACGCGCCCGTCGCAGCTCCCGTAGCCGGGGGTGTAGGCGACGAGCTCCTCGATCTGGATCGTCAGGCCGGGCCACTCGGTGCGCTCGCGCACCTCCCCCACACCCGGGGCGTAGTGACTCACCACATCGTGCGGGTTGTTGGCATCCCACTGGCGCTCGACGCTCAGCGTGGTGAAGGTCCCGGCCATGACCGTCAGCGACTCGATGCCCAGCACATCGTCCACGGCGGCTGTCTCCGAGTAGCCGCGAGACTCGTTGCCGATCCTCGGGTTGAACTCGCCGTTCATCTGGCTGAATTCCCACCGGAAGCCGTCGGGGTAAGGACCGTTGTAGAGCCGTGGCCCCGAGGGGGCGTAGGTGGCGAACATGTCGAGCGCGCCCCCGTCCACGTCGTCACGGCGAACGCGCTTGACTCCCTCGTCGTCCTCGATCAGGTAGTGCACGGAGGTGGTGCCGGTCTCGCTGCGGTTCTCGCGGACGTACGCCCGAACGACGCTCTGCGCCCCGGTCACCGGATCGAGGACGAGCACGTCCTCACACGCCGTGATCTCCTTCCAGCGGAGGACATCGTTCGTCCGCAGGTACGTCCAGCGCGCGCCCACCTGGAGGCCGTACAGGTCGGCCGCGCTCGCGCTGCTGATCTCGAGCGGAGGCTCCGACTCGCCGGCCTTCTCCGCCTCGCCGAGCGTGTCACAGCCGGCGAGGGCCACGACCGAGGCGCACGCCCACGCGAGCCCCGCGCGGAGCAGCTCCGGGAGCCCAGGCAGGCCGAGGCCCCGCGGTGAAGGCGGGGAAGAGTGGCTGGGCATCGCGCGCTCCGAGGGGTGGGTCGGGGCAGGATTGATGGAGCCGGCTGCGGGGCCAGCGACTCGCCCAGGGCCGAGGCTACACCCGACGCACCCGGGACGCAACGGCGGCATCGCCGGTTGATGCTGGGATTCGGCGCATCGGCGGGCACGCCTCCCAAACGTGCCGCTCCCGTCGCTGGCCCGGCGCTGGCCCGGCGGTGCCCACAAGCAAAAAGGGCCCTTTCGGGCCCCCAACAATTCCAGCTATTTGACCCCCCCTCCGAGGTGGAGGGTCAGAAATAGAAGTTCAACCCCATGTTCCCCTGCACGGCGCCCGGCACCGTGAGGTCGTTCGCCGGCTTGTTCAGGTAGCCGGTGTAACGAACGTCGAAGTTGATCGACGCCTTCTTGCCGACGCCCAGCTCGAGGCCGACGCCGCCGTGGGGGCCCCAGAGGGTGGAGTCCTGGGACACGGTCGTGAAGCCGAGGTTGTCCTGCACGTCGCGCCCGGTGATGGTCACGCCGGCGAGCACGTAGGGGTTCACCTTGGTCCAGGGCATGCCGAAGAGCTGCACGGAGGCCTGGAGGGGCTGGTAGACGCGCTCGCTGCCGTCCTCCCACGTCTGGTCGTGGTGCATCCACGACACCTCGAGGCCCACGGCCTCGACCGGGCGGTAGCGCGCCGCGATGCCGAGCCCGGCGTCGCCGAAGGCGTTGCTGCCGCCCTGGCTGTAGCCGCCCATGTAGGAGCCGCCGCGGATGCCGACGGCGAACGTCCGGGCGCGCTCGACCTTGCGCACGGGCGCCTCGGAGGCGCTCCCGCGCTCGCCGCCGCGGTTGTCGACGGCGTGGCGGTGCCCGGGGGACGGCCCGTACACGAACACGCCGTGGTACCAGTACGCGTGGCCAGGGCGGTAGGGGCGGAACCAGCCGCCCGGGCGGTACCAACGGTCCCCCCGGCCGTAGCGGGATGACGACCAGGCGTGGTGCCGGGCCGCCGCCGACGAGCGGTGGTAGGCGGCCGACGAGCGGTGGTAGGCCGCGGTGGAGCGGGCGTGGCGCACTTCTTCGTGGTGACGCCCGGCTTCGCCGCGGCTGCTGTACGTGGCGCGCTCGGCGTCGGAGCCACGCGCTCCGTGGCGCTCGGCGGTGTCATGGCCGTCACGGCCGGCGTCGCGCGCCTCGCCACGGCCGGACTCGCCACGGCCGGACTCGCCGCGGCCGGACTCGCCATGTCCAGACACCGCCGTGCGGCTGGACGACACGCCGCGGAAGTTCGCCGGGGCGCCGGCGGAGGCGCGCATCTCGCCGCCCGAGCCCGTGCGGGAAGAGGCGCTGGCCGGCGCACCGGTGCTCACCCGGCGGGTGGAGGCCGCGGTGGGGGCCGGGCGCGAGCCGTCGAACGTGCGGACGGTGCGCTCGCGGCCCTCGGAGGAGGCGCCGGCGGGGCGCGCGTCGTCCGGGCGGGAGCTGCCGCCCTCGCTTCCATAAGGCGCGGGGCGCGCGGAACGGCCGCCGGTGTCCGTCCCTTCGCGGCCGCCCTCGCGGTCTCCCTCGGGCCGGGGCGCCGGCGCCGAGCGGGGCTGGGCGGTCGGCCCGTCGTCCCGCCGCTCGCCGGAGCCGCTGTCGCGCGATTCGCCGCGGCTCGATTCGCCACGGCTCGACTCGCTGGAGCGGGAACCGCCATCGTCCCGCTTGGAGTCCCCCTTCTTGGAGTCGCCCTTCTTCGAGTCACCCTTGCTGGAGCCACCGCTCCGGGAGCGGCGCATCGAACGTTCGGCCTGATCCGGCGCCTGCGACAGCGCGCTCGTGTCCGCGGAGAGCGGGCCGTCGACCGCCAGATCGGGCACCGCCGGGGCGGGCGCCGCGATCGCGACGGAGGGGAGCAGGAGGAGTGCGAGCGTCGTGGGGAACAGCAAGCGGAGCATCAGGCCCTCCGAGGGGTTGGGATCGACCTTACCGTCACATACGCCCGTCAGCGCGGTCCATTCGACCGAACCTCGTCAGCCGCGACCGAAGGCCTTGCGCAGCTCCAGGATGGTGGATTCGCGCACGTGGTACACACCGTCCCGGTCCGTGGCACGCACGCGCATCAAAGGCCGATCATCGGCGCCTCGCTCGGTCTGACCGAGCTCCAAGGCAACCGAGCGCCCATCCCGGAACCGCACCTCGAACCGGGCCCCGGTCGCGTCGAACCGGGTGTCCGCCGGAATGGAGGCGGCGCGGAGCGCGGCGAGGGTGTTGGCGGTGAACAGGGCCTGCTTCTGATCCGCGTCCATGTTCGCGGGCTGGGTGACGGCCCACGTCGCGCCGTCCTCGGACTGCTCGAGGACGACGGTCAATCCGCGGTCGACGTAGGCGATCGACGCGACGGCGTCCCGCTCGAACGAGAGGACCCGGCGGTCCCGGAAGGCCTCGACGGGCTGGGTCATCGCACGGCCGACGACGCCGGCGGTGCGGAACACCTCGTCGCGCCCCGCGACCCGCACGAACGCCGCGCCTTCGACGATGCGCGTGCCGAGCGTGATGAGCTGGCTGGAGCCGTCCTGCAGCAGGAGCGAGGCCTCGGCGAGGGGCGCGGCCAGGCCCGCGTCGTAGTCGGGGTTGTGGATCTCGGCGGCGCGGATGCGCGCGAGCGTGCGGATCGTGAGGTCGACCGTCTCGTCGTCCACGACGAACGCGGCGCCGTCGAGCTGCCAGGGGCCCGGGACGGGCTTGCCCGCGGCATCGGTCGCGGAAGCGGCGCCACGGGTGAAGCGCAGGGCCTCGGCGCCACGGGTGAGCGTGAGCCCGACGACCGTGGCGGTGTCGACCTCGAGGGCCACCTTGTCGCGCCACTCCGCGGCGGGCCGCGCGTACCGGCCTCGGCCGCCCACGTCCGCGCGGTACACATCCTCGGAGCCCGGGATCCGCACGAAGGTGGAGGGCCCTGCCGCGGTCTTGCCGACGACCACGGAGGCGGTCGGGAGGTCCTGTCCGGCGGAGTAGAGCTCGACGAGGAGGCCGTTCTGGTCATCCACGCCGTAGTCCTCCTGGTTCACGGCGTCCACGAAGGCGTCCATCGGGAGGCCGTCCGTGAAGGTGCGAAGGACCGTGCGGATCTGCGCTGCGTCGGCGGGGAAGTCGAGCGGGGTCACGATGCGCCACCGATCGAACCCAGGCGTGCCCTTCTCGGGGGACTCGCGCTCGATCCGGAGCTTCTCGATGGGGGTCGAGATCTGCACGACGGTGACGTTGTCCGCGACCACGGCGGGGAGCGTGGGGAGGGCCTCGACGGCCGGAGGCCCGCCGTTGCCGAAGAGGTTGAGCGCCGCCAACAAGGCGGCGGCGACGATCAGCGCGACGCTACGACGGGTGAGCCTCATCCCTGCACCCCGGACCGGCGCGCGCGGCGGCGGAACCACACCTGCCGCGCGGCGCCGAAGGCCAGGAGCGCGAGCGGGCCGGCGAGCAGGTTGAAGCCCTTCCAGCCGAGCTGTTCACGCGGGGTGGTGGCCGTGAGCGTGGGGAGCGTGGCGGTCTTGCTGCGGATGCCGATGAGCGACTCGTCTTGGACCAGCCAGTCGGCGAGGTTCAACATGAACGCGAGGTTGTTGGCGACGAAGTCGGCCGAACCACCGACGACCAGGCGCGTGGGGGCGCCCTCGATCACCATCGGCGGCTCCTCAGGGCTCTCGTCCTCCGTCATCAACGGCGCGTCGGGATCGGGGGGCGGCGTCGGCCGCGTCTCGAAGAAGGAGCGGAGGGGACCGGTGAGCGTGACGAGGACCGCGAACGGGCCCCGCTTCTCGCTGGAGAGCACCCCGGTGAGCTGGGTCGGATCGACGGTCTTCAGGTCCTGCACGGAGCCCGACGACGCCGACGTGCGCGCCAGCACTTCGGCCTCGACGCCCGGGTTGAGCGACTCGGCCACCTGGATCGAGGAGGTGAAGGGGAACAACATGCCGTCCAGCCCGCTCACCAGCACGTTGCGGCGCGACAAATCCGTGGCCTGCGGGATCAGCGCGTAGTTGACCTCCCGCGTGCTCTGCCGGTTTCCGACGCGCACCGGGAAGCGCATCACGCCGTTCTGCACGCGGTCCATCACGATGTCGCGGTTGGCCTGGATCCCGTAGTGGCCGAGCAACGGCTCGAGCCCCGAGCTGGTCCGCGTGGCGCGGTAGGTGCGCAGGTCCGGCCGGGTGTGGGTCACGAAGATGGCCGCGGCGCCGCCCCGCATGAGGAACTGGTCGATCTGGTAGATCGCGCGGTCGGACAGCGGCTTTTGCGGGCCGATGACCAACAGGGCGTCGACCTCCTTGGGGATGGCGCCCGGACCGCCGAGCGCGAGCGGCTGGAGCACGAATTTGCGTGCGAGCTGCTCCATCATCTCGCGGAGGGGCCCATCGGGCTTGACCAGATCGGGCTCGCCGTTCCCCATGGTCCACGCGAGGACCGGCGCGTCCTTCGGCTTCTGCTTCAGCCGGCTGATGGCCGAAGCGAAGTCGTATTCGAGCGCCGAGAGATCGGTGAGGGACGGCAGGACCTCCTGCTTGTCCCCGTAGAGCAACACCGCGCCGAGCCAGATGCGACGGAGCTCCGCGCGGTTGGACTCGGTGACCTTCTGTTCGAGCGGGGTGAGGCCGTACTTCTGTGCTTCGGCGAGCAGCTCCGCGTCCGTACCCGGATCGACGATGGTGATCTTCATCCGGCCGCCGGAGTAGGCCTGGAGCTCGTCGAGCTTGTCGCGGATGATCTGCTCGTGGTTGTTGTACGGCGCGGAGAGTCCCTTCGAGATCCACGCCTTGACCACGATCGGACGATCGAGCGAGGCGACGAGCCGCTTGCTCGACTCGTCCAGGCTGTGGAGGCGGTCCTGCGTCACGTCGAGGCGGGCGAAGTGGTCCGAGCTCCACAGGTTTGCCAACACGACGACGATCATCACCAACACGAGCTGGAGCCAGCTGTTCGCGAGGAGGTTCTTGCGCGCGGTCACGAGAGCCGCCTCCGCTCGAGGCTGAACACCGCGAGGTGGAGGGCCGCGGCCGCCACCGAGCCCCAGAAGAGCAGGTTGCGCGTGTCGATCACGCCGCGCGCGAGGTTGTTGAAGTGGGTCTCGAACGCGAGGTACTGCACGAGGGGCAGGATCGAGTTCGGGACCCTCTCGAGGAAGAAGCCCATGGCGTAGGGAAACATCCCCACGACGAGCGCGAGGAGGAACGCGACGATCTGGTTGCTCGTGAGGGAGGACGCCGCGGTGCCGATCGCGGCGAGCGCGCCGCCCAACAACAACAGCCCGAGGTAGCCACACACGGCCGGGCCAAAATCGAGCCCGGTCTGCGTGAAGACACGGATGATCATCGGCGGGGCGTCGGCGTCCGCGACCGCGGGAGTACCCAGCCAGGCCATGGTGACCGCGTACGGGATCGTGGTCGAGACCGCGACCGCCACGAGGCCCATCGCCGCGAGGTACTTGCCGAACACCAGCTCGCCCTCGGTGATCGGCAGGGTGACCAGGATCTCGAGGCTGCCGGTGCGCCGCTCCTCCGCGAACAGGCGCATCGTGATGGCCGGCACGAGCAGCACCAGGAAAACGGCGGCCCAGAAGAAGACGCCCCGGAGCGACACGGTGCCGCCCGCGAACAGGTCGTCGAACCAGAGGGCGAAGCCGCCCACGAGCACGACGTAGACGGGCACGACGAAGTAGGCCAGCGGAGAGTCGAAGTAGGCCCCGAGCTCTCGGCGGGCGATGGCGAGGACGTTCGTCATGGGTCCGGCGGTTTAGCCGTTGTCACCCAGAAGTGCACAACGGGCGACGACCAGAAGATGTCCGGCCTACTTCGCGACCGCGATCGGCTCGGCGCCCTGGGGCACGATGTCCACCTGCTCGTGCCGCGCCCAGAGCTGAGCTTGCTCCCACGTCGCGGGAGACTCGACCTGCTGCGTCAGCACGCTGCGGGCGGTCTCGAAGAACCCTTCCACCGTGCGGAACATGAAGCTCGTGTCGATCCAGCACGCGCGCATGCAGCCCTCGCAGCTGCCCGCCTCGAGCATCCGCTTGCGCTCGAACTCGATCGACTTGAAGTAGGTTTCGAACTCCGGATCGAGGATGTGCTTGTGCTGGTGCTCGGTGCGGTGGCAGATGGCGAACTGCCCGTTCGGCGAGACGCTGAAGTAGAGCCGCCCCGCATCGCAGCCCTCGGCGGGGAAGCGCCCCGTCTTGAGGTACATGCGGCTCGCCTCGAGGTACGGCGTCGAGTTGAGGATGGGCCACCCGGCGTTCTTCATCTCGATGAGCGTGTCGTACGCCTTGTCGATGCGGGCGAGCACCTCGTCCGCCGAGTCGGCGGAGTTGAGCCCCATCTCGGGGCGGAACCGGATGAACCGGGCCTCCCAGTTGCGTACGCCGGCCTTCGGGTCGGCCAGGAGCTCGACCGGGAGGAAGCTGATGTGAAAGCCGAGATCGCGCGCGAAGCGAACCAGGTCCGGCAGCTCTTCGAGGTTGAGGTTCGACACGACGCAGTTGATCGTGGGCATGCCGTTCGTGCCATCGAGCAGCTTGCCGACGGTGGTCATCGACTTGACCGCGAGGTCCCAGCTGCCCTCCATCTCGCAGATGTAGTCGAAGCGCGCGGGGTACAGCGAGTCGAGCGAGATCGAGAAGTTGCGGACGCCGTAGTCGACCGTCTTCTGCAAACGCTCCTTGCTGACGCCGATGCCGTTCGTGAGCACGCGGACGGTGAGGCCCGCGTCGACAAAACGCTTGGCGGCCTCCTCGAGGTAGTCGCACGCGTAGGGCTCGCCGCCCCCGATCGAGAGCTGCACGACGCCGAGGCGGGCCATCTTCTTGGCCATCTCGTCGATCTCGTGGAGCTCCAGCTCTTCCTTGCGGTTGCCGTACCGCCAGATGCCACACATCTTGCAGGTCAGGTTGCAGCGGTGGGTGATGCCATAGTGGGCATACACCGGGACACGTCGGGTGACGAACGCCTCCGCGATGCGCGCGTAGCCGGGGATCTTGAGGTTCATGCTGCACCTCGGCGGGGAGCGCCGGAGCCCGGTGCCGTGGGGGGACGAAGGGACTTCGTCCACTCCAACAGCGTCGGGGCGTTGAGGTTGTAGAGGTAGTTGTACTCCGTGAGGGCCGTCGAGGTACAGGCGCGGCACGGGTTGTCGCGCAGTTGCTCGAACGCGGCCGCGAAGCCGCCGGCGTCCCGGACGTTGCGCCCGGCGTAGCCCCCCGCGAGCAGGGAGCACGGGGAGACCGTCCCGTCCGGCAGCACGGCGCAGTAGAGCTGGCCGGCCATGCAGTGCAGATCCTCCTGCGGGGCGGGGGACGTGGGCTGCGCGTAGTCCTTCCACGCCAGGAGGTACCGGAGGTACTTCTCGCTCGGGCCGACCCGGCGGCCGGCGATGCGGGCCTCGAGCAGCCCGCGGAGCGCCTTTCGGAGCGCGTCGTCTTCGGGGGCGAGCTCCTTCGCGCGCGCCTGCGTGAGGTACGGCCGGCGCTGGATGACCTGAAAGTCGGCCACGAAACCGTAGGTGTCGGCGAGGTCGAGGACCGCGCCGACCTGGTCGAGGTTGTGACGCGTGAGCGTGGTGATCGTGTGGAGATCGACTCCGCGTCGCGACGCATCCCCGATCGCCGCCATGGCCTTTTTCCAGGCGCCGGGCTCGCGGTTCAGATCGTGAGCGGCCTCTCCTCCGTCGAGCGAGACCATCAGCCGACCGAGCGTGCCGAGCTCGTCCGCCAGGGCGGGGTAGCGATAGCCGTTCGTCTCGAGCGTCGTCCACATGCCGTGGGCGGAGCAGCGGTCGACGATGGCGGCGATGTCGTCGCGCACGAGGGGCTCCCCTCCGCCGATGCCGACGCGCACGGCCCCGGCGGCCGCCATCGCGTCGATCAGCGCCATCATCTCGCGCGTGTCGAGCTCCGCGTGCCGTCGCAAGGGTAGGGCGCAGTAGGTGCAGAGCGCGTTGCACCGCATCGTCACGAGCAGGGTGACCGAGAGCGGCATGCGATGCCCCGTGAGGCGATAGCGCGCCGCGCCGACCCCGCTCCTGAACAGCGCGGCGCCCTTGTTCACCGGACGATCTCGAGACAGGCCGAGCGCACGGCTTCCACCATGTGCGTCAGGTCGCTCTTGTCGAGGTTCGGGTGAACCGGGATGTGCACCTGCTCCCGCTTCACCGCCGCCGCGTTCGGGCAGAGGCGCCGGAACGACGGGAACAGCTTGTGGTCGGAGCAGTCGTTCATGTAGCCGTACGTCGTGTCGACGCCGCGCTTGAGCAGCGCGCGCATCAGCTGGCTGCGGCGCTGATGGTGCACGACGAAGCTCATGTAGATGGGCTCCGCACCGGCCGGATACGACGGGACGGTGAGGCCCGGAACGTTCGCGAGGTGCTCGTCGAGGTAGCGCCCGTTGCGGATCCGGGCGCCGTTGAGGGCCTCGATGCGCTCGAGCTGCTTCATGCCGACGGCGGCCTGCACCGCGCGCGGGCGGTTGCTGCGGAAGCTCTTCGGCACCTCGTCGTAGAGCACCTCGGGCTCGCCGAAGCGGTCGTGGATGGGGTCCTTCCCGAGCAGGCCGCCGAGGCGGATCGCCTGGTGGAGCGTGAAGGGGTAGACCATGGGGTGGGTGGCGAGCATCATCGCCACGCCGGTCACCGCTTCCTTCCTCGCCTTCTTGAAGCTGGCGGGGGTGGACGTGTCGATCTCGTGGCGGACGAACGCCGCCACCGCATCGTCGTTCGTCGTGATCATCGCGCCGGAGAGCGTCGTGATGTTCTTGGTGAGGCCGAACGTGTAGTACGCGGCGTCGCCGAGGTTGCCGACGCGGACACCCTTGTACTTTGCGCCGGTGGACTGCGCGCAGTCCTCGATGACCTTGATGCCGTGCTTCTTCGCGATGGCGTTGATCGCGTCCATGTCGCAGGGCGTGCCGTAGAGGTGCGTCGGCACCACGGCCTTGGTCTTCGGGGTGATGGCCCGCTCGAATTCCGCGGGATCGAGGACGTGGGACGTGAGGCCGATGTCGGCGAAGACAGGGCGTACGCCGGCGGTGACCGCCATCGACGGGATGGCGAAGTAGGTGAGGCCGGGGATGACGACCTCGTCCCCCGGGCCGATGCCCATCGCGCGGAGCAGCAGGTAGAAAGCGTAGCGCGCGCTCGGGGTCATGATCGCGTGCTTCGCGCCGATGAAGGAAGCGAATTCCTTCTCGAAGCCGCGCACGGCCGGCTCGTCTTCCGGAGGAACGGCGAGGAAGCGCGCCGCGATCAGCGCCTCGGCGGGAGAGAAGCTCGGGCTGAAGCGGGGAATTCGACCGAAATACATGAATGTCCAGGAGACGGGTGCGCGCCATCTACCGAGGAGGCGTCCGATCTTCAACCCGCGCGGAGGAAGCCGTGGGGGGATCACAAGCTACAGTACGACGTCGCCCATGTCGCGTATGCGGGCGCACACCTGGGAGAGAGCGATGGGCAGGGGCGCCGTTCGAGCCGCGGTGGTGGGGGTGGCTTCGGCCCTCTCCGCCTGCACCGGCACCGAGATCGACCGCGCGCCGCACGCGCCCTCCGTGATCGTGCTCGTGCTGGACGGCGTACGTTCCGACGAGTTCACCTCCGCGTCCGCCTCGGACATCACCGGCGTGACCGGCGAGGCCTACGCGTCCCGGACCTGGGCCTCCGTCGCCCCCGTCGCCACGGTGGTGCGCACGGCCTACAACACCGGCATCACGATCACCGCGCCCGCCCACGCGGCGCTCGTCACGGGCCACGTCGAGCCCCTGGCCAACTTCCCGGTGGACGCGACGCTCGGCCCCGGCCTGTACCGCCCCCTGCTCCCGACGATCTTCGAGGCGGCGCGAGACCAGCTGGGGCTCCCCGAGGAGCAGGTGCTCCTGCTCGCGAACACCGAGCTCCTCCAGCCCATCGAGCACGGCCTCTACCCGGGCCTCGGCCTCGGGGCGGAGACGGTGGAGCTCTTCGACGAGGAGGGCCACCCCTCCGGCGAGGACGCCCCCGTGATCGACGCGCTGCTCGAGCGCTTCGACACCCGCCTCCCGAGGCTCGCGGTGGTGAACCTCCACGACGTCGACCGTGCCGGCCACTACGGCGGCGGGGACGCCTACATCGACGGCGTGAGCGTGGTCGACGAGCAGGTGGCGCGCCTGTGGGACACGCTCGAGGCGGAGTACCCCGGCTACACCTCGACCCTCCTGTTGATCGTCGTCGCCGACCACGGGCGCCACGACCATGACGAGGACCAGGGCTGGCACAACCACGGCGACTCGTGCGCGGGCTGCCGCGGGCTGCCGTTGATGGTGGTCGGCGGGGGCGCCGCCGGCGGCGTGATCCTCGACGAGGGGGTCACCGCCCTCGACCTGGTGCCCGTGATCGCCGCGCACCTCGGGATCACGATGCCCTGGGCGGAGGGCCTGCCGAACCCCGCGGTGTTCCCGGGCTTCGACGGGGACGTACGCGAGGGGGACGTGGCGCTCGCCGCTGACGGGGACCTCACCGCCGTCCAACGCTGGCTGGACGATCCGTCGCGCCGGAGCGAGGTCCGTGTGGGCGACCGCGTCGTCTCGACGGCGGGAGTGTTCGCCGCGGAGGCGCCCTCGGTGCTCGCGGCGGAAGCGGGAGCCCGCGTGTGCTTTCGCGAGCTGTCGCTCGAGCCGGTCGACGGGCTGCTGCCCTGGGTGCCGCGCTGCCTCGCCGAGACCGGGGGGGACTGGACCGAGATGGGCTTCCCCGATCCCGAGGTGGCGCCGTTTTTTCGGGCGGCGCTGGCCGAGCGCGAGGGCGTCACGTGGGCCGCCTGGCCGTACAACCCCCGGGGCGCCGGCGAGGCCGGGACCGGCGGCCGCATCGGGCTCGCGATGGCCGGGTGGACCCCCGAGGCGGGCTGGACCGACCCCGTCACGGCGCAGGCGATCTTCCCCACCGATCCCTCGATCGTCGTCACCGATCTCGGGTTCGTCGTCGCGTTCGGGGCCAGCTTCGCGGATCCGGAGAGCCGCTACACCCGTCACGTCCGCATCGTGCCGGTGTCGCTCGCCGACGGGGGATTCACCCTCGCGGCAGAGGTCAACATCACGCTCGCCGCGCTGCTCGGCGAGGGCGCGCGGGTCGAGCATCCGGCGCTCGCCGGCGAGGGCGAGCGGCTGCGGGTCGCCATGGTGGGGATCACCGAGGCCGGCGCCTCCATCGCCGCCGCCACGAGCGCCGACGGGGGCCTCACCTGGAGCCCGGCGGTCGGCCTGCCCGACGGGGGCGCCGCGCTCCCCTACCTCGCGCCGACGTGGGAGGGGCCCGAGGTGGTCTGGGGTACGCTCGTCGACGGCTCGGCCCGCCTCTGTCGCGCCGCCCCCGGCGACACCGACGCGCGCTGCGTCGACGTGGGGTCGCCGCGCCTCCAGAGCTTCGTGGTCGCGGAGGGGGCGGCAACGGTCGTCCGGGACGCGGGGAGCGGCGCGTGGGAAACGGCGACCGTGGCGTGGTGATCGCGCTGCTCGTGCTCCTCGGGGCCTGCAACGGCTGCGCGCCCCCAGCGGACCCGCTCCCGCCCTCCGTCCTGGTGCTCGTCCTCGACGGGGTCCGCACGGACGAGCTCTCGCGCACCCAGACGTCCGATCTCACCGGCGTGAGCGGAGAGGCGTACGCCGAGGAGACGTGGAGCCGCCTCGCGGTGCGCGGCACGGTGGTGCGGGCAGCGCTGAACCAGGGAGTGACGATCACCGCGCCGGCACACGCCGCGCTCCTGACCGGGCGCCCCGAGACCTTCGCCAACTTCCCGGTCGAGACGGATCGCGGGCCCGGCCTCTACCGCCCCGAGCTCCCGACCATCTTCGAGGCCGCGCGGGTCACCCTCGGCCTCGGCGAGGACGACGTGGTCCTCCTGGCCAACACCGAGCTCCTCTCTCCGATCACCGCGAGCCTGGCGCCCGGGTTCGGCGAGGGCGCGCGCTACGATCTGGTCATCGACCCCGACCGCGGCGAGCCCGCCAACGACGACGCCCCGGTGTTCGAAGCGCTCGACGCCCTGATCGACGCGGGGCCGCCGCGCCTCCTCGTCGTGAACCTCCACGACGCCGACCGCGCCGGCCACGTCGGCGAGGGCGATGCGTACATCGAGGGAGTGCTCGCCCTCGACGAGCTCCTCGCCGACTTCTACGAGCGGCTCCGCAACGCCCACCCCGCCTACGTCGAGAGCCTGCTGCTCGTCGTCACCACCGATCACGGGCGCCACCGCCACGACGAGGACGATGGCTGGCACAGCCACGGCGACTCATGCACCGGATGTCGCGAGCTGCCGATGCTTCTCCTGGGTGGAACCGTTCCGGGATTGGAGCTCGAAGGGCCGATCTCGCAGCTCGACCTGGCGCCCACGCTGGCCGCGCACCTCGGCATCCCGCTCCCGTGGGCCGAGGGCCTGCCGATCGTCGAGGCCTTCGAGGGCACGGCTCAGGACGGCACTCCCTTCGAGGCCCTCGACCCCACCGCGCGCACCGGCACGGTGAGCATCGTCGCGAGCGCCGCTCGCACGGCCGATCAGCGCTGGCTCGACGGACGCTCGGCGCGGAGCGAGGTCCGGGTGGACGGCGCGGTCGTGTCCACCTCGGGGGTCTACGCCGCGGAGGCGCCGGCCCTGCTCGACACCGCCGCGGGCGCGCGGGTGTGCTTCCGTGAGCTCGATCTCGTGGAGGGCGCGGGGTTCCTCCCCTGGCGCGCGCGATGCCGCGCCGAGGCCGACGGCGCCTGGGTCGAG
Source organism: Pseudomonadota bacterium (assembly GCA_030685065.1). GTDB lineage: Bacteria > Myxococcota_A > UBA796 > UBA796 > SXON01 > CAJBVW01. Next base: position 31,305 of record JAUXQH010000051.1, on the reverse strand, counting down.
ATGGGGTTCCCCGACGAGGAGGTGGGGCCCTTCTTCCGCGCGGCGCTGGTCGAGCGCGACGGGCGGACCTGGGGCGCGTGGCCCAACAACCCGCATGCGGGCACCGACGTGGGGGCCGAGGGCGGCGTCGGGCTCGCGATCGCCGCGTGGGACGCCGAGACGGGCTGGACCGACCGGGTCTGGGCCCGCGCGATCTTCCCCACCGACGTGGCGCTCGTCGCGACCACGCGGGGCCTCGTGGCGGCGGTCGGGACCAGCCTGGGCGATCCCGACTATCGGTACACGCGCCGGGTGCGGATCGTCCCCGTGCTCGTCGGCGAGTCGGCCGTCACGGTCGACGAGGCGGTCGAAGTGACGCTCGATGGCCTCCTCGGCCCCGACACCCGGGTCGAGCACGCGGCCCTGAGCGCCGAGGGAGACATCGTGAGCATGGCGCTGCTCGGGCGCTCGGAGGCAGAGGTCCTCGTCGCGATCGCCACCAGCGCCGACGGCGGCCGCGCCTGGTCCGCCCCCGTGGCCGTGCCCGAGGGGGGCGCGCCGCTCCCCCACCTCGCCCCCGCGTGGGACGGAGAGTTCGTGGTGTGGGGCGTGCTCGGCGACCACGGCGCGGCGCTCTGCCGCGCGGGGCCGGGCGACTCGGTTCCGGCCTGCGTAGAGATCGGCAGCGACCGTCTCCAGTCGTTTGTCGTGCGCGACGGCGTCGCGACGGTGGTGCGGGACGACGCCGTGGGGGCCTGGGGCACCGGGGTCGTGCGGTGGTGAGGTCGCCTACGTGAAAGCGTCGGGGCGGGAGGCTAAGATCCCGACATGGCCGTCCTCGACATTCTCACCGTGCCGAACCCCGTCCTTACGCGAAAGTGTCGGCTCGTGGGCCCCGACGAATTTCACGAGGGGCTGCGGACCTTCGTCTCCGACCTCGCCGAGACCATGTACGCCGCCCCCGGCGTGGGCCTCGCGGCGCCTCAAGTCGGCGATCTCCGCCGCATCATCGTCGCCGACCCCGGCAACGCCAAGCGCGAAGAGGACGCGAACGGGCGCCCGCGCAAGCCGCGGTTCGTCGCGATGATCAACCCGGTCGTCCTCGAGGCGAGCCGGGAGAAGATCCGCTGGGAGGAAGGGTGCCTCTCCGTCCCGGACTTCAACGAGGACGTGGATCGCCCCCGACGCGTGCTCATCAAGTGGTTCGACGAGCACGGAAGGCACCAGCAGCAGTGGTTCGAGGACTACGACGCGGTCGTGATCCAGCACGAGATGGACCACCTGGAGGGCACGGTCATCCTCGACAAGGTGTCGCGCCTCAAGAAGAGCCGCTACCTGTCGCGCCGCACGAAGACGCGCAGCCGGGACGAGCTGCTCGTCGAGTAGGGCCCGAGGATAGGAGCGCGGCACCATGAAGCTCGCGTTCTTCGGCACCCCCGCGTTCGCCGTCCCCACCCTGCGTTCCCTCTTCGACAGCGAGCACGAGGTCGCCCTGGTCGTCGCGCAGCCCGACAAGCCGGCGGGCCGTGGGCAGACACTCCAGTCGCCGCCCACCATCGAGCTCGCCCGCGCGCGGGGCGTCCCCACGCTCCAGCCGAAGCGCGTCAAGACGGGCGAGCTCCCGGAGCTCCTCGAGCGCCTGGACCTCGACATCGCCGTGGTCGTCGCGTACGGCCGCATCCTGCCGCCGCGCCTCCTCCAGGCGCCGCGCCTCGGCTGCATCAACGTCCACGCCTCCCTCCTCCCCCGATGGCGCGGCGCCGCGCCGATCCAGTGGTCGGTCCTCGCGGGGGACGCGAGCACCGGCGTCGCCACGATGCAGATGGCCGAAGGGCTCGACACGGGTGACCTCCTGCTCGTGGAGGAGACGCGCATCGGGCCGACCGAGACCGCCGGGGAGCTGTTCGCGCGCCTCGCCGAGCTGGGCGCGCCCTTGCTCTTGCGCACGCTCGCGGAGCTGCCGGTCGCGACGCCCCAGAGCGCGGCGGGGGTCACGCTGGCGCCGATGCTCTCGAAGGAACACGCGCGGATGGACTGGACGCGCTCGGCGCGCGAGCTCGACTGGCAGGTGCGCGGGCTGTCCCCCTGGCCGGGCACGGTCACCACGTTCCGCGGCGAGCCGCTCAAGGTGATCAAGGCGCGCCCCGTTCCCGGTCATGGCGCCCCCGGAACGTTCCTCGACGGGGCGGTCGTGGCCTGCGGGGAAGGCGCCCTCGAGCTCCTCGAGGTGCAGCTTCCCGGCAAGAAGGCGGTGCGCGGGGTCGACTTCGTGAACGGCAGCCGCGTGAAGCCCGGCGAGCGGGTCGGCTGAAGCGGGCTGTCGTCCGGCAGGCTGTCGTCCGGCAGGCTGTCGTACACTGCGCCGAAGAGGTCTCCGATGTCCCTGCCGCGTCTCCGCCCCGTGCTCGTTGCCCTCGCCCTCTCGATGCTCGCCTGCGCTGGGCTCTCCCGGGAGAGCGGGGTGTGCCTGCCGAACCAGCTGGACGAAACCGCCCGCGGCTACATCCGCGACAAGCAGCTCCTGGAGGACGGCGAAACCGTGCGCGCGTACTACGACATCACGGTGTCGCTCGATGGCTCGGAGATCGCGTTGGTGACCGACAAGCGCCTCGTCTACCACAAGGGCGGCGTCACGACGGCGGTCGCGCTCGCGGACGTGGAGAAGATCGAGCGCCACCCCGTCCAGCTGGGGGACGACTTCGTCATCACGAGCCGCGACGGGCAGATGTTGCAGGTGGAGATCGCCGCCCTCAACGGCGCCGACACGTGGGAGAGCGCGCTGGACGGCGCGTGGAAGGCGGCCCGCGCCGGCCAGGGAGAACCGGCCCCGTGATGCGCCCGTGAAGGCCGGCGCGACGCGGGCCAGCACGCTACAGGGCGCCGCCCGCAGGAGCGCCCATGATCGACCGCCCCCTCGTCGCCCCCAGCATTCTCTCCGCTGACTTCGGCCGCCTCGCCGCCGACATCCAGACGGTCGAGAGCGCGGACTGGATCCACGTCGACGTGATGGACGGCCGCTTCGTGCCGAACATCACCATCGGCCCGCTCGTGGTCGACGCCGTGCGCCGCGCCACGAAGCTCCCGATCGACGTGCACCTGATGATCGTGGAGCCCGATCGCTACGTCGAGGACTTCCGCAAGGCCGGCGCGGACTGGATCAGCGTGCACGCCGAGGCCTGCCCGCACCTGGACCGCTCGATCCAGGCCATCAAGCAGACCGGCGCGAAGGCGGGGGTGGTGCTCAACCCCAACACCTCCGAGAGCGTGCTCGACTACGTGCTCGACGAGCTGGACCTCGTGCTGCTCATGACGGTCAACCCGGGCTTCGGCGGGCAGTCGCTCATCGAGCGGGTGTTCCCGAAGATCGAGCGCGTGCGGGAGGCGATCGTGAGGCGTGGCCTCCCGACGCTCGTCGAGGTCGATGGGGGCGTGAAGCCCTCGAACGCCCGGCGTTTCGTGGATGCGGGGGCCCAGGTGCTCGTGGCCGGCTCGGCCGTGTTCGGCGCGACCGACCGCGCCGCGGCCATCCGTGCGATCCGCGGCGACGCGTAGCCACCGGCGCGCGAACCGGCGCATAGTGGGGGCTCGCCTCGGCCCCATGCTCCTCTCCCTGCTCCTCGCCTGCACCGCCCCCTCCGTCCCCGTCGTGCCCGGCGGAGGCGATGACACGGGCGAACCCGCCTTGCTCCCCACGGACACCTTTCCGAGCTTCTACGGGGAGGTTCCGAAGAACCTGCTCGTGGTGTCGGTCGACACGTTCCGGCGCGATCTGATGTCCCGGTTCGGCGGCGAGGGCCTCGCGCCGCTGCTCGACCGGCTGGCGGAAGAGGGCGTGTCGCTCGACGCGCACCGAAGCTGCTCGAACTGGACGTTCCCGTCGGTGCTCTGCGCCAACTACGGCGCCTCCAACATCGACGTCGGCTACGCCCCCGACCTGCGCGACCCCGACAACGCCTGGGCCCCCGAGGACGTGCCGACCCTGGCGTCGCGGCTCTCGGGCGCTGGTTGGCGCACCATGTTGGTGACCTCGAACGGCTGGTTCTCGGCGGACCGGAACAGCGACATCGGCTTCGACTCCTCCGAGCGCCCCGACGATCGCCGCACCGAGAGCGTGTTCGGCACCGGCCTCGAGCGCCTCCACGAAGCCGAGGAGCTGGGCGTCGATCGCTGGTACCTGCACCTGCACATCAAGGAGGCCCACCCCGCCTACAACCCGCCCGACAGCTACCTCGCCGGGCTCAAGGGGCTCCCTCCGGTCGACTACGACCTGACGATCTCCGACGAACAATACGCGGCGGGGGACGCATGGCCGGAGATGACGGAAGAGGAGCGCGAGGTCCTCTTGCTGCACCTGCTCGTGCGGTACCACGGCGAGGTCCGGTGGATGGACGACCAGCTCACCGCCGCGCTCGCGGCGCTCGAGGCGGACGGGTTCCTGGACGACACGCTGGTCCTGTTCTGGACCGATCACGGCGAGCAGTTCTGGGAGCACGACGAGCAGACGCACGCGTACGGCCTGAACACCGAGGAGAACGACGCTGTCGCGTTCTTCTGGGCAAAGAACATCGTGCCGGCCGCGTGGGCGGGAGACACGTCGCTGATCGACATCGCGCCCACGATCCTGTCGCTCCTGGACGTGCCGACGGATCCCACGATCACCGGCTTTCCGGTGGGGGAGGCCCCCGAGGAGCGGGTGCTCGATTTCTTGAGCGTGGCCCGGCTCGGCCCGGTGCAATCGGTGGTCGATGACGGCTGGAAGCTCATCTACCGCTGGAACACGGGCGAGCGCTGGCTCTACGACCTCGCGAACGATCCGACCGAGGCCACCAGCCTCTACGATCCCGCCCACCCGCGCGCCATCGCGCTCGAGGCCGCCCTCGGGCCCCACGTCGAGGGGCTCCGTCCGCTGACGCAGCGCTACACGCCGCTCTGACTCGCGGCAGCGACGAAGATGGAACCGCAACTCGGATGTAGTTGCACCGATCTCCACGGCGGGGCACGCTGGCGCGCGCGATGCCGACCCTCCTCCTCTCCCTGCTGGCCATGGCGGTCGCGCCGCTGGCGGATCGTGCCCTGCGCGGGCGCCCCTGGGCCGCGGGCTTCGCGGACGGGCTGATCCAGGTGGTCGTAGGGGGGATCCTGCTCGTCTACGTCCTGCCCTTCGGGCTGGAAGCGGCCGGCTGGCCCGCGCTGGTCGCCCTCGGCGGCGGGGCCATGGTGGGGATCCTGGCGCACAGCGTCCCGGGTGGCGAGCGCTCGGTGGGCGCGCTCGCCGTCCTCGCGCTGCTCGTGCATGCGGGCATCGACGGCGCCGCGCTCGCCGCGCCCGACGCCCACGGGGGGCACGCGGGCGAGGGCTTGCTGGCGTGGGCCGTGGTCCTGCACACGCTGCCGGTCGGGCTCGCGACGTGGCGCATCAGCTCGCAGCGCGCGGGGCGGACGTTCGCGGCAGGATTGCTCCTCGCGACGGCCGCGGTCACGGTGGCGGGTTGGTTCGCCGCGGATCGCGTGATGGCCGGCGCCTCTCCGGCGGCGCTCGGCGTGGCCGAATGTGCGGTGGCGGGCGCGTTGTTGCACGTGCTGGGCCACGCCGGCGAGGGGGTGCCGCGCCGCCCCGCGGGGTGGGGCGGGCTGGTCGGCGTCGGTATGGTCCTCGGCGCGGGGGAGCTCGAAGCGGGGGAGCCCGGCGCGGGGAACGCGTTGCTCGCCCTGCTGCTCGCATGCGCGCCCGCCGTGCTCCTGGGCTACCTCGCGGCGGGCGTGCTCCATGCATCGGCGCCCGCGCCCCGCCCGCGGTCCCTCGCCGAGCGCGTCGGGGAGGGCGCCCGCTTCGGGCTGATCGAGCTCGTCGATCGCACGGCGCCCTGGATCGTCGCCCTCCTCGGCCTCGCCGCCCTGGTGAAGCCGCTCCTGGCGCCCGATTCGGTCCCGGGCGCCCCCGTGACTCCGGTCGAGATCGCCGCCATGGCGCTGGTCTTGCTGCTCTACGCCGGTGCGCTCGTCCGCCACGGTCCGAGCAGCTTCCTCGCGCCGCTCTTGCGTCCGCGGCTGCGCGTGCACGCGGGGTCCGGCACCCACTCAGGCGCGTGCGGGCACGATCATTCGCACGGCGATCATTCGCACGGCGATCATTTGCACGGCGATCATGCACCCGGCGAGCCTTCTCGGGACGGGAAGTCGCGGGAGTGACGCAGCCGCGGCTCCAGCCGCTCCGGGGGCCGCTCCCGGTTCCGCCCGGCTCGCCCCGCGCCCGATCGGCGGCGGCGCTCGAGCGGGACGACGTGCTGGATCCCCTTTGAAGCCGGATCCTGGGAGGCATGGCGGCATCTGCGCGAGCCCGGCCTTGCATCCCGTGACGTTTAATGCACAATCAGCTCTTCGATACTGTAATCTGCCTCCCAATATCCGCCCTTTCGTTCGCGAGGTAGCCGATGCTCCGCTTGCCCCTCACCCTCTCCCTCGCGTTCCTCTTTGCTTGTGACGGGAGCGCCAACCCGGCGGACGGCAAGGACGACAAGGACGACACGTCGGTCATCGACGGCGCCGGCGATGAGGACGGGGACGGGTTCCTCGTCTCCGAAGGCGACTGCGACGACGCCAACTCCGACGTGCACCCCTCGGCCACCGAGATCTGCAACGGCGTCGACGACAATTGCGACTCGGACATCGACGAGGGGGTCGAGGGTACCTACTACCAGGACTTCGACGGGGACGGCTTTGGGGACGGCAACGTGTCTGTCACCGCTTGCGACGCCCCCTCGGGCTACGTGGAGAGCGGTACGGACTGTGACGACAGCGAGCGCGACTCGTTCCCCGGCGCCACCGAGACGTGTGACGAGATCGACAACGACTGCGACGGGGACATCGACGAGGGCGTGACCAGTAGCTGGTACGCGGATGCGGACGGAGACGGCTTCGGTGACGCCGCGGCGGTGACCGACGGCTGCGAGCAGCCCAGCGGCTCGGTGGAAGACAACACCGATTGCGACGACACGACGGACAACGCGTATCCGGGCAACGCCGAGGTCTGCGACGAGGTCGACAACAACTGCGACGGGACGGTCGACGAGGGCGTCACCACCACCTACTACGCGGACTTCGACGAGGACGAGTTCGGCGCCGCCGGGCTCACCCAGGAGGCCTGCTCGGTGCCCACCGGGTACACGATCAACTTCGCGGACTGCGACGATTCCACCGCCGCGGTAAACCCCGACGCCACCGAGATCTGCAACACGATCGACGACAACTGCGACGGCGTGATCGACACCGATGCCACCGACCGGCTCACCTGGTATGCCGACACCGACGGGGACACCTACGGATCGGCTTCCTCGCCGCTCCTCTCCTGCACCGCCTCGTCCGGCTACGTGGCGGACGCCACGGATTGTGACGACACGCGCGCGCTGAGCAATCCCGCGGCCACCGAGTACTGCAACACCTACGACGACAACTGCGACGGCACGGTGGACGAGACCAGCTCGGTCGACGCCGCGACCTGGTACCTCGACGCCGACAGCGACACCTACGGCAACGCGGCCGTCTCCTCCGTGAGCTGTTCCCAACCCTCCGGGTACGTGGCGGACAGCACGGACTGCAACGACGGCACGTCGCGCGCGCGCCCCGGCGCTCCCGAATACTGCGACTACATCGACAACGACTGTGACGCCGCCGTCGACGAGGACTCCTCGGTGGACGCCCCCGCCTGGTACGCCGACGCCGACGCCGACCTCTTCGGCAACAGCGCGGTGACGGATGTGGAGTGCTACCAGCCCTCGGGCTACGTGGCAGACGCCACGGACTGTAACGACGCCCGCGCCGCGAGCTACCCCGGCGCGCCCGAGTATTGCAACGCCTATGACGACGACTGTGACGGCTCGGTCGACGAGGACTCCGCGCTCGACGCCAGCACCTGGTACGCCGACACGGACGCCGACGCGTACGGGGACCGCACGGTGACGACCGTTGCCTGCTACCTCCCCGCGGGCCACGTCGCCGACTACACGGATTGTGACGACGCGCGCGCGCTCACCAACCCGGGCGCGACCGAGTACTGCAACAGCATCGACGACGACTGTGACGGCACGATCGACGAGGACCTCGCCGCCGACGCGATCACCTGGTACCGCGACGTCGACGCCGACGGCTACGGGGACCCCGCCGTGAGCGACGTGTCCTGCAGCCCCCCCTCTGGCTACGTCCCCGACAATACGGACTGCATCGACACCAGCGGCATCTCGCACCCGGGCGCGTCCGAGATCTGCGACAGCCTCGACAACGATTGTGACGGCACGGCCGACGACAGCCCGACCGACGGCAACACCTACTACGCCGACGATGACTCCGACGGCTTCGGGGATCCCGCCGCCACCACCTCGGAGTGTGAGCTCCCGTCGGGCTACTCGGAGAACGCCTACGACTGCAACGACGCGTCGTTCTCCGAGCCCGTGGTCGCGGACGCGGTAACGGGTTCCGGTTCGGGGGCGGGTACGCTCGCGAACCCCTTCGACAGCCTCCAGGACGCCATCGACAACGCGAACGAGTGCGTCGTGGCCTACGCCGGCACCTACCTCGAGCGGATCGATCTCGACTCCAAGTCCATCGACGTGTGGGGCGTGGAGGGGCAGGAGATCACCACGATCGACGCCAATCTCTCCACCTGCACCACCGCCAACCCGACGGCCTGCGGCGCCACGGTCACGGTCGCGTCGGGCACCAACGCGACGCCGACCCTCCACGGCTTCACGATCACGGGCGGAACGGGCTCCTACACCTCGTCGACCGCGACCACGACCTGCGCGGACTCTTCGGCCTCCCACTCCGGCCGCACCAGCTGCTCCGTGACGACCTACGAGTACTGCGGTGGTGGCGTGTACGCGAACGGCGACGATCCGAACTTCTACGACGTGATCATCCGCGACAACACCCTGCCCGGGTTCGAGCAGACCTCGGTCGGCGGGTACACCCAGTACTGGATGTACAGCTTCGGCGGCGCGGTTTGCCTCCAGGGCTCCAACGCGACGTTCACCACGTCCGTGATCGAGGGCAACTACGCGGACCAGGGCGGTGGCATCTTCGCGGAGGCGAGCTCCTACTTCACCTTCGACGAGGGCTACGTCGGCGAGAACAGCGCCACGGACGGCGGCGGCGTGCTCCTCTCGGGCGCGTCGGCCGCCTTCAGCAACGCCATCGTCGGCTGCAACAGCGCCGAGACGGACGGCGGGGGGCTCTTCACCGAGTCGTCGGGTGCCTCCACCTTCACCAACACCGTGTTCTTCGGCAACACGTCGAGCATCTCGGGTAGCGCGCGTGGATCCCAGGCGTACATCGGGGCCTCCACGACGTTCAACCTGTACAGCTCGATCGCACAGTCCGACACCGCGGCCTACGCGATCTACGGCGCGGGCGGGTCGGGCAGCCAGGACTACAACAACGTCTACAACACCGAGACCCTGGCGTACGGAGGTACGCTGGCCGCCGGCACGGGCGCCGTCTCGAGCGGCGGCAACTTCACGTCCGCCGCGTGTGACGGGAACGTCTACAACGACAACTTCTCGCTCCGCTCCTCGTCGGGCTCCATCGACGCCGGCAATCCTTCTTCGTCGTTGAACGATGCGGACGGCACGCGCAACGACCAGGGCGCGTTCGGCGGGCCCGGCAGCGTCTGGAGCCTCTGAAGAGCCTCGGCCTCGGCACCACGCCCCTTCGCCGCGCCGACCTCGGCGCGGCGTTCAGTGGGCCGGGTTGACCTGCGACGAGGTACCGAGGCGCCCGGCGGCGAGGTCGGCGTTGGAGACCACCCCCGTGTCGAGCACGAGGGAGGTCATCAGTGTGCCTGGCGTCACGTCGAACGCAGGGTTGAACACCGGGGAGTCGGCGGGGGCCCACCGGTGCGCGCCGCCGCTGCTGATCACGCCCCGCACCTCTCCAGGGTCGCGCTCCTCGATGGGGATTCCGGCGCCGTCGGGCGTGCGGAGATCGACGGTCGACCAGGGCGCGACCGCGTGGAAGGGGATGGCGTGGTGCGCCGCGAGCACGGCGATGCCGTAGGTCCCGATCTTGTTGGCGAAGTCCCCGTTGGCGGCGATGCGATCCGCGCCGACGAGGACGCGTTGGATGCGCCCGGAGCGCATGACCGCGGCCGCCATGTTGTCGGTGATGAGCGTGTAGGGAATTCCGAGCCGGCCGAGCTCGTAGGTGGTGAGCCGGGCGCCCTGGAGCAGCGGTCGTGTCTCGTCCACCCAGACGTGAATGCGCTTTCCCGACTCCCACGCGCGGCGGAGGACGCCGAGCGCGGTGCCGATCCCCGCGGTGGCGAGCCCGCCCGTGTTGCAGTGGGTGAGGATGCCCTCGCCCTCGCCGATCAACGCGCCGCCGTAGGCGGCCATCGCCTCGCACAGCGCTACGTCCTCGTCGAAGATCGCGATGGCCTCGGCCTCCAGGCGCCCCGCGAGCGTGCGCGCGTCGTCGTGCGCCGCGAGGGCCCCGCCCATTCGATCCAGGGCCCACATGAGGTTCACCGCGGTCGGGCGCGCGGCCCGGAGGCGGCGTGCCGCGTCAGCCAGGGCGTGTCGATCCCCGCCGGTGGCGGCCACCCGGGCGAGGCAGAGCGCCGCAGCCACACCGATGAGCGGCGCCCCGCGCACCCGGAGGGCCCGGATGTGCCCGATCATCGCCTCGGGAGCGTCGGCAGGCAGCCAGCGCTCGGCGTCCGGGAGCGCCTGCTGGTCGAGGATCGACAACCCTCCAGCGCCCGACGAGGAGGGGACGAAGCGGAGCGAGAGAGAGCTGCGAGTCAGGAAAACCTCGTTCCGAGGCGCATACGCTTGCCTCGCGGTGGGCCGACCAGGGTAGCACGCCCCCCGGCGGAGCACGCGCTCCCGTGCCCAGGCGCGGGGGCCGCCGCGACGGCGCCGGAGTATCTGGGCGCCACACAAAGCCAGGCCCGACATGACCGACGCCGAAGTCGCCCGACTCTACGACTTCTCCACCCCCGTCAAGCTCCCGGGCCAACGCGCCTGGACCGCCCGCTTTCGCGCGCGTGAGCCAGGACGGGCGGGGCTCGTCTCCTTCGTCGTCGTGGTGCGCGATCGTGCTGGCGTCGCGACGACGTTCGAGGAGACGGTGGCGCTGCCCGAAGGGGGCGAGGCCCCGGATGTCGCGCGGGGCCGGTGGCTCTTGGATCTCGAGGTGCGGAGGCGGCTCGGGATCGCGAGCCATGCCCGGCCGCTCTGCCCGTAGGGCCCCGCGCGGTCCGTATGCCCTGACCCCGACGCCGGCGCGCTCCTAGGAGCGTTCGGGAGAAATGCTCCCGTCGGTCCGCATTTCCCCGAACGCTCCTAGAACTTTACCCGCGGTGGGCGGTTCAGATCGGACACGTACCAGTCCTCGAGCTCCTTGCGCGCCCAGGGGGTCTTGCGGAGAAACGTCAGGCTGGACTTCACGCTCTGGTTCATCTGGAAGCAGCGCACGGGCATGCGCGTCCACAGGCCCTCCCAGCCATGCCGCTCGAGCAGGACGGTGAGGATGCGCTCGAGGGAGACCCCGTGGAGCGGGTGGTTCAGCTGCTCTTCGGTCGCCATCAGCCCTTCACGACGAAGTTCACCAGCTTTCCGGGCACGACGATCTCCTTCACGATGGTTTTCCCTTCGAGGTGCTTCGCGACGTTCTCCACGGCGCGGGCGCCCTCGAGCAGCTCGGCGGTCGTGGCGTTCGGCGCGGCCTGGAACGTCCCGCGCAGCTTGCCGAGCACCTGCACCGCGATGGGAACGCTGTCCACCACGAGCGCCGCCGGATCCCACACGGGCCAGGGGTGCCCATAGATCGAGGTGGTGTGCCCCAGCCGGGCCCACAGCTCCTCGGCGATGTGCGGCGCGAAGGGGTGGAGGATGAGCAGGAGCGCCTCGGCCTCGGCGCGCGGCAGGGCGGCGCCCTTCGCGGTGTTCACCAGCTCCATCATCTTCGCGATCGGCGTGTTGAGCCGCAGCGCCTCGATGCCCTCCGTCGTCTCCTTGATGGCGATGTGCAGCGCGCGGCGCGTGTCGCCGGTGATCGTGTCGCCGATCCGCACGGCATCGGTCTCCTCGTCGACGAAGAGGCGCCACACGCGCTCGAGGAAGCGGTAGACACCCTGGACCCCGCTGGTCTGCCAGGGCTTGACCTGCTCGAGGGGGCCCATGAACATCTCGTACAGGCGCAGCGCGTCACCGCCCCAACCCTCGACCACTTCGTCGGGGTTTACGACGTTGTAGCGGGACTTCGACATCTTCTCGATCTGCGTCTTGACCACGGTGTCCGTGCCCTTGACGTACCAGCCGCCCTCCCGCTCCTCGACCTCGCCGGGGTGGTAGTACTTGCCCGCCGCGTCCTGGTAGGAGAACGCCAGGATCATCCCCTGGTTGAACAGCTTCTGGAACGGCTCCTTGGTGTGCACCCAGCCGCAGTCGTAGAGCACCTTGTGCCAGAAGCGCGCGTAGAGGAGGTGCAGCACCGCGTGCTCCACCCCGCCCACGTAGAGATCCACGGGCCCCCAGAGCTTCTCCTTCTCCGGAGCGAAGGGCTGATCGGGGTTCTTCGCGTCCATGTAGCGGAGCCAGTACCAGCACGATCCGGCCCACTGCGGCATCGTGTTGAGCTCGCGCCGGGCCGGCTGACCCCTCCACGTGGTCTGTACCCAGTCCTTCGCGCGCCCGAGAGGCGGCTCCCCGCTCGCCGTGGGCCGGAAGTCTTCGAGCGCCGGGAGCATGACCGGCAGATCGTCGACCGGGCAGATCGTGCCGTCCTCGAGGTGCACGATGGGGAAGGGCTCGCCCCAGTAGCGCTGCCGCGAGAAGAGCCAGTCGCGCAGCTTGTAGCGGACCCGCCGGATGCCGAGCCCCTCGGCCTCGATGAAGGCGAGGATCGTCGCCTTGGCCTCCGCCGTGGGGAGGCCGTCGATCCGGCCCGAGTTGACCGCGATGCCCTCGCCCGCGTAGGGCAGATCGCCGCCCTCGACCACGCGGACGATGGGCAGGTCGTACTTCTTGGCGAAGGCATAGTCACGCTCGTCGTGACCGGGAACGGCCATGATCGCGCCGGTTCCGTAGGTGGAGAGCACGTAGTCCGCCACCCAGATCGGCACCTTCGCGCCGGTGACGGGGTTGGTGGCGTAGGCGCCGGTGAACACCCCCGTCTTTTCCTTCTCGGCCGCGACCGCGCGGTCCAGGTCGGAGCGGTTCTTGGCGGCCGCGACGTAGGGCGCGACGTCGGGGTTGGTGGAGAGCTGCACGACCAGCGGGTGCTCGGGCGCGAGCACGCAGAACGTGGCGCCGTACAGGGTATCCGGGCGCGTGGTGAACACGAGCAGATCGCCCGCATCGGTGCCGAAGCGCACCTCCGCGCCCTCGGAGCGGCCGATCCAGTTGCGCTGCATCTCGAGGATGCCGGCCGGCCAGTCCAGCCCGTCCAGATCCGTCAGGAGGCGCTCGGCGTAGGCCGTGATGCGCAGCATCCACTGCTTCATCAGGCGGCGCTCGACCGGATCCCCCGTCTCGACGTACTTGCCGTCCTGCACTTCCTCGTTCGCCAGGACGGTCCCGAGCGCCGGGCACCAATTGACGGGCACCTCCGCGAGGTAGGCCAGCCCCATCTCGTGGAGCTTGAGAAAGATCGCCTGGGTGTGCTTGTAGTAGTCGGGGGTGGAGGTGTTGACCTCGCGATCCCAGTCGTACGAGAAGCCGAGGCGGTCGATCTGGCCGCGGAAGTTCGCGATGTTCTTCGCCGTGATCTCGGCGGGCTGCCCGCCGTCGCGAACGGCCTTGCGCTCGGCGGGGAGGCCGAAGGCGTCCCACCCCATCGGGTGCAACACGCGAAAGCCGAGGGCCTTCTTGTAGCGGACCACGATGTCGACCGCGGTGTAGCTCTCGGGGTGGCCCACGTGGAGGCCGTCCCCCGAGGGGTAGGGGAACATGACGAGGCCGTAGAACTTCGGCTTCTTCGGGTCTTCGTCCGTACGGAAGGTGTGCTCCGCGCGCCATCGGGCCTGCCAGCGGGGCTCGATCTCGTGGGGGGTGTAGCGGCTCATGGAGGCTCCGAAGCTCGAGAGAGAGAGGGGCGGCGTTTAACCCATGCATGGAGTCGGGGTGGGCTCCCCCGCGCCCGGATAGTCCCCACGCTCGACCGGAGTCCCGATGTTCTTCCTCGCCGCGGTCGCGGCCTACAGCGCGCCCGCCCACGCCGGCCTTCGCGCCGATCTGGACCGCGAGGTCGGCGGTGCGCCCGACCTCGCCGTGGTGTGCAGCTCTGCGAGCGAGGCGTTGACGCGCGTGGAGCAGGCGGTCGCCCAGATCGCGGGCGCGGACCTCCCGCCCGGGGTGCGGCCCGCCGACGGATCGCCCCCCGTCCCGGGCGAGCTCGAAGCGTTCTTCGCGGGGGTGCGCGGGCTGTTTCCGGCGTCCGGAGGCGCGACCGAAGCGCGGCTCACGCTGTCCTGGTGGCAGGACACGCGGACGGTATCCTTCGGGTTCGACACCGTGCTCACCCCGCACGAGCTCGCCCAACGCTTCCTGACCCTCAACCCGGCGGCCGGTGGCGCGCTGTTCGAAGGGCCGGACAGCTGGGGGATCCGTGAAGCGGACGGCGACGAGATGCGCGTGCAGGTCGCGAACGGGTGGGCCCACGTCACCCACGGGCCGATCGCCGCGCACGCCGCGCGGAGCCTGCCCCCGGCCATGCTGGAGGCCGTCCCCGAGACGCCGGGCTGCCTGGTGGCGATGCACATCGAGGACGGCAAGGTCGGCGCGTTGGACGTCGTGACCCACCTCTCGTTCACCGAGGGTCAGCCGGCCACCTTCGTGGCCACCGTCCCCGGGCTCTCCGCGTCCGAGGGGATCCCGCTCGGAGGCGCCGTGCCGCCGGTGGCACGTACGCGCGAGCTGCCGCAGGCCGTCATGGTGATCGGCGTCGGGCTCGACGGCGTCGATTTCTCCAGCTTCCTGAACGGGAAGGATCTGCGGCAGGCACGGCGCTTCCAGCGCCTGTTTCCGGTCACCGGCGGCACTACGGTGGCGCTGCTCCAGATGGAGCCGAGCCCGCGCGTCGCCGCGGTGATCCCCTTCGCCGGCCACATGCCCGCCCGCAAGGTCGCGCGCCGGACCCTCCGCCTCGCGAAGCACGCCGACCTCGCGGTCGAGCGCCTGGACGCGACGCACCTGACCGTGAGCGCAGGCCCCTTCGTGATCCTGGCGACGGCGAGCGACAACCGCCTCGACCTGTCCACCGATCGTGCGGCCCTGCCTGCCGGGGCACAGGTCGGCGAGCCCTGGGTGAGCGGCGGGGTGGCCGAGCTCGCGGCCACCTGGCCCATCCTCCTCACCACTCGCATCCTCCCCACGGGGGCTGGGCCCGCGCGCGTGCTCCCGCGGCCGATGTACGTGGCGTTGGACCTCGAGGACGGCCTGGTGAAGGGCGTGATCGACGTGCCGCTTCCCCTTGGAGAGATCGCGGCGCTGGCCAAGCAGCTCGGCGAAGCGCGCAAGACCTCGGAGGCCGCGACCGCGGCGCCCGGCGACGTCTACTGAACGCGCGGCGCCGCGCGGGTCACCGCGCGGCTGCGGCGCGCGCGCGCCCCAGGAGAAAGGGGGCGCGCGCGCGACCCACGACCTCCCCGCCGCCGAGCTTCATCGCGAACCGCCCGACCGAGGAGAGGCCGCGCACCGTTCCCGCCCGATCCGCGTCCGACCACGGGAGCAGCCAGAGCGTGAGACCGCCCCCCCCGATCAGGGCGACACTGAGCAGCGCGGTGAGCAGCGAATCGAAGAAGAGCGTGGCGTTCATGGGGGGCTCCTGTATCGGGGGAAGGTGAATCGACCTGAACATGAGGTTAGCTGAACACCTGTCCGGTGTCTACCGGACACCCACATCTTGTCTCGCGCCTGTGCCAGAATTTGTCCGCCCCCCCGAGATTCCCCGCGTGATGCCGGAGTGCGCCTCCGAGCGATCGCCAGAGAGAGAGCCCGCCGATGACGGACGACAGCCTCAACAAGTCCCAGAAATTCGTACGGATCTTCGAGATCATCCAGCGTCGCGGCGGAGTATCCGCGCATGAGCTGATGGAGCGGTTCGCGCTCGATGCCCGCACGCTCCGCCGGTACGTCGCCGACCTGAAGGACCTCGGGCTCCCGCTGCGGGACGACGGCGTCGGGACGGATCGCGTCCTCTCGCTGGATCCGTCGTACGCCCGCTCCGGGGTGCAGCTCACGCTCGCGGAGGTGCTCTCGCTGCACTTCGGGCGCACGTTGTTCACGTTTCTCGACGGCACGTCCTTCGCGGCCGACCTCGAGGGCGCGATCGAGCGGCTCCAGCCCGCGATCGCGCGCTCGACGTCCGACCTCACGCGCGATCTCGACCGGAAGTTCATGGCCGTCCCCGAGCACGCGAAGGACTACCGGTCGGATCCGGACAAGCTCGACGAGATCGTCAGCGCGCTCCTCTACTCGAACCCGGCCGACGCCGAATACCGTCCCGTTCGCGGCGGATTCGGCAAGGTCTACCGCCTCGAGCCGCTCACGCTCGCGACCTACCGGCAGGGGCTCTACCTGTTCGCGCGCGACACGCAGGAGGACAAGGTCAAGAGCTTCGCGGTCGAGCGCTTCGAGCGCTTCGCGCGGCTCCGGCGGGAGAAGTTCGACTACCCCGTCGCTTACGACCCCCACGCCCTGGTGTCCGACAGCTTCGGCATCACCAGCGGGCCGCCCGAGCTCGTCGTGGCGCGCTTCACCGCGGCCGTGGCGCTGTTCCTTCGGGAGCGGCAATGGCACCCGACCCAGCACCTCGAGCCGATGACGGATGGCGGCGTGCGCCTCCGCATGCGGGTGAACGTGGGTCCGGAGCTGCGCGAGTGGCTCCTCGGCTTCGGCGCGCAGGTTCGCGTCGAGTCCCCGGCTTCGCTGGTGGACCAGGTGCGGGAGGCCCACCACGCGGCCGCCGCGCTGTATATGGAGCCCATGATGTCCGACGAACAGGAGTACTGATGCGACGACCCCCCGAACGAGAGGTGCTCCTGGACGTGCTCGCCGACGGAGATCCGGCGAGCGGCGACGAGGCGCTCTTCGAGCCCGGCAGCTACCTGAACTACCAGCGCTACGGGGGAGCGGAGCTCGACGCCCCGGCGTACCTCGCCGCCGAGGTCGCTTTTCACGGCCGCGCGCTCGCCGTCCTCCAAGGGGACGCGCCGTGGGCCGACCCCGAGCTGATCCGGCTCGCCGCGATCCTGAAGATCGACCACCCGCCCCACCACGACGTGCGTCCGCCGCGGATCGCGGAGGTGCTCGTGCCGGACGAGGTCTTCTCCGACATCGTGGAGGACCTGGTCCCCGACTACGCCGTCCTCACCGAGCGCATCACGGGAGACGACCGCCCGGCCACCGTCCCCGTCGTGGGTGCGTTGGCGTTCGTGCCGATGACGGCCGACAGCCGGCGCCCCATCGACTGGTGGTGCGAGGAGGAGGACGACCGCGCCCTCGTGCGCGCGGCCCGCGTGGTCGATGCCTCGCCGCCGGGCCTCTTCCGGGACGGCGTGCCGCTCCTGCCGTACCCCGAGCGGTTCGTCCCGACGGGCCTCGACCAGAATCCGGCGCCCGCCGGCGTCTACGTGGGGCGCCCCTACCTCATCGCGTCGGGGTGGGCGTGGTCGACGTGTGTACGCCTCCCGCGCGTGCCGACGTTGGCCGCCGTGTCGCGCCGGCTCGGCCTGGAGCTCTGGCAGCACCGCCGCACCGAGCGCCGCGCGAGCGTCGAGGATTGCCTCCGCGCGCGGCCGGAGGTGTTCTACCGGGCGTGCTTCGAGGCGAGCGGTTGATCGCGCTCGCCCGCTCGTTGGGGTAGCCTCCCGGAATGTCCTCCCCGAGCAGCCTCGGCGCCCAGCTACGCGCCTTCGACTACGTGTTCTGGCTCTGCATCTTCATGGAGCTGATGGAGCGCATGGCCTACTACGGCGTGCGCCTCGTCGTCCCGGTGTTCGTGGTGCTTGCACCGAGCGAAGGTGGCGCCGGCCTCACCCACACGGAGAAGGGCACGATGCTCGCGTGCTGGGCGGCCACGCAGAGCTGGCTCCCGACCTTCGCGGGCGGCTTCGCCGATCGCTTCGGCTACAAGCGCACGATCGCGGTGTCCGTGGTGTTCAAGGCCGTCGGGTACGCCGTGATGGCGATGGCGACTGGCTTCTGGAGCATGCTCCTCGGCACCCAGCTCCTCGCGACGGGCACGGGCATCTTCAAGCCCGGCATCCAGGGCACGCTGGCGCACTCGATCGCCCGCTCCAAGGGCAGCGCGTCGATGGGCTGGGGCCTGTTCTACCAGTCGGTCAACGTGGGCGCGGCGGTCGCGGCGTTCATCCCCGCCTTCGCGCGGGACACCATGGGGTGGGGCTGGCACGGCGTGTTCGCGACGTGCTCGCTCCTGGTGCTCTCGAACCTCCTCCCGCTGTCGTTCTACACCGACCCGACGGACGAGCGCGGCGCCGAAGTCGACACCCGCGGGCCGCTGGTCCTGGTGCGGGAGAGCATCGTCGAGCTGTTCACCAGCCCGGTGCTCCTCGGCTTCATCTTCATCAGCGCCGGCTTCTGGTTCGGCTTCCACCAGCTGTTCGACATGCTCCCCAACTACGTCGACGACTGGACCGACAGCTCCGGCCTGCTCGCGTCGCTCGGGCAGCTCGTGGGGAACGAGGCCTGGATCGCGGAAGGCGCGCAGGGCGTCAACATCCCGCAGGAGCGCCTGATCAACATCAACGCCTTCCTCATCATGGGCACGATGTTCCTGTTCGCCTGGCTCTCGTCCCGCGTGAGCACGCTGACCAGCACGATCCTCGGGATGGGCATCGCGAGCCTCTCCCTGATCGCTTTCGTCTACACGGCGAACGTGTACGTGGTGCTCGCGGGCGTGGCGGCGTTCACCGTCGGCGAGATGTTGGCGTCACCGAAGAAGATGGAGTACCTCGCGTCGCTCGCACCTCCGGGGAAGCGCGCGCTCTACCTCGGGTATGCAAACATGCCCGACGGCATCGGTTGGGTGCTCGGCAGCCTCGTGGCGGGGGCGTCGTACGAGGAGCGGGCGGACAAGATCAACCTGTGCCGGAAGCTGCTCGCCGGGCCGGTGGCCTCGGAGCCCGGCGCGGCCGATGCGGCGGCGGCGTGGCTCGCGCGGGCGCGGAGCGGAGGCGTGTCGGACGCGGCCCTGACCGAGCTCGCGCGCTCGATCGACGCGCCGACGGCCGAGCAGGCGCTCGCGACGTTCGCCGGGTTGAACGGGCCGGCGCTGGTGAGCCGCCTCGCCGAGCACCTCCCGCGCGGCGAGGTGCTCGACTTCGCGCTGGCCGCGATGCCGACGCTCCCGAACGGCGAGGTGGCCACGGCCACGTCGCTGCGCGCGCTCCTGTACGCCACCTACCAGCCGGGCGAGGTGTGGTGGACGTTCGTGGCGATCGGCGTCGTCAGCACGATCGGCATGATCGGCTACGATCGCTGGGTGCGCGGGCGGGCGGTCGAGGCGCGAAAGGCGGCGTAGGGGATCGCGTAGCGTCGGACGCCGCGGGCGGCCCGGCGTCGCGGACGCCGCCGTCGGGTCGGCTCCAGGCTTCGCTGCGCTCGGTTCGGGCGCGCGCCGGAGGCCGGCGCGCGCCCGGAACCGGCCGGGCCCGGGCGCCCGGCCGCCTTGCGCGCCCCTGCCGCGGCGACCAAGTTCGTCGTGTTCCCTTGGCATACGCCAATCGGTGCGCAGCGTTCGCGCGCCATGATGCTCGTTCAGCTCACGTTCACGTCGGTCGGTCGCCTGCCGCTCGCTCCGGATGAAGCGTCACGTCGGCGCCTCCTGCACGCGATCGGGCGCGTCGCCGCCGGCGTGGTGGTGTTGTTCGCGCTCGTCGACGATCATCTCCACCTGGCGATCTATTGCGAAGAAACACGGATCGGCGCCTTGTCCCGATCCCTGCTGCTCGCGCTACGCGCCGTCGTCGGGGTCAATCTGAACGCGGCGCACCGATCGCCGATCCGCGATCGGGCCCACCTCGAGACGCTCGTTCGATACTTCCTCACCCAACCCGCCCACCATGGCCTCGCCGAGCATCCTGCGCTCACCACGGGCTCGTGTTTTGCCGAGCTCGTCGGGGCTCGGGTCGTTCCGGGCCTCGCGCTTCGATTGTCGGCGATGCTCCCTCGCTATCGGCTGCGCGCAGCGTACGCGCACGTCGGGCTGCCGGAGGCGGCGCTCGCCCTCCCGTCCGCCGACGCGGTGCGAAGGGCGGGCGCATTCCGCGTCGCCGCGGCTGCCGGCGCGGCCGCAGGTCGCGGGCCCGTGTTCGACGGGAACGCGCCGCTGGACGTAGACGCGCGAACCGCCGCGGTGCACGTCGCGCGAGCGAACGAGGTCGACCTCGACGAGCTCGCCCACGTGCTCGCGATCACCCCTCGCGCGCTCCGGCGCATCGCGGAACGCCCGCCGCCGCTCCCGCTCGTGAGCGCGACTCGGATGCGCCTGGCGCTCGAAGATGCGGCCACCGCGGCGGCACTCTCTCGGGCGGGAGAGCTCCGCGCGTGATTGGGGGCCCCCGCGGACCAGATGAGCGGACGCGCCAACGTCGCCTGACTCCGGTCCCTCCTCGAGGACCAGGATCGGGAGATACGCCCACATCGGCCGACTCCGGTCCTTCCGATAGGACCAAGGTCAGGGGATACACCAACATCGGTCGACTCCGGTCCTCCCGGTAGGACCAGGGTCAGGGGATACGCCCACATCGGCCGACTCCGGTCCTTCCGCTAGGACCAACGTGAGGGGATACGCCACCATCGCTTGCCCCCCGGTCCCTCCGGGAGGACCGAGGTCGGCGGAGAAACTTCCCGCGCCAGGCCCAGCGCCATCGCCCGCGCCAGGCGCCCGGAAGGCGCCCGCGTCAGTGGGCGGTCCCGCTCGCGCGGGGCCGCGGAGCGGCGCCGCGCCCGCGGACCAAGCGGCCTCGCCGCGCGCCTGGAGGGCACCGACTCCGCCCGCACCGGGCGGAGGGGCGCCCCGGAGAACCGGCGCGATCACCGCCCCTTTGACGGCTCCCCGTCCGCTTCTTACGGTGCCGCCGTGCCGTTGCGCGTCCATCACCTCGACTGCGCCACGCTCTGCACGCTCGCGCCCCGGCTCGTGGTCGGTCCGGGCCACGCGGGCATGGTGTGCCACGTCCTGCTCGTCGAGACCGAGGCCGGGCTCGTGCTCGTCGACACGGGCCTCGGCACCGCCGACGTGCGGGATCCGAACACCCGCCTCGGCCGAGACTTCATGTGGATGACGCGCCCGCGCCTCGATCTCGAGCAGACGGCGCTGCGGCAGGTCGAGCGGCTCGGCTTCGCCGCGTCGGACGTGCGTCACATCGTGCTGACGCACCTCGATCTGGACCACGCCGGCGGCCTGGCGGACTTCCCCCGGGCCACGGTGCACGTGACGCTCGAGGAGCACGGGGCCGCGATGCGCCCGTCGACCTTCCTGGAGAAGCGTCGTTATCGGCCGATCCAGTGGGCGCACTCGCCCCGATTCGAGATGTACCAGCCGCGGGGCACGCGGTGGTTCGGCTTCGAGGCCGTGGATACCCTGCGCGGGCTGCCCCCGGAGCTCCTGCTCGTGCCGCTGTTCGGCCACACGCACGGCCACGCGGGCGTGGCGGTCCAGACGGCGGACGGCTGGCAACTCCACGCGGGGGACGCCTACTTTCACCGCGCGACGGTCGAGGGTGGGGCCGCCCCGCTGCTGCTCCGCTCCTTCGAGCGCCTCATCGCGATGGACAATGGCGCTCGTGTCACCAACCAGGCGCGCCTCCACGCCCTCGCCCGTTCCGGCGAGGCCCGCGTGTTCTGCGCGCACGATCCCGTCGAGCTCGCCCGCTACACCTGATCCGGAGCCCCCGATGCGCCCGTTCGCCGCCGCCGGCCTCCTCCTCGCCTCCCTCTCGATCGGATGCACGCCCGCCGTCGGCCTCGTGTTCTCGCCCGAGGCCCTCGACTTCGGCGAGGTCGACTTCGCGGGCGAGCTTCCGGAGGAAGGCTACGCCGTCGAAACCGTCACCCTGACGAACGAGGGAGCCAGTTCCGTCGGCATCGCGCTCCCCGAGTACGACACCGACCGCCTCTGCCTCGCCGGCTTCGGGAGCCAGGACTTTCCGGTCGATCTCGGCGAGCTCGACGCGGGTTCGGCGTACACCTTCTCCGTGGGCGTGTGCGCCTACGTGTCCGGCGAGCTCAACGCCCCCGTGGCGACGGCGCTCGAGGTGGACGGGGACGACGGCACCGTCACCCTCCCCATCACGTTCACGCCGGTCCGAACGGCCGAGTGATCGGCGGGGCCATGTGGGCCAGGGGATTGCCACCGGCGCGTCGCGTCGATAGGCCGCCCACCTCGCTGGAGCTCGGATGCGTACCTTCGTCGTGATGTTGCTCGCCGTCGCACTGGCCCCATCCGCGCGCGCGGACGAGGCGCTGCGCACGAAGATGATCGATCTTCTCTCCGCGTACGAGGAGCCCCCGAGCGCCGCCGACTGGCGCGCTCTCGGCGCGGGCGCGGGCGCGGAGCTCTACTCGCTGGCGCAGGACACGACGCTCTCGCACACCCGGCGCGCGGGCGCCGTCTACGCGCTCGGCTTCTTCCCGACCGACGCGAACCGGGCCTTCCTGGCCGGTCTCGTCGCGACCGACGCGTCGGACGCCCTGCTCCGCCGCAAGGCCGTGTACGCGCTCGGCGCGGGCTGGGGAGACGGCGCGCTGTCCGAGCTCACCGGCGCTCTCTCGGCGCCCGACACCCAGCTCCGCGTCGCGGCCGCTCGCGCGCTCGGCAAGGTCGGCACCCCGAGCGCCCGCGCCGCGCTGCAGGCCCAGCTCGGCGTCGAGGCCGACGCCTCCGTGCGCACCACGCTCTCGACCGCCCTGAGCGGGAAGTAGGCCGCATGTCCAACCGCCTCCTGTCCATCCTCCCGACGCTCCTCGCCCTCACGTTCGTCGCTTGCGACGGGGAGAAGATCGAGGACGAAGAGGGCCTCGAACGCGAGGACCTCGGCACCTTCACCACCGACACCGGCGGCGGCGTCGACGTGCCGTTCGAGCCCGCCGCGGGCGCGGTCTCCGCCCTCGTGTACTGCGGCCCCTACGGCTACGACACGCTCGCCACCGCGGAGACCATCACCGCGCCCGACAGCAGCGTCGTGTTCGACATGGAAGACCCGACCGCGACCGCGATGCGGGTCGGGATCCAGAGCGATCTCCTGCCCATCCTGCTCCCCGTGTCGCCCGACCTCGATCTGGCAGGCGGCGCCTACGGCCTGCGCCTGTACTTCGACGCGGAGGAGGCCGTGAGCGTCTCCTGCAGCGCCGTGTACCGGACCCAGCCGGTCGAGGCGAGCCCCGCGGTCGACCTGCACTTCGTCTTCGTCGGAGTGGACGGCGGCGCGCCTGGCCTCAACGCCGCCGAGGGCGAGACCACGATGGCGGGCGTGGTCGACCAGGTCACCGCGATGTGGGCCGGCGGCGGCCTCTCCATCGGCACCATCACGTACTCGGACTTCGGCGGGGACGTCGCGACCTACACGGTGGTCGACGGCGACGAGGAGCTCGGCTCCCTGTTCCGCTCGATCGACTCCGCGGGCGATCGCTCGATCACGTTCTTCTTCGTGCAGGAGATCACGGACGACGCGGGCGCGACCATCCTCGGGCTCGCTGGCGGGCCCCCGGGCACCGCGGCGGTGGGGGGCACGAGCAAGTCGGGCGTCGTCGTGACCACGGCCGCGTTCGCGAGCGCTCCCGACGAGGTGGCGCGCATCATCGCGCACGAGGGAGGGCACTTCCTCGGCCTGTTCCACACCACCGAGAAGGACGGCAGCGAGTCCGACCCGCTCGGCGACACGCCCGAGTGCTCGAACGACCTGGACACCAACGGCACCCTCTCGTCCAGCGAGTGTGAGGGCACCGGCGCGGAGAACCTGATGTGGTGGGCGTCCAGCGACGACTCCACGGACATGAGCGCGGACCAGGGCTGGGTCGTCTCCCGGAGCGCGGCCGTCCGCTGAACATGGGCCCATCGATCTACCGGCGGCTGCTCCTCCTGGTGACCCTCGTCGTCACCGCGCTCGGACTCGCGCGCGCCGCGGGCCCCGAGCGCGATGCCGTGGGTACGGTGGGCGGCTCGGCCGAAGGGTCGGTCGCGCCCGAGCCCGTTCACTCGGGGGACCGCCCCGTCCGCATCCAATCCATCGAGGACGCGGCGACGGTCACCGATCCCCGCGCCCTCGTCCGCGCGGGGGACGTGTACCGCGAAAAGGGAGATCTCCCGCTCGCCCGCGCGCTGTACGAGAAGGCGGTCGATGCCGAAGAGCTGACCGTCTACCTTCGTTATTCGGCCGATCTGCGCGAGGCGCTGGTCCTCGAGCACCTCGGCGACCTCGCTGGCGCCGAGGCCCGCTACCGGACCGCGGCCCAGAGCGACGTGCTCTACGCGGTCCTGGTGCTGCGCATCGCCTCGCACCACCCGAAGCGCGACGCCCTGGTGGACGAGCTGGTGGCCCACGTGCGCGCGATGGGCGAGGCGGTGAAGAACGGCGCCACCGACCAGGTGATCTACGTCACGAAGAAGGGCGAGCCGCGGTTCCTCGAGCGCATCGCGAACGAGGACGTGCTCCCACGCCTCCGTGCGGTGGCCGCGGGGGACGACAGCAAGAAGCTCCGCTACTGCTACATCGACGAGCTCGACCTGACCCGCGTCGATCCCGCCACGCTCCCGC
This sequence comes from Pseudomonadota bacterium, assembly GCA_030685065.1. Lineage (GTDB taxonomy): Bacteria > Myxococcota_A > UBA796 > UBA796 > SXON01 > CAJBVW01. Next base: position 6,551 of record JAUXQH010000051.1, on the reverse strand, counting down.
ACCGCATGCAGTTCAGTCAGTGCGTGATCGGGCGGGTGCGGATCCCCGATCTCGACATCGGGCAGCTCGTCGTCAGCGGGTTCGTGCTCGGGGACTTCGACGTGGGCAAGACCTGGGAGAGAGAGGTCAACCAGAGCACGACCGTGCCGGGGAGCCGCTTCGGCGAGCTCACCACCCGGGAGACCGTGTTCCTCGGCAAGGCCAACTTCCAGGACGTGACGATCAGCGGGCGCAAGGCCGCGTTCCCGCTCGCCGTGTTCGAGGGCGTGGCCGACTTCCGCGGCGCCCGGTTCAGCGCCCCGGCCGACTTCCGCTTCTCCGTGTTCGGCGAGGGCGCCAACTTCAAGCGCGCCCGCCTCGAGAAGATGGCCTACTTCGGTACCGCGCGCTTCCGCAAGGCGACAACGTTCACCGGCGTGTACGCCGAGCGGGAGGTCTACTTCAACTCGGTGCGCTTCGAGGGGCCGGTCCACTTCGACGGGTGCGAGTGGCGCCGCGCGGCCACGTTCGAGGACGGCCGCTTCGACGCCCCCGTGAGCTTCTCGTCCACGAGCGTCGGCGGCCGGCTCAACCTCTCTCGCGCGGTGTTCGCGGGCAGCCTGGACATGAAGGAGGTCTTCCTCGGCGGCATGGACCTCATCGGCGCGGACCTCATCGGGGACGCCCGCTTCGTGGACGCGCGGTTCGACGGCAAGGTCCGCTTCTCGCTCGATGACGTGACGCGGGCCCGCTACCTCGACGATCCCTCGCCGCTCCTGTCGCTCTACCGCGACTACCAGGGCGACGAGGACGCGGAAGAGCCGCTCGCGACGGGCTTCTCCTACGGCGTCGAGCACGTCGACGATCTGATCGCCAAGGTCGAGGGGAACCTCTCCTTCGCCAACTCGGTGTTCGGTGGCTTCGTCATCTTCGAGCGGGTGGCGTTCGGCGTTCCCGACAAGGGCACGACCGCCGAGTTCTACAACACCCAGTTCGGCGGTGAGACCCACTTCGAGCGCACCACGTGGCACTCCTCGGCGGACTTCACGACCATCTACGCGCAGGAGGTGGCGCTCAACGAGGCCACCTTCCACGAGACGCTCGTGCTGGACGACGCGAACGTGCCCGGCCGCGTGACGTTGACGGACGCCCGCTTCACCGGGGACGCCACGCTCTCCTTCTACGGCGCGGAGATCGGCACGTTGCAGATCGACCGTGCACAGGTGGAAGGCGACGGAACCGGTCACCGCCTCTACTACGAGGGGTGCGCGTCCGGCAGCGGCCCCGTCCCGGCCGACCTGCGCGTGCTCCGGGACTACCGCGGCGCCCCACCGCCGGACGCCGAGGTGCGGGAGGCGTGTCACGCCCGCGCAATCGACGAGTTCGTGTCGCTCAAGCAGAGCTTCGGCGACCGCGCGATGACCGGCGACGAGGATTGGGCCTACTGGTGGATCAAGCACCACGAGACGAGCTTCGGCGCCCGATACGGCGGCCTGCTCGAGAAGCTGGCGTGGCCGGTGCGGTTCCTCCTCTTCGAGCTCGCGTTCGGCTGGGGCGTGCGGCTCGGAAACCTCGCCGTCACCGCGCTGATCGTCTGCCTGACCTTCATGGTGATCTACAAGCTGTTCTGCGCCGACACCGTGATGTCCTACAACGGCGACAACGTGCCGATCCGCGACATCCCGTGGATCGCGATGTTCTACATCTCGCTCCAGTCGCTCGGCGCGTTCAACACCGGCTGGGACTTCGGCGAGTCCGACCTGCGCTTCCGCTACCTGAACACGCTCCACACGTTCATGGGCGTCATCATCATGACGTTCTTCGTGGGCGCGTACACCCGGATGATCCTGGCGTAGTCGCCGCCGCTCGTCCGGTCGGCAGCCTCGGTCCGCTTCGCGGCTTCAGTCCGCTTCGCAGATGTAGGTCGACGCGAGCCCGCACGGCCAGTCGTTCCAATGGGTGCCCCAGATGAGCTGGGTGCAGTCCTCGTCGCCGGAGTTGTTCGGCTCGCCGCTGTTCCAGCGGGTGTAGGTCACGGGCGAGCCGTCTTCCCACACCCAGCCGCCCTCGGAGGCACGGTCGTTGAGGCCGAGCCACCAGTACGCCAGCGCCGTGCCGGTGTACGTCGTGGTCGCGACCGACACGAGCCAGTCGTCCTCGGCGACACCGCTCACCGTCGCGAGGTGGTAGCCGTACGTGGCGCACGTGGTCTGCGCCGCGGTCCAGGTGCTGGCGGTCTCGCAGAACATGTAGGGGTGGTCGGCGTACCAGTCGACGTCGCACGGGCAGACGCCGCCGTCGTCGGCGTTCCCCGAACAATCCTCGTCGAAACCGTCGCAGACCTCGGTCTCGCTCGGGCTCATGCTCGGGTCCGTGTCGTCGCAGTCCCCGTCGTCCGCCACAAAACCGGTCGGGGCGGCGCACTCGGTCACGGAGAAGTCGGCGTCCCCCCAGCCGTCGCCGTCCTCGTCCGCGTACCAGGTGGGAGTCGACAGACCGTCATCGACGAGGCCGTCGCAGTCGTTGTCGGTGTCGTCGCAAACCTCGGTGCCTTCGGGGTGGCTCCCCGCCGCTGCGTCGTCACAGTCCGAGTCGCTCGCGACGTAGCCGGCGGGCGCCGAACACGCGACGGACGAGAAGCGGGCACCGCCCCAGCCGTCCCCGTCGTAGTCGAGGTGCCAGGTGACCGCGTCCGCGGCGTCGGCCTCGTCGATCGTGCCGTCGCAATCGTCGTCGTAGGTGTTGCAGTACTCGGTCGCGGTCGGGTGGGTGGCCGCGCGCCCGTCGTCGCAGTCGGTCCCGTCGGGGACGTAGCCGGCGGGCGCGGCGCAGGCGCGGGTGGCGCTCCCCGTGGCGCCCCAGCCGTCGGCATCGGCGTCCGCGTACCACGTCGATGCGTCGGTGGCGTCGGCCTCGTCCACCGTGCCGTCGCAGTCATCGTCGTCGCCGTTGCAGAGCTCGGTTGCGCCGGGGTTCACCGAGGGCACCGCGTCATCGCAGTCATCCGCGGTCCCGACGTAGCCGGCGGGCTGATCGCACGCCTCCTGCACCAGCGTCGTGTCTCCGTAGCCGTCGCCGTCGATGTCGCCGTACCAGGTGAAGGTCACGCCTTCGTCGACGACGCCGTTGCAGTCGTTGTCGCGCTCGTCGCAGACCTCGGGGTTGCCCGGGTAGGCCTCGGCGCTGCTGTCGTCGCAGTCGTCCCCGTCGAGGACGCTGCCGACGGGTGGCGTGCAGCTGGTGAGCGCCGCGGCGGGGTCTCCGTGGCCGTCGAGATCGGCGTCGGCGTAGAAGGTCCGGGTCACCCCGTCATCGACCACCCCGTCGCAATCGTTGTCGACATCGTCACAGAGCTCGGCGTTGCCGGGCCAGGCCTCGGCGCTCGTGTCGTCGCAGTCGGTGCCGCTGGTGACATAGCCGGACGGCGCCGTGCAGCTGACCGAGGCGTTGGTGGGGTCGCCGAAGCCGTCGCGATCTTCGTCGGCGTAGAAGGTGCCCTCAACGCCTTCGTCCACCACGCCGTCGCAGTTGTCGTCGATCCCGTTGCAGAGCTCCGTGGATCCTGGGCTGACGTTGGCGTCCCCGTCGTCACAGTCGCCCTCCTCGACGGTGTAGCCGTCCCCGTCGGGGTCGAGGTGCCCCGCCGTGTCGAGGACGTCCGCGTCCTTCGGCGGCTCGGTGGCGCGACAGCCGACGAGCAGGGCGGCGGCGAGGGGCACGACGGCGAAGGGCACGAGGAGTCTGCGCATTCCGCAACTGTAGCAGCGCGCTGGGGGCCGCGTCGCGGGGCGGAGACACCCGGACACGCATGGCGCGAGACCGCGTGGCCCGAATGCGGTTAGGCGGGTGGTTCTCCGAGGTCCCCATGTCCGCCGAAGCCCTCCATGACCGCTACCGCAAGGCCTTCGTGGGCCGCTCCCGCGCCACCCGCGATCTCGTGCTGCTCGACTCGCTGATCGGAGACACGGAGCGCCTCCTGGCGTCCGGCGTCGAGGACGGCCAGAAGGCCGCGGTCGACGAGCGGCTCGCCCTCTACCGCTCCGAGCGCATCGAGATCGCCGCCGTGCAGGCCGGCGGGCCCGCGGCGTTGGCCGGCTGGCGCCTGGCCGAGTGGTCCGAGGTGAACCGTGCCCGCTACATGCGGCACTTCGCCGGCAAGGCCCGCCCCACGCGGGACCTCGGGCTCATGTCCGAGCTCGCCGCCGAGGAAGCCGCGTGGATCGCGGCGATGCCGAAGATCGACAACAGCCGCCTCGCCTCGCGCAAGGAGCAGATGGAGGTCAACGAGCGCCTCTACGGCACCGAGCGTGCGGCGATCGCCGATGCTCGCGCCGCGCTGTCGCCGGCGGAGCAGGCGCGCGTGCTCGCCACGGCCGCCAACACGCAGTTCGGGCATTACCGCCTGCACTTCCAGGGCCAGCCGCTCAACTCGCGCCGCCCCGCGCTGCTCCAGCGCGTCATCGATGCCCTCGAGGCGATCCGCGTCTCGATGGTGCGGGTGCGCGAGCAGGGGATCGACACCGAAGTACACGCCGCCAACCTGGCGAAGGTGACTGAGCGCATCACCCATCACCGCGGTGAGCTCACGCGCATCAAGAAGGCGCGCTCCGAGGCCCGCGGCACGAGCATCGCCGCCGCCCTGGGTGACGACGCGAACAAGCGCTTCGAGTCCTACCGCCAGTCCTACGCCGGCAAGCCCCGTGACACGCGTGACCGCGCCGCGCTCTCCGACCACTGCGACGTGCTCCACGAGCTGGCGAGGACCATGCAGCTGCTCGACTCCGAGCGCCCCGACGAGACGACGAAAAAGAACATCGGCATCGTGCTCGACCACCTGAAGATGGCGGAGCGCGAGTACGTGGCGATCAGCGAGGCCCAGAAGGCGAAGGCCAACTAGTGCAGGGCGGCGGCCGCTCCGTCGCGGGCGGTCCCGTCCTCCGCGTGGTGCGCGCCGCCGATCGGGTCACGATGCCGTGGAAGAACGGCGGCGGCGTGACCCACGAGCTGGTGCGAGAGGGAGAGGGTGCGGCCGGCTTCGGCGTGCGCCTGTCCATCGCGGAGGTCGCGGCAGAGGGGCCCTTCTCCCGCTTCCCGGGGGTGGACCGCGTGATCCTGCTCCTCCGCGGCGCCGGCTTCCGCTTGCGTCGTGACGACGGTCGCGTCGTGACGATGGCGCAACCGGGCGAGCCTTTCGCCTTCGCCGGAGAGGACGCGTGGGATTGCACGCTCCCCGGTGGTCCGGTGACCGACTTCAACGTGATGACCGACCGCGAGACCGTGCGCGCCTCCGTGGCGGTGCGCGGGCCCGGCCGTGTCGACGGGCGGTGGGTGCTGGCGCTCGCGGATGGCCTGGTCTCGGGCGTGCCGCTCGTGGCGTGGGACCTCGCCGAGCTCGACGCCACCGGGGTGTCGGACGTGCCGTGCGTCGTGATCGCGGTGGCCCTCGCGCGCGGCGGCTCGGTGGTCGATCAGTCCAGCCGCGCGACGTAGCGGACCACCGCGCGGGTGTAGGCGAGCGCCTCGTCGAGCCGGGCCAGGAGGAAGGCGCCCGCGCCGTCCGCGCAGCCCTCGGCCCCGACGCCCCGGCCGAACGGGGCGACCACCCGCCCGAAGTGCCCCGCGAGAGGCGCCCAGAAGGTGGTGGAGGCGACGGGACCCGCGTCGCACTCGATCGGACGGTCGAGCGCGGCCAGGGTCGACACGGCCAGGGCCCGATGCGCGTCGGGCGGGTCGAGGTCGGGCACGTCGGCGCCCATCAAGGAGGGGATCCGCGCGGCGGTGGCCGCCGACTCGAACGCGTCGAACAGCCCGTGGGCCACCGGCACCACGTGGGGCGGCGAGGCCATGTCCTGCACGTGGTGGGCCAGCAGACCCGCGAGGAACCAAGCGCGATGCGCATCGTGGCGGTCGAGGGCCCCATCGATCGCGCCGTTCAGCATGGCGACCCGCTCGTCCGACGGGCGCCGCCACAGCGAGCGGACGCGGAACGAGGGGGTGTAGTAGTGGTGCCAGACCAGCCACTTCCGGAAGATGTTCCAGTCCTCGTCGGCGGCGCCGCGGGCAAAGGCGGCGGCCTGGTCGGGCTGTACGGGCGCGGCACCGGGGGGAACGCTGACGGACTCGAGCTCGAGGGCGCGGAGGGCGAGCGCGCGGTGGACGGCGGGGGAGAAGGCGTCCGCGTGCGTGAGGAGGGCCAGGAGGAGCATGGGGAGGGCGGACACTCGAGATCGGACGGTATTCCTGGATGGCTCGGAGGGGCGTCCGCGTCGTCTATTAAACGAAGAACGGCGTCCCGGGGGGACGCCGCTCCTGGAGTCGAGGGAGGCGAGCTACTCGCGGGTCTCCTCTGCCTCCATGCGGTTGTTGTCGGACTTCTTGAGCTTCTTCTTGCCCTTCTTCTCTTCGGGGGCGGCCGCGACAGGAGCCGCTTCAGCCGCGGGTGCCGCGGCGGCGGCCGCGGTAGCATCGGCGGCCGGGGCGGCCGCGGTGGCGTCGGCGGCCGGAGCGGCCGCGGGATCCGCCGCGGGAGCGGCGGCAGCGGCCGGAGCCGCGGGATCGGCCGGGGCGGCGGC